>JBOHDX010000022.1:0-52281 GCA_050700835.1 Nocardioidaceae bacterium
GGCAGGTCAGCCGTGAGCGGGTGCCGCTCGGTGCGCGGGTCGGCTTCACCGGCACGGTCGTGCCGAACCACAAGGGTTCCACCGTGTTCCTGCAGCGTCTCAGCGGCAGGCACTGGCTCAACGTGGACAGCGCCACGCTGGGTGCGCGCAGTGGCTACTCGATGCACTGGCGGGCCAGCGGGACCGGTGCGTCCACCTTCCGGATCGTGATCCCGGCGCGCGGCGCCTACGTGGCCGGCGTCAGTGTCCCGGTGGTGGTCCGAGTCAGCTGACCGCGCGGCGTCACGCAGCCGGATCCTCGACGGATGCGCGTGCCCTGCGCGCGGTCCGGAAGGGAGCAGAGGGCCCGGCGAGGTAGCGTTGGCCGACGACGCCGGTGCTCCGGCACCCCGGCCGCGAGGACCTGTCTTGACGCTGTTGATCCGCTGCCTGCTGGCCGCTGTCGCCGGCGTCGCGGTCGCGCTCGGCTTCGCGCCGACCAGCTGGTTCGTCCTGCTGCTGCTCGGCGTGGCCGGCTTCCTGGCGCTGCTCGTCGGGGTGACGCCGCGGCACGGGCTCCTGGTCGGCTACGTGTTCGGGCTGGCGTTCATGCTGGTGCTGCTGCCGTGGCTGCTCAACATCGGCCTGGGGGCCGTGGGCTGGGTCGCGTGGCTCGGCCTGACCGTCGTGTCCGCCTTGTACTACGCGGGCTTCGGCTGGGCGGCGGTGCGGGTGAGCCGGCTGCCCGGAGCCCCTGTGTGGGCCGCCTGCTGCTGGGTGGCGATGGAGCTGCTGCGCGGCACCGTCCCGCTCGGCGGCTTCCCGTGGGGCTACCTCGCGTACGCCACGGTCGACACGCCGATGGCGGCGCTCAACCGGTGGATCGGCACCCCGGTCACCAGTGGTGCGGTGGTCCTGGTCTGCGCCCTGGCGGTGGCCGCAGTCCGGCGACGCCGCGCCTGGCGGCCGACGGTCGCGCTGGCCGCGGGTGCGGTCGCGCTGTTGTGCGTCGGCCTGGCCCTGCCGGTGGGCCTAGCCGATCCGGGGCGATCGATCACGGTCGCGGCCATCCAGGGTGACGTGCCCGGCACCGGCGCGAACAGTCTCGGCCAGCAGCACCAGGTGGTCACGAACCACGTGAACGAGACCCTCCGGTACGCCGCCGCGGTCAAGGCCGGCACGGCCCCCCGCGCCGACATCGTGCTGTGGCCGGAGAACTCCACCGACATCGACCCGGTCGCCTACCCCGCGATCGGAGCCGAGATCCAGGCCGCGGTGGACGCCGTCGGCGTACCCACGCTGGTCGGCGCCATCGTCAACGGCCCGACGCCGTCCGAGGCCGAGAACGTCGGCATCGTCTGGAGCCCGAGCACCGGCCCCGGCGCGCGGTACGTCAAGCACCGGCTGGTGCCGTTCGGTGAGTATGTGCCGTTCAGGTCGGTCGTCACCGACCTGCTCCCGGTGGTCGCGAAGGAGATCCCGCGGGACATGGTGCCGGGTCACCAACCCGGGGCGTTGCGAATCGGGGGCATCACCATCGGCGACATGCTCTGCTTCGACGTCGCCGACGACGCCAACGTGCGCAGCGCGGTGGATGCCGGTGCGCAGCTGCTGGTGGTGCAGACCAACAACGCGACCTACACCGGCACCGGTCAGCCGGCGCAGCAGTGGCAGATCTCGCGGGTCCGCGCGATCGAGTCGGGACGCGACCTGGCGGTGGCATCCATCAACGGCATCAGCGGCATGGTCAACGCCGACGGCGAGGTGCTCGCCGAGACCACCACCCGCGATCCGGCTTACGACGTGGCCACGCTGACCGTCGCGACCGGCGTGACCTGGGGCATCCGGTTCGGTGGCTGGCTGCAGGCTCTCGCCTGCGTGGTGGCCGTGGTCGCGCTACTGGTGTCGCTGCTGCTGGCCCGACGCCGCCGCCGGGACGCGGCCGTGGTGGCGCCCGCAGGATCCGCCGAGCCTGCCGCCGGGGCCCGGGCGACAGAGCCAGACGTCGCCCCGGTGGGCGGAGGGAGCAGCGCATGAACGAGCGCGTCCTCGTGATCATCCCGACCTACAACGAGTACGACAACCTGCGGCCGATCGTCGCCCGGCTGCGCGTCGCGGTGCCGCAGGCAGACGTACTCGTCGCCGACGACGCGTCCCCGGACGGCACCGGCAAGCTCGCCGACGACCTCGCCGCGGCCGACCCGCGGGTGCGCGTGGAGCACCGGCTCGGCAAGCAGGGTCTGGGCGCGGCGTACCTCGACTCGTTCTCGTGGGCGCTGCAACGCGACTACGACGTGGTGTGCGAGATGGACGCCGACGGGTCCCATCGGCCTGAGCAGCTCCCAGATCTGCTGGCCGCGGTGGCCGACGGCGCCGACCTGGCGATCGGGTCGCGCTGGGTGCCCGGTGGCTCGGTGGTCAACTGGCCGCGTCGCCGCGAGCTGCTGTCGCGCGGCGGGAACCTCTACACCCGGCTGGCTCTGGGCCTGCCGCTGCACGATGCGACCGGCGGCTTCCGCGCGTTCCGGCGCCGGACCCTCGAGGCCCTCGACCTCGACGCGGTGTCGTCGCAGGGCTACTGCTTCCAGGTCGACCTCGCTCGCCGCGCGGTGGCGGAGGGGTTCCGGGTCGTGGAGGTCCCGATCATGTTCGCCGAGCGCGTCGCGGGGGAGTCCAAGATGAGCGGCGCGATCGTTCGCGAAGCGCTGTGGAGGGTCACCATCTGGGGCGCGGAACACCGCGCGGGCCAGGCCCGTGACGTACTCTCGAACCTGGGCTCGCGTTCCCGCTGAGTCCGGTCCGGGCCAGACCCGTCCGCCTGTCGGTCATCCACGCTACGGAGGGCACCATGTCGTGGCGATACCTGCCGCTGGCGCTGCTGATCGTGCCGATCGTCGAGATCGCCGTGATCATCCAGGTTGGACACCTGATCGGATTCTGGCCGACGTTCCTGCTGCTGGTGGCCGAGAGCGCGCTCGGTGCCTGGCTGGTCAAGCGCGAGGGACTGCGAGCGTGGCGGGCCCTCTCGGAGGCGATCCGGACCGGGCACCTGCCCAGTCGGGAGCTGACCGACGCCGGGCTGGTGCTGGTCGGCGGGACCCTGCTGCTGACGCCCGGTTTCGTCACCGATGTCGTCGGGTTCTTCTTCGTGCTGCCCCCGACCAGGCCGCTGGCGCGCCGGCTGGTTCAGGCCTGGGTGGCGCGCCGAGGCGTCGCCGTCGTCACCCGCCGCGCCAGCCGCGTCAATCCCGGTGGTGTCGGCCCTGGCGGGGCGAACAGAGGTGGGGTCAACACCGGTGGGGTCAACCCGGGTGGCGACGTGATCGACGAGCACGGCCGCCCAGTCTGACCAAGGCCCGCCGGTCCGCGGGTTTTGGCCCGCCGGTCCGCGGGTTTTGGCCCGCCGGTCCGCGGCTTTTGGCCCGCCGGTCCGCGGGTTTTGGCCCGCCGGTCCGCGGCTTCTGGCTGTGGTTCTCACGACTCGCGGATCTCGGTCCAGCGAGCCGGCGTACCGGTGCAGGACGGCCCCGCTCGACCGACGAACTGGTCCCGACGCGTACCCCCGGCTCGACCCCGCTAGGCCGAGGCTTCTCTCAACACCGAACACCCCGGGTACGAAAAAGCCGATCCCGCGCCGCTGGGGGAGTTGGCACGGGATCGGCGTTCTAGGCGGCCTCGAGGGCCGGAACGGACCGCTCAGGCGGTCTGCTTGCGACCTGACTTGGTACGACGGTGCAGATGGGCGGGCCCGATCTCACCGGTGCGGAGCAGCTCGAGCCGCTCGGAGAGGATCTCCTCCAGCTCCGGGATGGATCGGCGCTCCAGCAGCATGTCCCAGTGGGTGCGCGCCGGCTTCTCGCGCTTGGCCTCAGGCTCGTCGCCGTCAACCTGCTTGGCGGCGCTGCCGCACCTCGGGCACTCCCACAGCAGCGGCACCTCCGCCTCGACCGACATGGTGAGACTGAAGTCGTGCCCGCGCGGGCAGTGGTAGGCGATCTGCTGGCGGGGGGCCATCTCGACGCCGCGCTCGTCCTCGAAGCTCTGCGCGCCTAGGCGGGCACCTCGTAGTGTGCGTTCGGCCATCGTCCCCTCCCGAGGCTGGTGGGTGAGTATCTGTCACGTTTCACTACGTGGCTGGCGGCCACGCGGTTCCGCTGAGTCCAACGTACGGCCACCAGATGAGATTCCCCTGAGTCCAGGACCGCCACGTCCGAGACCAGGGCCACACCGGTCGCCCACCCCCCATCACACCACGGCAGGGACCGGGTTGCCCGCTTCGCGGATCGCCCGCCTGGTGTCGACGGGCACCAACAGCGCGAGGCCGAGTACGAAGAAGACGATCAGGCCACGATCGCCGGGCGGTACGACCCGGTCACCTGATGCACGACGCCGAACACCAGCGTGCCGAGCCAGCTCGTACCTCGCTCACACGCCTGGTAGAGGCTGAAGTACTCCGCCGCCCGCCCTCTCGGGATGAGCTGACTGTAAAACGAGCGCGACAGCGCCTGGGTGCCGCCCAGCACCAGGCCGATGGCGACGGCGAGCGCGAGGAACGGGATCGCCTGGCCGGCCGGCAGGAAGTAGCCGACCGTCACGACCGCGATCCAGACCACCAGCCCGCCCACGATCATGGCCTTGCTCCCGACCCGACCGGCGGCGCGGCCGAACAGCAGGGCACCACCGAAGGCGGCGAACTGGACCAGCAGGATCGAGGCGATCAGGAACCCGATGCTGAACCCGAGCTGCTTGTTGCCATAGACCGCCGCGGCATAGACCACGGTCTGGATGCCGTCGTTGTAGAAGAGGTACGCCAGCAGGAACAGCAGCGTCATCGGGTACGCCCGGGTCTCCCGCAGCGTGGTGGCGAGCTGGCCGAAGCTGCGTCGGAGCAGGCCGCCGGACTCCGGCACCACTGCCACGCAAGCCGCGGCAGCGCCGCACCACGACAGGCCACATCAGCCGCCGCTTGCGCGCACTCCGGTCGGCCAAGGCGCCCACCACCGGCAGGACGAAGGCAGACGCGATCGTCGCCAACGTGACCACATAGAACACCAGCGACCCGGGCGAGACGTGCAGCCCCAGCACGGCGAGGTCCTGGTGGCACGGGCGGTCGGTGGTTCCGATGTACCCGCAGGCGTCCTTCTCGGCCACGCTGGTCAGGTACGGCGCGAACAACACCGTTCCGGTGACCGTGACGTACGCGGAGTTGGCCCAGTCGTAGAAGTACCACGCCCTCTGCTCGGCCCTGCGGTCCCCGTCGTCCGCGCCGACGACCGGAGCAGCGGGCTGGGTCACGGGCCCATCCCGTCCCATTGGCCGCGCTGCACGAGCACGTCCTTCAAGGTCTGGATCTCGTCGGTGATCAGGCCGTCGACGCCGAGGTCGAGCAGCGCATGCATCTGCGCCGGTGCGTCCACGGTCCACACGTGCACCTCGAGGCCGAGGTCGTGGCTCCGGTGGACGAACCGCTCGTCGACGACCGTCAAGGGGCCGGCACGGTGGGGCACCTGGGCACAGCTCGCACCACGGCGGCGCCCCAACGAGCGCACCACGTCGACCGGGCCGAGGCGCAGGGCGGCGACCTCGGCGGACCCGAGCGAGCTGGTCGCCGAGGACCCCAGCAGGTGCCGCAGCCGGCGCAGCCGCCGGGTCGAGAACGACGCGATGCAGACCCGGCCGAGCGCGTTGGCCTGCCGCAGCACGCGTACGCACGGCTCGATCGCCGTCTCGTCCTTGACGTCGATGTTGAGGCGGATGTCTGGGAACGCCTCGAGCAGCTCGATGAGCAACGGCACCGGTTCGCGGCCGCCGATCCGGGCCTGCGCGACCTGCTCGGCGGGGAGGTCGCGGATGCGACCCCGCCGGTCGGTCAACCGGTCCAGGGTCTGGTCGTGGAACGCGAACACCACGCCGTCCCGCGACGCGTGCACGTCGGTCTCCAGGTAGCGGTAGCCCAGGCGTACCGCGTTGGCGAACGCTTGCAGGCTGTTCTCGATGCCGCGATTCGGGGGGTACGCCATGCCTCCCCGGTGCGCGATCGCTCGCGGTGCCGGCGGGTCGAACCACGGGTGGGTCGACTGTCGACTGCCGGTCACGCGGTCAGTATGCCGGGCTGCTCGACGGTCGACCGCCTCCGGGACTGCGCGTCCGCGGTTCGTCGCGACAGCGGGTGAGTTAACGTTGCGACGTGGATGCCATGACGTGCCCGAAGTGCGCCAACGAGATGCAGCAGCAGGTGCGCGGAGGGGTGACGATCGCGCAGTGCACCTCGTGCGAGGGCCTCTTCTTGGACCGGGTGGACCTCGGCGAGCTGGTCGAGCAGGAGAACGACTGGCACGCCGGTCGCGGTCACCGTACGCAGCCACTGCCGCGGATCACACCGGACATGGCGGCTCCGCCGGCCTCGTCGTGGAGCCCTCCGGCGCGCTCGTACATCGACGTCCTCTTCCGCTAACCGGGCGCGAGCGGTCGGACGCAGGCGGTCGGGCGCGAGGGGTCGGACGAAGGAATCGGCCTGTGGGTAGCCCCGGCGACACCGATGTCGATTCTTGGGTCCCGGTCAGATATCGCGGAAGTGCTCGATCTGCGCGCCCAGCGCGTTGAGCCGGGCGGCAAGGTCCTCGTAGCCGCGGTTGATCACGTAGACGCTGCGCAGCGCCGACGTGCCCTTGGCCGCCAGCATCGCCAGCAGAATCACGACGGCGGGACGCAGCGCCGGCGGGCAGATCAGCTCTGTGGCCCGCCAGCGGGTCGGCCCCTCGATCAGCACCCGATGCGGATCGAGCAGCTTGACCGAGGCGCCGAGCTTGTTGAGCTCGGTCAGATAGATCGCGCGGTTCTCGTACACCCAGTCGTGCAGCAGCGTCGAGCCTGACGCGGTGGCCGCGATGACCGCGAAGAACGGCAGGTTGTCGATGTTGAGCCCGGGGAACGGCATCGGGTGGATCTTGTCGATGGGGGAGTGCAGCACCGACGGGTACGTCGTGAGGTCGACCAGCCGTGTGTGTCCGTTGGCGGCGAGGTACTCCTCGCTGCGGTCGTAGCTGAAGCCCATCTCCTCGAGGAGTGCCAGCTCGATCTCCATGAACTCGATCGGCACCCGGCGCACGGTGATCTGCGACTCGGTGACGATCGCCGCGGCCACCAGGCTCATCGCCTCGATCGGGTCCTCGCTCGGCGCGTACGTCACGTCCACGTCGATGTCGGGGAGGCCGGTGACGGTCAGCGTCGTGGTGCCGATGCCGTCGATCTGGACGCCCAGCTCACGCAGGAAGAAGCACAGGTCCTGGACCATGTAGTTGGGGCTCGCGTTGCGGATGACGGTCACCCCCGCGGCGCGGGCAGCAGCCAGCAGCGCGTTCTCGGTGACGGTGTCGCCGCGCTCGGTCAGCACGATGGGCCGGCTCGGGCGGGTGCCGCCGGTGACCTCTGCGTGGTAGCTGCCCTCGGTGGCCTTGACCTCGAGGCCGAACGGCCGGAGTGCGGCCAGGTGCGGCTCGACCGTCCGGGTGCCGAGGTCGCAGCCCCCGGCGTACGGCAGGGCGAACGTGGACTCCCGGTGCATCAGCGGTCCGAGGAACATGATGATGCTGCGGGTACGGCGGGCCGCCTCGGCGTCCATCTGGTCCAGCTGCAGGTGCTCCGGCGGCACGATCTCGAGGTCGTTGTCGTCGTTGAGCCAGCGGGTCTTGACGCCGATCGAGTTGAGCACCTCCAAGAGCCGGTTGACCTCCTCGATGCGGGCGACCTTGCGCAACGTGGTGCGGCCGGTGTTGAGCAGCGAGGCGCAGAGCAGAGCGACACCGGCGTTCTTGCTCGACTTGACGTCGATCGAGCCCGACAGCCGGGTGCCGCCGACGACGCGGAGATGCATGGGTCCGGCGACGCCGAGCGACACGATCTCGGAGTCGAGCGCGGCACCGATCCTGGCCAACATGTCCAATGAGACGTTCTGGTGGCCGCGTTCGATCCGGTTGACCGCGCTCTGGCTGGTGCCGAGCACGTCTGCCAGCTCGGTTTGGGTCCATCCGCGGTGTTTGCGCGCATCGCGGATGAGGTTGCCGATCCGGCTCAGGTAGTCCTCACTCATAGGTTTCATTATATCTCATATGTGGTATACGACTGCCGACGGCACGCCGGGCGAACTCAGGTGTCCGCCCCCAGCACCGCGGTCTCGATCTCTGCCT
Source organism: Nocardioidaceae bacterium (assembly GCA_050700835.1). Classification (GTDB taxonomy): domain Bacteria; phylum Actinomycetota; class Actinomycetes; order Propionibacteriales; family Nocardioidaceae; genus JBOHDX01. Next base: position 8,166 of record JBOHDX010000022.1, read on the forward strand.
CGCTGCTGACCTCGGCGATGTGCTCCTCGACCCGAGCCCGGTCCAACCGCAGACGGACCGCAAGGACGTAGATGATCGCGCTCAGCCCGAGGGTGACGAGGATGCCGTACGGATACTGGATCACATTCCGGTTGCCGGTGCTTGGACTGGGGTAGGCGCCGAAGTAGGAGATGACCGTCAGCCCGGCGAACCAGGGGAGCACCCACCCGGCGCCGGCCCGCCACTCCAGCCGCGGCGTCTTCTGGACGATCTCGACGACCACCAGCAGCGCGTAGCCGATCAGCACGGCGACGAACAGCTTCCAGTCGGTGGTCCATCCGGCCCAGTAGACGATCAGGTTCGACGCCCAGAAGGCGAGGAACGGGATGACGTCGCCACCGGGCAGCCGGAATGGGCGTTCCTGGTCCGGGATCGTGCGGCGCAGCGCCGCCAGCACCAGCGGACCGGTGCCGAACGACAAGACGGTGGCCGAGGTGATGAAGCCGACCAGCTGCTGCCAGCTCGGGAAGGGCAGGAAGACGATCAGACCCACCACGAAGCTGACGACCAGCGCGACCAGCGGCGCACCGCGGCTGGTGGTCGTGGCCAGGCCACGTGGCGCGTTTCCGTTGCGGCCCATCGCGTACGCGATCCGGGCCGTGATCGTGGTGTAGATCAGCCCGGTGTCGCCGGGGGAGACGATCGCGTCGATGTAGAGCAGCACCGCCAGCCACCCGAGTCCGATCGCCGAGGCGATCGCAGCCAGCGGGCCGAAGTCGCCGGAAAAGCTGAGATTGGACCAGCCGTTGGCGAGGTCGTGCGGGCTCAGGGTTCCGATGAACGCGACCTGCAGCGCGACGTAGATGATCGCGGTGATCACGATGGACCCGATCACCGCAAGCGGCACGTTGCGTCGCGGCCGGGACGTCTCGCCGGCCAACTCGACACCCTGCCGGAAGCCGAGGTAGGAGAACACGATGCCCGACGTCGAGATCGCGGTGAACACGCCCTGCCAGCCCTCGGGTCGGAACCCGTGCGAGGAGAAGTTGGATCCGTGGAACGCGGTCACCAGGAACGCGATCACCACCAGCGTGATGATGCCGAGCTTCCACCACACCAGCACGTTGTTGATCCGGGCGAACCAGCGGATCCCGAAGTAGTTGATCACCACGAAGATTGCCATCAAGATCACCGCGACGACGTACCCGAGCCCTGTGAGCGAGTGCACGATCTGGCCGGACACGGTGTGCTTGGTGGTGAAGTCCGCGTACTTGGTGGCGTACTGCAGCGCACCCTCGACCTCGATCGGCGCCGTCGTCGCGCAGGCGACCCAGGTGACCCAGCCGGCGGAGAAGCTGGCGAACGAGCCGAACGCGATGTGCGGGAAGCGCACCACGCCACCGGCAAGGGAGAACATGGTGCCGAGCTCGGCATAGACGAGTCCGACCAGCATGATCATCACGCCGCCGATGGCCCACGAGATGATTGCCGCCGGACCCGCCTGCTGGGAGGCGTTGAGGGCACCGAACAGCCAGCCTGACCCGATGATCGACCCGACACTGGCGAACAGCAGCCCGATCGGCCCGATCTCGCGGCGCAGCCCGCCTCCGGACGGGTTCGAACCGGACTCGGCGGTGGCGGTGGCGCTGCTGCTCACACTGCGCCGCCTAGCTCGGCATCCTCGGTGGCCGCCTCTGCCCTGGAACGCTCGATGTGGTCCTGTACGGTCTCGATCGGGAGCCGGAACCGGATCGCAAGCACGTAGATGATCAGCGAGAACACGAACGCGATCGGGATCGCGGTCCCGAAGCCGATCCACCCCTGACCGCCGCCGTAGTCGCCGGCGTACGACATCAGGGCCAGGCCGCCGAACCAGGGCAGGATCCAGCTCATCCCGGAGCGGAACTCGAACGGTGGGCTGTCCTGGTGGCCGACGAGGTGCAGCACCACGAGCAGCACGTAGCCGATCAGCACGGCGACGAACAGCTTCCAGTTCGTCGTCCAACCCGCCCAGTAGACGATGAGGGTGGCCGACCAGAATGCCAGGAACGCCAGCACGTCACCGAACGGCAGCCGGAATGGTCGCTCCTGGTCGGGCAGCTGGCGCCGCATCGCGGCGTAGACCAAGGGACCGGAGCCGAACGACAGCACGGTGGCGGACGTGATGAAGCCGACCAGCTGCTGCCAGCTCGGGAACGGCAGGAACACGACCAGACCGACCACGAAGGTCACGATCAGGCTGACCAGGGGGACGCCGCGGCTGGTTGTCTTGGCCAGACCGTCCGGCGCGTTGCCGTTCCGCGCCATGGCGTATGAGATGCGGGCCGTCACGGTGGTGTAGATGAGGCCGGTGTCGGCGGGGGAGACGATGGCGTCGATGTAGAGCAGCACCGCCAGCCAGCCCAACCCGATCAGGGTCGCGATCGCGGCCAGCGGGCCGAAGTCGTTGGTGAAGTTGAGGTTCGCCCAGCCCTTGGAGCTGGCGAGGTCCTGTGGCCGCACCGCCGCGATGAACGCGACCTGCAGCAGAACGTAGATGACGCCGGTGACGAGGATCGAGCCGATCACCGCGAGGGGGACGTTGCGCTTGGGATTGCTGGTCTCGCCGGCCAGCTCGATGCCCTGCCGGAAGCCGAGGTAGGAGAACACGATCCCGGACGTGGCGATGGCGGTGAAGACGCCCTTCCACCCCGCGGGCTTGAAGCCGTAGTCGGTGAAGTTGCCGGTGTGGAACGTTGTGACCAGGAAGGCGATGACCACGAGGCTGATGATCGCGAGCTTCCACCACACGAGGACGTTGTTGATCTTGGAGAACCACTTGACGCCGATGTAGTTGATCACCACGAACACCGCCATCGCCAGCACCGCGAAGAGGTATCCGAGGGCCGTGAGGGTGTGGACGGGTTGTCCGCCGACCGTGTGCTTCGTGGTGAACGCGGCGTACTTCGTGGCGTACTGCAGGGCGCCCTCGACCTCGATCGGCGCGACCGTCGCGGCGGCGACCCAGGTGACCCAGCCCATCGAGAAGCTGGCGAACGACCCGAACGCGATGTGCGGGAAACGCACGACGCCGCCTGACAGCGGAAACATCGTTCCGAGCTCGGCATAGACCAGGCCGATCAGCATGATCATGATGCCGCCGATGATCCAGGAGAAGATCGCCGCGGGTCCGGCCTGTTGGGACGCGTTCAGCGCGCCGAACAGCCACCCTGAGCCGATGATCGAGCCGATGCCTGCGAACAGCAGCCCGACCGGCCCGATCTCGCGCCGCAGGTTGCCTCCTGAGGAGCCGCGGGGCTCTGGCGGTGCCTGGGACAGACCAGTGGTGGACACGTTGACCTCCGGGCTCGTCGGGCAGACCAGGGTGATCCAGGCCGATTGCGACGTTAGTGCCCTCTCTGGGCTTGCGCACCCTGGACCCCCCGCGGGCCGGGAAACGTGCGCGGCCGCGCACGGATTCAGCTTCGTCAACCCGGAGTCGGCGTTCGTGGGCCACGCGGTGTGCGACAGCCCCGAGTGGTTGAACGGTCTGTCGTACCCGGTGATGGAGTCGTACCACCCGAACAGGTCCGGGCAGGAGGAGTACGCCGATCTGGTCGACGGCTACCTCGGCTCAGCAGAGCCCCGACCGCCACGCGGATGGCTCCGCTGGTTGACTGTGCCGTCATGACGACCCAGCCCATTGGACCGGAGGATCGAACGGGCCTGCGCGCGTGGGTCGCTGGTCTGCCCAAGGTCGAGCTGCATGTGCATCTGGTCGGCTCGGCGTCGGTGCCGACCGTTCTCGAGCTCGCCCGGCGGCACCCGGACGGCGGTGTGCCCACCGACGAGAGCGCGCTGCGTTCGTTCTATGAGTTCAGGGACTTCGCTCACTTCATCGAGATCTACATCGCGGTGAACTCACTCGTGCGTACCGCTGACGACGTGGCCGCGCTGACCGTAGGTGTCGCCCGTGACCTGGCGAGCCAGAACGTGCGGTACGCCGAGCTCACCGTCACACCGGACAGTCATCTGCTGATGGGCATCGACCCGTCCGAGGTGGCCGGCGCACTGTCGGCTGGCCGGCAGCAGGCGCAGCGCGACCACGGTGTGCTGCTCAACTTCGTCTACGACATCCCGGGGGAGCTGGGGCTCGAGTCCGGGCTGCGCACCATCGACTGGGTCGAACGTCACGCACCTGTCGGCAGCGTCGGCTTCGGCCTCGGCGGTCCCGAGCAGGGGGTCGGACGACCGCAGTTCGCCGACGTCTTCGCGCGCGCCCGGGCGTTGGGGCTGGCCAGCCTGCCTCATGCCGGTGAGACCACCGGGCCGGAGACGATCTGGGACTCGTTGCGTCACCTCGGCGCGCAGCGGATCGGACACGGCATCTCGGCGGCGCAGGACCCCGCGCTGCTTGCACACCTCGCTGACCACCGCATCCCGCTGGAGGTGTGCCCGACCAGCAACATCCGGACCAAGGCGGTCGCGTCCATGGACCAGCACCCGATGCCCGACCTGATGGCAGCCGGGGTGGTGGTGACCTTGAACACCGACGACCCGGGGATGTTCGGCACCAGCCTGAACCGGGAGTACGAGAACGCACACGACGTGTTCGGCTTCGGCCGTGTCGTCCTGGCCGGTCTGGTGCGCACGGCCGTGGCGGTGTCCTACGCCGACGACGCCACGAAACGGCGCCTGGACGCCGAGGTCGCGGCGTACACCGAGATGTGACGCTCCGCTGTGGGCCCCAGCGCGCTCCGCGCGTACCGCAATTGAGGGAAAGTGGCTGGGTCGAGGCCCGAATCCGAGCCACTTTCCCGCAATTGCGGCGGTTCTCCTAGGCTCGGGGCATGAGCGAGATGACGTACCGCCGGCTGGGTGACTCGGGGCTGACCGTGAGCACCGTGGGCATCGGGTGCAACGCGTTCGGTTCTCGGATCGACGAGGCGCGCACGAACGACATCGTGAAGACTGCGCTGGACGTGGGCATCACGATGTTCGACACAGCCGACATCTACGGCAGTGAACCCGGCGCCAGCGAGACCCTGCTGGGCCGGGCTCTGGCCGGTCGTCGCGACGAGATCGTGCTGGCGACGAAGTTCGGCATGGACATGCGCGGGGCCAACGGGGCGGACTGGGGTGCCCGTGGCTCACGCCGGTATGTCCGCACCGCGGTCGAGGCCAGCCTGCGCCGCCTCGGCACCGACCACATCGATCTCTACCAGTTGCACGAGCCTGATGATGCGACTCCGATCGAGGAGACGCTCGGGGCGCTGTCGGAGCTGGTGACCGAAGGGAAGGTCCGCTACATCGGCAGCTCGAACTTCGACGGCTGGCAGGTGATCGACGCCGACTGGGTCGCCCGCACAGCGGGGACCCAGCGGTTCATCTCGGCCCAGAACAAGTACTCGTTGTACGACCGCACCGTCGAGGACGAGCTCGTACCTGCCTGCGAGCACGTGGGGGTCGGCGTGTTGCCGTTCTTCCCGCTGGAGTTCGGGCTGTTGACCGGGAAGTACCGGCGCGGCGAACCGGCGCCGGCAGGCACCCGGCTCGCGGTTCAGAAGGCACGGCTCGACGCCGCGGAATTCGACCGGATCGAGGCACTGCAGCGCTTCGCCGAGGAGCGCGGGCTGAGCATGCTCGAGGTCGCCATCGGCGGGCTCGCCGCACAACCGGCGGTCGCGTCGGTGATCGCCGGGGTCACCAGCGCCGACCAGGTGCGCAGCAACGCGCGAGCCGCACTCTGGGAGCCGAGCGCGCAGGACCTCGCCGCCCTGGACCAAACCACCGACCTGGCGTGACCCTGAGGCCCAGCGGGGTCAGGGCACCCAGCGGACGGCGCGGAGTCGGTCGTAGCCCGGTCGGCACTCGGCGGCCACGTCGGCGGCCGGACCCGTCAGGTGGACCGCGTGTGGCTCGTACGCGCCGAACCCGGTCGACCGAGTCACCGCGTCGTACCAGTGCGGCGCCCAGACGCCGTCGGTGTCGCGCGGTCCGGCGGGCCAGGACAGCATCCCGGGCTCGAACTCCAGTCCCGTCGCCCCGCACAACGCCTCGAGATAGTCGCCCGGCCTGGTCAGGAAGTCGGCCGAGTCGATCACCCACGGCGCACGGTCGACCTGGCACAGCTCGTCGTAGAGGTATACCTGCTGATGGATTCCGAGATCAGCGGACGACACCTCGTCGCGCGAGCGGAGGTACGACGCCACCACGTGGCTCGGGTCTCGGATGAGCAGCACATTCGTCAGAAGCGCGATCCACCCGCGCTCGATGTCCGGCGTCAGATGGTGAGCCATGTGCTTCTGGTAGAACACGGCAACGCCGTTCGGCAGGGGAGCGGTGAGAGCGGCCACCACCCGCCGCCAGTCGGTGTCACCGGCGGTGATGACGTCCTCACGACCGGGATGGTCGACGCCCGTCGCCGCGAGATAGTGGGCGTAGAACGGCTCGTCCACCACCATCGAGTCGGTCCGGTTCTCCCACGAGCGCATCAGCGCGGTGGAGATGCTGCGCGGGCCGGACCACACCGCCAACCGGACTCCCGACCCGTCCACCCGGGCTCAGTGCTCCGGCCGTGACGCGACATCTCGTCGAACAAGGTCCTGGTACAGCTCACGCAGCCGCGCCGTGACGGGACGGTCGCCGGTGCCGATGGCCCGGCCGTCGACCTCACGTACCGGCACCAGGCCTGCGAACGTCCCGGTCACGAAGGCCTCGTCGGCGCTGTAGACCTCAGTCAGGCTGAAGTTCCGCTCGTACGCCTGGAGGCCGGCGTCGCGAGCCACCCGCAGCACGTTGGACCGGGTGATGCCACCGAGGCAGTAGTCCCCCGTCGAGGTCCAGAGCTCGCCGTCGCGGACCAGGAAGAAGTGCGTCGAGTTGCAGGTGGCCACGAAGCCGTGCGGGTCGAGCATCAGGGCCTCGTCCGCGCCGGCCGTGTACGCCTGGATGCAGGCGGTGATGTCGTTCAGCTTGCTGTGCGAGTTCAGCTTCGGGTCGAGGATGTCGGGACCGGGCCGCCGCACATGCACCGTGAACAGCGTGATGCCGCGCTCGATGATGCTCGGCACCGGCTGCTTGTGCTCGGCGATGATGACGACCGTCGCCGGTCCGACCGTGACCCTCGGGTCCTGGTACGGAGTGGCCTTGAGGCCGCGCGTGACCATCAGCCGGACGTGCACGCCGTCGGTCATCTGGTTCGCGCGCAGGGTGCGGTCGACCGCAGCGGACAGCTCCGCCCGCGACATGCCAACGTCCAGGGCGATCGCCGTGGCGCCCGCGAAGAGCCGGTCCAAGTGCTGGTCGAGGAACGCCGGTCGGCCGTCGTGGACGCGCAAGCCCTCCCACACGCCGTCGCCTAGCACGAATCCCGCGTCGAAGACGGACACGACCGCCTCACTGCGCGGTCTGAGGTCGCCGTTGACGTAGATCAGGACATCGGCGTTGCGGGGGTCCTCGGCGTAGTCATGCGTCCCGTGAGCCGGCATTCGTCGAATCCTCCCCGCGGGTGTCCGCGCCGCGTCGACGGCGAGTCTGCCACGGGGCAACCATGCGTGAGCGTCGTGCGTCCTACTCGTGGAGGCGCGGGCCTCCCCGAGTAGGAGGAACCATGAACGTGCACAAGATGAACGTGCACAAGGCGGTGGCCACCGGCACGCTGGCGCTGAGCCTGGCGGCCACCGGCTCGGTCTCAGGCCTGGCCGGCAGCGCCCACGCCTCGACGCGAACGGCCGGCTCGTCGGTGACTAGTGCGCCCGGGCGTACCACCGTCGTCGACTGCAACCGCCGGATCCGCGAGCCGCGGCACCTGACGGTGGCGTGTGCCGACGCCGGCATCACCGTCACGCACCTGACGTACCGGCACTGGGGCCCGCGGGGCGCTGTCGGCCATGGCGTGCTGAACGTCAACGACTGCAAGCCAAACTGCGCCTCCGGCCACTTCCACCACTACCCGGCGGCCGTCGCCTTCACCGATCCGGTCGTACGCCAGGGGCACCGCGTCTTCCGGGTGCTGAAGCTGAGGTTCGGCGCGAAGCACCCCAAAGCCCACCTCACCGCGCGGTACGTACTGACGACACGTCCCTTCTGAGCGCGCACCAATCTCCTGGGTCTCGACCGAGCGGGTCGAGACCCAGGAGGTCGGTGGTGATTCAGCCGACCGCGTCGTGCGTGTCGAGCTCGCGCCAGCAGGTGATCGTCGGCTCGGTGGTCACTCCCGCGCTGCCCATGAACGTGCCGATGTCAGACTTGCTCGCCTCGTAGAAGCGCGTGAACGACTCCTGGTCCGGCCACTCGTCGACCACGAGGATCTCGTTGTCACTGGCATAGAACCGATGCCAGGTGACGCCGTGGGACTTGGCCAGGTCGACAACCTTCTGGAACATCGCCGTGTTGTCGGCGGCCATCTTCTCGAGCGCCGCTCCGTCACCCTCGACGCGCAACGTCATGACTACGCCCATCGCCTTGTTCTCCTTGTACAGTTGAATTGTGTGTGGTGGACAGTGCCGTGGTCAGGCGTAGAACGCGTCGTCCCCGGCAAGGTCCGCGTGCATCTCCAGCAGGTCGGTCGCCTTGCCGTCGAAGAACGTGAACACGATCGACCCCCGCGTGATGCGGGTGACACCGTTGCGTGTCGCGGTGATCTGGTGGACTGCGGTCACGTGACCGATCCCGTCTCCGTGGGTCTCGATCAGGTCGGCCCGGAACGACCCGTTGGTCAACTCGCCGAGCTTCCCGTAGTAGCCGATCACGTTGTCGAATCCCTTGTACACACCGGCCAACGCGCTCGACCCGGGCACGTGCTGCACCACGTCGGACGCCATCACCGTTGCCAGGGTCGGAATGTCCTGGCCGTTGAACGCGGCGTACCCCTTGCGGACCAGCGCAAGGTTGGGATCCTCCTCAGCGGCTTGTGCCGGTGCGCCGCCGCGGGCGTAGCGGATGACGTCGGGGGAGTAGTCGATCATGATGCAGGCCTCGTCCCCGACCACCCACGCGTCATGCCCAGGAGGCAGATCGAACAGGTCGCCCGGTTGCACCTGCATCTCGTGCCCGTCGTCCATCTTGACGTCCATCCGGCCGGACAACACGTACCCGAGGTGCCGCGTCTGGCACGACGTCGTGCCAGCGATCGGCGCGACGTCGACGGACCAACGCCATCCGGGCTCGAAGACCCCCTTCATCAGCGACATCGCGCCGGCGCTGCCGATCGTCGCGTGACCGTGACCAGCGAACTGGCGGTGCTCGCCGTCGCGGTCGAGATTGCTGCTGAGAGTGCCCGTCATCGGGCTCACCTCCAAATGCTCCCGCCAGATGCCCCGGGCGGGATCCGGCCCACCTGGCAGCGTGTCACCGGGGGTACGCCTGCGGCCAGAGGACGATTCGGACGATGACGCAGGGGGCTGCGTACTTCGTGTGGCTATCGCGCGGTATGGCCGTCGTCGGCGTGGGCATGAGTTGTCCCGAGTGGCGCACTGGCGACCGTGCTCGGCTGTGGAACGATGCTCGGACGTCGCCATCCGCCACAACCCCTCCTTCGCGGTGGCCCGGCTGGGTCTGGTCGCAGGGGAGAGCGTGCGTGCCGAGTCAGGCGCCATGATGGCAACCTCTGCCTCGATCACTCTCGAGGCCAAGGCAGAGGGGGGTCCGATGAAGGGCCTCAAGCGCAGTGTTCTGGGCGGTGAGTCGCTGTTCATCACCCGACTGACGGCGGGACCTGAAGACGGTTGGGTCGACGTCGCCGCGCGTCTGCCCGGTGACGTCACCGTCATCGATGTCGACGGGGCAGTCAACCTGGCACGCGGCGCGTGGCTGTGCTCGTCCGACGGCATCGAGATCGAACACCAAATGGGGCGGGTTCAAGAACGTCGTCGGGGGCGAGGGTGGCTTCCTGGTCCGCGCGGTGGGCAGGGGGCAGGTGCTCGCCTCGTGCTATGGCGCACTTGATGTCATGGAGTTGGCTGACGGCGAGAGGCTCATCCTCGACTCGGGGCACATGGTGGCCTTCAGTGACGGCGTGACCTACGTGACTCGCAAGGTCACCGCGGGACTCATGCAGACCCTCAAGTCCGGCGAGGGTCTCGTGTTCGAGTTCACCGGTCCCGGACGGCTGTGGACGCAGTCCCGCAACCCGAGCGAGCTGATCGCCTGGCTCACCGCGAAGCTGCCGTTCAGCCGGGACTAGGGGCGCCCCCTGGCGCACCGCCAGCAAAAGTGATATCTATTTGCTATCACTTTTCCTGGAAGGACGACAGCATGAGCACCATCGAGTCACCGGACAGTGTCGGACCGGTCGGGCATGAAGGCGCCCGGGTAGCGATCACGCAGCGTCAAGCGTTCGCTGCCAACGGCTGGTTGGGGGTGATGGTCCTCGCCGGATGTGTCGCCGGGTTCTACTTCGCCACCAAGCAGGACGCCGGGCTCTTGTGGCTGCCGATCCTGGTGTTCGCCCTGGTCGTCACCTCGCTCGTGATCGTGGCTCCCGGACAGACGTCCGTGGTGCAGTTCTTCGGGCGGTACGTCGGTACCGTCCGCCGCCCGGGGTTCTGGTGGGTGCTGCCGCTGACGATTCGACGCGGGGTGAGCGTCCGGGTCCGCAACTTCGAGACGAACCACCTCAAGGTCAACGACGCCGACGGCAACCCGGTGGAGATCGCCGCCATCGTGGTCTGGCAGGTCGCCGACACGGCGAAGTCGACGTATGCCGTCGACAGCTACCAGAACTTCGTGTCCGTGCAGGCCGAGTCGGCGCTGCGCCACGTCGCCACCAGCCATCCCTACGACGACCCCGGCGGCACCGGCAGCTCGCTGCGCGGATCGACCGACGTCGTGTCCGCGGAGCTGGCCCGCGAAGTCGCGGAGCGCGTCTCACTGGCCGGCGTGGAAGTCGTCGAGGTACGCATCTCGCACCTGGCGTACGCCCAGGAGATCGCGCAGGCGATGCTGCGGCGCCAGCAGGCCAACGCGGTCGTCGCGGCGCGCAGCAGGATCGTCGAGGGCGCCGTCGGCATGGTGGAGCTCGCGCTCGGCCGGCTCGCGGAAAACGACGTCGTCGAGCTCGACGAGGAACGCAAGGCCAGCATGGTGAGCAACCTGATGGTGGTCCTCTGCGGTGACCAGCCGCCGTCGCCGGTCGTCAACGTCGGGTCCCTGTATTCGTGACCAGTCGTCGCCAGGTACTCCTACGGGTCGACCCGGCGGTGCACGACGCCCTGATGCGCTGGGCCAACGACGAGTTCCGCAGCGTCAACGCCCAGGTGGAGATGCTGCTGCGCCGGGCGCTCACCGAGGCCGGTCGGATGCCCAAGCAGGCGGCGCCACTACCCAAGCGCGGGCGACCCCGCGCAGGCGGGTGAGGCACGTCGGCACGTCGGCATGCCCAGCGCTTCCACATCGTGCCCACATCGCCGATAAGCGACATTATGTCAATCCCCCCTTTGGCACCCCCTCCGCGAGATCACACTTTCAGGCGTGAGGGCGGCCGTTGACTCGCCTGAAACTGTGATCTCGCGGCCACCGGCCAGGTCGCCACCAGACCTCGTGGCCACCGGGCAGGTCGCCACCAGACCGCGCGGCCACTTGGCAGACCTTTGCGGCCACGGGCCAGGTCGCCACCAGACCTCGCGGGCCACCGGGCAGACCTCGCGGCCACCGGCCAGACCTTGGGTGGCGGGCATCAGCCGGCGAGCAGTACGCCGAGGAACAACGCCGCCAGAGCACTGAGCCCGGTCAACGCGCCGAACACGGCGAGACCGGCGCGGGTGGTGGCCCGCGCGTGCAGGGCGGCGGCGACGCCCGACACCACGACGGCGAGCAGCTTGACGATCAACGTGGTCCGATAGCTGCCGGTGACCTTGTCCCGCTCGGCCACGACGTTCCACACACCCGTGGCCACCAGCACCGCGAATGCCGGCCAGGCAACCCGGTTGAACGCGTTCGCAGCCAGCTTCGGCACGCCCGTGCCGGCCACGCGCAGAGCTGGCACCAAGGCGGCCAGGGTGAGCTGTCCCCCGACCCACACCGTGGCTGCGAGTACGTGCAGGAACAGTCGCACCGTGTCGAGACTGACGCTCAGCATGGCCGAAGCGTCTCAAAGCGCGCGAGACCGCCGTGAGCCCCCCGCCCCCGGGCGGGACGTTTGCCTGACTCGATGGGACGGTGACTAGCGTGGGTCGCTGGTTCGACGGAGGTGCAACATGCCTGGACGCCTGCATCATGTGGTGCTCGACTGCCCCGACCCAGTGGCTCTCGCGCAGTTCTACTCGGCCCTGCTGGGCATGCCGATCACCTACCGTTCGGACGACTGGGTGGTGGTGGCACGCGCCGACAACAGGTCCGGGCTCGCCTTCCAGCTGTCGCCGGACCACGTACCACCGCGATGGCGAGACCCTGAGCACGGCCAGCAGTTCCACCTTGACGTCATGGTCGAGGATCCGCACGCAGCCGAACCCGAGGTGCTCGCACTCGGCGCCACCCGACTCAACCCCGGTGTGGGGCCACCGCTCGTCTTCGCCGACCCCGCCGGTCACCCGTTCTGCCTGATCACCCGTCCAGGCTGGGCCGAGCCGGTCTCCTGAGGAGCCGACACCCTGGTCCACTCCCCCAGCGGCTCAGAACGCGCTGGCAGGCCTCTGGTCGACAGGAGGTGCTGCACAGTGCAATGACGCGTGTCGTTTCGGAGCAGATTCGGTGGATCGTCCGGCACTGAAATCTCATCCTCCGGGCCGCGTGTCGTTCCCGGTACGACCGCGAACCCGCCTATGTAATAGGAGAGGCCCCGCGAAGTATGAGTTCGCGGGGCTCAACTGTGCTCGCCGGCGGGGCAGGCGACCGGTGCCGCTGGTCAGCCTTCGTAGCGCTCGACGACGTCGGCCCCCCGGGTGTGGGCCGCGTCGGGATCCTCGCCGAACTCGCGCTTGGCGCGACGCTGGCGCAGCAGGTCCCAGCAGCGATCCAGCTCGACCTCGATCCCGGCCAGCCGCGCATGCTCGTCCGGGGCGGAGATCTCACCGTTGGCGAGACGCTGACGAAGGGCATGCTCTTCGTCGACGAGGCTGCTGATGTGCTCGGTGAGCGGTCGGTCATCGGTCATGGCCACACGGTAGCCCGGTGGGTGGGCACTGGCACCCACGGATTCATCCGCACAGAGGTCCGGCCCAACGGTTCCGCGCACAACGGTTCCGCAAAGGTGAGGCCCCGCAAAGTATGAGTTTGCGGGGCCTCGGTCGACCGGCCGTGACGACTCCGATCTCCCGGACAGTCGAACCGGCCCGCCGAGTCGCGTCACCGACTGGCTCCTCACGGGTTGCCCCGCATGGCATGGACCGATTCTCCTACCCGTTCCCGTCCTTCCGAAGAAGAACGTGAGGGAAGTTCTATCCGTCCTCGGAGCCGCCGCGCAAGACCTTTGGGGAACGAATGTGCAGGTTTCTGCGAGCAATTCTTGACCGGCGCCACTTGTCCACAACTTCGGGCCGGCGGTCCACAGGAGATCGACGTTTGTCCACCGTTTCACCCACAGGCGGCCTGGCGACTCAACCCCGTCGGGCGGGGGTATGTACCCGTCGCCGGGCAGGCTGGGACACAACTGGGACACAACTGGGACACAACTGGGACACAATAGGTGAGGCCCCGCAAAGTATGAGTTTGCGGGGCCTCGGTTGGCCCGGGGCGACGCCCGAAGCCTCGCGGATCTCAAGTCCGCCCAGCCGCCGCGTCACCAGCGTCTCGGCCAGGTTGCCCCGGCCACAAGGAGCCTTGTCTCGATCCGGTCCCGAACTCGCTAGGCGAGCTCGTGGGGACAGTTCTATCCGGCGGATCGTCATGCACACAAGGGCTTTCGCCAACAATCTCAAAAATCTTGATGAGCTGCGGCGTGTCGACGCGACACGCCGCTGGCCCGGCCTTCTAGACGCCGAATCCACCCACGGCGCGGCCGACGGCGTAGGTCACGGCCATCGCGAGTGCACCTCCGACGATGTTGCGCCACACGGCTCGGCCGACCAGTGCCTCACCGAGTCGGGCGCTCACCAAGCCGGTAGTCGCCAGAGCCGCGATCACCACGACGAACGTGACCCAGATGCGGGTGCTCGGCGGTGGCAGCTCGATGGCCAGGAGTGGGAGAACCGCACCCAGCGTGAACGCCACCGCGGAGGCGAAGGCGGCCTGCCACGGGCTGGTGAGGTCGTCCGGATCGATGCCCAGCTCGATGTCGAGGTGGGCACGCAGCGCGTCCTTGGCGGTGAGCTCCTCGGCGACCTCGCGGGCAACTCGACGGGACAACCCCTTGCGCTGGTACAGCTCGGCCAGCTCGGCAAGCTCCTCGTCGGGGTCTTCCTCAAGCTCCCGACGTTCCTTCTCGACCAGCGCCTGCTGGGTGTCGCGCTGGGTGCTGACCGAGACGTACTCCCCCGCGGCCATCGACAGGGCGCCCGCGACCAGCCCGGCGATGCCGGCAGTGAGGATCGTGGTCCGGTCAGCGGTCGCGCCGGCGACCCCGACCACGATGCCGGCCACCGACACGATCCCGTCGTTGGCGCCGAGGACACCGGCGCGCAGCCAGTTGAGCTTCGCGGTGAACGACTCGGCGTGTGGCTCGTCGTCGTGCGTCGGCTGGTCCACCGACTCCGGGCTGCTCGACGCCATGACGTGAGGCTAGGCCGCGGCTGTGACAGTCGCCAGCCAGGTAAGCCTCACCGTGTCGAGCTCGCGGGCCGCCGCCCGGTCCGCCACAGCCACAGGAGCCCCAGAAACGGCAGCACCAGAGGTACGTAGCCGTACCCCTGGCCGTAGTCGGACCAGACGGTCGCGTCGTGGAAGTCCTGCGGGGCCAGGACGCTGACCGTCCCGACGGTGACGACCCCGCACAGCTCTGTCGAGACGGCCGTCCACGCCACCCGGCGAGCGGCCGCGTCACCGCGGGACAGAGCCCAGGTGGCGACGATGTAGACCCCGCCGGCCAGACCGGACAGAAGGTACGGAACGGGGGCCTCGTGGAACTTGGTGGCGATCTGGACCACGGACCGGGCCGTGGCGGACAGTGCGAAGACCGCATAGACCGCGACCAGGATCCGGCCCGGTCCGTAACGGGTGGCCCGGGCGGTGTCAGCCAACGGGCGCGTCCCAGATCTGCAGCAACCGGGCCCCGAGGACGGCGACGACGAGCCCGCCGATCACGACGACTCCGGTTCCCCATCGGGTCCGGTCGGAGGCCCCCCAGACAACGGCCGCCGGGAGTACGAGGACCAACGTGACGAGGTAGGCGCCGAAGGTCACGCCGTCGACCCGCCTCGACGTGTTGCCGAGGGCGACGAAGCCGCCGACCAGCATGGCCAGCAGCCCCGTCTCGACGGCGGCGCAGAGATAGAAGAGTGCGTTGTCGACCGGTTTCGACCGCAGCAGCGCCAGTGCCGCCCACGCGGCCACGACCAGCCCGGCGGCCCCGATCAGCCACGCCAGCCAGGCGGTCAACGCATCGGCTCCGCGTCGGTCCGGGCGCTCAGCCGGGCGGCGTACGGCGCGACGCCGAGCATGCCGAGGCTCGTGTCGATCGCGACAGTGTTCCACCGCCGCACCCGGCGCAGCATGAAATGGCCCACCGGGCCCATGCCCACCCAGGCTGCGGGTGAGCCGGCGGCGCGGGCCCGTTCGACGAAGTCCCTGCTCCAGCGCGGTGATGTCCACCGGTCGAGCGAGCCGTGCGCCACCAGCAGGGGCCGACCCGCCACCGCGGCGATGGGCTCGTCCTGCGGCAGCCACGGCGCGAGCCCGGTGACGCCCGCGACGCCTGCCTCGTCGGCGACGGCGCACGCGGTCCGGCCGCCCATCGAGTGGCCGACGAGGGCGGTCGAGCGGTCGGGGTGCTCGCTGCGCCACGTGGCCAGGGCCCAGCGGGCGTCCTGGACGGCGTCGGGGTCGTGAGTCGGGGTGGCGTTCCAGCCACGCAGTCGATTGCGCAGCAACCAGACGGACACGTCGTGCGGACGTCCAGCCGCGGCGATTGCACGGGCGATCGGGACCATGCGCAGCCACGAGCCCTGCCGAAGCTGGACCGGGTCGATGCTCTGCTCCTGCCCTCCGTGCAGGACCAGGACGAGACCGCGGGGGTGGGCGACGTCGTACCTGGTGAGCGTCGGTTCGGGCACAGTGACATGGTGGCATCCGCCAGGCGGAACCGATGCACGGGGACCACCGGAGGAGGTCGGATGACCCGCACTCGTGAGATCCGTCTCGCAGCGCGCCCGAACGGCTGGCCGACCGCCGACGACTTCGACATGGCCGAGGTCGAGCTTGCGGATCCGGGGCCTGGTCAGGTGCTGGTGCGGAACTCGGTCATGTCGGTCGACCCCTACATGCGGGGTCGGATGAACGACGTGCCGTCGTACGTACCGGCGTACCAGCTGAGCGAGCCGTTGGACGGCGGAGCCGTTGGCCAGGTGACGGAATCGCAGTCCGCGGACGTGCCGGTGGGCAGCTGGGTCTTGCACGGGCTCGGTTGGCGCGAGCATGCCGTCGTTGCCGCCGACCGGGTACGCGTCGTCGACACCGAGGCTGCGCCGGACACGGCGTACCTGTCAGTGCTCGGCATGACCGGCATGACGGCCTACACCGGCCTGGTCGCGATCGCCTCGATCCGGGAGGGGGACATCGTCTTCGTCTCCGGAGCCGCCGGTGCCGTCGGGAGCACAGCGGTCCAGATGGCCCGGCTTCTCGGGGCCTCGCGGGTCATCGGCAGCGCCGGGTCGGCGGAGAAGGTCAACTGGGTCCGGGACGATCTGGGCGCGGACGCTGCCTTCGACCATCACGCGGGCAACGCGGCCGATCTGCTGGCCGAGGCAGCGCCGAAGGGTGTGGACGTCTACTTCGACAACGTGGGTGGTGCGCAGCTCGAGGCGGCCATCGGCGCCCTTCGCCGAGACGGCCGGATCGCCCTCTGCGGAGCGATCTCCGGCTACAACGCGACGTCCGCTCCCCCGGGTCCGCGCAACCTCGCCCTGCTGATCGGCAAGCGAGGACGGCTGCAGGGGTTCATCGTGTCGGACCATGAGCAGCTGCGGGAGCGGTTCACCGCCGACGTGACGCGTTGGTTGACGCAAGGCCGAGTCGTGAGCCGCGAGACCATCGTGCATGGGCTCGACCATGCGGTCGACGGGTTCATCGGGCTGCTGCGAGGCGACAACATCGGCAAGATGGTCATCCGCCTCTGAGCGAGGTTCGACATCGACGGGGCGGTGCCAGCGCGCGCTCTACAGTTGGCGGCATGCCGAGTCTGACCCGTGACGAGGCGCGGCTGCGAGCCTCGCTCCTGTCGATGCAGCAGTACGACCTCGAGCTCGATCTCGACCGTGGGGACCGGGTGTTCCGCTCGCTGAGCCGGATCAGCTTCGACGCCAGTCGGTCCGGGCACACGTTCGCCGACGTACGCCCGGAGCGATTGCTGCGGGCGACTCTCGACGGTCACGAGTTGGCCGTCGACCAGCTCGTCGACGGAAGGCTCCCGTTGGAGCTGGCCGCCGGCTCACACGAGCTGGTCCTCGAAGCCGACATGGCCTACAGCAACGACGGTGAAGGGCTGCACCGCAGTGTCGATCCCGCCGACGACCGCGCCTACGTGTACGCCATGAGCTTCCTCGACGCGGCGCCGAGAGTGTTCGGCTGCTTCGACCAGCCCGACCTCAAGGCGGCGTACCGGATCACCGTCAAGGCCCCCGACGACTGGACCGTGCTCGGCAACGGCCGGGCAACGTCGATGGGCCGCGGCAGGTGGGAGCTGGTCCAGACGTTGCCGTTGTCGACGTACTTCGTCACCTTGGTGGCGGGTCCGTACCACTCGGTGGTCCGCGAGCATGACGGGATCCTGCTGGGCCTGCACGTGAAGCGGTCGCTGGCGCCACATCTGGACACCGACGCGGACGAGTTGTTCCGGGTCACCGGACAGTCCTTCGACGAGTACCACCGGCTGTTCGGGATCCGCTACCCGTTCGGTGACTACCACCAGTGCTTCGTGCCCGAGTTCAACGCCGGCGCCATGGAGAACCCCGGATGCGTGACGTTCCGGGAGCAGATGATCTTCCGGTCGGCGGTGCCCGAGGGTGAACGATCCACCCGGGCCCGCACGATCGTGCACGAGATGGCCCACCAGTGGTTCGGGGACCTGGTGACCATGCAGTGGTGGGACGATCTGTGGCTGAACGAGTCGTTCGCGGAGTACATGTGCTACCGCGTCACCGACGCCGTGACCGACTTCACCGACTCGTGGCTCGACTTCACCCACTACCGCAAGCGATGGGGAATGCTCGCCGACCAACGGCCGTCGACGCACCCGGTGGCGGCCAACGGGTCCGCCGACGCGCAGAGCGCGCTGTCCGACTTCGACGGCATCTCCTACGCGAAGGGGGCTGCGGCGCTCAAGCAGCTCAACGCGTACGTCGGCGACGACGTGTTCCTGGCCGGGGTGCGGGCGCACCTCGAGAACCATGCGTACGGCAACGCCACGCTGGCCGACCTGCTGGGCGCGTGGGAGAAGGCCGGTGCCGTCGACCTCGATGCATGGGCCGCCGGATGGCTGCGCACCGCTGGCCTCGACACGCTCCGCGTCCGGGCCTCAGCCGACGGTGACGAGCTCGTGCGGGCCGTGCCCGCAGACCACACGGCCGACCGGCCCCACCGGCTCACCGTGCTCAGGGTGACGGCGGACGGCACCGAACGTGCCGAGCCGGTCACCGCCACGTCGACGGCCACCCCTCTGGCACACCGCAGCCGTCCGGGTGACCTGGTGATCCCCGACAGCCGGGACGAGACGTGGGCCAAGATCCGCTACGACTCCGACACGCTGGCTGGGCTGACCGGGCGCCTCGCGTCGATCGCGGATCCGCTGGCGCGGGCGACGGTGTGGTTGGCCGTCCGTGACGCCGTCACCGACGCCGAGCTGAGCCCGGCGTACGCGCTGGACCTGTTCGACCAGGCGATCCCGAACGAGGACGGAGACATCGCGGTCCAAGCGGTCGGCGGGTGGATGGGCCGGCACGTGGTCGGTCGCTTCCTGGGCGGCGACGCGGCCGCGAGGGACCGGGTGGCGGGCACGCTGTTGCGCCGGCTGGAGTCCGCGCCACCGGGGTCCGGACTGCAGATCGCGGCGGCCATCGCGCTGGCCGGTGTCAGCGCCGACGTGGACCTGCTGAGTGGCTGGCTCAACGGCCGTGGACCCGTAGGTCTCGTGATGGATGCCGACATGCGATGGCGGGTGCTGACGCAGGTGTGCCGCCTGGGTGCCGCCGACCGCAGCGACATCGCCGCCGAGCTGGCCCGGGACCGTTCCACCGACGGCGAGGTCCACGCGTCGCGATGCCATGCGTCGGTGCCGGACGCCGACGCCAAGGCCGCGGCGTGGACGGCGATCATGACCGATGGCTCGTTGTCGAACTACCACGTCTATGCACTGTGTGAAGGCTTCTGGCAGCCTGAGCAGTCTGCGCTCACCGCCGCCTACGTGCCGCGCTACTTCGACGAGCTGCCCGCCACCCAGGAGCTGCGGACGGGCTGGTTGGTGGCCGGCACCGCCGAAGAAGCCTTCCCCGTCTACGATCCCAGCCCGCAGACGATCGCGCGCGCCGCCGCACTGTCCGACGACGACAAGCTGAACCCTGCGGTACGCCGCGCGGTCGCCGACTGTCTCGCCGACCTGCGGCAGGCCGCGGTGGTGCGTGCCGCGTCCGCCGCCCGCTGACGCCCTCAGCCCCTTGGCTTCACACGCTGGCGGCACCATTCCGCGCCCGATATGCCGGGTTTCGCGGTGCGGCCGGCGTGTGAAGCGGGGGTACGGAGGGGCGGGCAGAACCGCCTAGGCTGGCGTCATGCCGACGACATCGAGGCGGCCTGGGCCCACCACGCGTGTCCGGGTGAGCGAGTGGGTCGATTCGCGCTGGCAGGCGCACGAGGACCGGCTCGCGACCGAGGAGCCGCTGGAGCTCCGGTTGGCCTGGCCCGGTCGGCGCGCCGAGCGGTTCGTGATCACCATGCGCACGCCCGGCCACGACTTCGACCTCGCCGCCGGGCTGGTGCACGCCGAGGGTCTGTCCCGCGGAGCGGTGCCGAGCCGGGTGGCCTACTGCACCGATGTGACTCTGGCACCGGAGCAGGAGTTCAACGTCGTGACCGTCACGCTGTCAGGGCCACCGGATCGCGTGCCCACAGCGCGAGCGACCTCGATGAGCGCGGCGTGCGGAGTCTGCGGCAAGCAGACCCTCGAGGACCTCGCGGCGCTCGGTGCGCAGCCGCTGACCGGCGGGACCACCGTGAGCGGCGACGTCGTCGCCGGGCTCCCCGACCGGCTGCGTACCGCGCAGACCGTGTTCGAACGTACCGGCGGACTCCACGGCGCCGCCCTGTGCTCCCCCACCGGCGAGCTTCGGGTGGTACGCGAGGACGTCGGCCGTCACAACGCCGTCGACAAAGTGGTCGGTCACTCGCTGTTGCACGGGATCACCAGGTCCGACGCGCTGCTGTGCGTCAGCGGTCGCGTCGGCTACGAGATCGTGCAGAAGGCGGTGATGGCCAGCATCCCGGTGATCGTCGCCGTCGGAGCGCCGTCGAGCCTGGCGGTGGACCTGGCCGAATCGTTCGGGGTGACCGTCATCGGCTGGGTCCGCGACGACCGCATGGTCGTCTACTCCCACCCGGACCGCCTGCACCAACCCCACCACCGGTAAAGGGGAAACCGCTGGGGGCGCGTCGCGCGCGTGGGTGTCGGTACGCCTGGCTACGGTCGTTGCCGTGCGCATCCTCCACACCTCCGACTGGCACCTGGGCCGTTCGTTCCACAAGGTGGGGCTGCTGGCTGCGCAGGCGACGTTCGTCGACCACCTGGTCGAGGCCGTCCGCTCGGAGTCGGTGGATCTGGTCGTCGTCGCCGGCGACGTCTATGACCGGGCGCTGCCGCCGGTCGACGCGGTGACCCTCGCAGGGGAGGCGTTGCAACGGCTGGCCGACCTCCGGGTGCCCACGGTGATCACGTCGGGCAACCACGACTCGGCGCGGCGGCTCGGCTTCGCGGCCGACCTGATCGCGGCCGCGGGCATCCACCTGCGCACCGACGCCGATGCGGTCGGTGCCCCGGTGCTGCTGTCCGACGCCCACGGAGACGTGGCCGTCTACGGCCTGCCCTATCTCGAGCCGGAGACGTTGCACGAGCGGTGGGGGCTGCCGGGGCGCACGCACCAGGCCGCCATGTCCGAGGGGGTGCGCCGGGTGCGCGACGACCTCGGTCGCAGGACGACGCCCACCCGGTCCGTGCTGGTCGCGCATGCGTGGGTGACCGGTGCCTCGCCCAGCGACAGCGAGCGCGACATCACGGTCGGCGGTGCCGCGCAGGTGCGCGCCGACACGTTCGATGGCATCGACTACGTCGCGCTGGGGCACCTGCATGGCGCCCAGGAGGTTCGGCCGCAGGTCCGTTACAGCGGCTCCCCCCTGGCGTACTCCTTCTCCGAGGCGCACCACCTGAAGGGCTCATGGCTCGTCGACCTCGGCCCGGCCGGCGTGACGTCCACGGAGTTCGTGGCTGCGCCGGTCCCCCGCCGGCTGGCGCTTCTGACCGGGCGGCTCGACGAGCTTCTGCATGGCGCCGCCTACTCGCAGTACGAGCACTGTTGGTGCCAGGTGACGCTGACCGATCCGGTACGCCCCCGGGCCGCGATGGAGCGGCTGCGTCAGCGTTTCCCCGAGACGCTGGTGCTGGTGTTCGCACCCGAGGGGGCTCCCACCGGGGACCACCTCTGGGCCCGGACGATTCACGACCGCAGCGACCTCGAGGTCGTGACGCGCTTCGTCGACGTCGTGCGCGGCGGGGCCGCCGACGCCGACGAGCACCGACTGCTGCAGGCCGCCTGCGAGTCATGCCGCACCGACGTGCCCGGCGAGGCGGCCGGCTGATGCTCCTGCATCGCTTGAAGGTCACGGCGTTCGGCCCGTTCGCCGACACCGAGGTGGTCGACTTCGACCCGTTGAACGACGCCGGTCTCTTCCTGCTGGCCGGCAGCACCGGCGCCGGCAAGACGAGCATCCTAGACGCCGTCTGCTTCGGACTCTTCGGCGACGTGCCCGGTGATCGTCATCAGGCCAAGCGGCTGCGCAGTGACCACGCCGCCGCCGGGGTGCGCCCCCGGGTCGAGCTCGAGGCGACGATGGGCGGGCGGCGGTTCCGCTTCGTTCGGCAGCCAGAGTGGTGGCGCCCCAAGAAGCGCGGGGAAGGCACGACCAAGGAGCAACCACACGTCGCGGTCGATGAGCTGCTCGGCGGTGTGTGGACCAACCGGGCCACCCGGATCGACGAGGCGCAGCAGCTCGTCGGGTCAGTGCTGGGCATGAACATCCACCAGTTCACCCAGGTGGTGCTGCTGCCCCAGGGACGATTCCAGGCCTTCCTGCGCGCCGGCGCCGACGAGCGCCAGAAGGTGCTCGAGCAGCTGTTCTCGACCGGACGGTTCCGGTCGATGGAGGCCTATCTGGTGGACCGGCGGCGCCGAGCCGACGCCGCCCAACAGGTGCTCGGCGTCGAAGCCCGTTCGCAATTGGACCAGATGGTGGGAGTAGCCGATGACGGCGAGCCGGCACCCGAGGAACCGGATGACTGGCTGGGCTGGGCGAACCGTGCACTTCACCGGGCCGAGCGAGCGCTCGTGAGCACCGGGTCGGCGGCGCAGCTCGCCACCCAACGTGCGCAGCAGGCGCAGTCGGCGCTCCAGGAGGCCGTTGCCCTCGACGACCGGCGGGTCCGTGGCCGGAAGGCCCAGGAGGTCCTCACCATGCTCGCCGACGAAGAGAAGGAGGCCGAGCGGGTACGCCAGCGGCTCTCGCTGGCGGATCGGGCCGCCGCCCTGCGGCCACTGCTGACGGCGCTGGACGCGGCCACGGTGCGTCACGACGAGGCGCTCGACGACTTCGACACCTCGCTGCCGGACGAGGTCGACTCCGACCCGGACCGGAGCCCGGACGACTGGGTGGCGCTTCTGTCCGCACTGCGCACCGACGCCGAGCGGCGGGCCGAACGGCTGGAGTCGTTGCGCCCGCAGATCGAGCAGGTGGCCGAGCTCGCAGCCCAGCTCCCCGGGCTGCGCGCGGCCGAGTCGGCGGCGGCCGGACACGCGGCGAGGGCCGCAACGGCACTTGCGGAGCTGCCCGGGCGGATCGAGGCGGCCACCGGGGAGCTGCGGACGGCCGGTTCGCTGGCCGCGCAGGTGGACGCGCTCCGGGAGTCACACCAGCGCGCCCGCTCGGTGGCGTCCGCAGCCCAGGCGCTGCCGGCGGCGGAGCTGTCCTGGCGTCGCGCGGACGAGGCACGCCGCCATGCGGTCGACTCGCACCAGCAGGCACTCGATCTGCTCCAGCGGCTGACGCAGCGACGGCTCGACGGCGCGGCGGCGGAGCTTGCCAGCCGGTTGGCCGAGGGTCGGCCGTGCGCGGTCTGCGGTGCCACGGACCACCCCTCCCCCGCACCGGCGGTGGCCGACCTGCCCACCGAGCACGACACTGAGGCGGCCGCCGACGCGGTCGAGGCAGCGCGCGCCGCCCGGGTGGACGCGGAGCGGGTCTGCGGCTCGGCCTCCGACGCCGTCACAGCGCTGCGCGCCCGAGTCGAAGGCGTGAGCGTGCAGGACGCTGTTTCTCGGACTGACCAGACGTACGCCGCACTCGAGACTGCCGTGGCCGCTGCCGGCCAACTGCCCGGCCTGCAGCGGGCTTGCGAGGACATCCGTCAGCGGCTGCAACGCGAGCAGGGCGCGCAGCGCGACCACACCGATGCCCTCGCGTCGGCCCGCGAGCGGGTGGAAGCCGCCTGCCGTGAGCAGGCGGCGCTGCGGACCCGGATCAGCGAGCACCTCGGCGACGACCACGACCTTTCGGTGCACCTCGAGTCGGCAGCGGCGCGGCGGGCCGAGATGGCCGGTGGACTGGCAGCCGCACAGGTGCTGGCCGACGAGACTCGCGCCCTGAGGAGGGCCCTCGAGCACGCCGACGCCGAGGCCTCGACCTCGGGATTCTTCGATGCCGCCGAGGCCCACCGGCACACCTTGGCGCGGGACGAGCGGGATCGACTACAACGTTGGCTGGCCGCGCGTACCGACCGGCAGGCGGCAGCCCACGCCACGCTGGAGGAGCCCGCCGTGGCGGAGGCCCTCGCACACCCGCCGCTGGACGTCACCGCCCAGCGCATGACCGTGGCCGACGCCGATGCCGACGCGGCCCAGCACGTCGGGGCGGCCTCGCGGGCCGCATCTCGGCACGAACGACTGACCGGTCTGCAGCTCACGCTGGCCGGCGCGGTTGCCGCGTGGACCCCTGCGCGTCAGGCCCACGCGGTGGCGGCGCGGATGTCGCAGCTGGCGGAGGGCAAGAGCGTCGACAACCAGCTGCGGATGTCCCTGTCCGCCTACGTCCTCGCTGCCCGGCTGGTGGATGTGGTGGCGGCGGCCAACGAACGGCTGGGGCCGATGACCGACGGCCGCTACCAACTCGAGCACACCTCCGCACGGACCGGTCGGGACCAGCGCGGCGGCCTAGGGTTGCTCGTCGCCGACGCGTGGACCGGCGAAGCACGAGACCCCGCGACGCTGTCGGGTGGGGAGACGTTCCAGGCGTCGCTGGCGCTTGCCCTCGGCCTGGCCGACGTCGTCAGCCACGAGGCCGGAGGTCTGCGCCTCCACACCTTGTTCGTCGACGAGGGCTTCGGCTCGCTCGACGCCGACAGTCTCGACGAGGTGATGGACGTCCTCGACACCCTCCGGGAGGGCGGTCGCGTCGTCGGCGTCGTGTCGCATGTCGACGCGATGCGTGAGCGGATCAAGACCCAGGTCAGCGTCGTGAAGGGGCGTACCGGCTCACGGGTCACGGCCACCCTGACGTGACCCGGCGGGCGCCGAGGGCAGCACCTAGGCTGACCGGGTGACCGATCCGTACCCAGACCGTCCCAGCAGGGTGGATTCCCAAGGTCCGGGCGAGCACCCATCCGCCACCGGAGCCGCACCGAATCACGCACGAGGACCCCACCGAGGTCCCCTGGGACGGTTGCTCCATCCCAGATCCGCGCGGAGCCGGGAGGACCACGTGCTGCATGCGGTCCCGATGACAGCCCAGGACGCCGAACACGACTCACCGACGTTGGACGACCTTCTACGGCTTGCCTCACGAGGCGACGAAGGCGCATTCGCCGCGGTCTACGACCAGCTGTCAGGCTCGGTCTACGGCCTCGCCAAGCGGGTCGTCCGGGACCCGGCGCGGGCCGAAGAAGTGGCCCAAGAGGTGTTTCTCCAGGTGTGGCAGAAGGCCCACCAGTTCGATGCAGCCCGCGGCAGCGCCAAGACCTGGGTGCTGACGTTGACCCACCGCCGAGCGGTCGACGCCGTCCGGCACGACCAGGCCAGCACCGATCGGGAGAACCGCTACGACTGGAGCGGCGGTCCCGACATCGACTCGGTGGACGACGAGGTGACGAGGCGACTCGAGCACCAGGCCGTACGCCGGTGTCTGACGTCGTTGACCGATCTGCAGCGTGAAGCCGTCACCACCGCCTACTACGGCGGATATACCTACGCCGAGGTCGCGACCCTCCTCGG
The DNA here is from genome assembly GCA_050700835.1 of Nocardioidaceae bacterium. Taxonomy (GTDB): domain Bacteria; phylum Actinomycetota; class Actinomycetes; order Propionibacteriales; family Nocardioidaceae; genus JBOHDX01. Next base: position 33,734 of record JBOHDX010000022.1, read on the forward strand.
CGTCAACCCCGCTACCGTCAAGACTCGCATGCGCGACGGGCTGATCAGACTTCGTGACTGCCTAGGGGTGACCCCGTGACCACTGATCTGCACACTCTCGTCGGGGCGTACGCCATCGACGCCCTGACCTCCCAGGAGCAAGAGCAGTTCGAGCAGCACCTGGCCACCTGCCAGACCTGCCGCGACGAGCTCGACGAGTTCGTCGCGACGGCCGCGCGCCTGGGCGGTGCGGCCGAGAGCACGGCACCGTCTCAGCTGCGGGGCAGGGTCCTGCAGGCAGTCGCGCACACACTGCAGGACCGGCCGGCGGTCACCGACCTCACGACGGCCCGCAACCGGCGGCGGGCGGCACCGCGCATCCTCGTGGCGGCGGCGGTGCTGGCCCTCATCGCCAGCATCGGTGGGGTCCTGGTCGAGCGGCAGCAGGTGCAGGACGCGCAGAGCCAGACCACCGCGATCGCGAATGTGCTCAGCGCCCCGGACGTCAAGATCCACCAAGTCACCGTCCACGGTGCCCGTGTACGGGTGATGACATCGAAGTCGCTGGACCAGGCTCTCGTCGCCGCCGACGGGCTTCCGGCGCTGCCACCGGGCCGGCAGTACCAGATGTGGCAGATCACCGACGCCGGGAAGGCCATCTCTCTCGGCCTGATGTCCCACCAGAGTGCGGGCAGCTCCTCGGCACGGGTGCTCACCGGCGTCAACGGCGCGGCGGAGATCGCGATCACCGTCGAGCCGGATGGTGGATCCTTGCAGCCCACCACTGCCCCCGTCGCCGCGGTGCGGCTGGCATGACCAGGCCGGCGTGGCCCTTCTGGGCTCGGCCGAACGGCCCATCGCGGCTCGACCGGACGCCTGAGATTTGCACCACGAGCGGTGAATGTGCCCCATTGTCACCGGTCAGGCGCACACTGAGAACGTGACCGTGAGATCGAAGAAGCCCCGCTCGGGCTCAGACGCAGTGCTCCCCACCGGGGCGTGCATCCACACGCCCGCGTGCCCGCCGTGCGACGCTCCCGACCGCGAGGCTGCGCACACTGTGTCGTCCCACCCGGAGCAGGGTTGGAGCCTCCTGTGCAACGGCGTGGTGCTGTTCGAGGACACCGGCGAGCTGCTGCCCGACGGCAAGGTGATCGCCCCGCACCGTCCGACCGACGTGCACCCTGAGATCTTCGGGATCCTCGCCCAGGCATGACCGTGGCCTGATCGCGGCCGCGTCACGGGCCGCGGATAGAGTCACCTCTCATGCCGACCCACGACGTCGATCCCACCTTCCTCGCGCTGCCGACGCGGCGCATGGCCGAGGCCGCACTCCAACGGGCGCAGGACTTCGGCGTCGACCATGCCGACTTCCGTCTCGAGCGGTTGCGAGGTCAGCACCTGTCCCTCCGTGACGGCGCGCTGGAGGGCGCAGCCGACTCGGAGGATCTCGGTTTCGCGGTCCGCGTCATCCTCGACGGCACCTGGGGATTCGCCGCCGGCGTCGAGTTGACCGCTGAGGCCGCCGTGCGCGCGACCGAGGAAGCCGTGCGAGTCGCCCAGGTCTCGGCCGCGATCAGCCCCGAGCGGGTCGAGCTGGCGGACGAGCCGACGCATGCCGACGCGGTGTGGGTGTCGTCCTACGAGGTCGACCCGTTCACGGTGCCGGTGGCCGACAAGGTGGTACTGCTGTCGGACTGGAGCCGTCGGCTGCTGGGCGCCGACTCCGTGGCACACACGAGTGCGCGGTTGCAGCAGGTGTTCGAGAACAAGTTCTACGCCGACCTCGCCGGCACCTCCACCACGCAGCAGCGGGTCCGGCTGTTCCCTGCGCTCGAGGCGTTCGGCGTCGACGACGCAACCGGGCGCTTCGACTCGATGCGTACCATCGCGCCCCCCGTCGGCCGCGGCTGGGAGTGGCTGACCGCCGGGTACGACTGGGACACCGAGATCGCCCAGCTGCCTGACCTGCTGGCGCAGAAGCTGGTGGCACCCACGGTCGACGCCGGCGACTACGACCTCGTTGTGCACCCGTCCAACCTGTGGCTGACGATCCACGAGTCGATCGGTCACGCGACCGAGCTGGACCGCGCGCTCGGCTACGAGGCCAACTACGCGGGCACGTCGTTCGCCACCTGGGACAAGCTCGGGACGCTGCAGTACGGCTCCCCCGTCATGAACATCACCGGGGACCGCACGATCGAGCATGGGCTGTCGACCGTCGGCTACGACGACGAGGGCGTCGAGACGCAGTCGTGGGACATCGTCAAGAACGGCATCCTCGTCGGCTACCAGCTCGACCGCAGCATGGCTGCGATGAAGGACCGGGTCCGGTCCAACGGCTGCGCCTTCGCCGACTCCCCCGGCCACATCCCCATCCAGCGGATGGCCAACGTGTCCCTGCAGCCTGCCGCCGACGGCCCCGACACCGACGCGCTGATCGCGCAGGTCGAGCGCGGGATCTTCATCGTGGGCGACCGCTCGTGGTCGATCGACATGCAGCGCTTCAACTTCCAGTTCACCGGCCAACGGTTCTTCGCGATCGAGAACGGCCAGTTGGCCGGACAGCTGCGCGATGTGGCGTACCAAGCGACCACGACCGACTTCTGGGGTGCGATGGAGGCCGTCGGCGGCCCTCAGACATGGGTGCTCGGCGGCGCGTTCAACTGCGGCAAGGCACAACCGAGTCAGGTCGCCCCAGTCAGCCACGGTGCACCGTCCGCACTGTTTCGCGGGATCCGCGTGCTCAACACCCAGAACGAGTCAGGTCGATGAGACGGGAAGGCGTCCGATGACTTTGAGTACTCCCCAGCAACTGGTCGAGCAGGGGCTTGAGGCGAGCAAGGCCGATGGCACCGTCATCGTCGTGACCCCGTCGACCAGCGCCAATCTCCGGTGGGCCAACAACACCCTGACGACCAACGGTGTGATGCACGACTGCCAGGTGAGCGTGATCGCCACCGTCGACGGTGGGCAGGGGGCAGCCGCCGGGTCGGTCATTGCCAGTGCGGCCGGCATCGAGCAGGTGCTCGACCTCGTCGAGGCGGCAGAGTCGGCGGCGCGCTCGTCCGGGGCGGCCGAGGACGCCGCACCACTGGTCGACGGAGACGCCGACCGCGACTGGGGCGACGCGCCGGCCAGCACGTCGATCGAGGTGTTCGACCGATTCGCGCCGGCCCTCGGGGAAGCGTTCGGCCGCGCCCGCGACCAGCAGCGGATCCTGTACGGCTACGTCGAGCACACGGTCAGCACGACCTACCTGGGTTCCTCGACTGGCCTGCGCCGCCGCCACGTCCAACCGACCGGTCACGTAGGCATCACGGGCAAGAACTCCGCCCTCACCAGCTCGGCCTGGGTCGGAGGTGCCACCCGTGACTTCACCGACGTCGACCCACTCGCGCTCGACGCCGAGCTGGCGAAGCGGCTCGGCTGGGCCGATCGCACCGTCGCGCTGGACGCCGGCCGGTACGACACGGTGCTGCCTCCCACCGCGGTCGCCGACCTGCTCATCTATGCGTACTGGACCGCCGGTGCGAGGGACGCCTTCGAGGGCCAGACCGTCTTCAGCCGGCCTGGAGGCGGCACCCGGATCGGTGAGCGCCTGTCGGAGCAACCCGTCACCGTGTTCTCCGACCCGGCGTACCCGGGACTGGAGTGCTCGCCGTTCGTGACGGCGGCGATGTCGTCGAGCGACTCGAGCGTGTTCGACAACGGTCTGCCGGTGACACGCACGGCCTGGATCGACCAGGGCTCGCTCGCCGCCCTCGCGCAGACCCGGCACTCGGCGGCGGTGACGGACCTGCCGATCACCCCGAGGATCGACAACCTCGTGATGGACACCGGCTCGGGCCACGGCACTCTCGACGAGATGGTGAGGGGAGTCGATCGTGGACTGCTGCTCACCTGCTTGTGGTACATCCGGGAGGTGGATCCGCAGACGCTGTTGCTGACTGGTTTGACCCGTGACGGTGTCTACCTCGTCGAGGGTGGGGAGGTGACCGGCGCGGTGAACAACTTCCGCTTCAACGAGAGCCCGGTCGACCTGCTCGGCCGGTTCAGCGCCGCCACGGTCACGCAGGCGTCCTTCTCTCGGGAGTGGGGCGACTACTTCCCGCGCACGGCGACGCCCGCGCTGCGGGTGCCCGACTTCAACATGAGCAGTGTCTCCCAAGCGCAGTAGCCCGCCGGTAGCCCGAAGATCCGACGCTGGCCACGTCATAGCCGGCATGCGGGTGTCGGGACCCGTCGGTAGCGTGGTGTCATGACGATCGACGCGCCAGTCCTGTTGCCTCGGGGGCTCGACTTCTTCCACCAGGCGGCGGCCCAAGTGACCGCCGAGGACTGGGCCGCTCCGTCACCGTGCGAGCAGTGGAAAGCGCACGACGTCGTGGGTCACGTGCTCGGTGTGCTCGGCATGGCGCTCGATGTGCTGGCCAACCGGCCGATCACCGGCCCGATCGGCGTCCAGTCCTACGCCGGTGACCCACTGGCCGCGTTCGACGCACGGGCCGAGGAGGTCCGGGCTGCGCTGGTCGACGCCGATGTCGGCGCGACCGTCGACACGTCGCTCGGGTCGCGGACCACAGACTTCCGCCTGGCGTTCCCGGCGGTGGACATGTTCTTGCACGCGTGGGACGTATCGGCCGCCACCGGCAGGTCGATCGAGATTCCTGACGACGTGGTCGACGACGTCGAGGCGTTCCTGCGCACCATGCCGGAGGACCAGATGCGTTCACCCGCAGCGTTCGGTCCCGCAGTGCCCGCACCGGACGGTGCCGACCGGACCATTCGGTTGATGGCGTGGCTCGGACGAGACGTCAGGGCGTCGCAACCTGGGTGACCTGCTCGGGTCGTCAGTGCTTCTTGGCGTGCGTCAACTGCTCCATGCCGCTGGTGGTCGCGCCCGCCGCCTTGGCCTTCTTCTCCGTACGCTTCTGCTTGATTGACTTGCCTGATTTCTTCGACATCGACTGCCGGGGTGACTTGTCGGTCATCGTCGCTCCCTCATGGGAACCGAGACGGCTCCGTGCTCTCGACAGTACGCCATGGGCGGAGGCGTCGGCGGCTCTGCTCGTGCGGCGTGACGGTCGTGCTGCGGCCGGCCCAACGCGTGCCTATTCTGGGCCAGTGACGTAGCCACCCCGATGGTGGCGGCTCCCCGGACCCCGGAAGTGCGTCGACGACGATCGCACGGAGGAGCTGGGCCTACTCGTGTCGGTGGTATCCAGGCCGGCCCCACGGCGGGGCCAGCGTCAGCAGAGTCTCTACACCGACCTCGCGAAGCTGGTCCGCGAGCGCGGACTGCTGCAGCGGCGGTACACCTACTACTGGACCCGCATCCTGGTTGCCTCGTTCGCGTTCGCTCTCATCTGGGTCGGCATCGTGGTGATCGGGAACTCGTGGTTCCAGCTCCTGCTGGCCGGCGCCCTCGGGCTCGTCGTCACGCAGTTCGGCTTCCTCGGGCACGACACCGCTCACCGTCAGGTGTTCAGGTCGGCCGCGTGGAACGAGTGGATGTCGCGGGTTCTTGCGTGCGGGTTCGCCGGGCTCAGCTACGGCTGGTGGCGGGCCAAGCACAATCGCCATCACGCGGCCCCCAATCAGGAGGGCCGCGACCCTGACATCGACTCCGGGGCCATCGCGTTCACCCCTGCCGCGCTGGCGCACCGCACAGGGATCTGGGGCTGGTTCGCCCACCACCAGGGGTGGTTCTTCTTCCCGCTGCTGACCCTCGAGGGGCTGAGCCTGCACGTGGCCAGCCTGCGGGTGCTGTTGCGGCGAAGCTCGATCCCCCACCAACGAGTCGAGGCGGCCGTCGTACTCAGCCGCCTCGCCGCCTACGTCGCCGTCCTGCTGCTGGTGCTGCCGATCGGCAAGGCCACCGCGTTCTTCGGTGTGCAGATGGCGCTGTTCGGGCTCTGCCTCGGCGCGTCGTTCGCTCCCAATCACAAGGGCATGCCGATCGTGCCGGCGGTGATGAAGATCGACTTCCTGCGCCGGCAGGTGCTGATGTCCCGCAACATCCGCGGTGGACCGCTGGTCGACTTCGCGATGGGCGGGCTCAACTACCAGGTCGAGCACCACTTGTTCCCGAGCATGCCCCGGCCGAACCTGAAGCGGGCGCAGCCACTGGTGCGCGCCTACTGCGCGGAGCACGGGGTGGACTACACCGAGGTGGGCTTCCTGGAGTCCTACGGCATCGTGGTCGGCTACCTGAACAACGTCGGGCTGCGCGCGCGAGACCCCTTCGACTGCCCCTTGGTCACGCAGTTCCGCGACTGAGGACCGGTTTCGTCCAGCTCAGCGGTCGTACGGGGCGCGGGTCAGCCGATAAGTCGCCAGCTCCAGGTGGGTGACCGCGCCGTCGCGGTCACGGTGCACCGTGAGCGGCTCGCCGGTGAGGTAGCCGTCGAGACCACGCCAGCAGTCGTTGCCGGCGTGCTCGAGACGGGTGGAGCGTTCCTGCCCGGCGAAGCGGATCCGCGCGTAGCCCGCGCCGATCTCGATCAGGGCAGGCGTGTCGCCCCAGTGCCACGGCCCGAGCAGATCCGCCGCTTCGGGGACGTCGGGTTCCGGCGCCCACTCCTGGGGCAGGTACGGTTCGCGCTGCTCCACGGTGTCCAGCAACGTGTGCGTCAGGTTCGGGGTGCCGCCGGTGGTGGCGTTGGACAAGGTGACCGCGGCGGTGTGCTGATCTGGATCGACGAAGAGTCCGGCCAGGAACCCCGGCATGGAGCCGGTGTGGCCGTACCTTGCCCGACCGGGTCGCGCGATCAGGCGCAGTCCCAGTCCATACGCCCCGTCCAGCCCCTCTGCCGGATCGGCGGACTGGGCCACCCTCATCTCGGCCAACGTCTTGGCGGTCAGGATCTTGGTGGGCGCACGCTCCGGATCCAGCAGGAAGGCCGCGTAGCGGCCGAGGTCGCGCAGGGTGCTCCACAGCTGGCCGGCCGGCGCCATCGCCCGCGTGTCGGTCGATGGCTCGGGGTCGAGCTGACGGGTCCACGGGTGCACGGACCACCCGTGCGCGGCCGGCGCCGTCGGCGCGTACGTCGTCCTGGTCATGCCCAATGGCGCGAGCACCAGGTCGTGGATCACCTCGAACCACGGGGCCCGTCGATGGTGCTCGACCAGCCGGCCGAGCAGGGCGTACCCGAGGTTGGAGTAGTGATGCTGACGTCCGGACGTCAAGGCCACCGGCTGCGCAGACACGGCGAGTCTGAGCTGGTCGAAGTCGCCACCGTCGTGACGCTCCCACCAGGGTCCGTTCGGCTCGGCCGGGATGCCAGCGGAGTGGGTGAGGAGCCGCCGGATGGTGGCGTCACCGAAGGGCACGTTCCCGACGTGGGCGGCCAACGCGTCGTCGAGGTCCAGCATCCCCTCGTCGCGGCACTGCAGGACCGAGATCGCCACCAGCGTCTTGGTGAGCGAGCCGATGCGGTACTGAAGGTCCGAGTCGGGCGGCGGGTTGTCGTCGCCGGTCGTCACCCGTCCGCGCGCGGCCCACCACGCGAACTCACCGTCGCGGACGACGCCCGCGACCAGGGACGGCTGGCGCCAGGTTGCCTGGCTCTCTGCCACGTCGTGCAGCAACGCAGCAGCGGTGTCATCCCTCACTCGAAGGCCTCGGGCGGGGGGCACGAACACGCCAGATGCCGGTCGCCGTACGCCTGGTCGATGCGGGCCACCGGTGGCCAGTACTTGTCGGCCGTGACGCCCGCCGGGAACACACCGATCTCCTTCGGGTACGGCCGCTCCCAGTCCTCGACGAGCGCCCGCGCGGTGTGCGGTGCTCGACGAAGCGGGCTCTCCTCCAGCGGCCACTCCCCTGCGCCGACCTGCGCGATCTCGTCGGCGATCGCGATCATCGCGTCACAGAACCGGTCGAGCTCGCCGAGGTCCTCGGACTCCGTCGGCTCGACCATCAGCGTGCCGGCCACCGGGAAGCTCATGGTCGGGGCGTGGAAGCCGTAGTCGATCAGCCGCTTCGCGACGTCGTCGACGCTCACACCGGTGGCCCTGGTCAGCCCCCGTACGTCGAGGATGCATTCGTGCGCGACGAGTTCGCCGTGGCCGCGATACAGCACCGGGAAGTGCCGCTCTAGCCGCTTGGCGACGTAGTTGGCCGCCAGCACCGCGGCGGCGGTGGCCTCGCGTAGGCCGTCGGCGCCCATCATGGCGACGTAGGCCCACGAGATGGCCAGAATGCCGGCCGAGCCGTAGGGGGCGGCGCTGATCGCGCCAATGCCGTCACGACGCGACGCGTCCGGGTGCAGCGGATGGGATGGAAGGTAGGGACGCAGGTGCTCGGCCACGGCCACCGGACCGACCCCGGGACCGCCGCCGCCGTGTGGGATGCAGAAGGTCTTGTGCAGGTTCAGATGTGACACGTCGCCACCGAACCGGCCGGGCCGCGCGTGACCGAGCAGCGCGTTGAGGTTCGCGCCGTCGACGTAGACCTGGCCGCCGGCGTCGTGCACGATGTCGCACAGCGTGGTGACGCCGTCCTCGTAGGCACCGTGCGTCGACGGATACGTCACCATGATCGCCGCCAGGGTGTCGGCGTGCTCGGCGCACTTGGCCCGAAGGTCGTCGAGGTCGACGCTGCCGTCGTCGTCGGCGCGGACCACGACGACCCGCATGCCGGCCATCACGGCCGACGCCGCGTTGGTGCCGTGCGCGGAGCTTGGGATGAGGCACACGTTGCGCTCGACGTCGCCACGACCGCGGTGGTACGCCCTGATCGCAAGCAGCCCGGACAGCTCACCTTGCGAACCGGCGTTGGGCTGCACCGACACCGCTGCGTAGCCGGTGATGTCGGCCAGCCACGACTCGAGCTCCTCGACGATCTCGATCAGCCCAGCCGCGTCCGCGCGGGGTAGGAACGGATGCAGGTCAGCGAACTCGGGCCACGACACGGGCTCCATCTCCGTGGTGGCGTTGAGCTTCATCGTGCACGACCCGAGCGGGATCATCCCGCGATCGAGCGCGTAGTCGCGGTCCGACAACCGGCGGAGGTAACGCAGCATCGCGGTCTCCGACCGGTGTGCTGCGAAGACCGGGTGGGTCAGGAAGTCGGTGCGGCGCAGCAAGGCGACCGGAAGCGCGTCGCCGGTGGACACGTCCAGAGCGTCGATGTCGTCGACGTGGACGCCGAATGCGTCCCACACCGCGTCGAGGTGCTGCCGCGTCGTCACCTCCGACGTCGACACTCCGACCCGGTGTGAGTCGACCAGCCGCAGGTGCAGGCCGGATGCATTCGCTCGGCGGACCACCTCGGCGGCGTCGCCGGTGACCCGCGCGATCACGGTGTCGAAGAACGCCTCGTGCTCGACCTGCAGCCCACCGTCGATCAGCCCGGCCGCCAATAGAGCGGCATAGCGGTGCACCCGTCGGGCGATGTCACGCAACCCGTCCGGGCCGTGATAGACGGCGTACATCGACGCGACAACTGCGAGCAGGACCTGCGCGGTGCAGATGTTGGACGTGGCCTTGTCGCGACGGATGTGCTGCTCACGTGTCTGCAGCGCCAGCCGGTACGCCGGTCGGCCCTCGGCGTCGACAGACACCCCGACCAGCCGACCGGGCAGGTGCCGCTCGAGGCCGGAGCGCACCGCCATAAAGCCGGCATGGGGGCCGCCGTAGAACATCGGGACCCCGAACCGCTGGCTCGACCCGACGACCACGTCGGCGCCGAGCTCGCCAGGGGACTCGAGCACGCACAGGGCCAGCAGGTCGGCCACCACCGTCACCAGCGAGTCCCGCTCGTGGACCGCCTCAATCAGCGCGCGCGGGTCCCGGACCGCTCCGCTCGCGCCGGGATAGGCCAGCAGGACGCCCGAAACGGGTCCCTCGGGCAAGCCGTCCGCCAGGTCGTCGACGACGAGCTCGATCCCGAGCGCCTCGGCCCGGGTACGCACGACGGCGATCGTCTGCGGCAGGCAGTCGGCGTCCACCACGAACGGTCCGGTCGCCTTTCCGCGTGCGGCGCGGCGTACCAGCGTCATCGCCTCGGCGGCCGCGGTGCCCTCGTCGAGCAGCGACGCGTTGGCCGTGGTCAGGCCGGCGAGGTCAGCGACCATCGTCTGGAAGTTGAGCAGCGCCTCGAGCCGGCCCTGGGAGATCTCCGGCTGGTAGGGGGTGTAGGCGGTGTACCACGCCGGGTCCTCGAGGACGTTGCGCCGGATCACGCCCGGGGTCAGCGTCGGGTGGTAGCCGAGGCCGATCATGGCGACGCCGGGACGGTTGCGGGACGCCTTGTCGCGCAACGTTCGTAGGGTTTGCTCCTCGGTGAGCGCCGCCGGGAGGGACAGGGCCGACTCGTCGTGGATGCTGCGAGGCACGGCCGCCCGCATCAGGTCCTCGAGACTGTCGAAGCCCAAGGTGGCGAGCATCGTCGCCTGCGCGGACTCGGCGGTGCCGATGTGCCGGCGACGGAACGGCGAGCCGGCGTCAAGCTCGGCGAGGCTGGGGTGGTCCGACATGTCAACTGAAACTACCAGCCGGCAAAGGGAGAGACGTCGGCCTCCCGCGCTGCTCAGCCGGTGAGCTTGGCGCGACGCCGGGCGGCCAGCTCGTCATGCTGGTCGTCCGACGGCTCCTGCGCTGCCCGCTCGCTCGGCAGGTCGGCGAGGGAGCCCTCGATCTCGCGCCACACGCCGCCGATCGCGATGCCGAACACACCCTGACCACCCTGCAGCAGATCGATGATCTCGTCGGCGGACCGGCACTCGTAGATGCTCGCCCCGTCGCTCATCAAGGTGACGCGGGTGAGGTCGTCGGTGCCGCGCTCACGCAGGTGCTGCACGGCCTGACGTATCTGCTGCAGCGAGACACCGGCGTCGAGAAGGCGCTTGATGATCTTGAGCAGCAGGATGTCGCGGAAGGAGTAGAGCCGCTGGGTGCCCGACCCGGTCGCGGGTCGCACGGTCGGCTCGACGAGCCCGGTGCGAGCCCAGTAGTCGAGCTGTCGGTAGGTGATCCCGGCGGCGGAGCACGCGGTGGGCCCGCGGAACCCGACGTCGTCGGCCATCGGCGCGAGGTCGTCGTCGAAGAGCAGGCCCTGCTCGCCTGCCTTGGCCGCCGCGTTCGCGGCTGCGGCACTCATCGTGTCCGCGTTGTCTTCACCGGTGCCCTTCACCACGACCTCCGAAGTCTGTGAACGCCCTGCGCTCGGGGTGGGACGGCCTACAGCCGTGGAGTTACAGGGGCGATGTTCCTCCGTCACGGTACGGCCGCGCGACAGGTCAGGTCAACGACATCGAGCGGACTGGTACGCGTGTCCGACAACCCTCAACCAGAGGTTGAGGGTTGTCGGACACGGCCAACCCTCAACTCGTACTCGAGGGTTGGCGAAGGGACCGTCACGCTGTTACTTGTCGTGCTCGAAGTCCTCCGGCGTGATGTGGTCGAGGAACTCGCGGAACTTCTCCACCTCGGCCTCTTCCTCCTCGGGCACGTTGACCCCGGACTCGCCTAGCACCTCCTCCGCGCACAGGATCCGGCTGCCGGTTCGCAGGGCCAGCGCGATCGAGTCGGACGGGCGAGCACTGATCTCCACGCCGGATTCAAACACCAGGAGGGCGAAGAAGACGTTGTCCTTGACCTCGGTGATCCGCACCTCGGTCAGCTCCTGCTCGAACGCTTCGAGCACGTCACGCAGCAGATCGTGGGTCAGCGGGCGAGGCGGTACGACGCCTTGCTGCGCAAAGGCGATCGCGGTCGCTTCGACCGCACCGATCCAGATCGGCAGATAGCGCGCGCCATCCACCTCGCGGAGCAGGACGAGTGGCTGGTTGGTGGGCATCTCCACCCGGACTCCGACCACATCGACCTCACGCACGCGACCACGGTACCCCGGCGGGCGGCGCAGGCGCAGACGGTGGGCTGACTGCTACGGCGACGTCAACCGTTGGAGCGAAGGCCGTTTCGTACAAGGCTGGTGTGCAGCCGGATCGACAGGGCGGCCAGGTGCCGGACGGTATCGTCGGCGCGCCCCTTCGCCCCCGGATCTCGCTGTCGGAGCAGCGGAAGGACGATCTGCTCGAACAACCCGACCTCGCGGTCCGCGGCGGTCTTGAAGGCGCGCAGATGCCGCGGCTCCAGCCCGTAGGCCGCCAGCTCGGCGACGGTCTTGGCGATGACGACCGCTGACTCGTCGTAGTGGCCCCTGGAGCTGTGCGGTCGAATCAGGCCGTACTGCTCGATCTGGTCGAGCAGCGCATCATCGATCTCGGCCGCCTCGGCCACCTCGGCGCGCAGCAGCCGCAGGTCCGACGTGTCACGGCTCAGCGTTGCTGCCGTGGGATAGGCGTCGTCGGCCAACACGATCCGTGGCACCCGCGGGCGGCCGCCTTCGGAGTCCGGCTCGAGGCCGCGGTCGAGGGCCTCGAGGTTCTCGCGGATCTTCTTCAGCGGGTAGAACGAGTCCCGCTGGGCGGTCAGGACGTAACGCAGCCGCTCGACGTCGTCCGGAGAGAACTTGCGGTAGCCGGACGGGGTCCGCTGCGGATCGACCAGTCCCTCGGTCTCGAGGTAGCGGATCTTGGAGATCGTGACGTCTGGGAAGTCGGCGCGTAGAGCGGCCAGTACCTCTCCGATGCTCATCCGACCCCGGGACGGCACCGCCGCAGTCACGAGATGGACCCCCCGGAATGGCTCGGGAAGTAGACGAGGCGGTACTTGCCGATCTGCACCTCGTCACCACCGCTGAGCTCGATCTCGTCGATCCGATCCCGGTTGACGTAGGTCCCGTTGAGACTGCCGACGTCGCTCACGGTGTAGCCGCCGGCACCGCGGCGGAAGACCGCGTGGCGACGCGAGACGGTGACGTCGTCGAGGAAGATGTCGCTGTCGGGGTGGCGTCCGGCCGACACCTCGTCGGTGTCGAGGAGGAACCGGCTGCCCGCGCTCGGTCCGCGCTGCACCACCAGCAGGGCGCTGCCCACGGGAAGCGCGTCCAGTGCGGCGGTGTCCGCCGCACTGAGCTCGCTGGCTCCGCCTTCGAGGTCGAGTGCGCCGGGGCCCAGCGAGATCGTCGACGTCGACTCGGACGTGCCGTCCCCGGCCGGCTCGGCGATCAGCCGGTGCCCGCACTGGGAGCAGAACCGAGCGGCGGCGGGGTTCTCGTGCCCGCACTCAGTGCAGAACGGCATGAACACCAACTCTCAATGAGCAGTGGAGGTTGAAGGTTGTGCGTGAAACCTACGTGCCGGGCCTATGCATGGTCAACCGGATCGCCGCGCGCGGACCATCCTCGTCGCGTCCTGTCCGAGATCGCACTTCGGGGTCCGGGCCGGGCGAGAATGGCGCCTCGAAATGTGATCTCGCCGCGTGCCGGATCGACAGGTGATGCGCGCGCTATGCCTGCGTGTGGGAGGAGTAGGCGGACGCGTCCATCAGGTCGTCCGTCGCGCCTGCCTCGTCGAGGGTGACGGTGATGAGCCACCCGTCGCCGTAGGGGTCGGAGTTGACAAGCTCGGGCGTCTGGTCGAGCGCCTCGTTGCGGCTGGCGACGACGCCGGCCACCGGGGCGTACAGGTCGCTGACGGACTTGGTGGACTCGAGCTCCCCGATCGAGCTCCCGGGAGCGATGGTGTCGCCGATCTCCGGCAACGCCACGTAGACGATGTCGCCAAGCTGGCCCTGGGCGTAGTCGGTGATGCCCACCGTGGCGGTGTCGCCGTCGACGCGGACCCACTCGTGCTCGGCGGTGTACTTCAGGTCCTGCGGCTCCACGGCATCCTCCTGGTGTGCTGGCGCCGGGCTCGGCGGTCACTGCGACGGCTGAGCGTACTGGGGTTGCCGAGCCTGGGCCAGGGCAGTGATGTCGAGTTGGGTCGACTCCTGGATGGACACGCTGCCGCCGATGGCGCGAACCTCGTCGCCGAGACCTCCCGGGAAGTCGACCGCCGAGCCGAGCGTCTGCGCGGACCCGATGGCTTCGATCACGTAGGGCGCCTGCAGGACTCTTCCGTCCGCGGTGACGCCGTTCTCGGCGTCGGAGAAATAGGTCTGCGCCACTACGCGGACGTCGTCGTTGATCGAGATCGCTTCGGCCCCGGCGTCTCGCAGCTCTTCGACCGCCTCTAGCAGCGTCGCCGCCGAGACGGCGTTCTTGGGATCGGAGATGGTGATCCGGACCCCTGGGCCGGCGGCCGGGACGGTGCCGTTCAAGAGGGCCAACGTCGCGGCCTGGTCGCGTGCGTCTTGAAGGGCGGCCTTGTTCTTGTCCTTGGACGTCTGCAAACCCTGCAGCGTGGTGCGCAGTCCCGTCAGCTGCTTGTCGGCTCGTGAGCTCGCCGCCCCGAGCGAGTCGAGCAGCTGGACCAGATCGCCTCGGCGGGCGCCGGAGTAGGCGGTGTTGGTGTCGTTGGCCCGCACCTGCACGACCGCGGCGAAGCCGAGAACCGCCAGCAGCACGGCGACGATCACCTGGCCGCGCGACGGCCGGGCCGTCAGACCGGCCCACAGCCGACGACGGCCCGGCGTCGAGTCGTCCTTCTGGTCAGGCATGGAACAGGTGCCTCCGGATGGCAGCGACGTTGGAGAAGATGCGGATCCCGAGTACGACAACGACCGCGGTCGACAGCTCGCTGCCCACCCCGAGCTGGTCGCCGAGGAACACGATCAGCGCCGCCACCAGAACGTTGGAGATGAATGACACGACGAAGACCTTGTCGTCGAAGATCCCGTCGAGGTACGCCCGCAGGGCTCCGAACACCGCGTCCAGGGCAGCCACCACGGCGATCGGCAGGTAGGCCTGGAGGTCGGACGGGACGGTCGGGTGTGCGATGAGACCGAGCACGATGCCGACGACGAGTCCGGCTACGGCGATCACGGCGCAACTCCTCGGTCGTGGGCGTACCTGACCCGCAGCGGCGGTGACCCCGGGAGGGACAGCGAGTCGTGGTTAGACATGTCGAACCGCATGCCGAAGTTCGTCTCCAGATCCAACCATGTCTGCCCGGCGGTGGTGTTGGCGAACTGACCCTGCAGGGTGTCGGGGTTGCCGATGGCGGACACCGTGTAGGGCGGGATCAGGGAACGGTAGTTCACCGTGATCGCCTGGCCCGCGGTTCTGATCGCGGTCAATGGGTCGATCCGGTTGCCGTTGATCGCGATCGCCTCGGCGCCGGCCTGCCATAAGCCGTTGACCAGCAACTGCAGGTCGCTGTCACGGATGACGCCTTCGTTTCCCGCCCCGGCGGGAGCGCTGGCCACCACGATCCGCACACCGGGACCGGTCACCGGCCCCACACCGGCGAGAACCTTGGCGGTGCGCAGCGCGGCCAGCAGATCGGCTCCCGACGCGCCGCCACCGACGGTTCCCTGGAGCGCATTGATCTGCCTGGTGAGCGTCTTGATCTGTGCCTGCTGGTCGGCGATACCTGCCTGGGCACTGTGGATCTGGTCGATCAGGCCGTTGCGCTCGCGGGCGGCAGAGGGTTCGTTGGCTCGAGTCTGGGCGGCGGACAACGCAACCAGCGAACCGAACACGGCCACCACGACGACGGCCGCCAGTCGCATCCGCGGCCGCTGCGGCCGGTCTCGACGGGCGGCCACGACGGCGTAGTCCTCGTCGATGGTGTTGCGCATGATCTGGCCGAGCAGGTCGGGATGTGGGGCGCCGGGCGGGGGTGCTGGCGCCCGCCCGTGCGCATCGAAGAGTCGTCGTGCCCACGCCACGGGGTCATGGTGTCACGGGACGTGCGCGCGTCAGTGGGTCACGGGCGGCAGCGTGGCGAGCAGCTTGCGGACCTGCCAGAAGTACAGGACTCCAGCCCACCAGTACAGCGCGGTGCCCCAAATCGCGAAGGCCCACCCGAACACGTTGGCCAGGGAGGCCACCTTGCCGGTGCCGTCGCCCAGCAGCAGCAGCGGGAAGGCGTACAGCAGGTTGGCGGTGGCGGCCTTGCCGAGGAAGTGCACCGGAAGGGCACTGTAACCCCGGGTGCGCAGCAACGGCACGACACCGAAGAGCAAGACGTCGCGAAGCGGCAGGATCACCGCGAGCCAGACCGGGATGATGCCCCGGATCGCGAGTCCGACCACCACGGCGAGGATGTACAACCGGTCCGCCACCGGATCCAGGATCTGACCAAGCTTGGACGTCTGGTTGAGCGTCCGAGCGAGCTTGCCGTCCAGGTAGTCGGTGACACCTGAGGCGGCGAGCACGACAAGCGCCAGCAGGTCACGATGAGGGCCGAGCACAAAGTAGAGGAACAACGGAACACCGAGCAGACGCAGGATGCTCAGTGCGTTGGGGATGGTCCAGATCCGGTCCAGCGACGCGTCCTCGCGCTCATCGCTCACCGAGTCCTCCGTCTCCCACGCGGGTGGGTGCTGCTGGCTGTCACGTGGTCGGTCAGGTCGTCAGATGGAGGACCAAGGCTACCGGGACGCGCTGTCCTCACGCCGCAGGCGTGCTGACGGATTGCTCAGCAGCCGGCTGGGCGAGACGTAGTGACGCAGCGCGACGAGGACCGCCACTCTGGCGAGCAGGTAACCGACGCCGAGGCGGCCGGCACCTCGATGACCGCGAGGGGTGTCGCCGAGGAATCCGCCCTTCGCCGAGGCGCTCGCAAGCAGGACGAGCAGGATGCCGCAGACGGGGTACGAAGGATTGCTCCGCTCAAGCACTTGCTGGGTATCTACTCCGCCGTCTCGCCGTGGCGGCTCACTCGGGCGGAGCCGGTGGGTCGGGTCCGACGGGCGGGTGTTGGAGGCGTTGGCGCACGGTCCAGACGGCGTGGTGGTCTTCGGCTGCTGAGCGGTACCGGGGTGGTGGTGTGGGTAGGGGGCTGGGTTGGGAGCCCCAGCCCAGGGCGGGTGGGGGTCGGGAGTGGTAGGTGTGGCCGGTGGGCATGGTCCACTCGATGGTGGGTGCGGCGTTGCGCAGGCTGAGCATGGTCGGTGTGGCCGGTGTCGGGCCGTCGGGACTGCCGACGCCGTCGGTACTGCTGGGACTGCTGACGGCGGGGCTGCTGGGGTCGGCGGGGCTGCTGGGGTTGGCGGGGTTGGCGGGGTTGGTGGGGGGCAGGGTGCGGACGCTGATGTGGGGGTGGTCGCGCAGGATGTGGGGGTTCTTGGACAGGGCTTGGGCGTTGCCGGCGGTGGTGGGTCCGCCGCGGGCGTGTTCGCTCAGGTGGTCCAGGTCGCGGATCGCGGCTTGGGAGCCGGGTAGTCGGCAGGTCTGGTCGCGCCAGCACAGGAACTGGCGCAGGGTGCCGGTGTATCGGCGGGTCTTGGTGTCCATGGCGACCAGCCGCCCGTCGATCGGGTCGCACAGCAGCCGCCGCACCAGCACACCCACACCCGCGCCGGCGCCGGTGTGGTTGCCGGTGCCGGTGTGGTTGGCGGTGTGGTTGGCGGTGTGGTTGGCCGTGTGGTTGGCGGTGTCGGCGATGTGGCGGGCCAGCGCGGCCGGGATGGCGCCGTAGCCGCGCAGCAGGCCGGGCTGGTCGTCCAGGCCGAGCACGGTGCTGGCGGCCAACACCACCTGCAGCTCGACCCGGGCACCGGCCCGGGCCGGTGCCCGGGGCCAGCCCGGTCCGGTGCGGCCACCGAACGCGGTCGGCAACAGGTCCTGGTCGGCGGCGTCGTCGGTGCCGTCACAGACCGTGCGGCCGGCGAACGGCTCGGGCACCTCCAGATCCCACGGCACCGGATCCTCCCCCACCGGATCCTCGGCCACCGGCTCCTTGGCCACCGGCTCCTTGGCCACCGGCTCCTCGCCCGCAGGCTCCGGTGCCGGCCCCGGTGCCGGCTTCGTCGCCGGCCCAGTCGAGTCGGTGGCTGTTGCGGGCCCGTCGGACGTCGCGTGGTCGGGGTGGGTGTCGGGGTGGGGTGGGCCGAGGACGGCTTGGATGAACAGGTCGCAGATCAGGGTCTGCAGTGGGCGGGGGTCGCCCTCGGCGCGCAGCGCGGTGGCGCGTTGGGTCAGCTCGGTGTGCACCGCGACGGCTTCCTCGGCCCATAGCTTGGTCCACACCACCGCGGTCCCGCCGGTGGGGTCCAGCAGCGACATCCGCCGGTCCGCGCGGGCCCGGGCGCAGCGACGCATCGCGGCTTGGGGGTCGGCGGCCATCACCCGGCGCAGCGCGGCGATCTCCAACCGGCCCGGGGTGAGCCGGTCGCGGGTCGCGTCGGCGACCAGCTGGGCGTCGACGCACCGGCGTAGGGCCGGTTCCAGGTCCGCGGTGGCCTTGACCACCTTGCGCAGCCCGGCCACCGACACCGCACCGGTGCCGGCGCCCAGCAGCGCCACCAGGGCGGGCAGGTCGGCCACCGCGGTGACCGCCTCGTCCAGGCGGCCCGCCCCGGTCCGCGGCGCCAGGTTCAGCGCCAGCGCCACCTCGGTGCCCGCCGACCGGCCGGCCAGCCCACCACCAAGACCCTGGGCGTGGTCGGCCGCGGACCGGGCCGCGGCCAGCCCGGCCAGGTCGCGCCACTGCTGGGCCACCAGCCGCGCCGTCAACGACTCCACCGCACCGATCCGGTCCACCAGGTCCCGGGCGCACACCGGTTGCCCGGCCAGCCGCTCCAGCTCACCGGCCCCACGCCTGCAC
>JBOHDX010000023.1:0-1427 GCA_050700835.1 Nocardioidaceae bacterium
CTAGTGTCTCTTAATTGAATCCACTTTACTCGTCTCGGTGTTTGTGAAAGAATTGCCATATGGAACATTCCGACGAGGCGCGGAGCGAACTGCGATCGAGGCTGCATTCTGATTCTTACGATAGTTCGGTGGCGTGGCGCGCACAAATCGTGCTGTGGGCTGACGAGGGTCAGTCTGCGGCGGATATAGCGAGGATGGCGAAGACCTCGAAGCCGACGGTGTACAAGTGGGTCGATCGCTATGCGAAGAGTGGCGTAGCCGGCTTGGAGAGTCGCAAGTCGACGGGTCGGCCGCAATCGATTTCAGGTGAGGTCCGAGCCCGAATCCTGGCCTTGACTAGGAAGTCACCTCCGGAGAGCACTGGGTTGACGCATTGGTCGAGTGGCGAGATGGCGAAGTACCTGAAACGGCACGAGGGGATTTCGGTGTCGCATAATTTTGTGTCCGTTTTGTGGCGGGAAAACGGTCTGCAGCCGCATCGCCAGGGCACGTTCAAGCTGTCGAAAGATCCGGATTTCGCGATGAAGGTAGCGGATGTGGTCGGGTTGTACTTGAATCCTCCTCATGGCGCGGTTGTGCTGTCGATGGACGAAAAGACGCAGGTCCAGGCACTGGATCGCACACAACCGATGCTGCCGATGGACTTCGGCAAGACCGAGAAACGAACCCATGACTATGTGCGACACGGTACGACCAACCTGTTCGCTGCCTTGAACACCAGGACCGGCGAGGTGATCGGCCGCTGCTTCGATCGGCGGCGGACGGTCGAGTTCATAAAATTCCTGGATCAGGCAATTAGACGGTATCCGCGCAAGGAGATCCATGTAATTGTGGATAACCTGTCTACACACGACGGCGATGATATCGATAAGTGGTTGAAAAAGCATCCAAAGGTGACATTTCATTACACACCCAAAGGAAGCTCCTGGATGAACCAGGTTGAGACTTGGTTCGGGATCATCACCCGGCAAGCGATCCGCCGAGGAGCCTTCCGGTCAGTCCGACAACTAATCCAACACATCCAGAACTACATCACCCACTGGAACGAGGACGCAACACCGTTCGAGTGGACCGCGACAGCCGACGAGATCATCGGTAAAGTGCAGATCCTCGAACGAGACTTCCGGCGACTGTTGGACTGCAACCAGAACCAGAAGTAAAGAACATTCCATTAGTCGACACTAGCGTCGTATCACCGCATTCGAGGAGTGATCGGAGAGCGATATTGATGAACGCAAGGTGCATGCGAAGTCACGCAATTAACTACACGTTGGTCTATTCGAGTGACTTAATGGTCGATCATGTCCCGGCCAACTAAAGTCATCCGATTATAGGTTTCGGCACCTCCGGACCTGTGTCCGATAATTGAACTGCGAAGGCAGTGTCGCACGGAGCTCCCCGGCGCTCGAAATGTCCTTAGTTGTGCA
>JBOHDX010000024.1:0-6688 GCA_050700835.1 Nocardioidaceae bacterium
CACCGGCGGCCGAGGCAGCACCGGCGGCACCGGCGCCCGAGGCGGAGGGCGCTCCCGCGGAGGCTGACGCGCCCGCCGAGGTTGGGGAGACCGACCTGCCGAAGGAGACCGACCCGCAGGGCTGAACCGGCGGGGTGCGACTGGTCCCCACCACGGACCGGGCGGACGCCCCCACCCACGACCCGACACGCGGGCACGTCCCGAGCGCTACACCGGCAATGGACGGCCCAGAACACCGAGGAAGAAGAGCATGGCTGAGATCACGGCCGCGGACGTCAAGACGCTCCGCGACATGACCGGCGCCGGAATGATGAGCGCCAAGAAGGCACTGACAGAGGCCGAGGGCGACTTCGACAAGGCGATCGAGCTGCTGCGGATCAGTGGCGAGACCAAGGCCAACGAACGCGGCGCCACCCGTGAGGCATCCGCCGGGCTCGTGGCCGCGGCTGAGGGCGCCATGGTCGAGCTCAACTGCGAGACCGACTTCGTCGCCAAGAACGAGCAGTTCGAGCAGTTGGCCACCGACATTGCGGCGCACGCATCCGCGGCCAAGGTCGGCGACCGCGAGGCTCTGCTCGCCGAGCGGCTGGCCGACGGCAAGTCGGTCGAGGAGAACATCACCTCGATGGCCGCGGTGATCGGCGAGAAGCTGGCCCTCGGGCGGGTGGCCTTCTTCGACGGTCAGGTTGCGACGTACCTGCATCGTCGGGCCAGCGACCTGCCGCCGTCCGTCGGTGTGCTGGTCGAGTTCGACGGCGACGACCTCACCGCTGCTCGCGAGGTGGCCATGCAGGTTGCGGCCATGCGCGCCCGGTACGTCCGCCGGGACGAGGTCCCCGCGGACAAGATCGCCGACGAGCGCCGCATCGCGGAGGCGACCGCGCGTGAGGAGGGCAAGCCCGAGCAGGCGCTGCCCAAGATCGTGGAGGGTCGCGTCAACGGTTTCCTCAAGGATGTGGTGCTGCTCGAGCAGGCCAGCGTCCGGGACAGCAAGAAGACGGTCAAAGCGGTTCTCGACGAGGCCGCTGTCACCGTCAAGCGGTTCGCTCGCTTCGAGGTCGGGCAGGCCTAGGGCAGACTCGGGCCAGTTAGCAGCCACACCGATCCGCGAATCGCCGACCGGGCGACAGACAGGAGGCCGGACCCTTGGACACTTCATCCGTGACCGAGGGGGCGGCCTCCTCGCCCGTTGGTACGTCCGCGCACACAGACGTCCGGGCGGAGCCGGTCCAGGCGACAGGCAAGCCCGTCTACCACCGGGTCCTACTGAAGCTGTCCGGTGAGGTGTTCGGCGGCGGCACCGTCGGGTTGGACCCCGACGTGGTGGCGACGATCGCCCGGCAGATCGCTCAGGTCGTACGCGACGGTGTCCAGGTCGCCGTCGTCATCGGCGGCGGCAACTTCTTCCGTGGCGCCGAGCTGCAACAGCGGGGCATGGACCGCGCGCGCGCGGACTACATGGGCATGCTGGGCATCGTGATGAACTGCCTTGCGCTGCAGGACTTCCTGGAGAAACAGGACATCGAGACCCGCGTGCAGACCGCGATCACGATGGGCCAGGTCGCCGAGCCCTACATCCCAAGGCGGGCGATCCGGCACATGGAGAAGGGCCGAGTGGTCATCTTCGGCGCCGGCGCCGGTCTCCCGTTCTTCTCCACCGACACGGTGGCGGCGCAGCGTGCTCTGGAGACCAAGTGCGAGATCGTGCTGATGGGCAAGAACGGCGTCGACGGTGTCTACACCGCCGACCCGCGCAAGGACCCGACGGCCACCAAGCTGGACCACATCTCCTACACCGACGCACTACGGCGCGGCCTCAAGGTCGCCGACGCCACGGCGTTCGCCCTGTGCATGGAGAACAACCTCCCGATGCTGGTCTTCGGCATGCAGGGTGAGGGCAACATAGCCGCGGTGCTGCGTGGTGAGAGGATCGGGACGCTCGTGTCGGCAGGTTGAGTCGCCACGACCGCACCGGCAGACCCTCGACGAGAAGGCTCTGAGCAGACCGCCCCACAAGACAAAGGTGAGCAGCCGTGATTGACGAGACCCTCCGAGACGCCGACACGAAGATGTCCAAGGCGGTCGACGTGGCCAAGTCCGACTTCGCGGCGATCCGCACCGGTCGGGCGCACCCGGCAATGTTCGAGAAGATCACCGCCGACTACTACGGAACCCCGACGCCGATCCTGCAACTGGCCAACCTGCAGGTGCCCGAGCCGCGGATGGTGCTGATCTCGCCGTACGACCCTGGTGCCATGGGCGCAATCGAGAAGGCGATCCGCGACTCCGACCTCGGCGTCAACCCCGCCAATGACGGCAACGTGCTGCGCCTGGTGCTGCCCGAGCTCACCGAGGAGCGCCGCCGCGAGTACATCAAGCTGGCCAAGACCAAGGCGGAGGACGGCCGTGTGTCGGTACGCAACATCCGCCGGTCGGCCAAGCACGACCTCGACAAGCTGGAGAAGGACGGCGAGGTCGGGCAGGACGACGTGGCCGGCGCCGAGAAACGACTCGATGGCATGACCAAGCGGCACGTCGACCAGATCGACGAGCTGCTGGAGCACAAGGAAGCGGAGTTGATGGAGGTCTGAACAGCTCCCCGGACCAGCATCCGGTCCCCGAGGCGCCCGTCGCGCCGGCACCCAACCTCGGCCGCGCGGGGCGCAACCTGCCTGCGGCCATCGCCGTCGGCCTCGGACTCGGCGTGGTCATCATCGCGTCGCTGTTCATCGTCAAGGTCGCTTTCGTCGGAGTCGTGCTCCTGGCCGCCCTGTTGGCCGTCTGGGAGCTGTCCAACGCCTTGGCCACCCGCGGTGTCCGGGTTCCGGTCGTGCCGGTCAGCATCGGCGGCATCGCCATGCTGGTCGGTGCCTATACCGGTGGCGCCGAGGTGTTGTCAGTGGCAATGGCGTTGACCGTGCTCGGCTCGATGATCTGGCGGTTGGCCGAAGGCGAACCCGGGTTCGTCCGCGATGCGACGGCTGGCGCGTTCGTCACCGCCTACGTACCCCTGCTCGGTGGGTTCGTGCTGCTGCTCCTGGCCGCCGACGACGGTGCCTGGCGAGTGCTGACGTTCGCGGTGGTGACGGTGGCCTCCGACGTCGGCGGCTACGCCAGCGGCGTGGCGCTCGGCAAGCACCCGATGGCGCCCACGATCAGTCCCAAGAAGTCGTGGGAGGGGTTCGCCGGCTCGGTGGCAGCGTGCGTGCTGGCCGGCTGGTTGCTGGTGACGCTGGGGCTCCACGGCGACTGGTGGGTCGGGGTGATCTTGGGGCTGGCCGCTGTGGTCACCGCAACCATGGGTGACCTGGGGGAGTCGCTGATCAAGCGCGATCTCGGCATCAAGGACATGGGGAATCTGCTGCCCGGCCACGGCGGGATCATGGACCGGCTCGACTCGTTGTTGGCAGTGGCGCCGGTCGCCTGGGTGGTCCTGCAGCTGCTGGTCCCCGTCCGGTCGTGACTCGGCTGTGGCTGGTCCGGCACGGCCGCCCCGAGGTCGTACCGTCCGTCCCTCCTGACCGTTGGGAGCTGTCCGATCGCGGGCGCTCCGACCTCGTCGCACTGGGTGCGGCCGGAGTGCTCCCCAGCACTGACTGGTGGTTCTGCTCGCCTGAGCCGAAGGCGCAGCAGACGGCGTTTGTCCTGCACGCCGGGCGAATCCAGATCGTCGACGATCTGCGCGAAGCAGTACGCCCCGCCGACTGGCTCGATGACAAGGAGGAGTTCGTCGCGGTGGTGCGCCACTCCCTGGACGTCCCGGCCGACCCCGTTCGACCGGGCTGGGAGCCGACACGGCGGGTGCAGGAACGAGTGGTCGCCGCGGTCGAGCGTCTGTCAGGGGAGGTGGCCCTGACCGAGGATGCCGACGTGGTCATGGTCGGCCACGGCACGGCCTGGACCCTCCTGGTCGCGGCCCTCACCGGCGCGGTTCCCGACCTGCTCGCCTGGCAGTCGATGACGATGCCGGATGTCGCGATCGTGGAGACCGGCCCGCCCGGCGCCGGGGCTGCCGGGCTACTCCGGCCCTTTGGACTCGGATCGCTGTCGTAGGGCCGTGTGCCCCGTGCGGCTGATGCCCGAGCGACGGCATTGCCGATTCTTCTGTCCGAGGCGAGGGCCCGCTAGCGTGGTTGTCATGACCGGCCGACTGAATCTCATCACCCTGGGCGTCGCCGACCTCGAGCGCTCGGCCGCCTTCTACACGTCGTTGGGCTTCGAGCGGCCCGCGGGTCCCGAGGGGATCGTCTTCTTGCGTACGACCGGGTCGGTGCTCGCGCTGTTCCCTCGCGACGAGCTTGCCGCCGACGTCGGCGTCCCGGCCGAGGGGAGCGGCTTCCGGGGCGTCACCCTGGCGGCCAACCAGGATTCTCGCGCCGACGTCGACACTGCGTTCGCCGCCTGGGTCGAGGCCGGGGCGACGCCGGTGAAGCAGCCCGAAGCGGTCTTCTGGGGCGGCTACTCCGGCTATGTCGCGGACCCCGACGGCCACCTGTGGGAGCTGGCGCACAACCCGGCCAGCGACGACAACCTGCTGCAGCTGCAGCCCGACGGATCGATGGTGCTGCGCGGTTGAGCAGCATGGGACAATACGGGGGTCATGCCCAAGCCCTCAGTGCCCACCACACTTCCGCTCGTGTTCGACGAGCCGATCGGTCGGCGCAAGCCACCCCGCCACCTGGCCGATTTGAGAATGGACCAGAGGGCCGAGGTCGTGGTGGCGCTCGGCGAGCCGGCGTTCCGGGCAAAGCAGCTCTCGACCCACTACTTCTCGCGCCTCGTCGACGACCCACGACAGATGACCGACCTCCCTGCGGGCGTACGCGAACGAATCGTCACCGCACTGATGCCGAGCCTGCTCACGTCGATGCACGAGCTGACCTGCGACGGCGACACGACCCGCAAGACACTGTGGCGGCTGTCCGACGGCGCGCTTGTCGAGTCGGTGTTGATGCGCTACCCCGATCGGACCACGATTTGCGTGTCGTCGCAGGCCGGCTGTGGGATGGCCTGCCCGTTCTGCGCCACCGGACAGGGCGGTCTGCAACGCAACATGAGCACCGCCGAGATCGTGGAGCAGGTGTTGGTCGGCGCACGAGCGCTGAGTCGGGGCGAGGTGCCCGGCGGTCCAGGTCGCGTGTCCAACGTGGTGTTCATGGGCATGGGCGAGCCGCTGGCCAACTACAACGCGGTGATCGGTGCCGTGCGACGCCTGACCGCCCCCGCACCCGACGGGTTGGGCATGTCCGCGCGCGGCGTCACGGTGTCCACCGTCGGCCTCGTGCCCCGGATGAAGCAGCTGGCGACCGAGGGCATCCCGGTGACGTTGGCCCTGTCACTGCACGCGCCCGACGACGAGCTTCGCAACGAGCTCGTGCCGGTCAACACTCGCTGGAGTGTCCGCCAGGCCGTCGAGGCCGCTTGGGACTACGCCCGCATCACCAAGCGCCGCGTCTCGATCGAGTACGCGATGATCAAGGACGTCAACGATCAGTCCTGGCGGGCTGACCTGCTCGGTGACTTGCTCACCTCCTACGGCGACTGGGGCTGGGTGCACGTGAACCTCATCCCGCTCAACCCCACGCCCGGGTCGCGGTGGACCGCGTCCCGGCCCGGGGATGAGCGCGAGTTCGTCCGCCGGCTCGAGGCCAAGGGCGTACCCACGACTGTGCGTGACACGCGCGGGCGGGAGATCGACGGGGCCTGCGGGCAGCTCGTCGCCGCCCGGGCATGACGGCCCCTCGACGAAGGAATCGAAAGTGCCGTTGCCGGGGCCACGCAGATGCCGATTGCTTGATCCGGTGAAGCCGAGGCTGATCGCGACAGACCTGGACGGCACGCTCGTACGCTCTGACGGCACGGTCTCCCCACGCAGCGTCGCTGCGATCTCCGGCCTCGACGCCGTGGGTGTCGGCTTCGTGATGGTGACGGCACGACCGCCACGCTGGCTGCACGACCTGCGCCACCTGGTCGGCGACCACGGGGTGGTGATCTGCTCCAACGGCGCCTTCGTCTACGACGTGCCGAGCCAGCGGATCACGGCCGAGCACGGCATCGATGCCGCCACGGTCTGCGCACTCGCCGCCGACCTCAGGACGGCGCTGCCCGGGATCGCCTTCGCGGTCGAGAGACCCGTGACGGCTTCGGTCACGAACCTGGGTACGTCGGCGACCACCCCGTACCCGACGGTTCGCCGGTCGCCGAGGTCGAGGAGCTGCTCGCGCTCCCCACCGCGAAGCTGCTTGCCCGGTGCGACTCCGTCGCGCCGTCCGAGTTCCACCGCCGGGTTGCCGCGGTCGTCGGCGACCGGGCCGTGCCGGCCTACTCCGGGGCCTCCGGCCTTGCCGAGATCAGTGCCGCCGGAGTGACGAAGGCGGCGGCCCTGGCGTCGTGGTGCACGGACCTCGGTATCGACCAGGGAGAGGTGTGGGCGTTCGGGGACATGCCCAACGACCTGCCGATGCTCGCGTGGGCGGGCCGGTCGTACGCCGTCGCCAACGCTCACCCCGACGTGCTCGCGATGGCGGACCGCCGTTGTGGGTCCAACGACGACGACGGGGTGGCCGAGGTGCTCGAGCAGCTGCGTCGGTGACCCGTGGGCCGCTGAGTGCGTCCTGCCCTTGGCCCCGCTTCACACGTCGTACGGTTCAGCGAACCCGACATATCCGGCGCGATTCGGTACCTGCGG
>JBOHDX010000025.1:0-21981 GCA_050700835.1 Nocardioidaceae bacterium
CAAGCCCCCGGTCGCCGACGACGACGAACCCGGCCTGGAGGGGCGTGACTACTACTCGCCGAACCGCTCGACGTACGCCAACGGGATGCACGCCGTGGTCGTCGAGATCGACCCCGGCACCGCGGAGGTCAAGATCCTCCGCTACTGCGTCGTGCACGACTGCGGCCGGCTGATCAACCCCCGGATCGTCGAGGGCCAGATCCACGGCGGTGTTGCCCAGGGAGTCGGCGGCGCGTTGTACGAGCGCATGGTCTACGACGAGCACGGACAGCTGCTGAACGCCTCGTTCATGGACTTCCTGATGCCGTACGTCACCGAAGTCCCCGAGCGGATCGAGATCGACCACCTCGAGACGCCGTCGCCGCTGAACCCGCTGGGCGTGAAGGGTGCCGGCGAGGCCGGCGTGATCCCGTCCGCGGCCGTGTTCGCCGCCGCGATCGAGGATGCGGAGGGCTTCCCGATCAGGTCCATGCCGATCTCGCCGTCGGAGCTGTTCGAGCTGAGACGCCTCCACGCGGCCACGACCCCGGTCGCAGGGACGGTCACCGAGCCGGTCGCTGGGCCGGTCACTGGGCCGGTCACTGGGCCGGTCACTGGGCAGATCATCACGCAAGGAGCAACCCCATGAAGGTCTCCGGACACGCCGTCCTGTCCGCCCCCGTCGAGCAGGTCTGGCAGGCGCTGCTCGACCCGGCGGTGCTCGTGCGCACCATTCCGGGCTGCGAGCAGCTGGTGAGCACCGGAGAGAACCGCTACGCGGTGACCCTGTCCGCCGGGGTCGCGTCGATCAAGGGCACTTACACCGGCACCGTCGAGCTGGCCGACCTGCACGAGGCCACGTCGCTGCTGCTGAAGGCGGCCGGCGCCGGCGCGCCCGGCACGGTGGGCGCCGACGTGCGGGTGACGTTCGCGGACACCGGCGAAGGCCGCACCACTCTGGGCTACGACGCCGATGCGGTGGTCGGGGGGATGATCGCCGGCGTCGGCCAACGGATGTTGACCAGCGCGAGCAAGCGGATGGCGGGGGAGTTCTTCGCCGCCGTCGACCGCGTGCTGACCGGGACCGAGCTGGCGGTCGCCCCCGTGCACGGCGCACAGCCGTCCACCGCCACGGGTGACGGCCAGGTCTTCACGGCACCTGCCGCGGCCGGTCGTCCCGGCTCCCGCGACTTCGCCCAGGGCCTCGTCGTCGGCGGTTGCCTGGCCCTGGCCGGGGTGCTGCTCGGTGGACTCATCGGCCGGCGCAGGAGCTGATTGCGATGCGTGAGTTCACCGCCGCGGCCGTCCAGGTGGCGCCCAGCTCCTCGCCCCTCTCGGCGCACACGATCGCGGACAACGCCGCACGAGCCGTCGACCAGGTCCGACGCTGTGTCGAGCGCACGGGTGCCGAGCTGGTGGTGCTGCCCGAGTCGGTGACGACCGGGTTCACACCCGGCATCGGCGCGACCGAGCTGTGGGACCTGGTGTCCGAGGTGCCGGGACCTGTCCTCGCTCCGTTCGTCGACGCGGCCCACGACCTCGCCGTCCACCTCGTGGTCGGCACGTACGAGCGCGGTCCACGCCGAGGCGTGGTCTTCAACGCTGCAACGGTTCTCGGCCCCGGCGGCAATCTGCTCGGAACGTACCGGAAGACCCACCCGTTCGGCTCGGAACGCTCCGACCGGGGTGGTTGGGTGACGCCCGGGGAGGACCCGCTCGTGGTGCAGACCGATCTGGGTCGGATCGGCGTGATCATCTGCTTCGACGGCGACTATCCCGAGCTCTCGCGGATCACCGCCGTACGCGGCGCCGAGGTGATCTGCCGTCCGTCGGCGCTGCTTCGCTCCGCCGACATCTGGGAGCTCACCAACCGGGCGCGGGCCTACGACAACCACGTGTTCGTGGTCGGGAGCAACGCGACCGGTGTGGACCCCGGTGGCGTCGTCTACTTCGGCAACTCGATGATCGTGTCTCCGATCGCCGAGGTGCTGGCCCGCACGTCCTCGCACGAGAGCTGGTGCAGTGCCCGCCTCGACCCGCGCACGGGAATGGCGACACTCTCGCCCGGATCGTCGGTGCCGCAGTCGTTCGACCACCTTGCGGACCGCAATATGACGTTGATTCGCAAGCACGCCGACGCGCTGCTCGGTGACGCTCACAGCTCGTTGCGGGTCGAGGCACCCGGGCAAGGGATCGTGTCCTGATGCCGCCGCGCCACATCCGGGTCGGTGTCGACACCGGGGGGACGTTCACCGACGTGGTCGCCTTCGACGAGCGGAACGGTCGGCTCGTCAGCACCAAGACACCCTCCACTCCGCAGGACCCGGCGCAGGGCTTCATGGCCGGCCTCGACAAGGTCTTGGCGCTGGCCGGTCTGGCCGAGCAGGGGGGGCGGGCCATCTCCGCAGTCAGCCACGGGACGACGGTGGCGACGAACCAGCTGCTGGAGGGCAAGGTCGAGCGGCTCGGCTTCATCACCAACGAGGGCTACGAGTTCGTCCTGGAGATCGCCCGGCAGTCCGTGCCCGACGGCTACGGCAACTCCTACTTCTGGGTGAAGCCGGACCGGATCGTGCCGGCGGACCTGGTCAAGACGGTGCGTGGTCGGCTCGACCACACCGGTGCGGAGGTGCGGCCCTTCGACGACGAGGAGGCGCGCCGGGTGGCCCGATGGTTCCGGGACCGCGAGGTCATGACCCTCGGGGTCTGCTTCCTGCACTCCTACGCCAACCCTGCGCACGAGCTGGCGATGAGGGCGGTCCTGCGGGAGGAGCACCCCGACGCGATGGTCTCGGTCTCGTGCGAGGTGCTGCCCGAGTACCGCGAGTACGAACGCGCGATGACGACGCTGGTCGACGCCGCGGTGAAGCCGAAGGTGTCGCGCTACGTCGACAACATCAAGACCAAGCTGGACGGCTACACCGGCGTCGGCGAGGACCGGCCCGTCCCGTTCTACGTGATGAAGTCCAACGGCGGCGTGCGCAGCGCCGACGAGGTGGTGCACCAGCCGATCACGACCGTCCTGTCCGGGCCGGCCGCCGGAGCCCTCGGTGCGGCCATGATCGCCAAGGAGGCCGGCTTCGACCGGGTGCTCACCTGCGACGGTGGTGGCACCTCGACCGACGTGTCTGTCGTCGTGGATGGCGTGCCCACCCTCACCACCGAGGGCAGTGTCGGGGCGTACCCGAGCAAGATCCCGATGATCGACGTGGTCACCATCGGGGCCGGCGGCGGCTCGATCGCCTGGCTCTCCCCGGAAGGCACGCTCAAAGTGGGTCCGCACTCGGCCGGCGCCGATCCCGGTCCCCTCTGCTACGCCAACGGCGGCACCGACGTGACGGTCACCGACGCGCACGTGGTGCTCGGACGGATCCCACCCCACCTGCTCGGTGGTGAGATCCCGCTCGACGTGGACGCCGCCCGGCGCGGTCTCGCGGACAGCGCCGCCAAGCTCGGCCTGGACGAGATCATCTGCGCGATGGGGATCCTGGAGATCTCCGCGTGGAACCAGGCCAACGCACTGCGCCGCGTCACCGTCAAGCGTGGCTTGGACGTACGCGACTTCGTCCTCGTCACGTTCGGCGGCTCCGGATCGCTCCTGTTGTGCCGGTTGATGGACGTGCTGGGCCTGCCGACGGTCCTGGTGCCGCCCGATCCCGGGAACGTCTCCGCGTTCGGGTTGCTCACCGTGGACGTGAAGAACGACTACGTCCGGACCGCGGTGTCATTGCACGACAGGCTGGACCTCACGGCCACCACCGCGCTGTTCGAGGAGCTGACCGCGCAGGCGGCGGAGGCGTTGGACCGGGAGGGCTTCGCCCCCGCGGACCAGCTGTACGCCCGCACGGCCGACCTCCGCTACTTCGGGCAGGCGTTCGAGGTCCGGGTGCCGATGCCGGACGGCCCCGTCAACCCTGGGGTCGCCGATCGGGTGGCGGCGTCCTTCCACGACGAGCACCGGGCGTTGTACGGCTACGACTTCCGGTCCGATCCCCGTCAGCAGGTCGAGTGGGTCAACCTCCGGGTGTCCGGGACCGGCCCGATCCGCCGACCGCGGATCGCTCGGGTGGAGCGGCGGCTCGACCACCGGCCGCCTCGCCCGAGCGGGCACAGACCGGTGTGCTTCGACACCGAGACCGGCTATGCCGAGGCTCCGGTCTACTGGCGCCCCGATCTGCTTCCCGGGGACGAGGTCCTCGGGCCGGCTGTGATCGAGGAGTTCGGGTCCACTGTCCCGTTGCACAACGGGTTCGTCGCTCGTGTCGACCCCCACCTCAACCTCGTCGTCACCCGCGCCCCCGCTGAGCCAAAGGCTCAGCGAAAGGCTCAGCGAACGGCTCAGCGGGGAGGGGGGCGGCAGTGAGGGAGTCGCGGACGGCGCCGACGCAGTTCCCGTTCGGCTTCCTCACCGAGCACCGCGGGCACGACGCCGACCCGGTGCTGACCGAGATCGTCCAAGGCACCCTGGCGTCCGTCGAGGCCGAGGTCGAGACCGCGATCGCCCGCACGTCGCGGTCGCCGATGATCCGTGACGCGCACGACTTCCGGGCCGGCATCCACGACCGCCTGCTGCGCAAGCTGACCGGCCGGTCCTACAGCGCGCTCGTACACCCGGTGGCCCGTGACTTCCCGCTGGACACGATGTGTCCGGGCGACGTGTTCTTCCACAACGACGTGTACGGCTCCGAAGGGGGCATCGGCCACCTCCCCGACCTGTGCGTGACCGTGCCGGTCTTCGGGCCGGGCGAGGCAGGCGACCCACACGAGGCGGAGACGGGCGAGCGTCGGGTGGTCGCGTTCGTGCAGGCGTTCGGTCACCACGACGACATCGGGGGAGCGGTCCCGGGCTCGATGCCGAGCCACGCGACCTCGGTGTTCGAGGAAGGCTTGATGGTGCCCCCGATCCGGTTGTGGGACGCCGGGCGACCCAACCAGTCGGCGCTGGCGATCATGACCCGCAACTCGCGGATGCCGGAGTCGCTGGCCGCGGACCTCGACGCGGAGTGCTCAGCCTGCCTGATGGGCGCGCGCCGGCTCGGTGACCTGTTCTCGCGGTACGGCGTGGCTACCGTCGAGTCGTGCTTCGACGCCATCATCGACCGGACCACCCAGACGTACCGCCGGGAGATCTTGACGAAGGTGCCGGTCGGGCAGTGGGTGTGGGAGGACTACGCCGAGCACGACGGCGTCGACGAGCCGCAGCTGCATCGGCAGCGGATCACGTTGACCCGGACGGGTCCGGACGACCTGGACGGCGAGCGGCTCGTGTTGGACTTTGACGGTACGTCCCCGCAGGCCAAGGGACCGATCAACCACTGCGGTGACTACTCCGACGGGGTGTTCCTGAAGAAGTGGCTGGCGCCGATCCTGCGCAACCTCGCGGACACTCCGCAGCGAATGGCGGAGCTCGACGTCAACGAGGGAGTGGTGCCACTCATCGAGATGCGCTTCCCTCCGCCCGGCACGTTGCTGACACCGGTCTTCCCGGCGCCGACCAACGCGCGAACGTTCGTCATCCTGAGGCTGCTCGGCGTCCTCGCCGGAGTCGTCGCCAAGGCCGTGGACGGGCGGATGCCAGCCGACCAGGAGACGATCCGCTACACCGGCGTCTACGGCGAGGACGACCAGGGTCGGCCGTACCTCATGCGTGAGGTGCTCGGCGGCGGGTCGGGCGGCCGCTTCTACGCCGACGGCGAGGACACGATCCATGTGGTCCCGGACTCGCGGAACCTTCCGACGGAGTTCACCGAGTCGAGATTCCCCTTCCTGGTGGAGCGTCTGGGACTCGCGATCGACTCCGGCGGACCCGGGATGTTCCGAGGCGGACTGGGGTACGACAAGCAGATCCGGATGCTGAAGGACGCACACTTCATGTCGATCGCGGACCGTTCCATCCTCTCCTGCTGGGGGGTCAACGGCGGCAGGGCCGGCCAACCGTTTCGGGTGACCGTCAACCCGGGCGGTCCGGACGAACGCGACGTGGACGCGCTGGCCGACGCCGAACCGGTTCGCGCCGGTGACCTGATCCGGATCCGGACCACGGGTGGCGGCGGCTGGGGCGACCCGCTGGCACGCGATACGTCCCTGGTCCTGCGCGACGCCGCGTGGGGCAAGGTGTCGGTCGAGGGGGCCCGGCGGGACTACGGCGTCGTCGTTCGAGACTCCGCCGTCGACGGCCCGTCCACCCTGGCACTGCGGGACGAGCGGCGGGCGGCGCGTGGCGCGGACGAGCCGAGCTTCGACCGTGGCCCCGGCTACGCCCGGCTCTCCGGCGGCCGGCCGGCCGCGGACGTGGACTGGATGCAGCGATGAGGCTGCTGATCGCGCTCGGGGGCAACGCCATGACGTCCGCCGACGGGCAGGCGCGCCCCGAGGACCAGCAGGCGGCGGTCGGTTGGGCCATGCAGGCCGTGGCCGACCTCGTCGTGGCCGGGCACGAGATCGTCCTGACCCACGGCAACGGTCCGCAGGTGGGCAACCTCCTGCTCAAGAACGAGATGGCGGCCGCGGTCGTACCCCCTGTGCCGCTGGACTGGTGCGGTGCGCAGACGCAGGCCACGATCGGGATGCTGATGCTCGACGCCCTGGACAAGGCGCTGGCCCGGCGCTCCAGTCCGGTCCGGTCGGCTGCGTTGGTCTCGCGCACCCTCGCCGACCGGGACGACCCGGCGTTCGCCGCGCCCACCAAGCCGATCGGCCGGTACGTCAGCGCCGACGAGGCACGGCCGATGATCGAGCACGGTCAGCACTGGGTGGACCTGGGCATCCGCGGATGGCGGCGGGTCGTCGCATCGCCGGAGCCCGAGGAGTGCCTGGACGTGGGCGCGGCCGTGACCTTGTTGGACGCAGGCTACGTCGTCGTCTGCTCCGGCGGAGGCGGCATCCCGACCGTCAGCGACGGCGAGCAGGGCTACGCCGGCGTCGAGGCCGTCATCGACAAGGACCTGACCGCGGCGCTGCTCGGCACCCAGCTGCAGGTGGACCGGCTGATCATCGCGACCGATGTCGAAGCGGCAGTCGTCGGGTTCGGCACCCCGGACGCCCGGCCGCTCGGCGAGGTGACGGTCTCCGAGCTTCGCGCCTTCGCGGCCGACGGGCACTTCGCGGCCGGCTCGATGGGCCCGAAGGTGGAGGCGGTGTGCCGCTTCGTGGAGCGAACCGGTCGGATCGGCGTGATCACCGCCCTGCCGCACATCGAAGCCGCGGTCGCCGGCGCGATCGGCACCCGGGTCGTACCCGCCTCGCCATGACCACCCCGGCAGCTCGACGAACGCGAACGACGGACCCGACCCCCGACCACGCCTGACCGGAAGGACCCACATGCCAGCGGCCATCGAAGTACGCAAGATCCCCCTGCACTCCGTGTCGGACGCCAGCGAGCTGGCCACGCTGATCGACGACGGTGTCCTCGAGGCGGACCGGGTCGTTGCGGTCATCGGCAAGACCGAGGGCAACGGCGGCGTCAACGACTACACCCGGATCATCGCCGACCGCGCCTTCCGCGAGGTCCTCGTCGCCAAGGGCACCCGCTCGGTCGACGAGGTACGCCAGGTGCCGATCGTCT
This sequence comes from Nocardioidaceae bacterium, assembly GCA_050700835.1. Lineage (GTDB taxonomy): Bacteria > Actinomycetota > Actinomycetes > Propionibacteriales > Nocardioidaceae > JBOHDX01. The sequence goes on from JBOHDX010000025.1 coordinate 7,544, forward strand.
GGTCGGGCGGAACCGACGGCGTGATCAGCCCGCACGCCACGGTGTTCGCCACGCTGCCCGGCGACGCGGTTCAGCCGTCCGATGAGCCGAGGCTCACCGTCGGGTTCGCGATGAGCGAGCGGCTGCTGCCGGAGGAGATCGGCCGGCAGGGGATGATCACCAAGGTCGCAGCGGCTGTAGGCGAGGCGATGCAGCAGGCGGGCATCACCGACCCTGCCGACGTCCACTACGTGCAGACCAAGACGCCGCTGCTGACGATCCACACCATCCGGGACGCCAAGAGCCGCGGCGAGACGGTGTGGACCGAGCACACGCACGAGTCGATGGACCTGTCCAACGGCTGCACTGCACTGGGGGTGGCGGTCGCTCTGGGCGAGATCGACCTGCCCGACGACGCCGACGTCATGCACAACCGCGAGCTGTACTCGTCGGTCGCGTCCTGCTCGTCGGGCGTCGAGCTCGACCAGGCGCAGGTCGTCGTGGTCGGCAACGCGCGCGGCGTCGGCGGCCGTTACCGGATCGGGCACGGGGTGATGCAGGACGCGCTCGACAGCGACGGTATCTGGGCGGCGATCAAGAACGCCGGTCTGGACCTGCCGGAGCGTCCGCACCCCAGCGACTTGGATGGCCGGTTGGTCAACGTGTTCCTCAAGTGCGAGGCCAGCCAGGACGGGCAGGTACGTGGTCGTCGCAACGCCATGCTGGACGACTCCGATGTGCACTGGCATCGGCAGATCAAGGCGTGCGTCGGTGGGGTGACCGCCGCGGTCACCGGGGACCCGGCCGTGTTCGTGTCGGTGTCCGCGGCGCACCAGGGGCCGGACGGCGGTGGCCCGGTGGCCGCGATCGTGGACCTCGGCTGACGGGGGCCCTGGGCAGCTACTCGCGGGACCTGGGCGGCTACTCGCGGGAGTCGAGCCAGCGCAGCACGGACTCGTTGTGCTGCCCGAGCGTCGGCGGCGGCAGGTGGGTCTCACGACCACCGGCGTACGCGTTGTCGTCCAGCCGCAGCACCGGCCCCGGCAGCCGAATGGGGCCGGCCGTGCTGTGCTCGACTTCGATCAGCAGCCCCTGCGAGAGGGTCTGCTCCCAGGCGTACACGTCGTCGAGGGTGCGCACCTTGCCGGCCGGCACGCCTGCGTCCGCGAGAGCCTGCAGCCAGTGCTCAGCCGAGGCGGCGGAGAAACGGCCCTCGACCGCCTCGACCAGCGCGTCGCGATTCACCACCCGGAGGTGGTTGGTGACGAACCGCGGATCCTCCGCATCCAACCCGGTGGCCGCGGCGAACGCCCGCCACAGCGACTCCGAGCCGGCCGCCACCTGCACCGGCGCGGTGCCGGTGTGGAACAAGCCGTACGGCGCGATCGACGGGTGGTGCACACCGGCCACCCGCGGCACCTCGCCGGCGATCGTCCAGCGGGTGCCCTGGAACGCGTGCACCCCGACCATGCCGGCCAACAGGCTGGTGTGCACGACCCGACCCAGGCCGGTGCGCTCCCGCTCGTACAACGCAGCCGCGACGCCGTACGCGCCGTTCATCCCGGCCACCAGGTCGGCCATCGGGACGCCGCTCTTGATCGGCTCGTCCGGCGACGACCCCGTCAGGCTCATCAACCCGCCCTCGCCCTGGGCGATCTGGTCGTACCCGGCCCGGTCGGCCTCCGGCCCGTCGTGACCGAACCCGGTGATCGACAGCACCACCAGGCGCGGGTTGATGTGGTGCATCTGCCGCGTCGAGAAGCCGAGCCGGTCGAGCACCCCAACGCGGTAGTTCTCGCACAACACGTCCGCCTGCCGGATCAGCCGGGTCAGGAACGCGCGGCCGGTATCGGACTTCAGGTCCGCGGTGACCGACTCCTTGTTGCGGTTGCAGGACATGAAGTACGTCGACTCCCGCCGCTCGCCGTCCCCCACGAACGGCGGCCCCCAGCCGCGGCTGTCGTCACCGGTCGGGCTCTCCACCTTGATCACCCGGGCACCGAGGTCGCCGAGCATCATGGCCGCGTGCGGGCCGGCCAGGGCGCGGGTCAGGTCGAGCACCACCACACCCGACAGGGGGCCGGACCCGGCCCCGCGCTGCGTCACCCCTGTCGGTTCGCCGCCGTCGCTCATGTGCCGCACCGTAGCGACGCGGCCCCGCTGCTGGAACGGCGAGGTCTCATCGGCGGTCGCCGGTCAGCGCCCCCGCCTGGCGGCCCGGGCCACCACCCGCGCCGGGGCGTGCCTGGCCGCTGCCGCCAGCAGCTTGTAACGCCAGGTGGGTACCGACACGGCCACGCCTCGGTCGAGGTCGTGGAGAGCGGCGCGTACCAGCGTCGGCGCGGACAGCCACATCCAGCCCGGGATGCCCGACAGGTCGGCGTCCATCCGGGCGTGGAACTCGGTACGCACGAACCCGGGGCACAACGCCATCACGGTGACTCCGCGCCCGGCGTACTCGATGGCGGCCCAGCGGCTGAAGCTGATCAGCCACGCCTTGTGGGCGGCGTAGGTTCCGCGCGGGGTGAAGCCGGCGACGCTGGCCACGTTGACGATCGCGCCGCGGCCGCGGGCCGTCATCGCCGGCAGCGCGGCGTGCATGAGATGCATCGGTGCCGTGACGAGCACGTCCAGGCAGCGTTGCTCGTCCTCGATGGAGGTCTGGTCGAACGGCTTGCCGAGGCCGAACCCGGCGTTGTTGACCAGCAGGCCGACCGGACGGGCGAGGTCGGATGCCACAGCCGCCACCGACGCGAGCCCCTCGGTCCTGCTCAGGTCGGCGGGCAGGGCCGTGCAGGTGACGCCGTGCGCCGACCCGAGCCGCCGGGCCGTCTCCTCCAGGCGCCGGGCGTCGCGGGCCACCAGCACCAGGTCGTGGCCGCGGCCGGCGAGCTGCTCGGCGAAGGCGAGCCCGATGCCTGAGGTCGCACCGGTCACGAGCGCGGTCTCCTGCACCGGCCAAGGATGACGGGCGTCACCGACCCGGGCAACTCGGTCCGGCATGATGAGACCGATGACTACGACGCTCGCGGTCGCCAACCAGAAGGGTGGCGTCGCCAAGACCACCACCGTTGCGTCGCTGGGGGCAGCACTGTGCGAGCTCGGTCAGCGGGTCCTGCTCGTCGACCTCGATCCGCAAGCCTGCTTGACATTCTCGCTCGGCATCGATCCTGAGGACCTCGAGCTGTCGGTGCACCAGGTGCTGCTGGGGCGGCGGCGGGCCGCGGAGGTTGTCATCGCCACCGACGACGGCCCGGACTTGGTTCCCGCCACGATCGAGCTGGCCGGCGCCGAGGCGGCGCTGCTCACCCGGACGGGTCGCGAGCAGGTGCTCCGGGTGGCGCTTGAGGACGTCAGCGGGGCGTACGACTGGGTGATCATTGACTGCCCACCGTCCCTCGGCGTCCTCACGGTGGCCGGGCTGTCCGCGGCGGACGCGCTGGTCATCCCGCTGCAGTGCGAGACCTTGTCGCACCGAGGAGTCGGCCAACTGCTCGACACCGTGCACGACGTGCGCAGGTTCGCCAACCGCGGCCTGGCGGTGTGGGGCGTGCTGCCGACGTCGTACGACGGGCGGACCAAGCACGCCCGCGCCGTGCTGGAAGCCGTGAGCTCCGACTTCGAGCTGCCGGTGCTCACTCCGGCCATCCCCAAGACGATCAGGTTCGCCGAGGCGCCGGCGATCGGACGCTCGATCCTCGGCACATCACGCACGCACCGCGGCGCCCAGGCGTACCGCGACCTCGCCGCGACGCTGCTCCGCGACTCAGCCCGCTGAGTCCGATCCGCCGGAGGACGGGCGTCGCTCGGCGACAGGGGCACCGGACCTGGTGCGGCGCCGCGACCGGTTGCGCCGACTGCTCGGCTCGCTCTTCTGCTCCGCAGGGCGCCGGTCCCGACCCCCGGAGCCGCTTCGCCCGCGGTCACGGTCGCGGTCACGGGCCGGACGATCAGGTCGTGACCCGCTGGGGTCGTCGGCCTTGGGAACCAGGCGGCCGTCGGAACCGGCCGGGATGCCGAGGTCGTGGTAGAGGTGCTCCGACGTGGAGTAGGTCTCCTGCGGCTCCTCGAACGGCAGCCCGAGGGTGTTGTTGATGACCTTCCACCGGGTCATGTCGGCCCAGTCGACGAACGTGATCGCGATGCCGGTCGCGCCGGCGCGGCCGGTACGACCGGTGCGGTGCACGTAGGTCTTGTCGTCCTCGGGGCAGTTGTAGTTGATCACGTGCGTGACCGCCTCGACGTCGATGCCCCGGGCGGCGACGTCGGTCGCGACGAGGATCTGCACCTTGCCTTCGCGGAATCGGGCCATCGCCCGCTCCCGCGATGCCTGCATCATGTCGCCGTGCAACGGTGACGCCGGGAAGCCGCGCTCGGCCAGGTCGTCCGCCACGCGCTGGGCCTGCCTCTTGGTGCGGGTGAAGATGATCGTGCGCCCACGGTCCTCCGCCTGCAGGATGCGGGCCACCACCTCGGGCTTGTCGAGGTCGTGGGCACGATAGATGAACTGGGCAGTGGTGGGGACCAGCTGCTGCTCGCTGGCCGCTTCGGCCCGGATGTTGACGGGGTGCCGCATGTGGGTCCGCGCCAGGCTCACGATCGCCCCGGGGATGGTGGCGGAGAACAGCATGGTCTGGCGCAGCTCCGGTGTGCGAGCCAGCAGCTTCTCGACGTCCGGGAGGAAACCGAGGTCGAGCATCTCGTCGGCCTCGTCGAGCACCAGCACCTTGACGTGGGACAGGTCGAGCACCTTGCGCTGCGCCAGGTCGAGCAGCCGACCGGGAGTGCCGACCACGACCTCGACTCCGGCCACGAGCGCGTCCAGCTGCGGGTCGTACGGCACCCCTCCATAGACCGTGAGGATCCGGGTGCCGCGCTTCTTCGCCGCGGTCACGAGGTCGTTCGCCACCTGCAGCGCCAGCTCACGGGTGGGAGCGACGACCAGGGCCTGGGGCTTGCCTGGCGCGACCAGCTCGTCGTAGTCGGGGTCCTGCAGGGACACCGTCCGTTGGATCACGGGGATGCCGAACGCGAGCGTCTTGCCGGTCCCGGTGCGGGCCTGACCGATCAGGTCGGTGCCCATCAGGCCGATCGACAGCGTCATCTGCTGGATCGGGAAGGGTTCGGTGATACCGACGTCGGCGAGCGCGTCGGCGATCTCGGGCATGACGCCGAGGTCGTGAAAGGTGGTCAGGGTCTTCTCGTTTCGGTATGGCCCGGTCTGCGTCTAGGGCGTGGCCAGTGTATCGGCCACGGCTCCAGGCCCGTCCCGTGCCGGTGGGTACGCTTCGGCCATGTCCGAGGACAGGGACCAACCTGCGGCGCCGATCGCCTTCGCGGACCCGTCGTACGCCACCGGTGTCGTCGACCTTCTCGGTGTCCTCGCCTACGGCGAGCTGACCGCGTTCGAGCGTCTCGCCGAGGATGCGGCGATGGCTCCGACCACCGCCGACAAGGCCGCGCTGGCGGCGATGGCGAGCGCCGAGTTCGGCCACTTCACCGCCTTGCGGGACCGGCTCGAGAAGCTCGACGTCGACCCGTACGCCGCGATGGCTCCGTTCTCGGACTCGTTCGACAGGTTCCATGCCCACACTGCCCCGGCCGACTGGCTCGAGAGCCTGGTCAAGGCCTACGTCGGTGACGGGCTGGCGGCGGACTTCTACAGGGAAGTGGCGGCGTTCCTCGACGCCGACACCCGCGACCTGATCATGACCACGCTCGACGACACCGGCCACAGCGCGTTCGTCGTGGACCGGGTCCGGCGGGCGATCGCTGACGACCCGACGATCGGTGGCCGCCTCGCGCTATGGGGCCGCCGGCTGGTGGGCGAGGCGCTGTCGCAGGCGCAGGTCGTCGTCGCCGAGCACGACGGGCTCTCGGCCGTCCTCACCGGCAGCGTCGACCGGCCCGGCATGGATCTCGCCGCGATCGGCCGGATGTTCGCCCGGCTGACCGAGAACCACGCCGCGCGGATGGCCAGCCTCGGCCTCGCCTCCTAGCCGCCGGAGTGCCCGCAGGCGCCTCGCCCTGCGTCGGGCGTACTCGTCATGGAGAGTGGGAAGCTTTGATGCGGCGTATACCAGGAGGGTCGGGGGTACTCGTCATGGGGAGTGGGGAGTTCTGATGCGGCGTTCGCCATGAGTCGGGGGTACTTCCCATGGAGAGTTGGCACTTCTCATGGGACGTACCCCATGAGAAGTGCCGGTTTACCACGAGAACGTGGTAAACCGCAGGCCCGGCCCGCACGCGGGCGCGGCGTCCGTCACGACGCGCCGAAGCCGACCTTGCGACCGCTCTCGTCAGCCAGGTCGACGTAGGCGAGCCGGTCCGCCGGCACGATGACGGTGCGGCCCTTGGCGTCCTCGAGCACCAGCAGCCCACCCTCCTTGCGGAGCGCGTCGGACACGGACTTCACGATCTCGTCCCGGCTCTGGCTCGCGTCGAGGCTCAGCTCCCGTGAGGCGTGCTGGACACCGATCTTGACCTCCACGAAGGTCCCTCCTGTTGGTGCGCTCGCTGTGGGCACGAACCTATCCCGCGAGGTCAAGCGACGAGGGGCCGGTGCGTCATCCGACTCCCTCATCGGAACGGGGGAAGCCTCGGATGCCGCGCCAGGCCAGGCCGGAGATCAGCGCCACCGCCTCCGACCGCGACACCGGGTGGCTCTTGGTGAGCCAGTAGCGAGCGCTCACCTGGCCCATGCCCACCAGGCTCACGGCGAGCAGCTCCGCCATCGGGTCCGGCAGGCCGGTGTCGTCATGGATGACCGCCGCGATCGCGGTCGCGCACTCGTTGGTGACCCGGTCCACGCGGGCTCGTACGGCCTTCTCGCTGGTCAGGTCGGACTCGAACACCAGCCTGAAGGCGGCGCGCTCGCTGTCGACGTAGCTGTAGAAGGCCTCCATCGTGGCCGCGACCCGCTCCTTGTTGTCGTCGGTGGAGGCCAATGCAGCGCGCACCGATGCGATCACCGTGTCGCACGACGAGTCGAGCAGGGCGAGGTACAGCTCGAGCTTGCCCGGGAAGTGTTGATACAGCACCGGTTTGGAGACGCCGGCGCGTTCGGCGATGTCGTCCATCGCGGCCGAGTGATAGCCGTTGTCGACGAAGATCTCCATGGCGGCGTCGAGTAGCTGGGCGCGTCGGGCACTGCGGGGCAGGCGTCCCCCACGGGGGCGCTGGGTGTCGGTCGTGTGGGTCACGTCGTCCTCCGCGAGGTGCTCCGCTGGTCGTCGCCGGGTCGTCGCCGGGTTGGTCGCCGGGTGGATCGGACCGCGGTGATCCTACTCGCAGGTCACCTCGCAACCGGGGAGCGCAGCGGGTCTCCACGCCGTCCGGATTGTGGGACGAGGAACACCGCGCTGCCCGCCTGGGTTGCACTCGGAGTACGACGTCGTCGAGTCGAGTATGTACAGGAGAGTGTCGTGTCCCTGCCCCCGCTGGTCGAGCCGGCCGCCGAGCTCAGCATCGATGAGGTACGCCGCTACAGCCGACACCTGATCATCCCGGACGTCGGCATGACCGGGCAGAAGCGCCTGAAGAACTCGCGGGTTCTGGTGATCGGGGCCGGCGGTCTCGGCAGCCCGGCCTTGCTGTATCTGGCCGCGGCCGGCGTCGGCACGATCGGGATCGCGGAGTTCGACGAGGTCGACGAGTCCAACCTGCAGCGGCAGATCATCCACGGACAGAGCGATATCGGGAAGTCCAAGGCGCAGTCGGCGAAGGAGTCGATCGCCGAGGCGAACCCCTACGTCCACGTCATCTTGCACGAGGAGCGGCTCGACAACGACAACGTGTTGGGGATCTTCGCCGACTACGACCTGATCGTCGACGGCACCGACAACTTCGCGACCCGCTACCTGGTCAACGACGCCGCGGTGCTGCTGGGCAAGCCGTACGTGTGGGGCTCGATCTATCGCTTCGACGGGCAGGCGTCGGTCTTCTGGGCTGCTGCACCCGGCGGCACCAGCCCCTGCTACCGCTGCCTGTATCCCGAGCCCCCGCCGCCGGGGATGGTGCCGTCCTGCGCCGAGGGCGGCGTGCTCGGCGTGCTGTGCGCCTCGATCGGGTCGATCCAGGTCAACGAGGCGATCAAGCTGCTCACCGGCATCGGGGAGCCGCTGCTGGGCAAGCTGATGATCTATGACGCATTGGAGATGGAGTACCGCAAGCTGTCGGTGCGCAAGGACCCCGACTGCGCCGTCTGCGGCGAGCACCCCACCGTCACCGAGCTGATCGACTACGACACGTTTTGCGGCGCGATCAGCGACGACGCCGCCGAGGCGGCCGCCGGGTCCACCATCTCCGTCAGCACGCTGGCCGGCTGGCTCAAGGAGCGCGACGACGGGAGCCGCGACTTCACGCTGGTCGACGTGCGCGAGCCCAACGAGTACGAGATCAACCGGATCCCCGGCTCGGTCCTGATTCCCAAGGGCGAGTTCTTGTCAGGTGAGGCGCTGGGCAAGCTGACCCAGGACAAGCCGGTTGTGCTGCACTGCAAGTCGGGTGCCCGTTCGGCCGAGGCGCTGGCAGTCCTCAAGGGTGCCGGGTTCTCCGACGCGGTCCACGTGGGCGGCGGCGTGGTTGCGTGGGTGAACCAGATCGACCCGTCCCAGCCGTCGTACTGACGCAGGTTTGGACCCCGCCCAGAAACAGGCCCGGGAGCACGCCCAGGAGCCGACACAGGCTCGAGAACCCGGGTCAGACCTCGGGCGGCGCGGGCTTGAAGCCCAGGCTGTAGCGCACCGCCTGGGTGAACGCGATGGTGCCGTCCGGCTCGGCGAGCTCCGCCAGCCGGGCGTACGCCTGGCCTCTGACGCGGTCGCGTTCGGCGGCCGGCACGGCCTGCCAGATGGCCCTCTGGCCGACCGACATCGAGAACGCATGCCACTGGTCGGCCCCCGAGAACACGACGGGGAGGACCTGGCCGTGGGTCGAGACCTCGTCGTATCCCGCGTCGCTCAGCAGCGACTCCAGGCCCGTGTCGCTGGCGAACGGCCCGGCCGCGCCGGCGGTACGCGCGTCCAGCAGGTCGGCAGGGAGCCACGGCTCGAAGACCTCGTCGACGCTCTGCCAGCGCGGGTCGGCGCCGCCGATCGTGGCGACGCCGAGACGACCGCCGGGCACCAGCACATCCAGCCAGGCCCGCAGGGCCGCAGCCGGGTCGGGCAGGAAGAACAGCACCAGCGAGGCCGCGAGCACGTCGAACGACTCCGCCGGCAGCCCGGGATCGGTCACGTCCGCCAGCCGCAGGGCGATGTTGCGTACACCCTCGGCTGCGGCCGCGTCCGCGGCGAACTCGAGCATCACCGGGGACACGTCCAAGCCCGCGACGGTCGCGGGCGCGACGGCCTTTGCCAACGAGAGCAGCACCGCCCCCCGCCCGCAGCCGAGATCGGCGGCGCGCTCGCCCGGCCGTGGCGAGAGCACCTGGACGAGACCGTCCGCGACCGGGCCGAAGAACGCGACGCCGACCGCGTCATAGCTGGGCGCAACCTGATCGAACATCGCCGCAATCGCGGCTACGTCGAAGGGCATGGGTTGAGCATGACCCGCGACAGCACCGGGCCGACATGGCCCGAGTGAGTCATCAACATCGTGTCAGGATGACGCCGTGCCGGAGTTGCCGGAGAACGACCACGAGGCGTACGTCGAGGCCGTGCTCACGATCGTCGAGTCGATCCCGGAGGGACGGGTGATGGCCTACGGCGCGATCGCCGGGCTCGTCGGACGAGGCGGCGCGCGCCAGGTGGGCCGGGTGATGGCGACGTACGGCGGTCCCGTCCCCTGGTGGCGGGTGGTGCGAGTCGATGGCACCCTGCCCGAGTCGCACCGGCACGACGCCCGCGAGCGCTACCTGGCCGAGGGCACCCCGTTGCGCGGCGGACCCGAAGGTCCGCTGTCCGGCGACCTGCGGATCGACATGGCCCGGGCCGCGTGGGAGCCCAGCTGACCGACGAAGGAATCGACATCGGCGCCGCCTGGCCTACCGGAATGTCGATTCTCGGGTCCCGTAACTTCGGCGGCGCTCCGGCGTTGGACCGGTCACGACCACCGATCCTGGGAGCGATCACACATGAGCCTGCCCGCACGAGCAGCGTCCCGACTCGCCGTACGCCTTGCGGCGGTGGCCGCGAGCATGCTGGCCGTCGTCGCGTACACCGGTGGGACCACGAGCGTCGACGCGGCGCCCATGTGGGCCCCCGCCGCTACCGCCACCATCCACCCGGGCACCCAGATGTTCACCAAGGGCGCCCAGTGCACCGCGAACTTCGTCTACACCGACGGGGCGGGCACCGTCTACGTCGGCTACGCCGCGCACTGCGCCGGAACCGGATCCTCGACCGACACCAACGGCTGCACCACTAAGTCGCTGCCGCTCGGCACCAAGGTGACGTTCAACAAGGGCGCCAACCTCGCCAGCGAGGGCACCGTGGTGGGCAAGGGCACCCTGGCGTACTCCTCCTGGCTGGCCATGCAGAAGGCCGGCGAGACCGGCGCCAACACGTGCGCCTACAACGACCTCGCCCTGGTCAAGGTCGATCCTGCGTCGGTCAAGAACGTGAACCCGTCGGTGCCGTTCTGGGGCGGCCCGACCGCCCTCCATTCCGGTGGCACCGCCGCCGGTGACCAGGTCTTCAGCTTCGGCAACTCGCTGCTGCGGGGCGGCGTGGAGCAGCTCGGGCCAAAGACGGGCCTGTCCGTCGGCGATGCCGGCAACGGCTGGTCGCACAACGTCTACACGATGACCCCGGGCATCCCCGGCGACTCCGGCAGCGGCTTCATGGACGCCAAGGGCAACGCGCTCGGCGTCCTGTCCACCCTTCAGATCGCCCCGCTGGTCGGCAGCAACGGCGTCGGCGACCTTGCCAAGGAGGTGGCGTACGCCAGGGGGCACGGCGTTGCGGGGCTCACCGTGACCCCCGGCACCGTCGCGTTCAACCCCGTTCTCTGACCAACCTCCGCGGGCCCATTGCCCGCCCTCGACCCCGGAGTCTCCCCCCGAACTCCGGGGTCGAGGCATGTAGGTGGCGGGTTCGGCCGTGTCGGTACGGTCTGGTCAGATGGCGCCCGTGACCCCGTCGTACGTCTTCAAGCCTGCGCGGTCCGCATCGGCGCCGCCGGTGCTCGACGACGCGCAGCGGGCCGTCGTCGACCACCGTGGGGGCCCGCTGCTGGTGCTCGCCGGTCCGGGCACGGGCAAGACCACGACGTTGGTCGAGGCCGTCGTCGACCGGATCGAGCACCGTGGCCTGCGCCCTGACCAGGCTCTGGTGCTGACGTTCGGGCGCAAGGCGGCGGACGAGTTGCGGGCGCGGATCACGGCGCGCCTCGGCCGGACCACCGCGATGCCGATGGCCGTCACGTTCCACTCGTTCTGCTACGCGCTGGTTCGGCGCTTCGCCGACCCCGAGGCGTTCGTGGGCCCCCCGCAGCTCCTCAGCGCCCCCGAGCAGGACCTGCGCATTCGCGACCTGCTCGCTGGTGGCCGGCGTGAGGACGGCGTGACCTGGCCAGCGAGCCTCCGGCCGGCGTTGCACACACACGGCTTCGCTCGTGAGCTGGCCGCGGCGTTCTCGCGGGTCCGCGAGCTGCAGCTAGACCCTGGCGCACTGGTGACGCTGGGCGGGGACGACGGACCGTGGGACTCGGTGGGCCGGTTCTTCGAGGAGTACCTCGACGTGGCCGACGCCCAGCACCTCGTCGACTATGCCGAGCTCGTCTACCGAGCGGGGCTGCTGCTGTCGGACCCCGCGGTTGTCGGCACCCTGCGCGCTGAGTACCCGTTCGTCGTCGTGGACGAGTACCAAGACACCGACCGGGCCCAGGTCAGTGTGCTGCAGGCGTTGGCCGGGCAGGGCCGCGACCTCGTGGCGGTCGGGGACCCGGATCAGGCGATCTATGCCTTCCGAGGCGCCGATGTGCGGGGCCTGCTGGCCTTCCGCGACCAGTTCAGGACGGTCGAAGGCGCGCCCGCACCGATGCTGGCGCTGGCCTCGACCCGCCGGTTCGGGGACTCCATCCTGGCGGCGTCGAGATCCGTGGTGAGGCACCTGGCGATCCCCGGTCAGCTCGACGCGCAACAGTTCACCCGCTTCCGCAACCCGGCGGCCGTCGACCCGCCCTACGGCGACGGTGTCGTCGAGGTACGCCGGTTCGTCAGCGCCGCGGCCGAGGCGGAGCAGATCGCCGGTCTACTGCGCACCGAGCACCTCCGGCGAGACGTCCCATGGTCGGACATGGCGGTCGTCGTGCGGTCCGGAACCCGTTCGATCCCACGACTGCGCCGCACACTGGGCGCTGCCGGAGTGCCGGTGGCAGTGGCCGGCGACGAGGTGCCGCTTGCCGCCGAACCGGCCGTACGCACCCTGCTGATGCTGTTGCGGGTCGTGGACCGGCTGCACCAACGCACCGACGGCGCGCCGGTGATCCGTCCCGACGAGGTGGAGGCGCTGCTGACCTCACCGGTCGCCGGGATGGATCCGAGCGGTGTGCGCCGGGTGGCGAAGCAGCTGCGCCGCCTCGACGGCGACGACCTCGAGGGCGCGCTGCCGCGTCCGTCGCTCGTGTTGCTGGCCGAGGCCCTCGAGCATCCCAAGGAGCTCACCGGTGTCGACGGTCCGGACGCCGACCGGTTGCGGGCGTTCGGCCGCCTGCTGGTGGCGGCCGCCGAGTCGCTGTCGCAAGGGCGTTCCGTCGAGACCGTGCTGTGGGACCTCTGGTCGGGTTCGCGCTGGCCACAGCGGCTGCAGACCGCGGCAGAGTCCGGCGGGGCCGGCAGGCGCGTCGCCGACCGCGACCTCGACGCCGTCTGCGCCTTGTTCGACCTGGCCGCCCGTGCCGAGGAACGGCAACAGCGGCGCCGGTTGGCGTCGTTCGTCGACGAGGTGGAGGGCCAGCAGATCCCGGCGCAGACCTTTGCCGAGCAAGGCGTGTCCGGCGACGCCGTCCGCCTGCTCACCGCGCACCGCTCCAAGGGACTCGAGTGGCGGGTCGTGGTCGTGGCCGGGGTCCAGGAGCAGCTGTGGCCCGACGTACGCCACCGGGGTTCGCTGCTCGGATCCGATCGCCTCGACGCGCAGGGAGTGCCGCCGGTGGCGGTGCTGCGAGAACCGTCCTCGCGCACCTCTCTGCTCGCCGACGAGCGTCGACTGTTCTATGTCGCCTGCACACGGGCGCGCGAGCGGCTCGTGGTGACCGCCGTGGAGAGCCCCACCGAGGGCGGGGACCAACCGTCGCGCTTCCTGTCCGACCTCGGTGTCGACGCCGGCCCGGTCGAGGGCCGTCCGGAGCGCCCGATGTCGCTGCGGGGCGTCCTCGGGCAGCTGCGTCGTGAGGCCGAGACCACCGACGACCCGGCTCGCCTGACCGCGTTGGCCGGCCGGATCGCCCGGCTCGCCGGCGCGTCCCGCGGCGCCTTGCTGCCGCAGGCCGTGCCCGAGCATTGGTGGGGGGTGCACGACGAGACGCAGGCGTCGACGCCCGTACGCCCGCCGGACCAGCCGATCAACCTGTCCGGCTCCGGTGTCGACGGCCTCGTCCGTTGCCCGCTGCGTTGGTTCCTGGCCCGCGAGGCGGCTGGTGAGACACAGAGCACCAGCGCGCAAGGGTTCGGCAGCATCGTGCATGCGCTGGCCGAGGCAGTGGTGACCGGCGAGCTGCCCCCCGACGAGTCGGCGCTGGTCGCCCAGCTCGGACGGGTCTGGGGGCAGCTGCAGTTCGAGGTCCCGTGGGCGAGCGCCGCCGAGCGTACCCAGGCCGAGCGTGCGATCGCCCGCTTCGTCGCGTGGCACACCGCCGAGCGGGGACGCCGGGTGCTGGCGGCGGAGCACGCGTTCGAGGTGACCTTCGACGCCGCCGGTGACACGGTGCGACTGCGGGGCTCCATGGACCGCGTCGAGATCGACGCCGACGGACGCGTCGTGGTGGTCGACTTCAAGACCGGCAAGAACCCTCCCACCGGTCGCGACCTTCCCGAGCACCCGCAGCTGGGGGTGTACCAGCTGGCTGTCGAGCAGGGCGCTGCCGACGGGTTGGTGGACGGTGAGCCGGTTCCCGGCGGCGCCGAGCTGGTGCACCTGCGCAAGAGCGTCAAGGGGCGGGTCAAGGTCCAGCACCAGTCGGCCTTGGAGCCGGACGAGGGCGTCGCCGTTCGCCGTCAGGTGGCGCACGCCGTGCGCGCCATCCGCGACGAGAGCTTCCCGGCGACGGTGGGCGGCCACTGCACGTACTGCCAGTTCCGGGCTCTCTGCCCGGCGCAGCCGGAGGGCGCCGGCCTGCTGTCCGCGCCCGTGCAGGTGCCTGGCGAGGAGCCCGACCTGTGACCCCCCTCCGCCCCCGCCCCTGGCGGCGATCCGACAGTTACGCACCCACCCACCCCCGCCGCTGGCGGCGATCCGACAGTTACGCACCCACCCGCCCCACCCCGTGGCGGCGATCCGACAGTTGCGCACCCACCC
>JBOHDX010000026.1:0-95714 GCA_050700835.1 Nocardioidaceae bacterium
GATCGGCATTGTCAGGCCCGCATTCCTCGCGCACGGTCACTTCCATGTCGCGGGCGAGGGCGTGGTGCACCTTCCCCAAGCACTCAGTCCCACCACGATCTGGTCGCTCGCGGCACGCCACGACGCAGGCACTGTGCGTGTGCTCGATCTGGAGTCGCTGACAGAGGCTGCGGCTACCTAACGGACGCCCGCTCACCGGCTGCCCGTACGTCCCGTAAGCCGAACCTCATACGAGACGCGCCACTCGGTCGCTGGCTCATGTTGCGGGCTCGTCCCGTATGCCCTGTCCGGGTAGCGTCGCCGGGGACGGGGCGTTCTACGGGCCTGGTTCTGCCATCGAACTTCCCTCGGCTGCCCAACCCTTCACCTCCGTCGAACCGGCCTCTGATCATTGACTCTCGTTGACCATCCTCGGTCCCCACAATCTCCTTCAGATACTTACGTTCTTGCTCTCTACGCCCCGCCCTTCTTGGCGGTACGCATGCTACGAAGGTTCGTAGATGGGTCGCCCGTGATCGGGCGGCCCACGCGGCATTTCTAGGGGTCCGTTGGTTGTCGACGGACACCGTGGAGTCAGTGATACGGGGTGGTCGGTGTGCATGGCGGGGTGAAGTTCTACCGCGGCGCAGCGAGGGCTGCCCGGGCCTACGTCGAGCGCGATCGCTCCCGGGCTGACGACTACTACCTCGGTGAGGGCACCGGGGTAGCGGTCCGACTGACCGCGACGCCGCAGGGTGTCGAGCGCGCGGGTTCGATGGGCGGCGAGACCTACGAGAATTGGGTCGCCGGCATCGACATCGACACCGACACCGGGCATAAGAAGGGTCGGGTCCGCGAGGATGCGAAGGCGCTGCGGTTCGTCGAAGTCACCGTCAACGGTCCTAAGACCTGGTCGCTGGCCGCTGCCTTGCATCCAGAGGTCTCGGCCGCGCTGGACGCCGCTCAGGACAAGGCGGCGACTGAGATCGTGCGCTGGGTCGCACGGCACGCGACCACCCGGGTCGGTCCGCGGGGCCGCCAGGTGCAGGTGCCGGTAGAGCGGATCGAGGCGGCGGTGATCCGGCACTACACCTCCCGGGCCGGTGACCCACACCGTCACCTTCACCTGCAGGTCAACGCCCGCGTGTGGGCGGCCGGGGCGTGGCGCGGCATCCACTCGGTCGGGATCCGCGACAGCATCGAGGCCATCAACGGGATCGGGCACGCCGCTGTCGCCACCGACCCAGGCTTCCGGGCCGTCCTCGCGGAGCACGGGTTCACCCTGGACCCGGAGAGCAGCGAGATCCGCGAGCTCGCGCCGTACGTGGGTGCGTTCAGCGCCCGGACCGCGCAGATCCGCCGCAACGTCGACCGCTACGAAGCCACCTGGCGCGCCGACCACCCGGGCCAGGAGCCGGGTTCACGGCTGCGCGAGGCGTGGGACCGGCGAGCGTGGGCCCAAGCCCGACCCGACAAGGTCACCCCGACCGACGGACGAGAGCTCGTTGCCCGCTGGAACACCGAACTGCGGGAGCTCGGCTACCGCGACCCGACCGACCCTGTGCCGCTGACCGGCACGCGGCCGGGTTGGATCGACCGCGACGCCGCAGCAGACCTGGTCGTCTCCATCCTCGGAGCGAAGAAGTCGGCCTGGAACACCGCCGAGATCCGCGGCAAGACCGAGGTTCTCCTGGCCCAAACCCGCCTGCTCGCCGATACACCCGCGCGGACCGAGCTCGCCGAAGACATCACCGCCCGAGCGGCGACGCGTTGCGTCAGGCTGCTCAGCGGGTCCGATGTGCCCGAGCACGTCCGCTCGCTGACCTCGCCGCAGGTTCTCCAGGTCGAGGCCGACCTCATCGGCCGCCTCGCCCAGCGCGGCCAAGAACCCACCCATCCGGCTCGCCTCGGGGCCCGCGGGATCGACCGGGTCGACCCGACCCAAGCCGCCGTGGTCGGCGCGCTGGCCGGCAACGGGCCACTCGTGGTGGTCGAGGGCGCCGCCGGTGCCGGGAAGACCACCGCGCTCTGGGCCACCCAGAGGATGCTCGCGCGACGTGGGGACCGCCTGCTCGTGGTCACTCCCACCCTGAAGGCAGCCCAGGTCGCCGCCACCGAGACCGGCGCCGAGGGCCACTCCGCGGCCTGGCTGATCCACCAGCACGGCTGGCGCTGGGACGCCGACGGGCACTGGACCCGGCAGGTCGATGCCATGCCCGACCGAGCCGCCCAACTCCGGGCCGGAGACCTGCTCCTCTGTGACGAGGCCGGGATGCTCGATCAAGACACCGCAAGCGCTCTCCTCACCATCGCTGACGAGACCGGCGCACGGATCGCACTTGTCGGGGATCGGCACCAGCTCCCCGCCGTCGGCCGCGGCGGCGTCCTCGATCATGCGATCAGCTGGGCTCACCCGACCGCGGTCGTGTCTTTGGACAAGGTGCACCGGTTCACCGATCCTGACTATGCGGACCTGTCCCTGAAGATGCGCAGCGGTGACGACCCCGCCGGCGTGTTCGACGAACTCGCCCGCCGGGGAGGGATCGTGATCCACGCGAGCGAGGTCGAACGCACCGCCGCGCTCGCCCAGGCCGGCGCGAACGGAGGTCTGATCCTCGCCGAGCAGCGCGAACAGGTCGCCGACCTCAACGCCGCCATCCGCGACCACCGACAAGGACGACCCAGCCGAACCGGTGAAGACGGGCAAGACCGAGCGACGCTCGCCACGAGCCGTGGCGAGGTGCTCGGGCTCGGTGACCGGGTCGCGACCCGCCGCAACCACCCCGACCTGCAGGTGGCGAACCGGCAGACCTGGACCATCACCGGCATCCGCGACGACGGCACGATCGTGCTGCGCGGTCACGGACGCGACCGGGTGATCCCGGCCGATTACGTCCGGGAGAGTGTTGAGCTTGCCTACGCCACCACCGTCCACGGCGCCCAAGGCGACACCGTCGCCCACGCACACTTCGCCCTTACAGAAACCACCGGCGCCGCAGCGGCATACGTCGCGATGACCCGCGGCCGCGAGACCAACACCGCCCACCTCGTCGCCGAGAATGCCGACGAGGCCCGCCGGCAATGGGTCGAGACCTTCAACCGGGACCGTGCCGACCTCGGCCCCGCCCACGCCCGCACCCGCGCCATCGAGGACATCGACCGCTACGGCCCCGCCGTACGCGTGGGTCCACCCCGGCGTCCCGGACGCGGCATGCCCGAGGTTCCCCCCGCCCCGCTACACACCGAACGCCCCGGCATCGGCATCTGAGAAGACACCGACTCAAAGAAATCGGGGAACGCCGCCCCGACCAGCACAAACACCAAGGTTCGCCGAAGGTTCCCCGACCGTTCCCCCACTTGTTCCCTCGGCCGGGGGAACGAGTTCGGTAACCCCTCCCGCTCATGCTCACCGGCATGAACAAGCACAACCGCGGACCCCAGTGCGGTTCAAACATCAGCCGAAGACAATCCGACCAGGGGCTTGGCAACTCTTGCCGAAGACTTCCGGGGGGTACCTGTTGACCTGCGCAAACGCAGCTTCCCCCCTCAGGTTCCCCCCTCGACGTACCTGAAATCGGGCGTACCTGACCGCCCACACTCATCGACGTGAGCCGACCACTCACTACCGCCATCAACCAGGAGAAGCGCCATGACCGCAGAACCGAACCTGACCAACCCCAACCGTCGCCCCGGACCAAACCCGGGCGAGGAGATGCTCACCCTCCAAGAAGCCTGCCGGTTACTCCGCGTCCCCGAAGGCACCCTGCGCTACTGGCGCCACCTCGGCGCCGGACCGCGCAGCTTCAAGGTCGGCCGCCACGTCCGCTACTGGCGCACCGACCTCATCCTCTGGCTCACCGAACAGACCAACCGCGCGAAGAGTCGCTGATCGGTCCTACGGACCGAGCAGCGCCAGCGGCACAACCGCGACGCCGTCGGGGCGGCGGTATGCGTGTTCGCCGGTGGTGATGATCACGCGATCCGCGAGCCGGTCGCCGACCTGCTGGTGCAGCCAGTTGAGATGGCGCACGTCCTTGTCGCTGATCGACTCCCTGAGCTTGACCTCGATCGCCACCACGCGGCGGTCCTCACCTTCGACGATCAGATCGATCTCGCGGTCGGTCTCCTTGGTGCGCAGGTGGCCCACGTTTGCCGATGCGGCCGATGCATAGACCCGGACGCTCTGTGCGACGAGCGACTCGAACAAGGCTCCCAGCCAGGTGCCGGTCGAGGTTGCCACGCGGTCGCCGGCCCCCTGCAGGAGCCCGGCCTTGCCGACCCCGACCAATCGTGCGGCGAGCGCAGGATCGACGAGGTGATGTTTCGGTGACCGCGTGAGCCGCTTGAGCGGGTTGAATGTCGGGATCCAAGCCTCAACAGGGTCCAGGACGAAGATCCGCCGAAGGTGCTCGCGGTAGTTGTCGACGGTGGCACGGGAGGGCTTGTCCATGACTGCGGCGGTGGCCGCGTCGAGGATCTTGGTGTAGGCGGTGTCGGTCGAGGTCGCGGCGGCGTACGCGGCCAGCCAGGCGCGGACCGCGCCCGGACGGCGGACGTTGAGTCCATTCTCGGGCAGGTCGCGCTCGACGATGCGTGCGATGTAGCTGTCCAGCTGAGCAGTCCTGGCCCGCTCCGGCAGGTCCCGGATTCCGGGGAATCCCGAGGCGAGGATCTCGTCGACGTACGCCGTCAGGCCGGCGCCGGACCTGCCGCTGATTCTCGGCCGCGAGCCGGTCAGCAATTCCGACAACGACACCGCCGGCTCGGCCGTCCCGCGCTCTGCGAGCGAGAGTGGTCGCATCGGGAGGCTGATGATCCGGCCCGCGCCCGAGTGGATGCGCGCACCGGGCGCGACGCCGGCCGAACCTGCGAGCAAGTACCGGCCACCGCGAGGATCCTCATCGACGGCCCGACGGACCCGGTCCCACACCGCGGGGTAGAGCTGCCACTCATCGATGAAGACCGGCGGAGTGGCCCGTGCGACATAGTCGAGATCGGCGACGACGATCTCGCGCTGAGTGGGCAGGTCCAACGCGATCACGGTCTCGGCACGCTGCAGGGCCGTGGCGGTCTTGCCCACGCCCTTGGCTCCCTCGAGGGCGATCGCGGCCAGGTCGGGGAAAAGGTCGTCAAGTAGCGTGTCGACGACCCGATGACGGTAGGACATTCCGCTAACCTAGCAGATGGACGCCCACGAACTAGACATTTGGACGCCTCGGAACCAGGCAGCTCGCCACAGTTCCTCCGCCACGCTGCTCCCTCAGCCGGGGGTACGAGAGTCCGCAAAAAGTCCGCAAGATTTTCGATGGCGGCCAACATTTTCCAACGTCACCAGACGGGTAAGCGCAGGTCAAGCCACTGTTACCGGTCACAGCCAACGCCAGCAACCTACGCGGGTGCGCTTCACGAACTACCGCTGAGCCGCGAGACACCTGGGTCAGTAGAAGATCGCCAGTACGGCCTGCGGCCACACCGACAGTGCGATCAGCCCGGCCAGGCCCAAGGCCACCACCGCGCTCGGGCCGCGCAACGCGCTGAGTGTCTGCCCGGGGGCTGCGGCGCGGCGCACCGGCACGTCATCTCGGTCCGGCGCCGCGACCACCTGCGCCAGGAACCGCAGGTAGTACGCCAACCCCAGAGCGACGTTGACCGCCATCACCACCGCGAGCCAGCCGTGGCCACTGTCGATGACTGGGCGCAGGGCGACGTACTTCGCGATCAGGCCGATCACCGCGGGCGGGAACCCCGCCAGGGTCAACAGGGCCATGGCCAGACCAGCACCCGTGAGCGGGTCGCGGCGGATCAGCCCGCGGAAACCCGAGATCGTGCTGCTGCCGGTCGTGTGCGCGACGTGCGCCACGGCGGCGAACGCTGCGAGGTTGGCCACGGCGTAGATCGCGAGATAGCGCACCGCCGCGTTGAGACCTGAGTCGGCGGCGGAGCCCTCACCTCCGAGCAGCGCGACGACTGGGGCGATCACGAAGCCGGCCTGCGCGACCGACGACCAGGCAAGCAGGCCGACCGCGTCACGTTGACGCAGCGCAGCGATGTTGCCGATCGTCATCGTCGCTCCGGCGACGAGGGCCACCACCAGAGCCCAGTGCCTGACCAGGGGTGCGAACGGGTCGTCGAGAACCAGCAGCAACGCCGCCAGGCCGGCGGTCTTGGACACCACCGACAGATAGGCCGCGATCGGGATGCTGGTGCCGAGGTACGTGTCCGGAACCCACATGTGGAACGGCACCGCGCCCAGCTTGAACAGCAGACCCACGAGGGTCAGCACCATGCCGGCCACCAGAACCACGGTGGGCACGCCACTGATGTAGCTCCCCTGCTCGGACACCGCGGCGTTGGCGAAGTAGACGCTTCCAGTCGCGCCGTAGACCAGCGAGATGCCCATGAGCGTGACGGCGGTCGACACCACGGACACGAGGTAGAAGGTCCAGGCCGACCGGGCCGCCCGCCGGTCACCGCGTCTGAGCCCCACCAGCGCGATCGACGGCAGTGACACGAGCTCGAGTGCGACGACCAGCGTCACGAAGTCGCGGGCGGCCGCCAACGTGAGTGCACCTGCCACCGAGGACAGCAGCAGGAAGTGGAACTCGCCGGGTGGGATCTTGTCGTCGGGGGCGAGCACCATCGACAGCAGCACCACCAGGAACGCACCGCCGAGCACGATGGTCCAGATCGCCAGGGTGAAGTGGTCCACCACGAAGCTGCACGGCAACGGAAGCTCGGACGTGGCGGTGTTGTCCGCTGAGGCGCAGAACGTGCTGTGCACCTGCGTGTGCAACCCCCAGGCAGTCACTCCTGCACCCATCAGCGCCGCCGCGCTGGTGACCGTGCCCAGCAGCCACGACCTTGTCGCGGACATCAGGTCGCCGACCAGCACGAGGATGCCGGCCAGCGCCACCAGCAGGGGCGGTGCGAGTGCCAGCATGTCGAGGTCGGGGCTGGGCATCAGCGCACCCCACCCAGGATCCACGGCAGTGCCTGGTTGATCCATCCCGTCATGACTCCCGGCACGATGCCCAGCCACAAGATCCCCACGACCAGGGCGAGGACGATCGTCGACTCGCCGCGGTCGAGGTCGGTGTCGAGCTCACCGGGTGCACCGCCGTGTGGGGGTACGCCGTGCAGCACCTGTCGGACCGCGACGAGGAAGTAGGCCGCGGTAAGCACCACGCCCACCAGGGCGACCAGCAGCAACGGCTGCGTGAGGCCACCACGCAGTGCGGGTCCGCCCTGATAGCTGCCCCGCAGGGCCAGCATCTCGCCCCAGAATCCGGCCAGTCCGGGCAGACCGAGACTGGCGAGACAGGCGAACATGAAGGCGGCGCCGAGCCAGGGGGTACGCCCCAGCAGGCCCCGACCGATCGCGGTGTAGTCGGCACTGCCGTACCGGTCCTTCATCGAGCCGGCCAGCACGAACAGCAGACCCGTGACGAGCCCGTGAGCGATGCTGGCGAAGACGGCCGCGACCAGCCCCGCCTGTGTCAGGGTCGACAGTCCGAGGATCACGAATCCCATGTGCCCGACGCTGGACCAGGCGACCAAGCTCTTCAGGTCACGCTGACGCAGGCACGCCAGTGAGGCGTAGATGATCCCCGTGACGGCGAAGGCGGCGAGGTAGGGCGCCATCCGGGCCGTCGGCACCGGAAGGATCGGAACCAGGATCCGGATGAACCCATACGTGCCGAGTTTGAGGAACACCCCGGCCAGCAGCACCGACCCGACCGTCGGTGCCGACGTGTGCGCCGGCGGCAGCCAGGTGTGCAGCGGCCACACGGGTGTCTTCACCGCAAGGCCCAAGGCGATCGCGATGCCGCCCAGCAGGGCCGTCGGGCCCGTCAACGCCTGCGCACGCAGCGCCAGGGCGGGGATCTGAAGGCTGCCGGCTGCCTGGGAGATGGTGATGAACCCGACGAACATCAGCGCCGATCCCCCGACGGTGAACATCAGGAACCGGGTCGCCGCGCGGGTGCGGCCCACCGGGTCGTGCGGGTCCCCCCAACCGCTGATCACGAACCACATCGGCACCAGGGCGAGCTCGAAGAAGAGGAAGAACAGCACCAGATCGAGGCTGAGGAAGACGCCCAGGGCCGCAGCCTCGATCAGCAGGACAAGGCTGGTGAGCGTCGCGGTCGAGCCGGTCCCTTCCGGCGCGTGTCGGACCAGCAGCCCGCAACAGGCGGCCGAGAGCAGCACGGTCATCACTGCGAAGGCCAGGGAGACGCCGTCCATGCCCAGATGCCAGTGCACGCCGAGTGGCGTGATCCAGATCCGGTCGACCTGTCCGGCGTACAGCGAGGCGGGAGGTCGCGCCCGCCACGTGAGCCAGACCAGAACCAGGCACAGCAGGGACACGGCGACGCCAAGACCGGCCGCGGCCGGCCCGTCGGCCAGCCCCCTGTCCGGTCGGCGCCAGTGCACCACGGCAAGCAGCAGCGAAGCGGCCGCCGGCGCCACGATCGTCAACGTCAGTGGGTTCATCGAGACGTCCCGGTGGCAACTGCGACGAGCAGCAGCAGCCCGATCACGACCACGGACACGTAGGTCTGGGCGTTGCCGCTCTGCGCTCGCCGCGCCAGCCACGACAGTGCACCGGCGCTGACGCCGATCCCGCGCGGGTACGCGTCGACGACGTCGGTGTCCGCGGTCACCGCGATGTCAGCCGCGTACTCCACGGGCCGGACGATCGCCCACCCGATCAGCGTGTCGATGCCCAGCGCCCCCGCGAGCACCGGCCGGAGCCGTCCCAACGCCACCGCCGGGTCGATGCCGTCGCCACCGGCGCCTCGCCAGCGCGCCCAGGTGGCGGCCCCCGCCGCGAGGACGAGGGCGGTGGTGCCGAGAGCGAGCCCGACATCGACGTGGCCGTGGGCGCCCAGCGACAACCACCCCGGACTGAGCACGAGCACTCCGAGCAACAGCGATGGGATCGCGAGGATCACCAGCGGCCATCGCATCAGTGCCGACGGTTCGTGCGCGTCCGGACGCTGCGCGCCGAAGAACACCAGCAGCCAGGCCCGCACCGCATAGGCGCTGGTAAGGGCAACGGTGACCAGACCGGCCACCAGCACCAGCCAGCCGGTCCACGTCGGACCTGGCCCGTCGCCCCTGGCGGCGGTCAACGCCGAGTCGAGGATGGCGTCCTTGCTGAAGAACCCCGCAGTCGGGACCAGGCCGGCCAACGCTGCGAAGCCGATGGTCATCGTCACGAACGTGAGGCGCATCCCATGGCGCAGACCCCCCATGGCGCCCAGCTCTGTCGAACCGACCGCGTGCGCGATGGATCCGGCGGCCAAGAACAGTAGCGCCTTGAACGCCCCGTGCGAAAGCAGGTGCCACACCGAGGCCGTGTAGCCGCCGACGGCCAGACCGCCGAACATGTACGCCAGCTGGCTGACGGTTGACCACGCGAGGACCCGCTTCAGGTCGTCCTGGGCCAAGGCGATCGCCGCCGACGCGGTCATCGTGACGGCCGCGATCACCGCGAGCAGGGCGAGCGCACCGCCGCTGACGAGGAACAGCGGATACAGCCGCGCGATCACGTACACGCCGGCCGCGACCATGGTGGCGGCGTGGATCAGCGCGCTGATCGGCGTCGGTCCCGCCATCGCGTCCGGCAGCCAGGTGGCGAGCGGGAACTGCGCCGACTTGCCGACGGCAGCCAGCACGATCAGGGCGCACGCGGCACTGACCGCCGAGGCGCCGACGTGACCGTCGGCGGTCGCCGTGATGACGGCGCCGATCTGGTAGGTGTTGGCCCACTCGCCCAGCACCAGGACCGCCAGCAACAGACCGAGGTCACCGATCACGGTCATCAGGAGGGCCTTCAACGCGCCGTCGCGCGCAGCCGCCAGCTCCCAGTGGTGCCCGATCAGCAGATACGAGCAGGCACCCATCACCTCCCAGCCGACCAGCAGCAGCCACAGGTTGTCCGCGACCACGACCGTGTCCATCGCACCGACGAACAAGGCCACCAGCGCGGAGTACGACCGCAGTCTCGGATCGCCTTGCAGATAGGCGATCGAGTACGCCGCGACGAGGGTGCCGACGGTTGTCGAGAGCAGCAGCACGGCCGCGCTGAGCGAGTCCGCGTACAGGGTGAAAGAGACGCCGATGGTCTGTGCCGGACCGCCCCAGCTGGTGGACCGCGACGAGTGGTCGCGCAGCACCGGGATCGCGACAGTCAGGGCCAGCAGCCAGGTCAGCGCCAGGCCAACGGTCGCCGTCCAGGCACCGGCGACCGCGAGGCGCCGGCCGATCAGGATCGTCGCCAGCGCCGACAGGGCCGGGAGAACGATCACCATCGCGAGCGCGGTCATGGGCGGTCGTCCGCCGATCCGAATCGATCGACGTCGACGTGACCATTGGCACGGAACAACGCGAGCACGATGGCGAGCCCGAGGCCGATCTCCGCGGCGGCGAGGGTGATCACGAACAACGCGAACACCTGTCCGGTCGCGACGAAGTCGCGCAGCCACGCGTCGAACGCGACGAGGTTGACCGTCACGGCGTTCAGCATCAGCTCGACGCCCATCAGGGCCAGCACGGCGTTGCGCCGGGACAGCACACCGTAGATGCCGATCCCGAACAGCGCGGCGCCCAGGAACAGCGGCCACAGCAGCGGCATCAGCGGCTCCTGCGGGCAGTGGCGGCCGGTTGGTCGGCCAAGGCCCTGGATCGGCGGGACAGCACGATCGCGCCGATCAGTGCGGCCAGCAGCACCACGCTCAGCACCTCGAACGGCAGCACCCACGTAGTGAAGACCGCCGTCCCGACGTGCTCGCTGGATCCCTGGCCGGAGTTGCCGACCGGGATCCGCTGCGTGTGGAAGCCGGCCCACATGACCGCGGCCAGCACGCCGGTCGTCGCGAACCCGGCGACCATCGCCACGGGCTTGTTGCGTGACGTGGCGGCGGACGGGGCCGTCGGGGCCTGGGTGAGCATCAGACCGAACAGCAGCAGCACCACGATCGCCCCGACATAGATCAGGACCTGTACCCAGGCGACGAACTCAGCAGTCATCAGCAGGAAGCAGCCCGCGACCGCACCGAGCGTCACGACCAGCCAGAGCGCGGCGTGCACCATGTGATCGGTGCTGACGACCATGACCGCCGACGCGACGGCGACCACCGAGGCCAGTACGAAGACGACTTCGACCGCGCTCACGGCTTCCCGTCCTCGCGCTCTGTCCCTTCGGCGCGTCGTGCCGCCGCCTTCTCGGCGACTGCGATCTCCTTGGCCTTCTCGGCTCTGGGGTCGAGCGCTGGGGGCGGCGGGACCGTCCACATCCAGTCCCGGAGCCGGTCGCTCTCGTGGGTGAGCTCGCGGATGTCGTACTCGGCGTACTCGAACTCCGGGGACCAGTGCAGGGCGTCGAACGGGCACACCTCGATGCAGATGCTGCAGTACATGCACAACGAGAAGTCGATCGCGAACCGGTCGAGCATGTTGTGGCTGCGCTCACGGCCCCCCTCCGGCGCCGGCGTGACCTCCTTGTGCGAGTCGATGTAGATGCACCAGGAGGGGCACTCCCTGGCGCACAGCATGCAGACTGTGCAGTTCTCCTCCTGCAAGGCGATAACGCCCCGCGAACGCGGAGGCAGCTCCGGTTGCACATCCGGGTAGTGCTCGGTGACGGAGCGCCGCATCATGGTGCGCCACGTGACAGCCAGCCCGGTGATCAGGCCGAGCACCCCGCGTCGCCGGTCACTCACGCGATCACCACCGCCACCACCGAGGTCAGGACGAGCTGGCCGAGCACCACGGGGACCAACACCTTCCAGGCGAGGGAGTTGAGCTGGTCCTCGCGCAGCCGCGGGTACGCCACGCGGGCCCAGATCACGACGAACGCGACGGCGCCGGTCTTGAGCAGCGTCCACAGCCAGCCGAGCTGGTCCGACGCGGGGCCGTGCCAACCGCCGAGGAACAGCACAGCCGTGAGCGCCGACAGCACCACGATGCCGGCGTACTCGGCGAGGAGGAACATCGCGAACCGGATGCCGCCGTACTCGGTGTAGGGGCCGAACACCAGCTCGGAGTCGGCCACCGGCATGTCGAACGGAGGGCGCTGCAGCTCGGCGAGCCCGGCCACGAAGAACACCACCATCGCGGGTGCCTGCCACGCGAGCCACCACCACTGCCAGGCGCCGACGATGCCGACCAGGGACAACGTGCCCGCTGCCATCGCCACGCTCACCGCGGCCAGCACGAACGGGAGCTCGTAGCTCATCAGCTGCACCGCGACCCGCAGGCCACCGAGCAGGCTGTACTTGTTGGCGCTCGCCCACCCGGCCATCAGGGAGCCGAGGACCCCCACGCTCATCACGGCGAGGACGAAGAAGAGGCCGAGGTCGAGGTCTTGGCCGACCAGGCTCGGACCCAGCGGGATTGCCACCAGCACGACGAGATAGGGCACCAGGGCCACGGCGGGCGCGAGTGAGAACACGGTTCGGTCGGCCGCGGCCGGCACCACGTCCTCCTTCTGGACGAACTTCACGCCGTCGGCGATCAGCTGCGCCCACCCGTGGAACCGGCCGGCGTACATCGGCCCGACCCGGCTCTGCATGTGCGCCATCGCCTTGTGCTCCGTCTGTCCCACCAGCAGCGGCAGCACGAGGAACGCCACGAGGACGCAGACCGTCCGCAGCAGCACCTCGAGGACGTCGCTCACGTCGGCTCCTCGTCGGAGTCGGTGGGGCTCCGAGGACCCCACTCCTCCGGCTCGGGTACGCCGGGTGGTCGCATCCGGCGGCGGCTCGGGGCGGCTGCCGAGTCGGACTCGCCCGGCTCCTTGGACCCTGGCCACGGCTTGGCCACCCGCGAGGCGAGCACGAAGTCCTTGCGCAACGGGTGCCCCTCGAACGCGTCCGGCAGCAGCAGCCCGTCGAGCGCCGCTCCTCCGGTGAACTCGACGCCGAACATCTCGTGGGTCTCCCGCTCATGCCAGGCGGCGCCGCGCCAGACAGGCACGGCGGACTCGACCGTCGGGGCCGAACGTCCCAGCAGCGTGCGTACGACCAGGTGATCGACGTGACCGGGACGCGGGGCCGCGACGTGGCAGACCAGCCGGAAACCGTCGTCGAGCTCGTCCACCGCCGACAACCAGTCGAAGAACGTGCAGCCCAGCTCGTCACGAACCGCGAGCAGTGCGGCTCGCCACGCCGCAGCGGGCACGTCGACGCTGAGCGGCCCGAAGCCGGCCTCGGGGGTGACCTGGTCCCCGGTGGCGGCTCCGACGACCCGGCCAACCTGGTCCGGCCAGGTCACGGCAGACCCGGCCGCAGCAGGGGCGCCTGCAACGATGCCGCGGCGCGCGGCTCCGCGTAGCGCTCGGCGAGCGACTCGCCGGCGATCTTGTCCTGCAGCTTGACGATCCCCTGCAGCAGCGCCTCGGGACGTGGCGGGCAGCCGGGTACGTACACGTCGACGGGGATGATCTGATCGACACCCTTGGTGACGCAGTAGGAGTCCCAGTAGGGACCGCCGGAGTTGGCGCACGAGCCGAACGAGATGACGTACTTGGGTTCGGGCATCTGCTGGTACAGCCGCTTGATCGCGGGCGCCATCTTGTCCGTCACGGTGCCGGACACGACCATCAGGTCGGCCTGCCGGGGGCCCGGCGCGAACGGGATCACGCCGAGCCGGATGAAGTCGTGCCGCGCCATCGAGCTGGCGATGAACTCGATTGCGCAGCAGGCCAGGCCGAAGTTGAACACCCACAGCGAGTAGCGGCGGCCCCAGTTGAGCAGGTAGCGCGCCGGTGCGGGCGCCAGGGACGAGCCGGGCCCCAGCGTGGGCGCCGGCAGGTCGACCGTGGTCGACGCGGGGTTCGACGCGGGGGGATCGGTCAGGTCCACGTCAGCACTCCGGTACGCCAGGCGTACAGCAGCCCGATCGCGATGAAACCGACGAACACACCCATCTCGACAAGGCTCTGCCACCCCAACGCCACGAACACCGTTGCCCATGGGAAGAGATACACGGCGTCGACGGCGAAGATGACATAGAGGTAGGCGTAGACGTAGTAGCGCAGATGACTCTGCGCCCAGCCGGTGCCGACCGGGTCGACCCCGCTCTCGTAGGTCAGCAGCTTCTCGGCGGTCGGACGGGCGGGGCGCATGAACCGGTTGGCCCCGAGCATGCCGGCCGCCAGCGCGGCTCCGGCCAGAAAGACCACGAGCACCGTTGCGTACGACGCGAGGTAGCCGTGCATCCCGCCAGTCTAGGGATTGCCGCCTCCCCTGCGCCCTTCCCACCGGCGACCGGACATCGCGCCGTCGCCGACCCTGCAGTCGACCGCCCGCCCACCCCGCAATTGGCGCGCTGTGGCTGTCGCCGGGACCGGATCTCAGCCGTTTCACGCCAATCGCGAAGGGAACGGGACCCCGTAACGATGGAGCCGCGCGTCCAGAAGGGCGCGGCCGGCCACCGACAGCGAGGACGGGCCGACGAGTTGGGTCCAGTCCCCCAGCCAACCGCGCCGGGCTGCGTACCCCGAGGCGCGCTCCGCGTAGCGCACGATCAACTCTGGAGAGCCAAGGATCTCGGATTTGATATAGCCGAACCGTTCCCACTCGATCCTGGCGAGCGCCTTCTCCCTGCCCAGGTCGCGCGCGTGCGCCTGGCCGGTCCGGTGCACTGCCCCGTCGTACTCGTGGAGCCGTCGGCTCCCGGCCACCCGCAGATCACCCCGGCGACGAACGCCCCCTCGCAGTCCCGAACGACGAACTGAGGTTCAACGGCAATGCCCGCGACGACGTGCAGCAGGCGAAGGATGGTCTCCCACGCCGACTCGCTCCGGCCGTCGACGAGCGTGAGCGCCGATCGCAACCGAGGTGCGCCGCGTTGCCTCGACCGGATGGAACGCGCGATCGCATCGATCGTGCTGTCCCGGGAGTGCAGCGCCGCATCGATCGCGACCACCAGGTCCAGCAGCTGCAGATCCTCCGCGAGCTGCCCAATCGTGTGTGCGGAAGCCAGGCAGCGGGTACGTCCGGCAGACCGCCCGCCGGTGCGTAAACCCCATGTGTGGGTCGCACCCAGGCCGGGCCCCTTAGTCGGCCGCGGGTGAGCCCACGCGCGGCAGCATCCTTGAACAGCAACGGTTGGGTCACCCAGGCACGTTGGGTCACGACGGCGTCGCGCGGGGCGACTCGCTCCAGGCTGTGGACACCGCGCCTGGCGCCCCGCGCCCGTACCCCGACCGCGGAATCGGTGTGAAAAGGCGCCACCACGTCGCCGAACACAGCCACATGGCGCCAATTGCGGAAGGATCTTCGGTGACGGACATCTCCCTCGGCAAGGTGCACGGAGATCTAGCATGGGAGACGCGTTGTTCTTCGAGGAGAGGCCCCGCGTGAGCAAGCAGGTCCAGCAGCTCGACCGGGTGATCATCCGGTTCGCCGGCGACTCCGGCGACGGCATGCAGTTGACCGGTGACCGGTTCACCCAGGAGACCGCTGCGTTCGGCAACGACTTGTCGACGCTGCCGAACTTCCCCGCCGAGATTCGGGCACCCGCGGGCACGCTGCCCGGGGTGTCGAGCTTCCAGCTGCACTTCGCCGATCACGACATCCTGACCCCCGGCGATGCTCCCGACGTGCTCGTCGCGATGAACCCGGCGGCGTTGCGCGCCAACGTCGGCGACCTGGCCGCCGGCGCGTCGATCATCGTCGACTCCCACGACTTCTCGTCGCGCAACCTCCTCAAGGCCGGCTACGCCGCGGACCCTCTGGCCGACGGCAGCCTCGAGCAGTTCAACCTGCACACCGTCGACCTGACGAGCCTCACCATCGAGGCCGTCAAGGAGTTCGGGCTCAGCCGCAAGGACGCGGGTCGTGCCAAGAACATGTTCGCGCTCGGTCTGCTGAGCTGGATGTACGGCCGCCCGACCGAGCCAACGGTTGAGTTCCTCAGCCAACGATTCGCCGGCCACCCCGACATCCGGGACGCCAATATCACCGCGTTCAACACCGGCTGGAACTTCGGCGAGACGACCGAGGCGTTCGCCGTGTCGTACGAAGTGAAGCCCGCGACCATGGCACCCGGCCGCTACCGCAACATCACCGGAAACCTCGCGCTTGCCTACGGCATCGTCGCGGCCGGCAGGCGTTCCGGGCTGCCTGTGTTCCTGGGGTCCTACCCGATCACGCCGGCCAGCGACATCCTGCACGAGCTCTCCAAGCACAAGCACTTCGGCGTGACGACGTTCCAGGCGGAGGACGAGATCGCCGGGGTCGGCGCGGCGTTGGGCGCGGCGTTCGGCGGCTCGCTCGGAGTCACCACGACGTCGGGCCCCGGGGTGGCGCTCAAGAGCGAGACGATCGGCCTCGCCGCGATGCTCGAGTTGCCGCTTCTGATCTGCGACATCCAGCGCGGCGGCCCGTCCACGGGACTGCCCACCAAGACCGAGCAGGCTGACCTTTTGCAGGCGATGTTCGGGCGCAATGGCGAGGCGCCGGTGGCCATCGTCGCCCCGCTGTCCCCGGCCGACTGCTTCGACGCTGCCCTGGAGGCGGCGCGGATCGCCATCACCTACCGCACCCCGGTCATGCTGCTGTCCGACGGCTATCTCGCCAACGGGTCCGAGCCGTGGCACCTGCCCGATGTGGACGATCTGGCGCAGATCGACCCCGGCTTCGCGACCGGCCCCAACCACACCGGCGACGACGGCACCACGGCGTTCCTGCCGTACCAACGGGATCCGGACACCTTTGCCCGGCCCTGGGCCCCACCCGGGGTCGCGGGGCTCGAGCACCGGATCGGTGGCCTCGAGAAGGCCGACCGGACCGGCAACATCTCCTACGACCCCACCAACCACGACCTGATGGTCCGGCTGAGGCAGGGCAAGATCGACAGCATCGCCGCCTCGATCCCGCCACTCGAGGTCGACGACCCCGACGGGGACGCCCGGGTCCTTGTCCTGGGCTGGGGCTCGACGTACGGTCCGATCGGTGCGGCGGTACGCCGCGTGCGCACCGCCGGGACGCCGGTTGCCCAGGCTCATCTGCGTCACCTGAACCCCTTCCCGTCCGATCTCGGCGATGTGCTCGCACGATATGACCGGGTGCTGGTGCCGGAGATGAACCTCGGGTACGGCTTCGGTGGGCAGCTCGCGATGCTCCTGCGGGCGCGCTACCTCGTCGATGCCATCGGTTACCACAAGATCCGTGGCCTGCCGTTCCAGGCGTCCGAGTTGGCGGAGGCGATCCGAACGGTCGCCGCGGGCCGAGCATTGGAGGAGCTGACATGACCGCCGTCGACCTGCCGACCCCGGCCCTCGCCCGGGACGGTCTCACCGGCGTACCGGCGACCGACGAAGCCCAGAACCGCAAGGACTTCACGTCCGACCAGGAGGTTCGCTGGTGTCCCGGTTG
Source organism: Nocardioidaceae bacterium (assembly GCA_050700835.1). Classification (GTDB taxonomy): domain Bacteria; phylum Actinomycetota; class Actinomycetes; order Propionibacteriales; family Nocardioidaceae; genus JBOHDX01. Next base: position 17,367 of record JBOHDX010000026.1, read on the forward strand.
CGGCGACTACGCCGTGCTCGCGGCGGTGCAGGGCTTCCTGCCCGAGTTGGGGCTGCGCCGGGAGAACATGGTGTTCGTGTCCGGGATCGGTTGTGCTGCCCGGTTCCCCTACTACCTCAACACCTACGGGATGCATTCCATCCACGGCCGGGCGCCGACGATCGCCACCGGGCTCGCCGTCTCCCGACCGGATCTCTCGGTGTGGGTCGTCACCGGTGACGGCGACGCGCTGTCGATCGGGGGCAACCACCTGATCCATGCCCTTCGGCGCAACGTCAACCTGACGATCCTGTTGTTCAACAACCGGATCTACGGCCTGACGAAGGGGCAATACTCCCCGACATCCGAGCCGGGCAAGGTCACGAAGTCGACGCCCATGGGTTCCCTGGACATGCCGTTCAACCCGATGTCGCTGGCGCTCGGGGCCGAGGCGACGTTTGTCGCCCGCACGATCGACTCCGACCGAAAGCATCTGACGTCGGTGCTGCGCGAGGCGGCGGCGCACCGCGGAACGGCGCTGGTGGAGATCTACCAGAACTGCCCCATCTTCAATGACGGAGCGTTCGACGCGCTCAAGGACAAGGACAGCCGAGACCACGCCGTCATCCCGCTCGAGCACGGCGAGCCGGTGCGGTTCGGTCCGGACGGCGAGCACGGCTTGGTCCGGACCGACGCCGGCGTCGAAGTCGTCGAAGTCGCCACCGTGGGAGCCGAAGCGTTGCTTGTGCACGACGCGCACGCCGACGACCCGACGACCGCGTTCGCGTTGTCGCGACTCACCGACGCGGGACGGGTGGAGCGTGCCCCGATCGGCATCTTCCGTCAGGTCGAGCGCCCGACGTACGACGATCTCGCGCGCGAGCAGGTGACCACGGCGGTCGCCGAGCGCGGCGACGGTGACCTGGAGACGCTGATCGCGGGCAAGGACACCTGGACGGTCGACTGACGTCGCGGCAGTCCGCGATCTGAGACAGGAGTCAAACTGCTCGACACTCCTGACTAGCCCGGTACGATGAGGTTCGTGAGTGAGCAGCGCCGCGGCCTTCTGATGGGCGTGCTGGCGTACGTCGCGTGGGGCTTGTTCCCGCTCTACTGGCCGCTGCTCAAGCCGGCCGGCGCGATCGAGATCCTCGCCAGCCGGATCATCTGGTCCCTGGTGTTCGTTGCGGTTGCTCTGTCCGTGACCGCCCGGTGGGGCAGGATCCGCCCGATCCTGGCCGACGTGAGACGGCTGCGGTTCATCGCGGTCGGAGCCGTCGTGATCGCGGTCAACTGGGGCACCTACATCTGGGCGGTGAACAACGACCACGTGGTGGAGTCGTCGCTGGGCTACTTCATCAACCCGCTGGTCACCATCCTGATGGGCGTGCTCATCCTCGGGGAGCGGATGCGACCGGTGCAGTGGGCGGCGTTGGCCGTCGCAGCCGCCGCCGTCGTCGAGCTGACGATCGACTACGGACGGCTGCCGTGGATCGCGTTGACGCTGGCGTTCAGCTTCGGCACGTACGGCCTGATGAAGAAGAAGGCCGCGGTCGGCGCGGTCGAGGGACTCACCCTCGAGACGCTGACGCTCGCCCCGCTGGCACTGATCTACCTGGGGTACAGCCAAGCCGCTGGGACCGCGACGTTCGCGCACGACGGCTGGCTGAACGCCGTGCTGATCGCCGGCACCGGTGCAGTGACCGCGATCCCGCTGCTGCTGTTCGGCGGCTCGGCGACCCGCATCCCGCTGACCATGGTGGGGATCTTGCAGTACATCGCCCCGATCATGCAGTTTGCGTTCGGTCTGCTGGTGTTCCACGAAGCCATGACGACCGCTCGCTGGGTGGGCTTCGCCCTGGTGTGGTTGGCCCTGGTGGCGATCACCGGCGAAGCGATGACCACGCGGCGGCGCAGGTCGCGACGCGCCGCGCAGGCCGAGCTCGAGCCGGTCGGCGGCTGACCCGGCCAAAACCGCGGACCGCCGGGCCACAAGCCGCGGATCGGCGGGCCACAACCCGCGGATCGCCGGGCCACAAGGCGCGGATCAGCCGGTGCGGGTGGTGACGACGTCGCACAGCGCCGCCAGCGCGTCGCGAGCGGGACCGGGCGGCAGCCCCTGCACGAACGTGCGCGCCTCGTCGGCCACGCCGCGGACGTACGCCCGCGCCTCGTTCATCGCCGGATGCGCCCGCAGCAGGGCCAGCGCCTCGCGGTGCGACGCGTCGTGGGCCAGGTCGGAGTCGAGCAGCGTGACCAGCCGGTGGTCCGCGGGATCGGCGGAGCGGCGGGCCATCAGCACCGGCAGCGTGGGTACGCCTGCGCGCAGATCGGTGCCGGGGGTCTTGCCCAGCTCACCGGAGTCACTCGCAATGTCGATGATGTCGTCCGACAGCTGGAACGCGGTGCCGATCCGATCGCCGTACTGGATCAGCGCCGCCCGAACAGCCTGCGGGGCGCCGGCCATCATCGCGCCGAACAACGCCGACGTGGCGATCAACGAGCCGGTCTTGTCCGTCACCACCGACAGGTAGTGGTCGAGCGGGTCCGCGCCGCCGACCGGACCGAGGGTCTCGCGGATCTGCCCCTGCACGAGGCGGGAGAAGGTGCGCGACTGGATCCGCACCGCCTCGGGGCCCAGGTCGGAGACCAGGTCCGACGCCCGCGCGAACAGGAAGTCACCGGTCAGGATCGCGACGTTGTTGTCCCAACGGGCGTTGGCCGACAGGGCACCACGCCGCAGTGACGCCTCGTCCATCACGTCGTCGTGGTACAGCGTCGCCACGTGGGTCAACTCCACGACGAGGGCCGACGAGACGATGCCGTCGGCCTTTGGGTCGCCGAACTCAGCGGCCAGCAGCACCAGCAGCGGACGGATCCGCTTGCCGCCCGCGGACAGCAGGTGTCTGGCGGCTTCGGTGACGAAGTCGGCCTCACTTGTCACGGCGTCGAACAACCGCTGCTCGACGTCGGCCATCCGCTCTCGGATGTGCGCCTCGAACACAGGGTCGTCGAACGGCAGCCCCAGGCTGGGGGGCGCCGCCGGCCCGGTGGTGCTCACAGCGTCTGGGCGCATCTGGACATCACCGATCTTCAGCGTACGAACGCGCCGGCCGAGTGCACGAGGTCGAGCACCGGTCCCGGAACGATACCGAGCACCGCGGTGGCCAGGGCGGTGACGCCGACCATCGACGTGGTGAGGAAGCTCGGCACGGTCACGGTCGGCCCGTCCCCAACAGGGTCGGAGAAGAACATCAGCACGATGACCCGCACGTAGAAGAAGGCGGCCACGACGCTGGCGACCACCGCGACGATGACCAGCGGCCAGGCGCCGCCGGACCAGGCCGCGGTGAACACGATCCACTTGCTGGTGAAGCCACTCGTCAGTGGGATCCCGGCGAAGGCCAACAGGAAGAAGGCGAAGATGCCCGCCAGCACCGGCGCCTCCTTCCCGAGCCCGGCCCACCGAGACAAGTGCGTCGCCTCGCCGCCGGCGTCTCGCACCATGGTGACGACGGCGAATGCGCCGATGGTCGAGAAGCCGTAGGCCGTGAGGTAGAACAGCACGCTCGACAGGCTCGTGACGCGTCCGTTGCCGCCGAAGACACCGGCGAACCCGACCAGCACGAAGCCGGCATGCGCGATCGAGGAGTACGCCAGCATCCGCTTGATGTCGGTCTGCGTGATCGCGATGACCGAGCCGACCACCATGGTGAGGATGGCGACGATCCAGATCATCGGCCGCCAGTCCCACTGCGCGCCGCCGAGACCGACGTAGAAGACCCGCAGCAACGCACCGAAGGCGGCGATCTTGGTGCAGGCGGCCATGAAGCCGGTCACCTGCGTGGGCGCGCCCTGGTAGACGTCCGGCGTCCAGGCGTGGAACGGCGCGGCGCCGACCTTGAACAACAGCCCCACCGCGATCAGGGCCATGCCGGCCAGGAGCAGGTCCTGGCTACCGGCTCGGTTGCTGATCGCCTGGTCGATCCCGGCCATCGTGAACGTGCCGGCGTAGCCGTAGACGAGCGCGATGCCGTACAGGAAGAACGCCGACGAGAACGCGCCGAGCAGGAAGTACTTCATCGCGGCTTCCTGGCTGAGCAGCCGGCGCCGTCGAGCGAGGCCACACAGGAGGTACAACGGCAGCGACAGCACCTCGAGCCCGACGAACATCGTGAGCAGGTCGTTCGACGCGGGGAACATCATCATGCCGCCGATGGCGAACATGACAAGCGGGAACACCTCGGTGTGCTCGATGCCGGCGGTGGAGGCCTCGCGCTCTGCGTCGGTGCCCGGCAGCGCGGCGGCCTGTCCGGCGAATGCGGTGACGCCGCCCTCCAGGCTGCGCTCGGCGAACAGCAGGATCGAGATGATCGAGAAGACCAGCAGGATCCCCCACAAGAAGGTCGTCGGCCCGTCGACGGTCAGGGCGCTCTCGGCGACGACGGCACCCCGCGCCGCGATCGATCCGGGCGCCTGACCGAGTCCCGTCCCCACCAAGATCGTGCCCATAAGGGCCGCCGCCAGACCTACCACGGCCACGCCCACCTGCGACAGATAGCGGTACGCCCGCGGCACCGCGGCCTCGATGAGAACGCCCACCATCGCGACCCCGAACACGATCAGGATCGGGTAGAGCTGGGAGTACTCGATGTGCGGTGACGTGAATGACAGGTTCGCCGTCATGATCTGGGCCGAGGCGCTCACGGCTGCGTCTCCTGGTTGGTGGCCGACACCGGGACACTGGGTTGCGGATCGTGGACGCCGACGTGGGTCAGCGTGCTGCCGACCGTCGGGTTGATCACCTTCAGCAGCGGCTGTGGGAAGAAGCCGAGGGCGACGATCAGCACCATCACCGGCGCCAGCGCGACCTTCTCACGCAGACCCAGGTCGGTGATGCCGACGTTGTCCGCACGAACCGGGCCCGTCATGGTGCGTTGGTACATCCACAGGATGTACATCGCCGCAAGCACGATTCCGAGCGTCGCGAACACTGCGGCGGGGATCGAGTGGGTGAAGGTGCCAGCCAACACCAGGAACTCGCTCACGAAGGGCCCCAGACCGGGCAGTGACAGGCTCGACAGGCCGGCGAGCAGGAACATGCCGGCCAGCACCGGCGCGATCTTCTGGACCCCGCCGAAGTCGGTGATCATCTTCGAGCCGCGGCGGCTGATCAGGAACCCGGTGACCAGGAACAGCGCGGCCGTGGACATGCCGTGGTTGAACATGTACAGGGTGGCTCCGGCCGTCGACTGGCTGGTGAAGGCGAAGATGCCCATCACGATGAAGCCGAAGTGGGAGATCGACGTGTAAGCGATCAGGCGCCGGATGTCGTTCTGCCCGATCGCGAGCAGGGCACCGTAGAGCACGGAGAACACGGCGAAGGCGATGATCACCGGGCTCGCCCAGCGGGATGCCTCGGGGAACAGCTGCAGACAGAACCGGATCATCCCGAACGTGCCGATCTTGTCGAGCACGCTGACCAGCAGCACGGAGGTGCCCGGCGTCGCCTCGCTCGCTGCGTCGGGCAGCCAGGTGTGCAGCGGCCACATCGGTGCTTTGACCGCGAACGCAGCAAAGAAGCCAAGGAACAACCAGCGTCCCGTGGTCTGGCTGATCGGGATGTCGCGCAGCGCCGTCAGCAGGTACGTCGGACCGCCTGCGTCGGACGACACGGCGTACAGGCCGATCACCGAGGCGAGCATCAGAAGTCCACCGAGCAGGGAGTAGAGCAGGAACTTCACTGCTGCGTAGGAGCGCTGTGGCCCGCCGTAGCCGCCGATCAGGAAGTAGATCGGGATCAACGTCGCCTCGAACAACACGTAGAACAAGAACACGTCGGTGGACTCGAAGACGCCCAGCGCAAGACCCTCGAGCGCCAGCATCCAGCCGAAGAAGGCGTTGACGCTCCACCGTCCGTTGTCGCCGTCGTTCCACGACGCCAGAATGACCACCGGCGTCAGGATCGCGGTCATCAGGATCAGGGTGAGGCCGATCCCGTCCACCCCGAGCGCGTAGTGGGCACCGAACGCCTGGATCCACATGTGGTCCTCGACGAGCTGGAAGCCGCCCTGGCCACTGCTGTTCGGGTCGTACTGGAAGGCCATCGCCACGGCGACGACGAGAGTGACGAGGGACACGGCGAGGGCCGCCTGCTTCGTCAGTGCCCCGTTGCGTCCGCGGGGCACGAACAGCACCAGCACGGCGCCGACGATGGGCACCGCCGCGAGCACGGTCAGCCAGGGAAAGCTCACTCTTGCACCTTCCTTGACGAGCTCTCGGGTACGGCGGGGGTGACGGGCACCGGACTCACGTCAGGCTCACCGCCAGCACGGCCACGACGACGAGCAGCGCGCCGCCGAACATCGCCAAGGCGTAGGACCGCACGAAGCCGGTCTGCAGCCGGCGCATCCGGCCGGACGAGCCGCCGATCAACGCGGCGAGGCCGTTGACGCCGCCGTCCACACCACGGTTGTCCAGGTAGACCAACGAGCGGGTGAGGTACTGGCCCGGGCGCATGAACACCGCCTCGTTGAACGCGTCGCCGTACAGGTCGGCACGTGCGGCCTTCGTGAACGCCGAGACGCGGACGGGAGCCGTGCCGGCGATCCTGCGTCCGCGTGAGTAGAGCAGCACGGCGACCGCGATGCCCACGGCGACGAACAGCAGCACGATCCCACTCAGCGCGAGGCTCGGGATCGACAGGTGCTCCTGCGGAGGCGGACCGGTCACGGGAGCGAGCCAGTTGACGATCCAGTTGCCGGCGATCAGCACGCCACCCAGCACCGAGAGCGCGGCCAGGATGATCAGCGGAGTGGTCATGACTGGCGGCGACTCGTGCGGGTGCACGTCGTCTCGCCAGCGCTTCTCGCCGAAGAACGTCATCAGCATCAGCCGGGTCATGTAGAACGCAGTGATGCCCGCGCCCAGCATCGCCCCGAGACCTATCCACACACTGTCGCCGAAGGCCGCCTCGATGATCTTGTCCTTGGACCAGAAGCCGGCGAAGCCGGGGAACCCGATGATCGCGAGGTAGCCCATCGCGAACGTGACGAACGTGACCGGCAGCGCCGACCGCAGCGCACCGTAGTGCCGCATGTCGACGTCGTCGTCCATGCCGTGCATCACCGAGCCGGCGCCGAGGAACATGTTGGCCTTGAAGAAGCCGTGCGTGAGCAGATGGAAGATCGCGAACGCGTAGCCCGCGGGGCCGATGCCGGCGGCCAGCATCATGTAGCCGATCTGGCTCATCGTCGAGCCCGCCAGAGCCTTCTTGATGTCGTCCTTGGCGCACCCGATGATCGCGCCGAACAGCAGCGTCACCAAGCCCACGGCGACGACCCCGGTGCGGGCCCATGAGCTGGCGTCGAAGATGTAGCTGGACCGGACGACGATGTAGACACCCGCTGTCACCATGGTGGCCGCGTGGATCAGCGCGGACACCGGCGTGGGGCCCTCCATCGCGTCCAGCAGCCAACTCTGCAGCGGCACCTGCGCCGACTTGCCGCACGCGCCGAGCAGCAGCAGCAGGCCGAGGGCCGTCGATGTGGCGTACGACGTGTGGGGCATGCCCGCGGCGACGTCCCGGAACGACGTGCTGGAGAACGTCGCGAACATCAGCATCAGGGCAAGTGCCATGCCGACGTCACCGACCCGGTTCACGACGAAAGCCTTCTTGGCGGCCACGGCCGCGGAGTTCTTGAACTGCCAGAAGCCGATCAGGAGGTACGACGCCAGACCGACGCCCTCCCAGCCGAGGAACACGCCCACGTAGTTGTTGGCGAGCACCAGGGTGAGCATCGACGCGATGAACAGGTTGAGGTAGGCGAAGAACCGTCGCCGCTCCGTGTCGTGCGCCATGTAACCGACCGAGTAGACGTGGATCAACGACCCGACCCCGGTGATCAGCAGCACGAACAAGGCCGACAGCGGGTCGTACAAGATGCCGATGTCGACCTTGAAGTTGCCGGCATGGAACCACGTGTAGAGCGTCTGCCCGAGGGCGCGCTGGCTCTGGTCGCGCGACAGGAGCGAGACGAACATCCACAGTCCGAGCACGAAGGACACGATCGGAGCGATGCAGCCGAGCAGGTGTCCCCACCGGTCGGTGCGCCGGCCACCCAACAACAGGGCGGCCGCGCTCGCCAACGGGATCACGATCAGCAGCCACGAGGCTGTGAAGATGCCGTCGGCACTCGACAGTGGGTTCACGGGGGCTGGCTCCTCAGTACTTCAGCAGGCTCGCGTCGTCGACAGAGGCCGAGCGGCGGGTACGGAAGATCGACATGATGATCGCGAGTCCGACGACGACCTCGGCGGCCGCGACCACCATCACGAAGAACGCCGCGATCTGCCCGTCGAGGTTGCCGTTGACCCGGGCGAACGTGACGAACGCGAGGTTGGCGGCGTTCAGCATCAGCTCGATGCACATGAACACCACGATCGCGTTGCGGCGCACCAGGACGCCGAACGCGCCGATGGTGAAGAGCAACGCGCTCAGAGTCAGGAACGGTGTGGCGCTCATGGCTGTTCTCCGCCTTCGTCGGGGCCGCGGGTTGACGTCTCGGAGTCGTCGAGCTGGGTCAGCGTTCGACCGACGTCGCCGATCAGCGTCCGACGCACCGTGCCGCGGGCCTGCAGGACCCGGGAGATCGACGCCGGCGCCGCGCTGCCGTCCGGCAGCAGGGCCGGGGTGTCGACCGCATTGTGCCGGGCATAGACCCCTGGCGTGGGCAGTGGTCCGAGCGGCTTGCCGCTGCTGGCGTACGCGCGCAGCCGCTGTTCGGCGAGGTCGCGCTGGGTCAGCTTGGCGGTGAGACGCTCGCGATGCGCCAGCACCATCGCACCGAGAGCCGCGGTGATCAGCAGCGCGCTGGTGGCTTCGAAGGCGAAGACGTAGCGGGAGAACAGCAGCTTCGCGATGCCTGGGACGTTGCCGGAGGGCAGGTTCGTGGTGGTGAAGCCGACGATGGTCCCGACCGACGTCTGGGCGACTCCCAAGGCGATCACGATGCCGAACAGCACGCCGACGACGAGGGCGGCGAGGCGTTGGCCCTTGATGGTCTCGATCACGGAGTCGGCCGAGTCCACCCCGACCAGCATCAGCACGAACAGGAACAGCATCAGGATGGCGCCGGTGTAGACGATGATCTGCACGGCGAAGAGGAACGGCGCGTTCTGGACGGCGTACAGGACGGCCAGCGAGATCATGATGACGGCGAGCAGCATCGCCGAGTGGACAGCCTTGCGGGCCAGGACCATGCCGAGCGCTGCGAGCACCATGATCGGGGCGAGGATCCAGAACGCGATCACGAGCGGTCACCGCTCTCCTGGCCGGCATCGGCGGCGTGGGCGGCTCGGCTCGCGGCGGTCCCGCGGTAGTAGTCCTGCTCGCTGTCGCCCAACTGCATGGCGTGTGGGGGCAGCTCCATGCCCGGCAGCAGCGGCGCCAGCAGGTCCTTCTTCTCGTAGATCAGCTTCTCGCGGGTGTCGTCGGCCAACTCGTACTCGTTGGTCATCGTCAGCGCGCGGGTGGGGCAGGCCTCGATGCACAGTCCGCACAGGATGCAGCGCAGGTAGTTGATCTGGTAGACGCGCCCGTAGCGCTCCCCGGGCGAGAAGCGCTCGTCGGCGGTGTTGCTGGCGCCCTCGACATAGATCGCGTCGGCCGGGCACGCCCACGCGCACAGCTCGCAACCGATGCACTTCTCCAGACCGTCGGGCCAGCGGTTGAGCTGGTGCCGGCCGTGGAAGCGCGGAGCGGTGGGCTTCTTCTCGAACGGGTACTGCTCGGTGACGACCTTCTTGAACATCGTGCGGAACGTGACACCGAACCCAGCGATCGGGTCCCAGAACTGCTCCCTGAGGCTAGGCACCTGGGTCCTCCTCGGTCGTCGATGTGCGCACGGTCGCCGACGACGCCAGCTCGGGCACCCGCTGCCCAGGCATCGGCGGCACCGGGTAGCCCCCGGCGAAGGCGTCGAACTCCGGCTCCTCCTCCGGCTCCGGCTTGCTCCGGTCGGGCAGGAATGCCACGACCAGAAGCACCGCGACCGCGATGCCCGCCACGATCAGCAGCACGTTGCTGTGGACCCCACCGTGCAGCCGGATCTGGCGCACGACCGCCACCCCGAGGGTCCAGACCAGCGCGACCGGGATCAGGATCTTCCAGCCGAACTTCATGAACTGGTCGTAGCGCAGCCGGGGCAGGGTCCCGCGCAGCCAGATGAACACGAAGATGAACACCATGACCTTGGCGAGGAACCACAGCACCGGCCAGTAGCCCTCGTTGGACCCGTGCCACAGGGACAGCGGCCACGGCGCACGCCAGCCACCGAGGAACAGCGTCGTCGCCAGCGTGGAGACGGTGACCATGTTGACGTACTCCGCCAGGAAGAACAGCGCGAACTTCAGTGAGGAGTACTCGGTGTGGAACCCGCCGACCAGCTCACCCTCGGCCTCGGGGAGGTCGAACGGCGCGCGGTTCGTCTCGCCGACCATGGCCAGCAGGTAGATCAGGAAGCTCGGCAGCAGCGGCAGCGCGAACCACATGTCCTTGGCCTGTGCAGCCACGATCCCGGACGTCGACATGGTCCCGGCGTACATGAAGACCGCGACGAACGACAGGCCCATCGCGACCTCGTAGGAGATCATCTGGGCGCTTGAGCGAAGGCCACCCAGCAGGGCGTACGTCGAGCCCGACGACCAGCCGGCGAGCACGATTCCGTAGATGCCGACCGACGAGACGGCGAGAATGTAGAGCACGCCGACCGGCAGGTCGGTGAGCTGCAACGAGGTGTGGGTGCTCGTGAACGGGATCCGGACCTCGGGTCCGAACGGGATCACCGCGAAGGCCATGAACGCCGGCACCGTGGCGATCACCGGTGCGACGATGAAGACGATCTTGTCCGCCGACTTGGGGATGATGTCTTCCTTGAGGGCGAGCTTGATTCCGTCGGCCAGGCTCTGGAGCAGGCCGAACGGTCCGTGCACGTTGGGACCGATGCGATGCTGCATGCGGGCCACGACTCGGCGCTCGAACCAGATGTTGAACAACGTGAGCACGACCAGCAACGCGAAGATCAGCACCGTCTTGATCACGATGACCCACCAGGCGTCGTGACCGAACAACGACAGGGTCGAGTCGTAGGTTGTCGCCGTCCGGATGCTCGTCACGACTTGCCCCTCTCGATCCGCAGCACGTCGCCGGCACCGGCGCCCAGGACGGACCGAAGGGACACGCCGCCCGAGTGCTGGGCGGCCCACACCACGCCGTCCGGGAGGTCGGCCAGCGCCGCCGGCAGCGCGACCGCACCGGCGTCGGTCGCGAGGACCACCTCGTCGCCGATGCCTGCACCGACCGAGCGTGCCGTGGTCTCGGACATCAGCACGACCGGCGCCTTGGCGGTGGCGAGGTAGTGGGGGTCGCCCTCCTGCAGCCGACCGTCGTCGATCAACAGGCGCCAGGTGTCGAGGACGACCTCACCGGGCCGGGCACCGCAGGCGCCACCGGCTTCGACATGCGGCGCAGAAACTCGACCCCCGTCCCAGGGTCCAAGCTCGGTCATCTCCCCGCGCGCCTGCTCGACCGTCCGGAAGCCGAGCCGGCCACCCAGCTCGTCAGCGATGCCCGACAGCACCCGCAGATCGGGAACCGCGCCGGACTCGGTGAGCACCTTGTCGAAGGAGCGGACCCGGCCCTCCCAGTCGACGAAGACTCCTGCCTTCTCGACCACCGGCGCCACCGGGAAGACGACGTCGGCACGACGGGTCACCTCACCGGCCAGGACCTCGAGGCTCACCACGAAGCCGCTGGCTTCGATGGCGGCCATCGCAGCCGCGGGATCGGGCAGGTCCAGCGGGTCGACTCCGGCGACGACGAGAGCGGTCAGGTCACCGGCGTGGACGGCGTCGATGATCGCGCCGGTGTCACGCCCCTCGCGGGAGGGCAGCACGTCGACACCCCACGCGGCAGCGACGTCGGCGCGGGCCGACGCGTCGGACACCGGGCGTCCACCCGGCAGCAGCGACGGCAGGCAGCCGGCCTCCAGCGCCCCCCGCTCCCCCGCACGCCGGGGAACCCAGCCGAGCTTGGCGCCGGTGCCGGCGGCCAGTGCGAGCGCCGCGCTGAGCGCGCCGGGCACCGCCGCGAGCCGCTCCCCGACGAGGATCACGCCCCCGTGGTCCAGCGCTACCTTGCCGTCCTCGGCGAGTGCAGCGAGGGTCCTGGCCTCGTCGCCGGGCACGGTGGTGAGAGCCGTGCCGGCGAGCTTTCGCAGCCCGTTGCTGGTGTGGCTGGCGACCGCGAACACCCGCAGGCCGTTCTTGCGGACCGACTTGCGCAGGCGCAGGAACACGATGGGCGACTCGTCCTCCGGCTCGAACCCGGCGAGCACCACGGTGGTGGCACGGTCCAGATCGGCGTAGGTCACGGCGGCGCGACTGCCCGGCCCGGTCGCGACGACATGCGACGCCAGGAACTCGGCTTCCTCGGCAGAGTGGGCACGCGCGCGGAAGTCGATGTCGTTGGTGCCCAGCACGGCGCGGGCGAACTTGGCGTAGGCGTAGGCGTCCTCGCCGGTCAGCCGACCCCCGGTCAGCACTCCGACCTGGCCGTGGGCCGCTGCGAGACCGCGGGCCGCGACGGCGAACGCCTCCGGCCACGACGCCGTTCGCAGCTCGTGGGTCTCGTCGTCGCGTACGAGGGGGTGGGTGAGCCGGTCCGGCAGCGTCGAGTAGCCGAACGCGAAGCGCCCCTTATCGCAGTTCCACTCCTCGTTGACCTCGGGATCGTCGCCGGCCAGCCGGCGCATCACCTTGCCGCGCCGGTGATCGGTGCGCTGCGCGCAACCGGAGGCGCAGTGCTCGCAGATGCTGGGCGACGACACCAGGTCGAACGGACGCGACCGGAAGCGGTACATCGCGCTGGTCAGCGCCCCCACGGGGCAGATCTGGATTGTGTTGCCGGAGAAGTAGGAGTGGAACGGCTCAGGCTGGTAGATCCCGACCTGCTGCATCGGGCCGCGCTCGAGCATCGCGATGAACGGGTCGCCGGCGATCTGCTCGGAGAACCTCGTGCAGCGCGCGCACAGGACGCAGCGCTCACGGTCGAGCAGCACCTGCGCCGAGACGTTGACCGGCTTGGGGAACGTGCGTTTGGTCTCGACGAAACGCGACTCGCCCCGACCGTGCGACATCGCCTGGTTCTGCAGAGGGCACTCCCCGCCCTTGTCGCACACCGGGCAGTCGAGCGGGTGGTTGATCAGCAGGAACTCGATGATCCCGTGCTGGGCCTTGTCTGCGACCGGGGATGTCACCTGGGTGCGTACCACCATGCCGCCGGCGACCGGGATGGTGCAGGATGCCTGCGGCTTGCCCATCGACCGGCCGTTGCCTCCGTCCGGGACCTCGACGAGGCACTGTCGGCAGGCCCCCACAGGGTCGAGCAGGGGGTGGTCGCAGAACCTGGGGACCTCGACGCCGATCAGCTCGGCCGCCCGGATCAACAGCGTGCCGGTCGGGACGCTCACCTCGACGTCGTCGATGGTCAGGGTCACCAGGTCCTCGCGCGACGCGACCTCGGCCCCGTCGGCCGGCTTGGTGCTGCTGACGGTCATGCCCTGGCTCCAGCCGATGCGGACGCGAACAAGGTCGATGCTTCGGGGTCGAACGGGCAAGCACCACCGTCGATATGCTCGAGGTACTCGTCCCGGAAGTACTCGATCGACGACGTGATGGGGCTGGTGGCACCGTCACCCAGGGCGCAGAACGCCCGGCCGAGGATGTTGTCACACTGGTCCAGCAGCACGTCGAGGTCCCCCTCGGAACCCTTGCCGTCCTCGATCCGCTGCAGGGTCTGCACCAGCCACCACGTGCCCTCGCGGCACGGGGTGCACTTGCCGCAGGACTCGTGCTTGTAGAACTCCGTCCAGCGCAGCACCGCTCGGACGACGCACGTCGTCTCGTCGAAGATCTGCAGGGCCCGGGTGCCCAGCATGGACTTGGCGGCACCGACGCTCTCGAAGTCGAGTGGTACGTCGAGGTGCTCGGCGGTCAGCAGGGGCGTCGACGAACCGCCGGGCGTCCAGAACTTCAGCTCATGCCCCTCACGGACGCCGCCACCGAGGTCGAGCAGCTCACGCAGGGTGATGCCGAGCGCCGCTTCGTACTGCCCCGGAGTCTGAACGTGCCCGGACAGGGAGAAGATCCCGGGGCCCTTCGACTTCTCGGTGCCCATGGACGCGAACCACTCCGCGCCCTCGCTGACGATGCACGGCACGGACGCGATGGACTCGACGTTGTTGATCACCGTCGGGCAGGCGTACAGCCCCGCGACGGCGGGGAACGGAGGTCGCAGTCGAGGCTGGCCGCGACGTCCTTCCAGCGAGTCGAGCAGTGCCGTCTCCTCGCCACAGATGTAGGCCCCCGCCCCGGCATGCACGATGACGTCCATATCGACGCCGGAGCCGAGGATGTCGGTGCCGAGGTAGCCGGCGAGGTAGGCCTCCTGGACCGCGCGCTGCAGTCGGCGCACGACGTGCAGAACCTCGCCCCGGACGTAGATGAACGCCTGCTGCGCCCGGATCGCGTACGCCGAGATGATCACACCTTCGACCAGCGTGTGCGGGCTCGCCATCATCAGCGGGATGTCCTTGCAGGTCCCGGGCTCCGACTCGTCGGCGTTGACCACCAGGTAGTGCGGCTTGCCGTCGCCTTGCGGAATGAAGCCCCACTTCATCCCGGTGGGGAATCCGGCGCCGCCGCGGCCGCGCAGCCCCGAGTCCTTGACCATCGTGATGAGCTCGTCCTGGTCGGTGTCGAGGGCCGTGCGCAGGGCCTGGTAGCCGCCGCTGCGCTCGTAGGACTCGAGCGTCCACGCGCGGTCGGCGTCCCAGTTGTCGGTGAGGACGGGGGTGAGTGTGTCGGTCACGTCGCGTCCTTCCGGTCTGCGCCCTTGCGGCCCTGGCGACTCTTGCCCGCGCCGCCACTGCCCGACGTCTCGGCGACGTGCGTCTCGCCCTCGGCCCGCGCCGTGTCGGCCTGCGCCGCACCGCCGGTCGCGGACTCCGCGGTCGCGGCCCGGCCAGACCGCTGATGCCGGTCCGCGGAGCCTCCAGCGGGCCGATCGGGAGCCTGCCAGCCGTGCTCACGCGCCATCACGAGCCCGACCAGGCTCGCCGGGCCGGCGGCCGGCCCCTCGTCGGCACGGTCGTCGGGGAATCCCGCAAGCACCCGCTCGGCTTCACGCCATGTGCAGATCCGGGCGCCGCGAGTGGCGGTCACGTCGCGTCCCGCCCGCAGGTCCTCGACCAGCGCGACGGCGGACTCGGGCGTCTGGTTGTCCATGAACTCCCAGTTGACGGTCATCACCGGCGCGTAGTCGCAGGCGGCGTTGCACTCGATGTGCTCGAGGGTGACCCTGCCGTCAGGCGTCGTCTCGTCGTTGCCGACCTCAAGGTGCTCCTGCAGGCGCTTGAAGATCACGTCGCCCCCCATGACGGCGCACAACGTGTTGGTGCAGACCCCGACGTGGTAGTCACCGACGGGGCGGCGCTTGTACATCGTGTAGAAGGTGGCGACGCCGGACACCTCGGCCGCGCTGATCGCAAGGATCTGCGCGCACGCCTCGATCCCGCCCGGCGTGACGTAGCCCTCCTCGGCCTGGACGAGGTGCAGCATCGGCAGCAGCGCCGACCGCGGGTGGGGATAGCGCCCCGCGATCTCACGCAGCGCAGCGAGCACCGGCGCGGCCAGGGGCGGCGTGTCCGTGAGGACGCCAGGGCTGACCGCGACCGCGGTGTCGGTCGCCTCGTTGTCGCTGGACGACATCGCGGTATGCGCCGCGTCGTCCGACGTCGCGGCCGGGCCGGGCTGCTCGGCAGAGGTCATCAGCGGTCCACTCCACCCATGACGGGGTCGATGCTGGCGATGGCCACGATCACGTCGGCAACCATGCCCCCTTCGCTCATGACCGATGTGCATTGCAGGTTGACGAACGACGGGTCACGGAAGTGAGCGCGGTACGGCCGGGTGCCGCCATCCGACACCACGTGGCAGGACAGCTCCCCCCGCGGCGACTCCACCGAGGTGTACACCTGGCCGGGTGGCACCCGGAAGCCCTCGGTCACCAGCTTGAAGTGGTGGATCAGCGCTTCCATCGACTCGCCCATGATGTGGCGGATGTGGTCGAGGGAGTTGCCCATGCCGTCGGACCCCACGGCCAGCTGCGCCGGCCATGCGATCTTCTTGTCACCGATCATGACCGGCGCGCCCTCGAGGTCGGCTAGCCGGTCGGCGCACTGCTCGACGATGCGCAGTGACTCCCACATCTCGTCCAGACGGATCCGGAACCTGCCGTACGAGTCGCAGGTGTCCCAGGTAGCGACGTCGAAGTCGTAGCTGTCGTAGCCCCAGTAGGGCTGGGTCCTGCGCAGGTCCCAGGGGTAGCCGGTGGCCCGCAGCACCGGACCGCTCGCGCCCAGCGCGAGGCAGCCGGCGAGGTCGAGGTAGCCCACGTCGACCAGGCGGCCCTTGAAGATCGGGTTGGCGTTGCACAGGGCGGCGTACTCGGGAAGTCGCTTGCCCATCAGCTTGATGAACTCCCGGATCTGCTCCAGCGCGCCGGGAGGCATGTCCTGGGCGACGCCTCCGGGCCGGATGAACGCGTGGTTCATCCGCAAGCCGGTGATCAGCTCGAACAGGTCGAGGACCAGCTCGCGCTCCCGGAACCCGATCGTCATCACGGTCAGGGCACCGATCTCCATGCCACCGGTGGCGATGGCCACCAGGTGCGAAGAGATGCGGTTCAGCTCCATCAGCAGGACCCGCATCACCGTGGCCTTCTCGGGCACGTCGCCCTCGATGCCGAGCAGCTGCTCGACCCCCATGACGTAGGCGGCCTCGTTGTAGAACGGGGAGAGGTAGTCCATCCGGGTGCAGAACGTCACGCCCTGAGTCCAGTTGCGGTACTCCATGTTCTTCTCGATGCCCGTGTGCAGGTAGCCGATGCCGCACCGTGCCTCGGTCACCGTCTCTCCCTCGAGCTCGAGGATGAGCCGGAGCACACCATGGGTCGACGGGTGCTGAGGACCCATGTTGACGACCACGCGCTCGTTGTGGGACTCGGCCACCCCCGAGGCGACGGAGTCCCAGTCCTGGCCGGTGACGGTGAACACTCGACCGGAGGTGGTCTCCTGCTCCGTCGCGGCGTAGGGGTCGGCGGTCTGGCTCATCAGTTGTAGGCCCTCCGGGTGTCCGGCGGCGGGATGGTCGCGCCCTTGTACTCGACGGGGACCCCACCGAGCGGGTAGTCCTTGCGCTGCGGATGCCCCGGCCAGTCGTCCGGCATCTCGATCCGGGTCAGGGCGGGGTGCCCGTCGAAGATGATGCCGAAGAAGTCGTACGTCTCACGCTCGTGCCAGTCCGCAGTCGGGTAGACGCCTACGACGGAAGGGATGTGCGGATCGTCGTCGGGCGCGGTGACCTCGACCCGGATACGCCGGTTGTGGGTCATCGACAACAGGTGGTAGACGGCGTGCAGCTCACGGCCGGTCTCCTCGGGGTAGTGAACCCCCGACACCCCGCTGCAGAACTCGAAGCGGAGCGCCTCGTCGTCGCGCAGGTGCTGCGCGACCGCGGGCAGGTGCGCCCGATCGACATAGAAGGTGATCTGGTTGCGGTCGACCACGACCTTCTCGACGGCCGCGGCGGACGTCGCGGGGATCAGCTCGGCGAGCCGGTCGGCGACCGCGTCGAACCAGCCGCCGTAGGGCCGGGGGCTCTGGCCCGGGACCACGACCGGGCGGGTGAGACCGCCGTAGCCGGACGTGTCGCCGGTGCCGCGCACCCCGAACATGCCCTCCCGGACCTCGACCACCTCGAGCTCACGCGGCTCGGTCCCGGGCGGCGCCGGCAGGGTGTTCTCGGGCATCGTCTGGTGGGCCGTGGTGGGTTGGTCGTCCGCGTGCGGGGTAGTGCCGATCTCCGGCTCCTCGGGACCGACTGAGTCTTCCGCCAGCAGGTCGTCGGGGCTGGCCGAACCGGAGCGGGTGCCGGGAGGCGTGACCTCCGGGCGCTCGTCGTCGCTCACCGAAGGAGTCCCTTCATCTGCGACGTCGGCGTCGCCGCCAGGGCCTCGCTCTCCTGCTGCTTGATCTGCTTCACCCGGTGCTCGCCGAGCTTGGAGTGCTGCACCTGGTCGTGCAGCTTCAGGATCGCGTCGATCAGCATCTCCGGCCGCGGCGGGCAGCCCGGGAGGTACATGTCGACCGGCACGACGTGGTCGACGCCCTGCAGGATCGCGTAGTTGTTGAACATGCCGCCCGAGCTGGCGCAGACGCCCATCGCGAGCACCCACTTGGGGCCGGGCATCTGGTCGTAGATCTGTCGCAGCACCGGCGCCATCTTCTGGCTGACCCGGCCGGCGACGATCATCAGGTCGGCCTGGCGTGGCGACGCACGGAACACCTCCATGCCGAACCGCCCGAGGTCGTAGCGCGGACCGCCCGAGGTCATCATCTCGATGGCGCAACACGCGAGTCCGAACGTGGCCGGCCAGAAGGACGCCTTGCGGAAGTAGCCGGCGACGCCTTCGACGGTCGTCAGCAGCACGCCGCTGGGGAGCTTCTCCTCGATGCCCATGGATCAGTCCCACTCCAGTCCACCGCGGCGCCACACGTACGCGTAGGCGACGAACACGGTACCGATGAACAGAACCATCTCGACCAGGCCGTACCAGGAGAGCGCGTCGAACGCGACCGCGAACGGGTACAAGAAGATGATCTCGATGTCGAAGACGATGAACAGCATGGCGGTGATGAAGTACTTCACCGGGAACCGGCCGCCTCCGACGGGCTGCGGGGTGGGCTCGATGCCGCACTCGTAGGAGTCGAGGCGGGCCCGGTTGTAGCGCCGGGGCCCGGTGAGCGTGCTCATGACGACCGAGAAGATCGCGAACGCCGCCGCCAGCGCGCCGAGCGCGAGGATCGGGACATAGGCACTCACGCGGGTGCCCTCCCCTCGTCATGGAGACCGGCGCACACAGGGGATGTGGTCGGGATCGCCATCCTAGGACCGCTGTTTGCGGGCCTTGTGTCGGGGCACTTCATGCGGCCGGCGCCACCTTGGACAGGGCGTTGATGATCCGGTCGCTGACGTCGCCGTCGCGCACATCGGTGAGGTTGGCCAGCAGCTTGAGGGTGAACTTCATCAACCGTTCGTGGTGCAAGCCGTGCTGGGTTGCGAGCCGCATCACCTTCGGGTTGCCGATCAGCCTGACGAAGACCCGGCCCAGGGTGTAGTAGCCGCCGTAGCGCGCGTCGAGGGCCGCAGGGTACGCCGCCAGCGCGCGTTCGCGATCAGCGTCCGGGCGACCCAGCGCCTGCGCGATCACCTCGGCCGCCATGGTCCCGGACTCGAGGGCGTAGGCGATCCCTTCGCCGTTGAACGGGTTGACCATGCCTCCTGCGTCACCGACCAGCAGGACGCCGCGTGAGTAGTGCGGCTTGCGGTTGAAGCCCATCGGCAGCGCCGCCCCGCGTACTGGCGCCGTCATGTTCGGCTCGCGGAAGCCCCACTCCTCCGGGGTGCTGTCCAGCCAGCGGCTCAGCAGGTTCTTGTAGTCGACGTTGCGGAACGCCGCCGAGGTGTTCAGGATGCCCAGACCGACGTTGCAGGTGCCGTCGCCGACGCCGAAGATCCAGCCGTAGCCGGGCAGCAGCGACCCCTCGGGGCGTTGCCGGTCCGGGCGGCTGTCCCACAGCTCCAGCCAGGACTCGAGCCAGTCGTCGTCGTGCCGCGGACTGGTGTAGTAGGTGCGGACGGCCACGCCCATCGGCCGGTTGTCCCGCTTGGCGAGGCCCATCGACAGGGCCAGCCGGGCGGAGTTGCCGTCCGCGGCGACGACGACGGGCGCATGGAACGTCAGCTCGGCGCCGGCCTTGCGTCCGGCGTCGTCGACGGCGCGGGCGCGGACACCGACCACCCGACCCGTCGCGTCGGCAACGGGACCGGTGACAGCGGTGCGCTCGCGCAGCTGCGCCCCGGCCTTCTGCGCGTGACGGGCCAGCGTCTCGTCGAAGTCCATCCGCGTGCGGACCAGGCCGTAGCCCGGGTAGTCGGCCAGGTCGGGCCACGGCAGCTCGAGCGTGGTGCCGCCGCCCACGATCCGCAGGCCCTGGTTCTTGATCCAGCCGGGGGCGTCGACGTCGATGCCGAGCGCCAACAGCTGACGCACCGCGCGTGGGGTGAGCCCGTCACCGCAGACCTTCTCGCGCGGGAACGCGGTCCTCTCCAGCACCATGACGTTGAGGCCCGCGTTGGCCAGGTGGTACGCCGCCGCCGAGCCTGCGGGGCCGGCGCCGACGACGATGACGTCGGCGTCCCGCTCGGGGGCGTGCGTCGCGGTCATGGCTTCCTTCGAACGGTCTTGGTGCGGTCGTCGCCGACTGCTGGGCCCACCCATCCCGTGAGTTCGTGAAACGCTTCACGAGAGCCGTGGGTCAGTCTAGAACCGACCCAGGCCGCGGCGCGAGCGCGGTCACGGTGCAACGGCGTGGTGCAGCGCCACGACGCCTCCGGTGAGGTTGCGCCACTGCACATGGCTCCAGCCCGCAGCGGCGATTCGCGCTGCCAGCCCGGCCTGGTCCGGCCAGGCACGGATCGACTCGGCGAGGTAGACGTAGGCGTCCGGGTTGGACGACATCGCGCGCGCCACTGGGGGCAGGGCGCGCATGAGGTACTCGGTGTAGACGGTGCGGAACGGCGTCCACGTGGGCGCACTGAACTCGCAGACCACCAGCCGGCCGCCGGGGCGGGTCACCCGCCGCATCTCGCGGAGCCCGGCGTCCGCGTGGACGACGTTGCGCAGTCCGAACGAGATCGTGACCGCGTCGAACGTGGCCGCCGGGAACGGCAGCCGGGTGGCGTCGCCCGCAGTGAACGGCAGCCGAGGCCTGGCGTGCTTGCCGACCGAGAGCATTCCGGTGGACAGGTCGCACGGCACCACCAGGGCGCCGGCGGCCGCGAATGGTTCGCTGGACGTACCGGTTCCCGCCGCCAGGTCGAGCACCCGCTCACCCGGCTGAGCCGCGACCATCTCGACGACCCGGCGACGCCACCGCCGGTCCTGTCCCAGCGACAGCACGTCGTTGGTCACGTCGTAGCGCCGGGCCACGCCGTCGAACATGGCCGCGACGTCGCGCGGCTTCTTGTCCAGGGTCGCGCGGGTCACCTGCCTACCCTCGCACGGCGCTGGTCGCCCCCCGCGCCGTACCCTTGGCGGCTGTGACGACCGTGGCCCCCGCCGATCCCGCCGCGACACCCGTCGTTGCCCGGACCTCCCGGATCGACGACCCGGGACCGCTGCTCGACCTGTTGCCACCGGTCGACCCCGTCACGTGGGTCCGCAACGGCGAGGGCCTCGTCGGGTGGGGGAACGCGTTGTCCATCAGTCCCCACGGCCCGTCCCGATTCGCCGACGCGCAGCGCTGGTGGGCCGACGTCGTCGGGCGTGCCGTGGTCCGCGACGAGCTGGGGCTGCCCGGCTCGGGACTCGTGGCCTTCGGCTCGTTCGCGTTCGCCGACGGGTCCGGCGCGGCATCGTCGATGCTCGTGCCGGAGGTTGTGATCGGGCACAGCCGACGCGATGGCGAGCCGCTCTGGTGGGTGACGACGGTGTCGACGTCCGCGCTCCCCGGCGTACCCGACCTGTCGCCCGCATCGCCGCCCGCCTCGCCGGTCGCTCTGCGCTACGCCGACGGTGCGATGTCCGGCGCTGACTGGGCGCACCAGGTGCACGAGGCCGTGCGGCGGATCGGCTCCTCCGGGCTGGAGAAGGTGGTGCTGGCCCGCGACCTGCTGGCGATCAGCGACACGCAGATCGACGTCCGTTGGCCGCTGCGGCGCCTGGCCTCGTCGTACCCGAGCTGCTGGACGTACCACGTCCGCGGGCTCTTCGGCGCGACACCGGAGATGCTGGTGCGCCGCGAACGCGGGCTGGTCACGTCCCGGGTGCTCGCCGGCACGATCCGGCGCACCGGCGACGACGCGCATGACCTCGCCCTGGCCGGGGCGCTGGCCAGGTCCAGCAAAGACCTCGAGGAGCACGAGTACGCGGTGCGCTCGGTGGCGCACGCGCTGGCCCCGCACTGCACCAGCATGAACGTTCCGGAAGCGCCGTTCGTGCTGCATCTCCCCAACGTGATGCACCTGGCATCCGACGTCGCCGGCGTCATCGGTCCGGCCGACGGCGACAGCAACGCTCTTGCCCTCGCGGCCGCTCTGCATCCCTCGGCCGCGGTGGGCGGCACGCCGTCCGACCTCTCCGTTGACACGATCGCGGAGCTGGAGCAGATGGACCGCGAGCGCTACGCCGGGCCGGTCGGCTGGATCGACGCGGGCGGCGACGGAGAGTGGGGCATCGCCTTGCGCTGCGGCATCGTCGACGGTGCGCGGGTCCGGTTGTTCGCCGGGTGCGGCATCGTCGCCGGGTCCGAGCCGGAGTCGGAGCTGGCCGAGGCGCAGGCGAAGTTCGTGCCCGTCCGGGACGCCCTCGGCGACTGACGCCGCGAGCTCACGTTTCGAGGCGACTGAGGTGGGGCAGACCGGCCCGCAAGTGCGATCTCGCTTCCGCGGCGAGCCGCGAGGCAGCCGGTTAGCGCTGCTGCGCGGAGAGCCAGCCCATCGGGTCACCGGCGCCGAGGTCGGTGATCCCCGCCTTGTGCAGCGCACCGATCACGATGGTCCGCCGGGTCGCGCCGAACGCGAGCACGTGCGCCAGCATCCCGCCATAGGTGAAGACCTCGGGCGGCTCGCACTGTGCGTCCACGAAGGACTCGTCGAGCCGGCCCTCCTCGGTCAACGTCGTGACGAGCGCGGTGAAGGCGCGCCCGGCGTCGGCCAGCCGGGTACGCATGCTCGACACCGACTCGTGCGTCTCGACCGCGAAGTCGTACCGGTCGCCGGCGACGACGGTGTTCCACATCTGCAGCTGGCCGATCAGCCGTGACACGGCGGAGCGCAGCGTCGGCTCGTCGTCGATGTACTCGACCGAGATCGTGATCGGCTCGTCCAGCGTCTGTGCGTCGAGGCGGTCGATCCTGTCGACGATCTGCCCGATCACCCAGACGTGGTGGGCGACGATGCTCTGCAAGAGATCCATGGTGGTCACCTTCGTGCGCGCCGGGACCCGCAGGCCTCCGGCAGGATGGAAGTGGACGCCGCTCGGTGCCTCGAGCCAGAACGATCGGGAGGGACCGCGCCGCCACTGCGACGGGGTGACGCCGTAGGCCCGGGCGAATGCCCGGGTGAACGCCTCGTGCGAGCCGTACCCTCCCTCGACTGCGACGTCGAGGACGCCGTTCCTGCTCGACGACAGCCGATACGCCGCCCGCTCCAGCAGGATCCGGCGCCGGAAGGCGGCGGGGCTCTCACCGGCGATTGCTGCAACGACCCGGTCGAAATGGAACCGCGACAGGTGAGCCCGGCCGGCGATGGTCACGCCGGTCGCGTCCGGATCGTCGATCAGCTCAGCGACTGCGTCGACGAACCGCACGAAGGTGTCGGTTGCCTGGCTCACGTCGACAATGCTCCCGCGGTACGGTTCCGGCTCACTTGATCGAGATTGCGCACTCGATCGGAGTAGTCGCTGGCGGCTGCGCTGTCATTGCCGCCCAGGCACTCCAATCCCTGGCACGTCACACCCGGCCGGCCAGCACCGCAGCAACCGCGTCGCGGATGCGGACGTCGAGGGCGCGTCGACTGTGCCGGTCGAGGGGCACCTCCACGACCTGGACGCCGTCCTGAACGCGCATGAGGGCAGCGCGGACCTGCTTGGCGTCGTCCGCATGGACATGGCCGACTCCTGCGGCCGCGCAGAGCGCCGCGAGATCAGCACCGGTGGGAGTGCCGAAGACACGTTCGAACGGTCCGGCGTGCTCCGTCGCGCCCTGCTCGAGCAGGCCGAAGATCGCGCCGCCGTCGTCGTTGGCCACCACGACGGTCAGATCGGGGCGCGGCTCGTCCGGTCCGAGGAAGAGGCCGTTGCTGTCGTGCAGGAAGGTCAGATCCCCCATGTAGGCAAGGGATTGCGACGACTTGCGGCCGAGGGCAGCGCCGAGCGCCGTCGAGACGGTGCCGTCGATCCCGGCCAGACCGCGGTTGGCCAGGACCATCCGCCGCTCACCGACCGGGTGCGACACGGCCATCAGGTCGAGGTCGCGGATCGGCTGCGACGAGCCGACCACGAGCAGGCCCCGGGGTCCCAACGACTCGGAGACGATCCGCGCGAGGCCCAGCCCGGTCAACCGGGGCTCGTCCGCGAGCAGGGCCGTGATTGCGCGCCGCGCGGCGCCGTCGGCCTGCGCCCACCGCTGCCTCCAGGCCGGGTCGTCGTGCTGCTCCACCCGCGCCGAGGCAAGCACGCGGCCGACTTGATGGCCCGCGTCGGCCCAAGTCCGCCGCCGCCCCGTCACCGCAAGAACGTCGACGTCGGGACGCGACAGGAGGTCCGAGACCGGTCGCGACAACGTGGGGTGCCCGAAGACGACGACCCGCTGGATCGCACCGGACAGGCTCTGGTGGCCGAGCAGCAGTCGGTACGTCGCGATCGGATGGGTGCCCGTGCGCGCGCCCGACGACGGCTCGGCGAGCAACGGCCAGTCCGCGTCCTGGGCCAGCTGTCGTGCCCGCGGGCCGGCGTCGTCGCCGGCGACGACGACGGTGCGGGGGCCGAGGGGGAGGACCGTAGCGTCCGGTTCGAGCCACGGCGCCGGTGCCAGCCAAGGTGCGTCGCCGGCTCGGCCAGAAAGCGCGGACGGCGTCTCGTCCGGCAGCAGTGGAGGTGCGAAGCAGACGTTGAGGTGAACTGGTCCTGGGTCGTCACCCGTGGCGGTCGCCACCGCACGCGCCACCAGGGCGCGCCAGGCGCTGCCGTCCGCCGGCACGACTTCGGGCGCGGGTACGTCGGCCCCCAGACGTACCGCATTGCCGAACAGCCTCACCTGGTCCGTGGTCTGGTTCGCGCCGGTTCCGCGCAGATGGGCCGGCCGGTCCGCGGTGACGACGACGAGGGGCACCGCGGCGTGGTGCGCCTCCAGAACGGCCGGGTGCAGGTTGGCGGCGGCGGTGCCGGACGTCGTGACCACCGGGACCGGGCGGTGTGAACCTTTGGCCAGGCCAAGGGCCAGGAAGCCGGCGCTGCGCTCGTCCACCCGCACGTGCAAGCGCAGTCGCCGGGCGGCGTCGGCGTCGTGGAGTGCGAGAGCCAATGGCGCGGACCGTGAACCCGGCGCCAGCACGGCCTCGCGTACACCGCACCGGACCAGCTCGTCGACCATGGTCCGCGCCAGCGACGTCGAAGGGTTCACGATCGCCGATCCTGCCGTACCGCCTCGACCTCGGCGAGCCGCTGCGCCCAGCGGTGCTGCACGTCGGGCGTCGCCTCGGGCCAGTCGGCGCTCTGGGGCCGGCTCACCGGCAGCGATCCGTCGACCGGCAGCATCGGCTGGTCGACGACGTCGTGGTCCAGCATCTGCACGGTTGCCAGGCCACAGTCGTGCGGCAGCTCCGGCAACGCGGCCGCGAGGGCGACCCCCGCGGCGATGCCGACCGAGGTCTCCAGTGCACTCGACACAACGACGGGCATGCGGAGGTCTCCGGCAATGCGCAGGCAGGAGCGCACTCCCCCGAGCGGCTGGACCTTGAGCACCGCGATGTCCGCGGCCTCCAGATCCCTGACCCGCATGGGATCCGTGGCGCGACGGATCGACTCGTCCGCCGCGATCGGTACGTCGACGCGCCGGCGCACACGGGCGAGGTCCTCGACCGCGGCGCACGGCTGCTCGACGTACTCGAGCCCTCCGGCCGCCTTGTCGAGAGCGCGGATCGCGGTCACTGCGGCATCGGCGTCCCACAGACCGTTGGCATCGACCCGCACCCGCCCTCCCGGGCCCAGCGCGTCGCGCACCGCCTCGACGCGGGCGATGTCGTCGGCGAGTGTCTGTCCCGCCTCGGCAACCTTGACCTTGGCGGTCCGGCAGCCACCGGCGACGACGACAGCCGCGGCTGCCTCCGGACCGAGCGCCGGGACGGTGACGTTGACGGGAACCGAGGAGCGCACCGGCTCGGGCCACGGCTCGTACGCCGCCTCGCGCGCCGCGGCCAGCCATGCCGCCGACTCGGTGGCGGCGTAGTCCCAGAAGGGGCTCCACTCGGCCCATCCGGCCGGTCCGCGCGCCAGCATGCCCTCGCGGACGGTGATGCCGCGAAAGCGGGTGCGCATCGGGATGGAGTACGCCCGCCACGCCAGCCCGTCCACGGCGTGGACGCTAGCGCGCCCGCCCCCCGACCGAAGAATCGACAATGCCGTCGCCACCACGCCCCCGATGCCGATTCCCTGGTCATCCGGTCCAGCCACCGCGGCGGAGCAGAGCGACCAGCTGTCGCCCCACGCGGTCCTGTTCGTGCCGGGTCGCGCACGAGCTGAACATCAGCATCCTCGGCCCGACGATGGTGATCTGGTTGGCACGTTCCAGGTCGGCCTCCCACTGGAGTACGCGAATGTGCGGAATGCCGTGAATCTCGACCGCCGCGTCGTACTCCGCCCACTCGACGTCCAGATAGAACGGCCCGTCCTGGCGCTTATGCTTCGCCTGTCGAGTGGGCATGGGGAGTCCGAACCGGCGTCGGACCAAGTCGAAATCGTGCTCGGGCAACGACTGGATTCCACCCGCAGAATCGAGAATCGACTCCGCGATGAGGCCACGATGCCGGCAGGTGCCCCGGCGGCCCAGCGATTCGCGAAGATCGCGGGTGCGGACGATCCGCTGCTGTACCCCGGCCAGGATGAGGGCACGTGCTCGTCGGGGCACGGTGCTCCAGCTCGCCTCGTCGAGCAGGCTGCGCGCCGGTCGGGTGCGGCGCGGCCACCGAAGCGGGTGCACGTCCTCGTCACCGAGCCAGATCGACCAATGCGGCTCAACCACCGGATTGCTAGGCCGCCTCGAACCCATCGGCTGGACCACCTGTACCCGCGGTGGTACGCCCAGCCACTCGAAGCCGTCGAACAACAACGCGCTCGCGCCGCCGAGGCGCCGAACCGGGCGCGCACGCGGCGAGCCCGACCAGTGCCCATTGTCGCTCGGTCAGCGGACCGTTGTGGGTAACGATCACACCGCGCGCGGGTCGCTGCCAGCGGCCGGCCGCGACCTGAGCCCGCACGTGGCCGGTGCCGAAGTGGCCCGTCAGCAGCCGGCTCGTGAGCACGCCTGTGGACAGCCCGAGGAATCGGCGTTGACGTAGCCAGGACGACCCAGATGTCGATTCTTCCGTCCACCCGCGCCGGCGCCGACCCCGAAGAATCGGCGTTGACGCAGCCATCACGACCCAAATGTCGATTCTTCGGTCGAGGACGGCGCCCCTGCGGCCAGGTGGCGGACGGACACCCGGTCGAGCTTGCCGTTGGGCAGCAACGGCAGCGCGTCCACCCGCACGACCGCCTTCGGAGCCCAGTCGCGGCGCCCCAGCGACTGAGCTACGTGCTCGCGCAGCGCCACCAGCGCCGGGGCGGCGCCGACCACAACCGCCACGACCCGCTGACCCCACTCGTCGTCGGGGACCCCGACGGCCACCGCGTCGCGCACGCCCGGCATGGCCAGAACCGCGTCGGTGACGGCTGCCAGCGGGACGTTGACGCCACCGGAGACGGCCACGTCGTCGGCACGGCCGAGCACGTGCAGCCGGCCGGACCCGTCGAGGTGCCCGAGGTCGCTGGTGACGAACCAGCTGTCGCGCAAACCAGCCGCCTTGCCACGCGGTTCGTCGGCATAACCGTCGAACAACATCGGACCGGCGAGCTCGACCCGGGCGTCCGCACCGATCCGCACCCGCACGCCGTCGAGGGGTACGCCGTCGTACACGCAGCCGCCGCACGTCTCGCTCATCCCGTACGTTCGGACGACCCGCACCCCCGCGGCACGAACCCGGTCCGCAAGCGCCGGCCGCAGCGCGGCCCCCCCGACCAGCACCGCGTCCAGCCGCGAAAGTGGGGACAACCTGCCCTGCTCGGCCAACCGGTGCAGCTGAGTGGGCACGACCGCCGCGTAGCGCCGCTCCGAGTCCATCGCGTCGACCCCCTGCTCCAGCTCCGCAAGGTCCGCGACAACCGGCGAGGTGCCAGCGACGAGGGACCTGATGAGCACATTGACGCCCGCGACATAGGCAGGTGGCAACGCCAGCAGCCACTGTCCGGGTCCACCGATCCGGGCGTGCGTCCCGGACGTCGACGCGGCGAACGCGGTGCGCGAGAGGAGTACCGCCTTGGGCGTCCCGGTGCTACCGGACGTGCGGACCAACAACGGCCCGTCGGCCTCCGCCCACCACCGCTGCACGGTCGCGAAGACCCTCGACGGGTCGTCCGGGAGGACGGTCGGGGAAGCCACCTCCGACAGGGTACGGACGGCTGCGAGACTTCACGCCCATGGCCACCCTTGCGCAGTGGATCGAGGGCGCTCGACCCCGCACGCTCCCGGCGGCGATCTCACCCGTGCTCGCCGGTAGCGGAGCGGCGGCGTACGCCAATGGCTTCGTGGCCTGGAAGGCGGCGCTGGCGCTGCTGGTCTCACTCGCGCTGCAGATCGGGGTCAACTACGCCAACGACTACTCCGACGGCGTCCGCGGCACCGACGACGACCGGGTCGGGCCGCTGCGGCTGGTGGGCTCCGGCGCGGCTCCGGCCCGCACCGTGAAGGCGGCGGCGTTCGGCTGCTTCGCCCTCGGGGCGATCGCGGGCGCGGTGCTCGCCGCCACGTCGGGCTGGTGGCTGCTCGCCGTCGGTGCGGCTGCGATCGTGGCCGCCTGGTTCTACACCGGCGGCGACCGGCCCTACGGCTACCGCGCGCTCGGCGAGGTCAGCGTGTTCGTGTTCTTCGGGCTGGTGGCGGTGTTGGGGACCACGTACGTCCAGGTGGGTCGCTTCACCTGGCCCGGCCTGGTGGCGGCGCTCGGGGTCGGCTCGCTCGCGTGCGCCATCCTGGTGGCCAACAACCTGCGCGACATCCCTACCGACGCCAGGACGGGCAAGCGCACGCTGGCCGTGGTCCTCGGTGCGGACCGCTGCCGCAGTCTCTACGCGGGCTTGATGCTCGTTGCCACCGCCTGCCTGCTCTGGCTCGCACTGACACAACCATGGACCTTGCTCGGGGCTCTGTCGGTGCTGCCGGCCGCGCGGGCGTCTCGTCGCATCGCCACCCGCGCGAGCGGCCTCGCTCTGATCCCGGTCCTGCGCGACACCGGCCTCGCCGAGCTGGTGTACGCCGCGGGCATCGCGCTCGGTCTCGCGCTGCACTGACCCGCCGGCACCGGGCCGGGTCTCGCGCGCCCTTGAGCGGCCGGCGTGGCACGCTGACGTCGACGCACGTACCGCGAGGAGGGACCGAGGGTGACAGCCGGTCAGCGGCCTGAACGGCCCGACTACCGCTTCACGCTGGCCAACGAGCGCACGTTCTTGGCCTGGATCCGTACCTCGCTCGGGCTGCTGGCCGCGTCCGTCGGCGTCGATCAGCTCGCGACCAACCTGGGCTCGTCCGTGGTCCGCGAGGTGCTGGCCGCAGCCCTGGCCGTCGCCGCCGCCGCGATGGGCTGCCTCGGATTCCAACGCTGGCGGGTGAACCAGCGGGCCATCGACGCCGGCACGCCCCTGGCTTCCGGTCGACCGTTGCTGGTGATGGCCCTCGCGATCACCGCCGTGGCCGCGGTGCTGGTCGTCGTCTATGTGGTCCGCGGCAGCTGATCGCCGACCCAGCTGCCGGTGCTGGTGAGCTCGTCGAGCACCTTCTGGTACGGCGCGACGTCGATCTGCTGCGCGGCCAGCCAACCGTCGTCGTAGTAGGTCTGGCTGTAGCGCTCGCCGCCGTCGCACAGCAGGGTGACGACGCTGCCGGACTGCCCGGTCGCCCGCATCCGCGCCACGATCTGCAACGCCCCCCACAGGTTCGTGCCGGTGGAGCCGCCGACCCTCAGTCCGGTGCTCGCGTTGCACCAGCGCATCGCTGCGATCGACGCCGCGTCCGGCACCCTGATCATCTCGTCGATCACGGTGGGTACGAAGGACGGTTCGACCCGGGGTCGACCGATCCCCTCGATCCGCGAGCTGACGCCGGTCTCGACCGTGTCGTCGAGCCCGGCCCACCCGTCAT
This sequence comes from Nocardioidaceae bacterium, assembly GCA_050700835.1. Taxonomy (GTDB): domain Bacteria; phylum Actinomycetota; class Actinomycetes; order Propionibacteriales; family Nocardioidaceae; genus JBOHDX01. The sequence goes on from JBOHDX010000026.1 coordinate 47,537, forward strand.
AGAACGCGGAGTTCTCCGGGTCGACGACCGCGACCCGCGTGCGGTGCCGGCAGTAGCGGACGTACCGTCCGATCGTGGCGGAGGTTCCGCCGGTGCCGGCGCCGACCACGATCCACTCGGGGACGGGATGGGGTTCGGCCCGCAACTGCTCGAAGATCGACTCGGCGATGTTGTTGTTGCCGCGCCAGTCCGTGGCCCGCTCGGCATAGGTGAACTGGTCGAGATAGTGGCCGCCGCACTCGGTCGCGAGGCGGCGGGACTCGGCATAGACGGTGGTCGGGTCGTCGACGAGATGGCACCGACCCCCGTGGAACTCGATCAGCTCGATCTTCTCCCGGCTCGTCAGAGCCGGCATCACCGCGACGAACGGGATCCCAAGCAACCGAGCGAAGTGGGCCTCGCTGACCGCGGTCGAGCCGCTCGACGCCTCGATGACCGTCGTGCCGGGCCCGATCCAGCCGTTGCACAGGGCGTACAGGAACAACGAGCGGGCCAGCCGGTGCTTCAGGCTTCCGGTGGGGTGGACGGACTCGTCCTTGAGGTACAGCTCGACCCCGGGCGGGCCCGGCAGGGGGAACACGTGCAGGTGGGTGTCCGCGGAGCGGTTGGCATCGGCTTCGACCCGGCGGATCGCCTCCGCGGTCCAGTCGCGGTCAGGACAAGGAGAACCCACGTCAGTCGTCGTCTTCCTTGGCGCGCGCCGCGTCGATGTGCTCGGTCATCCGGGTGGCCCGCGCAGCGACGTTGTGGGCGAACTGCGCACGCAGCTGGCTGAGGAGGAACAGGGAGGCGACCCCTGAGATCCCCAGCGCGATGAGCGCGGTCCACATCGCGTTCGTCGTGTCCCACGCCAGCCAGAACTGGGCGATCCCCCAGACCACGGCCCACGCGACGACGAACATCACCAGCCGGGCGGCGGTGTACAAGGTGAAGCTCTTCACGGCGCGTCCACTTCGCAGGTGCAGGTTCTGGTGCGGATTCAGGCGCAGCGTACGTCAACGCCACAGGCCGGTCAGCCACGCGGGGTCGGCGTTGCCGCCGCTGACGATCGCCACGACCGGGCCCGGCCGGCGGTCCAGCCGACCCGCGACCTGGGCCGCGGTCGCCACCGCGCCGCTGGCCTCGACCACCAGCCGCCCGCGGGCGACCAGGAGCCGGGCCGCGTCCCGGATCTCCTCCTCGGTGACGGTCACGATGTCGTCGACGAGGGCGTGGATATGCGCCCAGTTGAGGTCGCCCACCTGGGGACTGCGCAGCCCCTCGGCGGCGGTGCGGCCGGTGTCCGCCTCCGACCAGGCCGCCCGCTCGCCGGCGGCGAACCCGGCGGCCGCGTCCCCGGCGAGCTCGGGCTCGACTCCGATCACCCGAGCTCGAGGGGCGCTGGCCTTCACCGCCGCGGCGACGCCGGAGATCAGACCCCCGCCGCCGACCGGCACCAGCACGGTCGCCAGCTCCGGCAGGTCGGCGGCGATCTCCAGGCCCACGGTCCCCTGCCCGGCGATGATCCGAGCGTCGTCGAACGGCGGCACCACGGCGTACCCGGTGTCCGCGGCGATCCGGGCGCACTCGGCGTCACGCTGCTCCACGGGGACCAGGCGTACGTCCGCGCCGTACCCGCGGGTGGCATCGACCTTGATCGCCGGCGAGCCGTCCGGCATCACCACCGTGCAGGCCACCCCGGCTCGGCGTGCGGCGTAGGCCAGGGCCTGGCCGTGGTTGCCGGACGAATGGGTGACGACGCCCCTGGCCCGCTCCTGGGCGGACAGCACGGCGACGGCGTTTGTTGCGCCACGCAGCTTGAACGCACCCGTCGGCTGCAACGACTCGGGCTTGACCCAGAACGAGTCCGCCTCGGCCAGGCACAAGAGCGGCGTACGCACGCAGGTGCCGACGATCCGGGCGGCCGCCGCCTCCACGTCGGCGAGCCCGATCAGAGAAGTGGACGACACAGGTCCGAGCCTTCCACACATGGGCGCGCCGATGACGACCTACATTGGACACATGGGCAAGGTGCTGCTGGGTGTCGTGGCGCTGGCGATGACCATCTTCTGCGTGTTCGACGTCCTGTCGGCTCCCCGCCGCAAGGTGCGGCACCTGCCCCGACTCGTCTGGCTGGCCGTCGTGGTGCTGGTCCCCCTGGTCGGGCCTGGCGTCTGGCTCTACACCACGCTGCGCCGCTCCGACGCGCATCGCCCGGTTTCGCGGGTGCCGCACGGCCCCGACGACGACGCCGACTTCCTGCGCGGCCTCGACCGGCGGGCGTCCGACCCCGGTGAGCAGGAGCTGCGGCGCTGGGAGCGCGAGTGGAAGGACCGCCACGACCCGGACCCAGGCGACGCCTGATCCACCTGGTCAGACGCCGGCGTAGGAGTGCAGGCCGGATACGAACAGGTTGATTCCGATGAAGTTGAACAGGAATGTCGCGAAGCCGACCAGTGCGATGATGGCGGCGCCCCGGCCCCGCCATCCTGCGGTGGCTCGTGCATGCAGGTAGCCGGCGTAGACGACCCAGGTGATGAAGGCCCAGACCTCCTTGGGATCCCAGCCCCAGTACTTGCCCCAGGCGTACTGCGCCCAGATCGGGCCGGCGATCAGGGCCGCGAACGTCCACACCGGGAACGCGAACGCGTGCACCCGGTAGGCGACGCGGTCCATGTCGGCAGAGCTCGGCAGCCGCCACAGGTAACCGGTCCGCTTGTCCGCCGGGGTGGTGCGCTCGGCCCGTGACTTGACCAGGTACAGCACCGACGCGCCCGCGCCGACGCAGAACGAGCCGCCGGCGATGGCCGCCGCCGTGACGTGCAGCCACAGCCAGTAGGAGTCCAGGGCCGGGACCAGCGGACCGGCGGGGACATAGACGAACAGGCCGGCCATGCCCAGCACGACGACCGCGAACGCGGTGAATATCGAGCCCAGCCACTGCACGTGCGACATGACCACGAGCACGAGGTAGACCACCGTGGCCAGTGCGATGCCGGTGCAGGCGAACTCGTACATGTTGCCCCACGGCACCCGGTTGGCCGCCAGCGCGCGGAACACGTCACCAGCGACCAGGACCAACAACGCGAGCATCGTCAGGGCGACCCCGACCCGGCCGGCCGCGTCGCTGCGGTCGATCGCGGCGCTGTCGGCGTCGCTGGGGCCGTCGACCCGCTCCACCAGTTGCTCCGCCGGTGCGCTCGACCCCGCACCGACACCGGCACCGACACCGACGAGCACCTTCTGCTCGACCGGTGCGCCCACGTGGCGGCTCATCGCCCACTGCGCAAGGTGTGCCATGCAGGCCAGCGCGTAGATCACCGTCGCCGCGACCACCAGGTGGTTGGACAGTGTGGCGTAGGTCGTCGCACTCATGTCTCGGGTCAGCCCTTCTGCAGGTCCGTACGCAAGTCCTCAAGATCGGCGCCGAGGTCTCCCCCAGACACCCGGTCGAGCCCGGCGACCTCGACCAAGGTACGCCCCTGCTCGGAGCGGGCCCGGACCCACCTGCGGCGCGGCCGGATGAACAACGAACCGATGAGGCCGAGGACCGCAAGAATCAACCCAGTCAGGGGAATCGCCGCGCCGGGCGACGAGCTGATCTGGAACTTCGCGAAGCGGCGAACGCCGTCGAAGCTGATGCTGCCCATGTGGCCGGGCAGGGTGTAGGTGGCCCCTGGTCGCAGCAGGATCCGCAGCGGTTTGCCGTTCCGGCCGGTGAACGTCTTGAGGTGCGACTTGTCCAGGGCGTACACCGACTGAGGCACACCGGTGTCCATCGACAGGTTGCCGTGGTAGGCGAACAACGCCAGCGCCGGGTTGTAGGGCGCCGGGAACACCGACTGCGGTGCTCCCGTGCTGTCGACTCCCATCGTGGGCAGGAAGAAGCCCTGGAAGCCAAGCTGTTCCGGCGACGCCTCGGGCGCCTTGACCACACCACCGGAGGTGTACGTCGGACCTTCCGGCAGGAACGGCACTGCACCAGAGAACACGACGTGACCCTTGCCGTCGCGCACGGTCACGACGGGTGAGTAGCCCTGCCCGACCAGGAACACCTGGGTGCCGCCGACCTGCAGCGGACTGTTCACCTTGATGTCGAACGGCCGGCTCGAAGCTCCGGGGGTGGGCGTGTAGGTGCCCTTGGCATCGAAGTAGGTGGGAGCCCCCTGCTGCTGGCCGTTCGGCTGGAACCGGGCGGTGAAATGCTGCAGCTTGAACGAGAACGGCGGCAGGTTCGTCGTGTCGTACAACGCACCCGAGGAGAAGTCGTCGTACTGCGTGAGGGTGTTGGAGAAGCCCTCCCCCTCGGTGACGATCACGCCACCGCGGTAGCCGAGCAATGCGCCGACCGCCACGCCGACCAGCACGATCAGCAGGCAGACGTGGAACACGAGGTTGCACGCCTCACGCAGGTAGCCCTTCTCGGCCCGCACAGCGTCGAGGTCCACGTCGACGCGGTAGCGCCGACGGCGCAGTGACGCCCTGGCGGCCGCGAGTACCTCGTCGACGCTCGCATCGGTGCTGAACGTCTCGTAGGCGGGCAACCGGTTGAGGTTGCGTGGGGTCATCGGTGGCCGCGCCCGCACCGCGCGCAGGTAGTGGAAGGTACGGGGGACGAAGCACCCCACCAGCGACACCATCAGCAGCAGGTAGATCGCGCTGAACCACGGCGAGGTGTAGACGCCGAACATCCCGAGCCGGTTGAACAGCGGCGTCAGCGACGGGTGCGCTGCCTGCCAGTTCTGGACCGCGGACGAGTCCACCCGGGTCTGCGGGATCAGTGAGCCGGGGATCGCCGCCAGAGCCAGCAAGAGCAACAGCAGCAGGGCGGTTCGCATGGACGTCAGCTGACGCCACACCCAGCGCAGGAACTGCCACACCGACAGCGCCGGCGCCGGCCGGCCCTTGAGGTCACGACGCGACGGCGGCGACGGCGCCGACGCCTCCTCCGTGCGCTCGCTCTGCGTGTCCACGGTCGGTTTGCTCACACCGGGACCCCCCAACCGGCGGTCCACTGCTGCAGCTGCGAGACCAGGTCGAGCCACCAGCCCGTCAGCAACAGGACCCCGACGGTGACGAGCATCCCGCCGCCGACCAGGGACACCTCGTGCTGGTGCCGGCGTACCCATCCCAACGCGCCCATCGCGCGCCGGAAGCCGAGCCCGACGGCCACGAACGGCACTCCCAGGCCGAGGCAGTAGACGAACGCCAGCAACGCTCCACGCCCCGCGTCGGCCGAGGACGCCGACAGCGACAGCACCGCCGCCAGCGTCGGACCGATGCACGGAGTCCAGCCGATGCCGAAGAACATCCCGAGCAGCGGCGCCGCGGCGAGCCCCACCCACGGCACGCTGTGGATCCGCGCGTCCCGCTGTAGGAACGGCACGAATCCCATGAACGCGAAGCCGAGCAGGATGGTGACGATCCCAAGCACGACGGTCAGCGGCCGTTGGTACGACAGGAGCCGGAAGCCCACGGCGCCGAACAACGTCCCGTAGGACACGAACACGACCGCGAAGCCGAGCACGAACAAGCCGGTTCCGGCCAGCATTCGGCCGCGCCGGGTCTGCTCGAGGTCGGCTGCCGACAGGCCGGTGACGTACGACAGGTAGCCGGGCAGCAACGGCATCACGCATGGGGAGAAGAACGACACGAGACCCGCCAGCAGGGCGACCGGGAGGGCCAGCACCAGCGATCCGGAGTAGGCAGTGGTCCCGAACCAGCTAGCCATGCAGCACACCCTTGACGAGGTCGACCAGGGTCGTCTCGGTGATGGGCCCGAGCACCCGGGCGGCCACCCGCCCCTGCGGGTCGATCACGTACGTCGTCGGCGGAGCCATCGCGGGATATTTCTGGAACGCGAGCAGCGTCTGGCTGCTCGGGTCGTTCAGACTCGGCCAGGTGATGCCGTGCGCCTTCTCATAGGCCCTCGCCGCATCGGGATTGTCGCGGATGTCGACCCCGAGGAAGTGCACGCCTTGTGGCGCCAATCGTTTGCTCGCGGCAACGAGGGAGGGGGTCTCGACTCGGCAGTCCGAGCACCACGACCCCCACACGTTGACCACGGTGACGTGGCCGGCGTAGCTCGATAGGGACAACTTCTGGCCGGTGAGGGCGATTCCGGACAGGTCCGGCTTCTCGCTGCGTTGCGAGGCCGGAACGGTGATGATCGAGCCGTCGCCGGACACGTAGCCCTGGCCACCCGGGTCGGCCCCCGCCGTCGAGCAGGCGGCGACTCCCGCGAGCGAGGTCACCAGCAGTGTGGCCGCGGCGAGGACTCGGAAGCGGTACGTCACGCGCCGGCCACGAACTTCTTCGCCAACCGAGTCGGCAGCAGATCACGGGCCGGCTCGTTATAGGTCACCGAGACCAGCCGGTCGCCGGCGTACGTCAACGACGTGACGCTGGCCAGCGAGCACTGTCGACGGCGCGGGTCGTGCAGGAACCGTCGCCCCTCCAGACTGAGGCGGGTCACCCAGACCGGCAGCTGATGGGAGACGATCATCGCCTCGTGGCCCGCGGCCGCGTCGCGGGCGTCGGCGACCGCAGCCAGCATCCGCGCCACGATCGCGGTGTAGGGCTCGCCCCACGATGGCTTCAGTGGGTTGCGCAACAGCCACCACGTCCGCGGGTGCCGCAGCGCACCGTCTCCGACGCCGAACACCTTGCCCTCGAACAGGTTGCTCGCCTCGATCACCCGCTCGTCGGGGTGGATCTGGAGGCCGAACGCGTCCGCGATGGGCAGGGCGCTCTGCTGAGCACGCTCCAGCGGTGACGACACGAGGTGGGTCAGGTCGTGTCCGTCCAGCCACGTCGCCACGCGCCGCGCCATCTCGTGGCCGAGCTCGGACAGGTCGAAGCCGGCCAGCCGGCCGTACAAGACGCCGGTCGGGTTGTGCACCTCACCGTGACGCATCAGGTGCACGACGGTCCGGGTGGAGCTGTCTGGTGGTGTCACGAGCTGCCTCAGGTTTGGCTGTTGGTGTCGACATCGGTGGCCATCGCGGCGGCGCGCGCGGCCCCCGGGAGGGCGGACGCGATGCGGTCGATCGCGGCGTCATCGTGTGCGGCGGACACGAACCATGACTCGAACGCGCTCGGCGGCAGGTAGACACCCCCGTCGAGCATCGCGTGGAAGAAGGCGCGGAACCGGTGCTGCTGCTGGCGCTGCGCGCCGTCGAAGTCGATCACGGACTTGACCGACGGGTCGTCGACGAAGAACAGGCTGAACAGGTTGCCGGCCGCCTGGGCCACGTGCGGAACGCTCGCCTGCTCCAGGGCGGCGGACGCCAACCGGAGCACTGTGTCCGCGACGTGGTCGACCCGCGCGTACACGTCGTCGGTCGCCAGCCGCAGCGTGGTCAGTCCCGCCGTGGTCGCGACGGGGTTCCCCGACAATGTGCCGGCCTGATAGACGGGGCCTTCGGGCGCCAGGTGCTGCATCACGTCGGCGCGGCCCCCGAACGCGGCGGCGGGGAACCCACCGCCCACGACCTTGCCGAACGTCATCAGGTCGGGCGACCAACCCTCCCGCGCACCGTCGAGACCCCAGTGACCGGACCGGCTCACGCGGAAGCCGGTCATCACCTCGTCGCTGATGAACAGTGCGCCATGGTCGCGGCACAGCCGAGACAGTGCCTCGTTGAAGCCGGGCAGCGGGGCGACCGTGCCCATGTTGCCGGCCGCCGCCTCGGTGATCAGGGCGGCGACCCGGTCCCCGTGCTCGGCGAAAGCCGCCTCGGCCGCGTCCACGTCGTTGTAGGGGAGCACGAGCGTCGCCTGGGTCGACGCCGCAGGTACGCCGGGGGTGCCCGGCAGGCCGAAGGTGGCAACGCCGGAACCGGCCGAGACAAGGAGCGAGTCGACGTGTCCGTGGTAGCAGCCGGCGAACTTCACGATCACGTCGCGGCCGGTGTAGCCGCGGGCTAGCCGGATCGCCGACATCGTGGCCTCGGTTCCCGACGACACCAGGCGCACCGAGTCGACCGGGGTACGCGCGACGATCTCCTCCGCCAGCGCGACCTCGGGTTCGGCGGGCGTACCGAACGAGGTCCCTCGGGAGACGGCGCGCTGGACCGCCTCGATCACCTCGGGGTGGGCGTGCCCGAGCAGCAGCGGGCCCCACGAGCAGACGAGGTCGACGTACTCGTTGCCATCGGCGTCGCGAAGGTACGGCCCGTGCCCCGACACCATGAACCGCGGCGTGCCCCCCACCGCGCGGAAGGCGCGCACCGGTGAGTTGACCCCGCCGGGCGTCACGGCCTGGGCGCGGGCGAACAGCGCCGAGCTGGCCGAGTCGGGGGACGTCACTGCTTCATTGTCACCGACGGCTGCAAGCGGCCCCGATGCGGGGGGATTTCTGGTGTTCTGCGCGGCTGTGAGGCTTGTGTCACGATGACTGGAAGCGTGCTCCGGCGACGCCGTAACCTGCGGTTTTGCGGATCGTTGAGCAGGTTGACGACGTTGCGCGTGGGCGTGCTGGCGGGAGTACGCAGCAAGAACCCGGAGGGAACATGGCTCGGACCAAGGTCGCAGGGCGGCGACGCAAGGCCCCCAAAGTGACCCGATGGCAGAAGCTCTCCGTCGTCGCGCCGCTGGCGCTGATGACGGGTATCTGGACTGCGTTCCTGACCACGAACGGCCTGGCCACGGCCTCCCACGACACCCACGCGGCGGACCCGGCCATCCCCAAGGTTCCGATGACGGCGTTCAAGATGCCCGCCAGCGTGCAGATGGGCGACCACGTCCCGGTGGGCATCGACCCGCACGCCGGTCCGGCCGGCGCGATCTCCACCCTGTCCAGCAACGGGATCCCCAGCGCCGCCTTGCTGGCGTACCAGCGGGCGTCGACCGTGATGCAGCAGGCCGACCCGACCTGCCACCTGCCCTGGACCCTGATCGGCGCCATCGGCCGGGTCGAGTCCGACCACGGGCGAGCCGACGGAAACGTGCTCGGCGCCAACGGGATCTCTCGACCCGGCATCTATGGCCCGCTGCTGAACGGCCGCAACGGCACCGCCCGGATCGCCGACACCGACCACGGACTGCTCGACCACAGTGCGGTCTGGGACCGCGCGGTCGGTCCGATGCAGTTCATCCCGCAGACCTGGGCCGTGGTCGGCGTGGACGGCGACGGCGACGGTCAGAAGAACCCGCAAGACATCAACGACGCCGCGCTCGCGGCCGCGGTGTACCTCTGCGCTGGTCCGGGCAATCTGTCCACGCCGGCAGGAGCCCGGGCCGCGGTACTGCGCTACAACCACTCCGCGTCATACGCCGACCTCGTGCTGTCGATCGCCCACCACTACTACATGGGCGACTACTCGATGGTGCCGAACGGCCAGCCCTCGCCACTGGTCATCACCGACCGCAACCACGACTACGCAGGGCCCGGTGGCGTCACGCATCTCCCGCACGGCATCCGTCCCCACCGCCGACCGCACCACGGCGGCACCACCGCACCTGGCGGCGGGACACACAAGCCGGGTGGCGGCGGGACACACAAGCCGGGTGGCGGCGGCACCCACAAGCCCGGCGGCGGACACAAGCCGGGCGGCGGGGGCGGACACAACCCCGGCGGTCCGACCAGCGGTCCGACCACTGGCCCCACCACGATTCCGACCTCGCCGCCCACCACCATCCCTGGGCTGACTCCCCTGCAGAAGGCCACCGCCTACTGCACGGCCAAGCTGCAGGCCGGGGGCGCCGATCCCACTCAGATCGCCAACCACCTCAGTGACTGCACGGATGCCTACGTGAATGCGTTGCCGCAGGGCCTCGCAGCCGCGAAGTCGGCCGCCGACAGCCAGGTGCAGCTCATCTTGCAGTTGCTCGGCCTCCTTGGAGGACTGGGCGGCGGCGGTCCACTAGGCCTCTGACCGAGTCTTCTGATTGAGCCTTCGCCGAGGTCCATCAGAGACGGCCTGGCAAGAACCCGCGGACGAGGGGGCCAAAACCCGCGGACCGGCGGGCCAGAACCCGCGGACGGGCGGGCCACAACCCGCGGACGGGCGGGCCAAAACCCGCGGACCGGCGGGCCAGAATCCGCAGACGGTGGGGGGTGGGGTGGCTCCCGGTCGGTGGGGTGATCCGGCACCCGGCAGGATGGACCCATGCGATTCGACGTGGACAGGGTCCGGTCGTTCTTCCCGGCTCTCGACGAGGGCGTCGCACACTTCGACGGCCCGGGGGGCTCCCAGGCACCGGCGAGCGTCGGCCGCGCGATCGCCGACGCCCTCTGCTCGCCGATCGCCAACCGGGACCGAGTCACGGCGGCCGAGCGGCGCGCGGACGACATCGTGACGGAGTCGCGACGAGCGGTTGCGGACCTGCTGGGTTGTCGGCCCGAAGGCGTCGTCTTCGGGCGGTCGATGACCCAGCTGACGTACGACGTGTCGAGGGCGCTCGCCAAGCAGTGGCGTGCAGGAGACGAGCTTGTCGTCACTCGCCTGGATCACGACGCCAACATCCGTCCCTGGGTGCAGGCAGCGGCCGCCGTTGGTGCGACGGTGCGCTGGGTCGAGTTTGACAAGGACAGTGCCGAGCTGGCGACGGACGACGTCAGGAGTGCCCTGACCGACCGCACTCGTCTGGTCGCGGTCACCGGTGCTTCGAACCTGCTCGGGACCAGACCGGACGTCGCCGCCATCACCGCGGCGGCACATGAGGCTGGCGCGCTCACCTACGTGGACGGAGTGCACGTGACCCCGCATGCGCCCGTGGATGTGACGGCTCTCGGCGCCGACTTCTACGCCTGCTCGCCGTACAAGTTCTTCGGCCCGCACATCGGCCTCGTCGTGGCCGAGCCCTCGCTGTGGGGCACCGTTCGGCCCGACAAGCTGCTGCCGGCCGACGATGCGGTGCCCGAGCGGTTCGAGCTGGGCACGCTGCCGTACGAGATCCTCGCCGGAGTGACGGCGACCGTCGACTTCATCGCTGGTCTCGTGCCCACCGACGGCGACCGACGGGCGCGGGTGCTGTCGTCGATGACCGCCGTCGAGCAGCACGAGGATCGGTTGTGCGCGCGGCTCCTCAACGGCCTGCGCGACATCCGCGGGGTCGAGCTGCACGGCTACCCGAGGCACCACACTCCTACCGTGCTGTTCTCGGTCCGCGACCGGCCGCCGCGGGCGATCCATCAGGCGCTGGCGGAGCGCGGGGTCAACGCGCCTGCGGGCAGCTTCTACGCGATCGAGGCCGCCCGCTGGACGGGCCTCGGAGACGCCGGCGCGGTGCGAGCCGGTCTTGCGCCCTACACGAACGACCCCGACGTGGACCGGCTGCTCGCCGGCGTCGCGGAGGTCGCGGGGTGAGCCGGGCGGTGCTCGTCACCGGAGCCTCGCGCGGCATCGGCCGCGCCATCGCCGCGGCGTTCGCGAAGCAGGGCGACCGGGTCGCGGTCCACTACGGCTCGTCCGCCCAAGAGGCGGACCGCGTGGTCAACGCACTCCCCGGTGACGGACACGTCAGCGTGCAGGCCGAGATGTCCGACCCGGACCAGGTACGCCGGGCAGTCGATGCCGCGGCAGAGGGCCTCGGCGGGTTGGACGTCCTCGTCAACAACGCCGGGATATTCACCGCGCATCCGCCGGTGACGACGTCGTACTCGGAGTGGCAGAAGGCCTGGGCGCAGACCCTTGGCGTCAACCTGCTGGGCGCCGCCAACGCCATGCACTGCGCCACCCGTCACCTGATCGGCTCGGGCGGTGGCGCGATCGTCAACGTCTCCAGTCGTGGGGCGTTCCGCGGCGAGCCGGACAGCCCGGCCTACGGCGCGTCGAAGGCGGCCCTGAACGCGCTTGGGCAGTCGATGGCCATCGCGCTGGCGCCGCATGGGATCACCGTCGCGATGGTGGCACCGGGTTTCGTCCAGACCGACATGGCCCGCTCCACTCTCACCGGACCTCATGGCGACGCGGTGCGCGCCCAGTCCCCGTTCGGCCGAGTGGCGACCCCGGAGGAGGTAGCGTCGGCGGTCGTCTGGCTGGCCTCGCCCGGTGCCCGTTTCGCCAGCGGCACGATCATCGACGTGAATGGCGCGTCGTACCTCCGCAGCTGACCAGCATCCGCAGCCGGCGACAGGGCCAGCTAGCACGTGGCTAGCGCACACACTTACGAGATGCCCTTCGTGACGGTGAGGAACGGACCTTCGAACAGCCCGATTCTCCCGCCACGCAAGGGCATCCTCGCTCTACGCCACGCTCACCATCCCAAGCTCATCGGGTATCAGGGCTGAATCAACCAGACTCACCGGAGGCCCTCATACAGACCGCGTGACCGAGACGTGTCTCAGACTGCTTGACAACTTCTGATCACGGACGTACTACTGCATCGATGCTGGGCTGCGTGGCCCAGTTGAACGCCAACTACCCCCGAGAATATCCAAGCGGGTATTGGCTTTGTGTGGCAAACACCAACTACTGGTACTGGCCCGGAGCTGCCTGTGCCCATGTGCACTCCTAGTAGCCAGTCAGACAATCATTTGCGGAACCGTAGATGGCGGCTTCGGCATTGCAGGCTACCTGTTTACCGCCTGGAGTCAGCGTCCTTGGGGCAGCCGTCGGTGTACGTTAGTGGCGGGATGTCCGGGGACGACTTTAATGCCACGCAGGCATCGCTGGATTATCATGAGGGTTCGCGAGTGTTGATTGTGATGAGCACGCCCCAGTCCAGCGTTTGGCACGAGGGCCACGCACTCCACTACCTTCTCCAGCTCCCATCTGCCCCGAACGAACAGATGGCGCACTGCGTGTCTGCTTCGCTGGATACCGTGGGGGAATGGCCGCTGATGGACATTTATATTGGCGGCGCGCTAATTCGGGCTAGTGTGTTCCAGTCGGAATCACGGTGGCTAGCTACCTCGAAGGTTCCGGGCCAAGGCACGCGACTGCAGATCTTTGCGGTCGATATCGCACCGGAAGATGCTTGCCACTTTCATCGGACGCTCGCGGTTGAGCTTAGCTGACCAGCTCACACCCGGAGTTGAGTCCAGGGAACTGGCCGAGTGCACCGGCCTGGTCGACGCGGTGACCCCGGCGTTGGCTGACAGCTACCGCGGTCCCTGGGTCCATGCCCCGGGGCGGGTGTTCACCGATCTCGCGGTTGCGGTCGCCGACGGCGCGGACGCCACCACCGGTATCGCCGTGCTTGGGGATCGTAAGGACCTCCACGGCCCGGTCGCCTCGATGCCCACCACATGGCGGGTTCTGGACGAGGCCGACGCCGTACACCTCCCCGCGCTGCGGACAGCGCACGCCCTGGCACGGGAACGGGCGTGGGCCTGGTGGGGTGTGCACCCATCGCCGTTCGGTCCCGGACGCCGACTGTTCCACGTAACCGGCTCGCGCCGGAGTCGTTGACCAGATTCGGGAGTCGTTTCCCCACAAACTGGAGCCGGCCACACGGTCGATGACCGCACTGGAGCGTCGATGAACCGACGGACAGTCCTCGCATCCCTCGCGGCAGCGGCTTTGGCCGCTGCGATCGGCGGGTCGGGTTCTGCGCTTGGCGCAGCCGATCGAGCGTATCCCGGACCAGGGCAGCACCCAGGTGCGTCACCACTCGGGTTCGGCCTACACTCCGTGGTCGACAACTTCCGGCCCGGTTTCGAGCCGGACGTGGCGGTGGACCCGCGCACCGGGCAGACCTACAACAGCGAACCGTTCGGTTTCTCCACGACTCAGTCGTTCGTGTGGCGCTCGGACGATCAGCGCCGCAGCTTCCACTTGGCCGAGGGCAACGTGGCGGGCAAGACAAGCACCTGCGTGGGCGGCGGCGACTCTGAGCTGAAGGTCGACCCGGTCGACGGCGACCTGTACTTCGTGGACCTGCAAGGCCTGACGAACTTCACCGCCTCCAGGTCGACCGACCACGGCAAGACCTGGCAGACCAGCTGCACCTCCGTCAACGGCACGGGGGTGGACCGGCAGTGGCTGGGCATCGACACGAACGGCGGTAGCACAGCCGTGGGGGGCGGGGCGCACGACGGCCGGCTGTACCTGGACTACGACAACGTCGAGCAGAACACCGACACCGGCAGCGGGGGGCAGAACACGCTGGGCAACCAGCTGGTGATGAACGAGTCGCTCGACGGCGTGCACTACGGCGCGAACTGCGCCACGCCGGGAGCACCCTGCCCGCTGCCCCCCGCGGTGATCAGCGCTGACGAGGGCATCCCCGGCAACATCGTGGTGAACGATGTCGCGGGCAGCCGGTACCAGCACGCGGTGTACGCGATCCACACCGGGTCGCTGGGCAACTCGGTGATCGTGTCGGCCTGCCGGGGCGCCGAGGGCGACACCGACGCCGCACAGGTTGCTGCTGACTGCACCGATCCGACCAAGACCCGGCCCGACACCGGGCGGGTCAACGAGTTCTGGCACGACTCCTTCCCCCGCCCAGCCGGGAACTTCACGACGGGCAACCTGTTCGCCTCCCTGGCGATCGATCGGGCGGGCAACCTGTACGCGGTGTGGTCGCAGTACCCGACCGCGAGCGCCGGCAGCACCGCCCCCATCGGTCCCGGCGCGGTCTACCTCGCCGTGTCCACCGACGGTGCGCAGCACTGGAGCCGCCCCACGCGCGTGTCTCCAGCGGGACTGCCCAACAGTGTGATGCCGTGGGTGACCGCCGGTTCGGCGGGACGAGTCGCGATCGCGTTCGAAGGGGCGCCGCAGGCGACCAACGCCCACGGACAGTACGGCCCGGACACCTTGGACAACGGGACCTGGAACGTGTACCTGGCGCAGAGCACCAACGCCACCTCGACGCAGCCGTCCTTCCAGCTGGCCAAGGTCAGCGACCACCAGAACAAGTACGGCACCATCTCCACCCAGGGGTTGGGTGGCTCCCCCGACCGCAGCCTCGGCGACTTCCTTCAGGTCACGTCGGGAACGGCCGGTCAGGCCGTGGTGTCGTACGTCGATGACACCTCCGCCGATCGCAACGGCGACACCTGCGGCGGTTGCGGGCAGACCCCGCCGGAGGCTGCCGGTCCGACCATCATCGCGACCCAGGACTCCGGCCCGAGTCTGTATGCCTCGCACGGCACCCTGACTCCGCGGACGAGCGATGCAGCGACCGCCTCGGTCACGGACGCCACCGGCGATGGCTACTACGCCTCAGCCGGGCGTGCCACTGCGGGCAGCGCCAATCTCGATGTCACCGCGGTCCGGGTCCAGCAGGTCCATCAGCGGTTGAAGATCAGCATGAGCACCGCGGACGACAACCTCGCCCATGATCTCGCGGTCGACCCGACCCTCGGCGGCGACGTCGGAGAGTGGCTGGTGCGCTGGGCCGCCCCCGCCTACCACAAGCCCAACGGCAACGGCGGCTTCAACGGCGACGGCAACATCTTCTACGCCGGGATGGAATCCGTGCGAGGGGGCCCGCCGGCGTTCTACACCGGCAGCACCGGCTCCATCAACACCACGCACCCGAAGTACTTCACCTACCCGATGACCACCACGGTCCCCGGCAGCATTACCGGCAACTCCATCAACTGGTGGGTACCGCTCAGGGACATCGGCAGCCCAGCCGCCGGCGACGAGCTCTACAGCGTCACCGGATTCACGGACACCCAGGCGTACTCGAACCTGAAGGGAACGCCAGTCGGTGGTCAGGGCCAGGTCGGTGACGAGAACATTCCCAACCTGATCGACGCCGCACCGCCACTCACGTTCACCGCGAACTGACGCCAAGCACCATCTGGGCACGATCTGGGCACGATCTGGGCACGACCTGGGCACGACCTGGGCACGACCTGGCCGTGCCAGCGGCAACGCCACCGACGTCGATTGGCCCGCGGGTCGAGAAGCTTTGCAGTGCGGCTACGTCCCCGCGTCGAGCCAGCCGGCGGCCTCGGTTGCCCAGTACGTCAGCACGATGTCGGCGCCCGCCCGGCGGATCGAGGTCAGCGCTTCGAGGATGGCCCGCTCACGCTCGATCCAGCCGCGGGCCGCGGCAGCCTCGATCATGGAGTACTCCCCGGACACGTTGTAGGCCGCGACGGGCACGTCGACGGCCTCACGGACGTCGCGGACCAGATCGAGGTAGCCCAGCGCCGGCTTGACCATGACGACGTCTGCGCCCTCATTGACGTCGAGCAGCGCCTCGCGTACGGCCTCGCGGGCGTTGGCCGGATCCTGCTGGTACGTCCGCCGATCCCCCTGCAGTGTGGAGTCGACGGCCTCCCGGAAGGGACCGTAGAACGCGGACGCATACTTCGCGGAGTAGGCCAGGACAGCCGTGTCGAGGTGCCCGGCGTCGTCGAGCGCGGACCGGATGGCGGCCACCTGACCGTCCATCATGCCGCTCGGCCCCAGCATGTGCGCGCCGGCGCCGGCCTGGGCGACTGCCATGTCGGCGTAGACGGCGAGCGTTGCGTCGTTGTCCACCCGGCCGGCGGCATCCAGCACCCCGCAGTGCCCGTGGTCGGTGAACTCGTCGAGGCAGAGGTCGCTCATGACGACGAGCGCGTCACCGACCTCGGCGACGGCATCGCCGATCGCCACGTTGAGGATGCCCTGGGGATCGAGCCCGCCCGATCCCGTCGCGTCCTTGCGGGTCGGCACACCGAACAGCATCACCCCGCCGAGACCGGCGGCGGCGGCCTCGGCCACCGCGCGCCGAGCAGACGCCCGGCTGTGCTGCACGACGCCCGGCATCGACCCGATCGAGACCGGCTCGGTCACACCCTCGCGGACGAACAATGGCAGCACCAACTGTCGTTGCTGCAACGACGTCTCGCCGACCAGCCGGCGCACGGCCGCCGACGTGCGCAGCCGGCGCGGCCGTGACTGGGGGAATCCCACGGCCGGCTCAGGTCGCCCTGCGCCGGACAGTGGGACGCCGCTGTGACGGCCTGGTCACCTCGTCGCCCGCCTCGACCAGGGACAGCGCGCGACGGGCCGCGAAGTCGGCCAGGGCCTCGGCCAACTGCTCCACCGACGGCTGGTCGGCCATCACGTCGACTCGCAGTCCGTGCTCCTCGGCGGTCTTGACGGTCGCGGGACCGATGCACGCGATGACGGTGCCGGCGTGCGGCTTGCCGGCGATGCCGACGAGGTTGCGCACGGTCGAGGACGACGTGAACACGACCGCGTCGAACTTGCCCGACTTGATCGCCTCACGCGTGGGCGCTGGCGGCGGGGCCGCCCGGACGGTGCGGTAGGCCGTGACGTCATCGACCTCCCAACCCAGCTCGATCAGCCCGGCGACCAGCGTCTCGGTTGCGATGTCGGCCCGGGGCAGGAATACCCGGTTGATCGGGTCCAGCAGCTCGTCGAACGGCGGCCAGTCCTCCAGCAGCCCGCGCGCCGACTGCTCCCCGCTCGGCACCAGATCGGGCCGGATCCCCCAGGTGAGCATGGCGTCCGCGGTCTTGTCACCGACCGCGGCGATCTTGAGCCCGGAGAACGCGCGGGCGTCCAGACCGTACTCATCGAACTTCTCGTGAACCGCTTTGACCGCGTTGACCGACGTGAACGCGACCCACTCGTAGCGGCCTTCGACCAGGCCGCGGATCGCCTTGTCCATCTGCTGAGGGTTGCGTGGCGGCTCGACGGAGATGGTCGGAACCTCCTCGGGCACGGCACCGTAGTCGCGCAGTCGGGACGAGAGGCCACCGGCCTGGTCCTTGGTACGCGGGACCAGAACCCGCCAGCCGAACAACGGCTTGGTCTCGAACCATGACAGTGACGCGCGGGCCTCGACCACGTCGCCGACGACGGTGACCACGGGCGGGGCGATCCGTGCGGCCTTGGCATCGGCGCCGATCGAATCCAACGTCGACACGAGGGTGGACTGTGCGGTGGTGGTGCCGACGCGGGTCATCGCGACGGGCGTGAGCGGGTCGCGCCCGGCCGCGAGCAAGGCGGCGGCGATGTCGCCGATGTGGCGAGCGGCGGACAGCAGCACAAGGGTCCGGTCGTCCCCGTAGCGGGACCAGTCGATCCTCGACTCGGCCACGTTGACCACCGCGATCTCGCGCTTGGTGCGAGTCGTCAGTGGGATCCCGGCGTAGGTGGGCACTGCGCTCATCGCGGACACCCCGGGCACCACCTCGAAGCTCAGCCCGGCCTTGCGGCAGGCCGCAGCCTCCTCCGGACCGGTGGCGTAGGTGAACGGGTCACCGATCAGCAACCGGACCACCCGGGCACCCGTCTTGGCGTGCCGCACGACGAGCCTCGACCTCGCGGCGTGGGTCAGCGGGGCGCCGTCGTCGCCGAAGCCTCCGTCGACGACCTCGACGCCGGGCAGACCCGACGACACCGTCTCGTCCGGGAGGCAGATGCCGCGCACCTGCGCCACGAGGGAGACGTGGTCGGGCTGCTCGATGATCACGACGTCCGCGTCGCGGATGAGCTCGGATGCCCGCACGGTCAGCAGCCCGGCGTCACCAGGCCCGGCGCCGACGAAGCTGACGTGTCCCGCCGGGCGTACCTGCCTGCGAGGTGCCTTGTCGGTAACCGGCACGGTGGCACGCGACTTGGTGGTGCGGGTCTTGCCGGTGACGGTGGAGGCGGTCACTTCGTTCTTCTTCCTGGTCTGCCGGAGCGGTCGTGCGGTCATGACGTCACCTCTTCTTCGGGACTTGGCGGTCGGGCCATCAACGACGCGGCACCGTCGACGAGCATCTGCGCAGCGAGCCGCGCGCCGACTCCGATCGGGTCATCCACCGGCCCGCTGGCGGAGCGGCGGATCGCGGGCGCGCCGCTGATGTCGACGACGACGGCGCGCAGCCAGATCTCGTCGCCGTCCTCCCCCAGGGCCACGTCGGCCAGGGCACCGACCGGGGCGGAGCAGCCGGCTTCGAGGGTGGTGAGCACACTGCGCTCGGCCGCCACGGAGGTACGGCTGGCCGGATCGTCCAGGGTCGCCAGCGCGGCGAGGGTCTCCGCGTCGTCCTCGCGGACCTCGCACGCCAGCGCACCTTGCGCGGGGGCCGGCAGGATCTGCAGGGGGTCGAGCACCTCGGTGACGACGTCGAGCCGGCCCAGCCGGGCCAGGCCGGCGCGGGCCAGCAGCACTGCGTCGTAGTCGCCCGAGGCGACCTTGCCGAGCCGGGTGTCGACGTTGCCCCGGATCGACACCACGTCCAGACCCAGGCCGAGCGCGCGAACCTGTGCGGCACGTCGCGGGGACCCGGTGCCCACGCGGGCACCTGTTGGCAGCTCGGCCAGCGTGAGTCCGTCGCGGGCCACCACCACGTCACGCGGATCCTCGCGGCTGGGCACGGCACCGAGCGCGATCCCGCCGGCGGCTGCGGTGGGGAGGTCCTTGTAGGAGTGCACGGCCACGTCGACGTCCCCGCGAACCAGGGACTCTCGCAGCGCCGAGACGAAGACGCCCTGGCCGCCGAGCTCGGCGAGCGGTCGACGATCGGTGTCTCCCTGCGTCGTGACTGGCACCAGCTCCACTGCGCGTCCGGTGGCGGCGGCGATCGCGTCCGCGACGATCCGGGCCTGGGTGGTGGCCAGCACGCTGGCCCGCGTGCCCACCCGCAAGGTGGCGGTCAGCACGCTGCTCATCGCGGCCCCACCCCCGGAGGCGGGACGGGGTCGGTCACGTCGACCCTGGTGACGGGGTCGGTCACGTCGACTCTGGTGACGGCATCGGTCACGTCAACTCGGGTGACGGCATCGGTCACGTCAACTCGGGTGACGGCATCGGTCACGTCAACTCGGGTGACGGCATCGACGGTGGCCGGGTCCAGTGAGAAGAGGTCGGCCAAGGCGTCGGCATAGGACAGCGCGCCCACCTCGCCGGTGAGCTCCTTGATCCGCACGGTCGGCGCGTGCAGGAGCTTGTCGGCGACCCTGCGGACGGCCTGGGCCAGCTCGGCGCGCACGGCGGGATCGAGGTTGGGGAGCCGGGAGTCGAGGCGGTTCAGCTCGCCGTCGACCACGTCGGTGGCCATCGACCGCAACGCGACGACGGTGGGAGTCACCCGCGCAGACGCCACAGCGCCCAGGAACGCGGAGACCTCCTCGGCGACGATCCGGCGAACCTCTGTGACGTCCGCCGTCACGTCCGGATCGGCCAGCACCTGGGCAAGCTCACGCAGGCTCAGCAACCGGACGCCCGGGAGGGCGGCCGCCTCCGGCGCCACGTCGTGGGGGACCGCGAGATCGAGCAGCACCAGCGGCCGGTCCGGCCGATCGGCCGCCGTGGCCACCGTCGCCCGGTCGACGACGACCCCAGTCGCGCCTGTGCCGGAGATGAGCAGGTCAGACTTCGCGAGCTCGGCGCCGAGGTCGGCCCAGGCCGCGGCGCGACCGCCCACCGTGGCCGCCAGCCGCTCGGCCCGCTCGGGCGTGCGGTTGATCACGACGACGTCGCGCGCGCCTCGCCGACTCAAGGTCGACACGACCAGCGATGCCATGGCCCCTGCGCCGACCACCAGGACACGGCGCGGAGCCAGCGGGCCGGAGATGGCTTCGACGTGGTCCAGTGCCGCCGCCACGATCGAAGGGCCGGCCATGTCGATGCCGGTCTCGGCGTGTCCACGCTTGCCGACCCGCAGAGCCTGCTGGAACAACGTGTTCAACGCGGGCCCGACGCTGCTCTGCTGCTGCCCGCGCGCCAGAGCGTTGCGTACCTGGCCGATGATCTGGCTCTCGCCCACCACCATCGAGTCCAGTCCGGACACCACCGCGAACAGGTGCGCGACCGCCGCGTCGTCGTAGTGGACGTACAGGAACGGCACGACGTCGGCACGGACTCCGCCGGCCCGCTCGGCGAGCAGGCCGGAGACGTCCTCGACGCTGCCGTGGAAGCGATCCACCTCGACGTAGACCTCGACCCGGTTGCAGGTGGAGACGACGACGGCCTCGCTGACGTGCTCGCTCTCGAGCAGGTCGTGTACGAGCTTGGACCAGCCGTCGGTGTCGACCGTCAGACGCTCCAGCACCGGCAGCGGCGCGCTCTTGTGGGAGAGCCCGACCACCAGGACACTCACGCGGTCACCACCCCTTCGTGCACCGCCAGCGCCTTGCGCTGTTCGTGGTACGCAAGGATCTGCAGCTCGATCGACAGGTCGACCTTGCGTACGTCCACCCCGTCCGGGACGTTCAGAACGACCGGTGCGAAGTTCAAGATGCTGGTGACGCCGGCGGCGACCAGGCGTTCGGAAACCGACTGAGCGGCCGGCGCAGGCGTGGTGATGACCCCGATCGAGACGCGGTGCAGGCCGATCAGCCGTTCGAGCTCGGCGAGGTCGTGCACCTCGATGCCGCCGTAGCACTCCCCCACGCGATCCCGGTCGGCGTCGACGAGCGCGGCGATGCAGAACCCACGCGAGGTGAAGCCGGCGTAGTTGGCCAGCGCCTGCCCGAGGTTGCCGATGCCGATGATGACGACCGGCCAGTCCTGGGTGAGTCCGATCTCGCGGGCGATCTGGTAGCGGAGGTACTCCACGTCGTAACCGACTCCGCGGGTGCCGTAGGAGCCGAGGTAGGAGAGGTCCTTGCGAAGCTTCGCGGAGTTGACGCCGGCCGTGACCGCCAGCTCCTCGGAGGACGCGGTGGCGATGCCACGCTCGGTCAGTCCGGTCAATGCCCGCAGGTATACCGGTAACCGGGCGACGGTCGCCTCCGGGATCCCGACGCGGGTTACGGGGGTTGCTTCGGTCACGGTTCTCCTCACGGCGCACCCACTCTAAGAGTTTGTGAACGTGAGAACAAAATCGAGAACAGGCCGAGATGACGGGGGGTGAGCCACGTCACCGACCCCCGCCCATCCGCGGGTTCTGGCCCGCCGATCCGCGGGTTCTGGTCCGCCCATCCGCGGGTTCTGGTCAGTGGCGGACTGCGAGGGCCGCGCGCAGCCGGTCGGCGTCCACTCGCCAGAAGTCGTGCTGCTGGCCGTCGACCATCGTCACCGGCAGCTGCTCGGCGTACCGCTGCAGAAGATCCGGGTCGGTGGTGATGTCGACCTCGGTCCAGCCGCCCCCGACCTCGGCGCAGACCCGCTCGATCACGAGCCGGGCGGCGTCGCACAGGTGGCACCCGGGGCGGGTGTACAACGTGACTCGGGGCGCCACCGCCGAGGTCATGACAGCCCCAGGGCGTCCCGACGCGCCTGCGCCCGGAGCCGACCTTTGGCGACCTTGCCAGTTGCGGAGTGGGGCAGCCCCTCGACCACGGTGATCTCCCTCGGCCACTTGAAGCGCGCAAGTCGCCGTTCGCAGTGGTGACGGATCGCGTCCACCAGGTCAGGAACCCTGCGGTCCGCGCCGTCGGCCACGACGAGCACCACCACCGCCTCGCCGGTGTCGGGGTCCGGTACGCCGATGACGGCGACCTCGCCGACTCCTGACACCTCGGCGACGACGTCCTCGACCTCAGAGGGATAGACGTTGAAGCCGGACACGATCACCAGCTCGCGGAGCCGGTCGACGAGGAACAGGTCGCCATCTGGACCGATCAGACCCACGTCGCCGGTGGCGTACCAGCCATCCTCGGCCGGCCCTTCGGCCCCGTCGGGCCAGTAGCCGGAGAACACGTTGTCCCCACGTACACCGATCTCGCCAGGATCCCCCGGGCGCGCCGGGTGCCCGGTGACGTCGAGGATCCGGATCTCGACGCCGGGGATCGGCCCGCCGACCGAACCAGCCTCGACCTTCGCTCCGGCGCGGGCTGCGGACGAGGTCAGAGTCGACGTGACGATCGGCGACGTCTCCGTGAGGCCATACCCCTGCTCAATGGGTACGCCGGCAGCATCGACGAACTCCTCCGCCAGCGACGAGTCGAGCGGACCGGCACCGGACAGGACAAGGCGTACGCCGCCAAGGGACTCGCGCAGCTGCTCACGGCCCGACCACGCCGCGATGACCGGTGGCGCCACCGGGACATTGGTGACGCCGAGATCCCGGATCAGCTCCAGCGTGCCATCTGGGTCGAAGCGCTCGACCAGCACGAGCCGGGCGCCGGTGGCCAGCGTCAGGCCGAGGATGCAGTTCAGGCCGTAGACGTGGAACAGAGGCAGCAGTCCGAGCACGACGTCGTCGGGACGCACGGGCGGTGGCTCGATCGACGACGCCTGCTCGATGTTGGCGAGCAGGCTCCGATGCCGGAGCATCGCGGCCCGCGGCGACCCGCTTGTGCCGGAGGTGTAGAGCAGCACCGCCAGCGCCTCGGGATCGGCGGGGCTCACGACCGGCCCGGCCGGTTGGTCGAGCAGCTGCGACCAAGCGATCTCGTCGCCAACGGGTACGGCGTCGACCACGACGACACGTTGGACCGGAGTCCGCTCCGGCAGCTCGAGGTCGATGTCGCCTCGTGTATGCGCGAGATCGTTCACCGCCTCGCGCACTCTCGGCGCCGTTGTCGGCCCGGCGACCACGATCCGGCTGCCGGAGTCGGCGAGCATCCGGACCATCTCACCGGTCGCCGCGCGGGGGTTGACCGGCACCGCCACGAGCCCGGCCCGCACTGAGCCCAGGTAGGCGACGACGAACTCGAGCCGGTTGGTCAGTGCGATCGCGACCCGGTGACCGGCGACGAGGCCCAGGCCCGACATGCCGCCGGCAAACCTGTCAGCCGCGGCGTCGAGGCCGGACCAGGAGAGGGTGCGACGCTCCCCGAACGCCTCCTGAAGGGCGATGCGTTCCGGCGACTCTGCTGCTCGCTCAGCCGCGAGCGCGGCGAGATTCACCCGGGCCGAGCGCGCGTACCCGGTCGTCACCTAGCCAGTCTGGCACACGCGCAGGTACGTACGGTTCCCAACGTCGGGCCCCGGGTCTAGCCTCCCGGGCAGAGGGTCAGATGGTCCAGGTCAGGCTGCTGGGGGGTCAACGGGTCGACGGTGTGAGCGCTGCCGGCCCTCCTTCGGCTCGGGCGCTCGAGCTGCTGGCCTACCTCGTCGTGCACGAGGGCCTACTCGTCCCACGCTCCCAGCTGGCCGGGCTGCTGTGGCCGGACTCCACCGAGAACCAGGCGCGGACCAACCTCCGGCGCGAGCTGCACCACCTGCGCTCCGTGATCGGTCCCGATCCTTGCCTCGAGGTGCAGCACGACGGTATGGCCTGGCGCGCGCAGGGTCACTGCTTCGTCGACGTCTGTGCCTTCGAGCGGGAGAGCGCGGCCACGGTCGCCGCCGGCAAAGCCGACGACAAGCCCGGCGTCGCCAGGCATGCACTGGCGGCGCTCGACGCCTACGGTGGCCCGTTGCTCCCGGGCGCCTACGCGGACTGGGTGCTGGCGGCGAGAGCGGACCTGGCCAGGGGCGCGGTCGACGTGTGCGACCGTGGGTCGGCGGCTCTGCGCGAGCTCGGCGACCTGGGCCGGGCCAGCGACGTCGCCCGACGGCGCACGGTCCTCGAGCCCCTGGAGGAGGTGGGATACCGCCGCCTTATCGAGCTCCACGTCGAGGCAGGTGACCTGGCCGCAGCCGTGTCGACGTACCACCTGTGCTCGTCGGTCCTCGAGCGCGAGCTGGGCATCAGCCCCAGCGAGGACACCACCCAGCGGATCGAGCAGCTGATCGCGCAGCGCGGGGCAGGAGGGCGGGCACGCCTGCCGGGCTCCCCGCGCGCAGCCCGTAGAACCTCCGAGGCCGCCGGCCTCGTCGGCCGTCACCCGGAGCTGGCCCGGCTCCGGTCCGTCTGGGAGGAGTCCGCCGGCCGGGCGCGGCTGGTCCTGGTGGCCGGTGACGCGGGCGTCGGCAAGAGCCGGCTGGTGCACGACTTCGCCGGAAGTGTGCGCCGCAGTCCGTCGGTGGTGGCGACCGCGCGGTGCTTCGGGTCATCCGGGCGGATCCCGTTCGCGCCTCTGGCCGACTGGCTGCGCTCCCCGGCACTGCAGAGCCTCCAGGCAGACCTCGACCCGGTCTGGCGTAAGGAGGTGGAGCGGCTCGTCCCGGCACGATCGACGCCGGGCACCGGCGAGGCGGGTAGGCGCGCGATGGTCGACGCCTGGCAACGGCTGCGGTTCTTCGAGGGACTGTGTCGGGCTGTGCTGGCCGGCGCTCGACCGACCCTTCTGGTGCTGGACGACCTGCACTGGTGCGACGGGGAGACCCTTGCCTGGCTCGGCTACCTGCTTGGGCACGGCGGAGAGCTGCCGTTGATGGTGCTGGCCACCGCGAGACCGCACGAGATCGCACACAATCCCGACGTGGCCGGTCCGCTGCACTCGCTGGCATCGGCGGGTGACGTCGAGACGATCACGCTGGATCCGCTGACCGAGCCGGAGACCGCCGACCTGGCCGCGCAGGTGCTCGGGCACCCGCTGGCCGGGCGGGAGGCCGAGCTGCTGTGGACGACGACCGGCGGGCATCCCTTGTTCGTCATCGAGACCGCGCGAATCCTTGCGCGGGAGCCCGGGTCCGCGACCTCGTCGAGCCTGGAGGCGATCTTGTCCCGAAGGCTCGAGCAGACGTCGCCGGTCGCGGTCGAGGTGGCCGAGCTGGCGGCCGCAGTGGGACGCGACTTCAGCCTCGACCTACTCACAGAGGCGAGCGACCTGGAGCCCGACACGGTGGTGCGCGGGGTCGACGAGCTGTGGCAGCGCCGGATCCTGCGCGAGTTCGGCCGCGGCTACGACTTCACCCACGACCTGTTGCGAGACGCGGCATACGCCCGCGTCACGCCTGCGCAGCGCTGGCTGCTGCACCGGAGGCTGGCCCAGGGGCTGGAGCTGGTCTATGCCGACCGGCTCGACGACGTCTCCAGCCAGCTGGCGGAGCAGTACGACCGTGGCGGCCGGTCCGATCGCGCGCTTCCGTACTACGCGCGTGCCGCCGACGCGGCGGCCGCGGTCTTCGCCCACGGGGAGGCCATCCGGTTGCTGCGCAGGGCGCTCGGGCTAGTCGCGGTGCTGCCTCCCGGACCAGATCGGGACGCGAAGGAGCTCAGCTTGCTCCAGACGATCTCGGCGCCGCTCAACGCCGTGCACGGCTACTCCGCGACCGAGGTGGACGTGACCTTCCAACGCGCCTCAGAGCTGTGCGAACGACTCGGGCGGCAGGACGAGCTGCTGGCCACGTTGGTCGGCCTGTTCGCCTGCCGATTCGTCCAAGGCCGGACCCGCGAGTCGCACGAGATCGCGACGAGGGCACTGCGGATCGCCGAGGACGTGCCCGAGATGGCGGGGCAGGCACACTTCGCGTTCGCCGGGTCGGCGGCCAGCCTCGGGATGCCAGCCACAGCCGTCGACCACTTCCGCATCGCGGTCGACCTGTCCCCCGGGAGGATGGGGTTGATCGTGGGCACGCGTCCGGAGGTGCACTCCCTCGCCTGGTCCGCCCACTCGCACTGGATGTTGGGGCACGACGACGAGGCCCGTTCGGCGAGCGTCGAGGCGGTACGCCTGGGTCGCGAGTCGGAACACCCGTACACGCTCGCCGTGTCGCTCGCCTACGCGGCCCTGACCCGCCAGCTTCTCGGCGAGCCCGCCGAGATGCTGGCGGCCACGTCTGAGCTGACGAACCTGTGCGGCCGGTTCGGGTTCGCCTACTACCCCGAGTGGGCCAAGGTGCTCGACGGCTGGGCCCGTGGCGGCGACGACGGTCTCGCTCACATCGGTGCCGGGATCGACCGGCTGCTGACCGCCGGCTCGCTCGCCCGCATGCCGTACTGGCTGACCTTGCAGGCCGAGGCGCAGCTCGCCGCCGGCCTCACCACTCCGGCGCTCGCGTCTCTCGACTCCGCACAGGCGGCGGCGCGGCAGCACGACGACGTCTGGTGGCTGCCGGAGGTGCTGCGGATCCGCGCGCGGCTACGCCCTCGTCAGGGGACCGCTCGGCTCCTCGAGGAAGCCCGCGCACTGGCGCTCTCCATGTCCAGTCCGGCACTGGCGGCGCGCTGCCAACGGGACCTAACCGACATCACCGGCGTTCTTCCGCGTTCTTGTTGACCCGAACGCTGGGCGAACGCTTCGTGCCTAGCGTCCTTGTGGTGCCCGGCCAGTCGGTGGGCAGACCTGAGAGGAACCACGATGTCCACAACCATCAGCCCGAACCGGACCGCTGCGGTGCCGTTCGACGACCTCGCCGCGACGATGCGCGGCAGTCTCGTGACCCCGGCCGACCCGGACTACGACCGGGCCAGGGCGGTCTACAACGCCATGATCGACAAGCATCCTGCGGCGGTCGCCCGATGTGCCGACGCGGCCGACGTCGCCGCGTGCGTGCGGTTCGCCACCACGCACGGGATGGAGATCGCGATCCGCGGCGGCGGGCACAATGCCGGCGGGCTTGGCGTCTGGGACGACGCACTGGTCATCGACCTTGGGCAGATGCGCAGCGTCACCGTCGACCCCGCCGGTCACACCGTCCGCGTCGACGGCGGCTGCACATGGGCCGACGTGGACCACGCCACCGTCGCCTTCGGGATGGCGACGCCGTGCGGCTTCCTGTCCTCCACGGGAGTCGGCGGCCTGACCCTTGGCGGCGGCATCGGCTACCTGACGACGCGGTTCGGCCTCACCGTCGACAACATGCTCGCCGCCGACGTGGTGCTGGCAGATGGGTCCCTCGTCCGCGCCGACGCCAAGAACCATCCGGACCTGTTCTGGGCCCTGCGCGGCGGCGGCGGCAACTTCGGGGTGGTCACGTCGTTCACGTTCCGCTGCCACGACATCGGTGACCACGGCACCGTGATCGCCGGACCGGTGCTGTACGACCTGGCGGACGCACGCGAGGTGATGCAGTGGTACCGCGAGCTGTTGCCGTCGCTGCCCGAGGAGCTGAGCGGGTGGATCGGACTGATGACCGTCCCGCCGGCGCCGCCGTTCCCCGAGGAGCTGTGGGGACGCAAGGCGTGCGGCATCGTCTGGTGCTACACCGGTGACCACGAGCACGCGGACGGAGTGCTCGCGCCGGTGCGGGAGTTCGGCACACCCTTGCTGGTCGGGATCCAGCCGATGCCCTTCAACCTGCTGCAAGGAGCCTTCGACGGGCTCTATCCCGCGGGGCTGCAGTGGTACTGGCGCGCCGACTTCTTCGACACCATCTCCGACGACTCGATCGCCGTGCACGAGAAGTACGGCGAGCTGCTGCCGACCGGTCACTCGACGATGCATCTCTACCCGATCGGCGGGGCAGCGGCCAGGGTCGACCAGGACGCAACCGCCTTCGCCTACCGAGACGGGGGCTGGGCCGGCGTCGTCGTCGGCGTGGACCCGGACCCGGCCAACGCGGAGCTCATCTCCGGCTGGGCCAAGAGGTACGCCGACGAGCTGCACCCGCACTCGGCGGGCGGGGGATACATCAACTTCATGATGAACGAGGGCAACGACCGGATCCGCGCGTCCTACCTCGGCAACTACGACCGACTGGCTCACGTCAAGCGGGAGTACGACCCGAGCAACGTGTTCCACGTCAACCAGAACATCCCACCCGCGTCCTGAAGGGGGGTCCCGGGCCGCCGCTAGGCTCGGCCCGTGACCCCAGCAGCGGCTCGCGACCGCCCGGTCAACCTGCGCTCCCGTTCAGTGCTGGCCGGGCAGGCCGCGGCTGCGGCTGCGGAGGTCGAGTCGGCTCTGGTCCCGCCCGCGGACCCCACCGCGGGCGCGTTCTTCGATGTGGACAACACCGTCATGCAGGGGGCGTCCATCTTCCACCTCGCCCGTGGTCTTCACCGGCGAGACTTCTTCACCACCAAGGACATCGTGCGTGCCGCCTGGCAGCAGGCGTACTTCCGGATCGTCGGTGTCGAGGACCCCGACCACGTGGCACAGGCCCGTGCGTCGGCACTCGCCTTCATCGCCGGGCACCGCGTGGTGGACCTCGAACGGCTCGGCGAGGAGATCTTCGACGAGGCGATGGCGCCGCGGATCTGGCCGGGCACCCGCGCGCTGGCGCAGATGCACCTCGACCTCGGGCAGCGGGTCTGGCTGGTGACCGCCGCGCCGATCGAGATCGCCACCATCATCGCCCGGCGGCTCGGCCTCACCGGTGCTCTCGGCACCGTCTCCGAGCACGTGGACGGCGTCTACACCGGTGCCCTGGTGGGCGAACTGCTGCACGGAGAGGCGAAGGCCGAGGCGGTACGCGCGCTGGCCGAGCGGGAGGGGCTCGACCTCAGCCGCTGCGCCGCCTATTCCGACTCGTCCAACGACCTGCCGCTGCTGTCGCTGGTCGGCGATCCGTGCGCGATCAACCCCGACGCCCGGCTGCGCTACCACGCCAAGGCCCATGGGTGGCGCATCCGCGACTACCGCACCGGTCGCAAGGCCGCGCGGGCCGGGATGCTCGCCGCCGCCGTCGCCGGAGCCGCCACCGGCAGCGTCGCCGCCGCCGTCGCACTGCGCCGCCGGGTGCGCTGAGCGTGCGTGGCACTGCACACGTCCGGTAGGCAGGCTCCGCTACCCACGGGTACGATCCTCGGGTACATCTCGGGACGAAACAATTCCGAGGCGGAGGGAGCCCCCTATGGGGCCGGCGAGTCGCGGAACGACCCACCCCGCGCACGGCTGGGACGCCTTGCGTGCCGCGGTCATGCTCGCCCTCGACCCCGCGGTCGACCTGTCACTGGCCCTGTCGACCAGCCGGGGCACCACCTCGCCGGCCCAACCCGGATCGGGCGGCTCACCCCAACCGAAGAACCCCGACGACGCCGTCTCCGATCGGGTGGCCGCCCTCGTCGACCTGGCCCGCGACGGCGACGTCGAGGCTTTCGGCCAGCTCTACGACCACTACTCGACGTCGATCTACCGCTACTGCTACTACCGCGTCTCCAGCGTGACCCTCGCGGAGGACCTCACCAGCGAGACGTTCTTCCGTGCCCTGCGGTCGATCTCGTCCTTCTCCTGGCAGGGGCGCGACTTCGGCGCGTGGCTGACCACGATCGCCCGCAACCTGGTGACCGACCACTACAAGTCCAGTCGCACCCGGCTGGAGATGGTCGCCGACGAGCTGCCTGAGCCGGACACGCAGGTGTCCAGCACCGAGGACGACGTCCTTGCCCACCTCACCAACCAACGGCTGATGGCCGGACTGAAGGACCTCTCCATCGAGCAGCGCGACTGCCTGGTGATGCGCTTCCTGCAGGGGTTGTCCATCGCCGAGACCGCGAAGGCGCTTGCGCGCAGCGAGGGCGCCATCAAGCAGCTCCAGCTGCGAGCGGTCCGAAACCTCGCCGGCGCGCTGGCCGCGGAGCTCCGATGAGCATTCGAAAGACGGCGCGACCCGTAACCCAGACCCCACCGGCATCGTTGGTCCCAGTGATCCCGCTCCAGCCTCGGGCAGCGGCACCTCCAGCGAGGACGCGCAGATGAATCTCGGCTTCACGGCACGACGGCGTGCCGAGGAGTTCGCCACCGCACTCGACGGGCGCGTGGCTCCTCGCGACGACCACGTCCGCCAGCTGGTGCTCGTCGCGGACGCGCTCCGGTCGATGCCGAAGGTCGAGCCAGGCACAGCCTGGTCGACGGCTCTGCGCGAACGCCTGGTGACCGAGGCGACATCGGTGCTCCGCCCAGCCGGCCCCGTGCTCCCCGCCTCGCGTCCCAGCAGCGAGCGCCCGGGCACCCGGACACCGACCAGGACGGCGCCGCGACGCCGGTTGGCGGCCGCGGCCACCGCGTTCGTCCTGATCGGCGGCGGAGCAGGTCTCGCGCAGGCGAGCACGCAGTCGCTGCCCGGCGACGCCCTCTATCCCGTGAAGCGGGCCCTTGAGCGTGCCGATCTCGCGATCCAGACCTCGAACTCCGGTGACGGTTCGGTGCTGCTCAGCCAGGCGTCGGACCGGTTGACCGAGGTCAAGGGTCTGCTCGCCCGGTCCGGCGATTCGCCGAGTGACGCCGCGCTGATCAGCTCGACGCTGCGCGACTTCAGCAGCGAAGCCACGCAGGGTGGCCAGAAGCTGATGCAGGCGTACCAGCAGAGCGGTGGCCAAGGCGACATCACCACCGTCGGCGCATTCGTCTCGGCCTCGTCGGCCAAGTTGCACGACCTGTCCTCGCAGCTGCCGACAGCGACCCACGACGCGTTCGCGGCGGCTGCGCGGACCGTCAACGCCCTCGACCAGCAAGCCCACGGCATCTGTCCCTCGTGCCTGGCCGCGGGCGTCGCCAAGATCCCGCTCACGCTGACCGGACCGGGCGGTCCGGTCGCCAGCATCCCGTCCGGAATCGCTCCCGGAGGTCGGCACCATCACAAGATGCGTCGCCACGACGGTCCCGGGCAGGTCCTGCCGACGCAGGTCGGTCCGGTCAGGGCCGGTCCGGTCCAGGTGCTCCCGACGTCGCCCCTGCGAACCCTGCCACCCGGGAGCGGGACCGGTCCGACCGGCGGCCTGCCCGCCTCGACGAACCCGTCGATCCCGGTCTCGGTGCCCCCCACCGGTCTCGGCGGGCTGCTCGATCCGATCACCGGCCCGGGTGGGCTGCTGGGAGGGCTTCTCGGTGGCGGTGGTCCCACCAGCAGCCCACCGTCGTCCGCGCCCACCGACGGCGGCACCGACGGTGGCGGACCGCTCGGCGGTCTGTTGCCCTGACCGTGCGGTCAGGTTGCCTTGACCGTGCGGTCAGAGGTCAGGAGAATGCGCCGTCGCGCTGCACGAGCAGGGAGTACAACGTCTGCTGGATCGTCTCGCGCACCTGATCGGTCACGTTGAACACCAGCATCGGGTCGTCCGCCGCACCGTCGGGATAGGCGTCGGTACGGATCGGCTCCCCGAACTCGATCAGCCACTTGCTCGGCAGCGGCACGAGGCCCAGGGGCCCCAGCCACGGGAAGAGCGGCGTGATCGGGACGTACGGAACCCCCAGCAGCCTAGCCAGGGACGGCACGTTGCCGATGAGGGGATAGATCTCCTCCGCGCCCACGATCGAGCACGGGATGATCGGGACGCCGGTACGCATCGCCGCCGAGACGAAGCCGCCACGGCCGAACCGCTGCAGCTTGTAGCGCTCGGAGAACGGCTTCCCGATCCCCTTGAAACCCTCCGGCCAGACCCCCACGAGCTCACCGCGGGACAGCATCGCCTCGGCGTCCTCGTTGCAGGCGAGGGTGGCGCCGCCGCGGCGCGCGAGTGTCGACACGAACGGCAGCCGGAACACGAGGTCGGCACCGAGTGGGCGCAGATGCCGGCCCACCATGTCGTGCACCATCACCCCGGTCATCAATCCGTCGATAGGCACCGTCCCGGAGTGGTTGGCGACAACCAGCGCACCACCGTCGGTCGGGATGTTGTCGATCCCGCGGACCTCGGTCCGGAACCACTTCTGGGCCAGCGGCCGCATCGCCGCGATCAGGAATCGCGACGTCAGCTCGGGATCGAAGCCGAAGTCGTCCAGCTCGTAGTCGCCTGTCAGCCGTCTGCGCAGCAGCGCCAACGTCTCCGCCAATCGCGGCTCCCAGTCGCCGGGCTCCCGAGAATGTGCCTCGGCCGGTGCCTGCGGAGGAGCCGGAGCGTCCTCGACGGGGAGTTCCGGGACCGGCTCGGGTTGCTCCATCTGCTCGGGTCGCTCGGGCGGAACCGACTTTGGCGGCGTGGGCTGCGGTGGAGCAGGTGTCTTTGTCGCCGGCCGGCGACGGTTGCCTTCGGCCAGGGACCGGGCGGCCGCCGAAGGAGTCTTGCGGGCACCCCGGCCCGGGCGCCCGCGGACACCGAGCGGGATCACCTCGGCGTCAGCCATCGCCGCGCCCCCCTGCCACCGCGCTGACCAGCGAGCCCACCCGGTCCTCGACGCGGCGTACGCGGGCGGCGGCGATCGGCCCCGGCGGCAGGGCACCGATGAACCGGTTCAACGTCGCAGTGCTGGTGAGCATCGGCCGGTAGCCGAAGATGGTCTTCAATGCCGACGTGTCGACGCCTCGGCCGTGTGTGAGGAACCCGACGGTGTCCGCACTCGCGTCCACGTGCAGACCTCGCCCAAGCGACGTCAGCACCGCGCCGAAGCCGAACGACGGGACCGGCAGTGCGGGCTTGCCCATGCGGCGGATCGCCTGCGAGAGCATCACCACGCCGTCACCCGCGACGTTGAAAACACCCGCGACGTCATGGACCGTCGCCCTGTGGAGCACCGCGAGGACGTCGGCCTCGTCGATGAACTGCATGCGGGGATCGAAGCCCATCACCGTCGGGACGACGGGGAGCCGGAAGAGCCGCCCCATCGGGGAGTCGAGCGTTGGACTGAGCAGGTTGGCCATCCGCAGCACGCAGACCAGCATGTCGGGCCGCCGGCGGGCGAGCCCGCGAACATAGCCCTCGACCTCGAACGAGTCCTTGGCGAAGCCACTGTGCGGCGGGCGCTTTGCCGGCATGCCCTCGGCGAACATCGCCGGGTCGCGCGGCGACGCGCCGTACACCGACGTGGACGACTTCAGCACCAGCTTGCGCACCGTGGCTGCCCGCTGGCAGGCAGCCAGCAGCTGCATGGTGCCGATGACGTTGGTCTCCTTCGTCGACGCGCCGCCAGCCCGGCCCTGACCCGGCCGGACGGACAGGTGAACGACGGTGTCGACGTCCTCGACGGCGAGGACCTTGCCGATGACGGGGTTGCGGATGTCGGCGCGGACGAACTTGACCCGGTCCAGGTCGGCGCGTGGTGGGGTCACGTCGACGCCGACGATCTTGTCGATCTCGGGGTCGGCCGCCAAGCTGACGGCGGCTCGCGCACCTAGGTCCTGTGAGACGCCGGTGACCAGGATGACGCGACCCATGGACACCTCACCGTACCGAGAGGAAAGCGCCGCTGTCCCGAGCGCCGACAGTCTTCGCAGCGTACCCCGGTCGCCGGGGGGTCACTTGCCCGCGCGGCGGCGCTGGACGCGCGTCTTCTTCAACAGCTTGCGGTGCTTCTTCTTGCTCATACGCTTGCGACGCTTCTTGATGACCGAACCCACGGTTCGCCTTTCGCCGGGCAGAGACCGCAGGCGACACCTGCGGAAGACAGACGGGTCAGCCTACCTGCCGCGACGGACGTCCTCGACGGCGCGTCAGCCCGCCTGGAAGAAGGACTTCCGGAGGTATTCCTGCACCGCCTTGTCGGGCACCCGGAAGGACCGGCCGACCCGAACCGCCTCGAGGGCACCTGAGTGCACGAGTCGGTAGACGGTCATCTTGGACACGCGCATCACCCTGGCCACCTCGGCCACGGTGAGGAAGGTGACCTCGGGGATCTTGTCCCCGGAATCGAACGAGGTCATGGGCGCACCGCACATTTCTGCACGACGCGTTCTGCGGCTTCCCCACCGCAGACCTGACGCCCGTGCCTGGCGAAAGAGTAGTGCCTAATGTGACAGGTGGGAAAGACGTGACGGGAAACCCGTCGGAAAGGTGTCCGAGTGGAGGATCCGTGGTTCAGGGCTGCGGGTCCAGTCCGTGTGAGGGGAAAACGGCGTTCCGGGTGGCCCGGATCGCCCGGTCGAGCCAGTTGTCCGGGTCGTAGCCGGTGACCCAGTCGGAGTACGCCGTGCTGCCACCGTCGGTCATGGCGACGGGTGCGACCGCGCCGACCACCTGCTCGACATGACGTCGCCATCCGGCGGGGATCGCGGTCTGCGGCGCCAACGGCCGCTCGCCGGCGACCGCCAGGAGATGCGTCCAGGCCCGCGGCACCACGTCCACCACCGCGTAACCGCCGCCCCCGAGCGCCACCCACCGCCCGTCGCAGAGGTCATGGGCGAGGTCGTGCAACGCGACGTAGGACGCGCGCTGCCCGTCGACGCTCAGCATCAGGTGCGCGAGGGGATCCTCCCGGTGCGAGTCGCACCCGTGCTGCGTCACCAAGATGTCGGGGTCGAAGGCGCGCAGCAGCGGCGGCACCACGGCGTGGAACGCCCGGAGCCACCCGGCGTCCCCCGTGCCCGGTGGCAGCGCCACGTTGACCGCGGACCCCTCGGCCTGAGCGCCACCTATCTCGGCCGGGGTGCCAGTGCCGGGGAACAAGGTCTGACCCGTCTCGTGCAGGCTGATCGTGAGCACCCGCGGGTCGTCGTAGAACACCGCCTGCACCCCGTCGCCGTGGTGCACGTCGACATCGACGTAGGCCACCCGGGCGGCCCCGTTGTCCAGCAGCCAGCGGATCGCCACCGCCACGTCGTTGTAGATGCAGAAGCCACTGGCCGCCGACGGCATCGCGTGGTGCAGCCCGCCTGCGATGTTGACCGCGTGCCGGCTCTCGCCGGTCCACACCCGTCGAGCCGCTTCGACGCTCGCGCCGACGATCCGAGCGCTTGCTTCGTGCATGCCGGCGAACGTTGGGTTGTCGGGTGTGCCGAGGCCGTATGAAAGGTCCTCGTCGGTCGCGGAGGTGATCGCCCGCACGGCCGCGATGTAGGCACCGGTGTGGACGGTGCCGAGCAGGTCGTCGTCGGCGACGAACCCCGGGACCTGCGGCACACAGTCGGCGCCGACCACTCCGAGCTCGCGGGCCAGACGCATCGTGAGGTCGACGCGCAGCGGCGCCATCGGGTGGCTCGGCCCGAAGTCGTACTCGGTGAGCTCGTCGTCGAAGACCACGCACGCGCCCGACTGGTCACCCATGCGGGAACCCTATGCGCTGACGTTAGCCGGCACCGGGCCCTACACTGGCGTCATGACCGAGCGCATCCCGTCCGGCTGGTGTCCCGCCACGTAGGCGGCCCGCTCGCGCACGCGCATCCCTTCCATCGCCGCCTCGTCCTCGGGGCGGCGTCGTCGTGTCCGGCCGCCATCGTCGCGGGGCCCCTCACACCGGAGCGACATGACCACCGACATCAGCGACGACATCGGCGACGACAGGCGACACAACGTGCTGTCCGGGATCACCCCGTCAGGGCGGCTCACGCTCGGCAACCATCTGGGCGCACTGAGACGGTTCGCGGACTCCAGCACCGCCAGGCCCGGCGAGGCGACGTTCTTCGTGGCCGATCTGCACGCGCTGACGAGTGACCACGACCCGGTCCGGCTGGTCCGGTTGACCCGCGAGACCGTGCTGCTGTTCCTGGCCGCCGGGATCGACCCGAAGGCCGCGACCGTGTTCGTGCAGAGCCAGGTACCCCAGCACGTCGAGCTGGCGTACCTGCTGGAGTGCACCGCCCACGTCGGGGAGCTGTCCCGGATGATCCAGTACAAGGAGAAGGTCGGACGAGGCGGACGGGTCGACGCCCGGGCCAGCCTGTTCACCTACCCGTGCCTGATGGCGGCTGACATCTTGGCGTACGACACGGACGCGGTGCCGGTCGGCGGCGACCAGGACCAGCACGTCGAGCTGACCCGCGACCTTGCCCTGCGGTTCAACCGGTTGTACGGCACGACGTTCGTGGTGCCAAGGCTGGCGCGAGCGGCGCTGGCCGCGCGCGTCGCCGATCTTGCGAAGCCGCAGGCGAAGATGAGCAAGTCCGCCACGGACGACGCGCCCGGCGTGATCCGGCTGCTCGACCCGCCGGACGTGGTGCGTCGCAAGGTGATGCGGGCGGTCACCGACTCCGACACCAGCGTGCGCTACGACACGGCAACGAAGCCCGGCGTTTCGAACCTCATCGAGATTCTCGGCGCCTGCACCGGCGAGCCGGAGCTTGCCCACGTGGCCGAGGAGTTCGCGACGTACGGCGCGCTGAAGAAGGCGACCGCGGACGCGGTGATCGCGGTGCTGTCACCGCTGCAGGAGCGGTACGCGGAGCTGGCACGGGACCAGGGCTATGTCGACGGCATCCTGGCCGACGGTGCCGAGCGGGCGTCGGCGCGGGCCGGGCGAACGGTGGCACGGGCGCGGGCGGCGATCGGCCTGCGCTAGGAGCGGCGAGCGGGTTATTCGGGTAGACCCTCGGCCAAGGCGCGGGAGCGGTCGCGTGCGGCCTCGAGCGCACGCAGGAACGCCGCCCGGACCTTGTGGTCCTCCAGCTCACGCATGGCCGCGGCAGTGGTGCCGCCTGGTGACGTCACGCGTTCGCGCAGCACCACGGGATGCTCACCGGTCTCGCGCAGAAGCTTCGCCGAACCGACCATCGTCTGCACGACCAGCTCCGTGGCGGTCGCACGAGGAAGTCCGAGGTGTACGCCAGCCTCGATCATCGCCTCGACCACGAAGAACAGGTAGGCGGGACCGGTCCCCGAGATGGCGGTGACGGCGTCCTGCTGGTTCTCCGGGACCCGGATCACGTGCCCGGTGGAGGACAGCAGCGACTCGGCCTCGGCCAGATGCTCCTCGTCGCAGTGGGAGCCGCGGGAGATGGCGGCCATGCCCTCGTCCACCAGCGCGGGCGTGTTGGGCATGACCCGCACCACCGGCGTGCCTGTGGGGAGCCGGGACTCGATCAGGGCGGTGGTGATGCCGGCGGCGAGCGACACCACGAGCGTGCCGTCGGTGAGGTGAGGGGCGATCTCGTCGAGCAGGTCGGGCATGTCCTGAGGCTTCACCACCAGCACGACGGTGTCGGCCTTGGTGGCCGCCTCGACGTTGGAGACCACGCCGATCCCGTACCGCTCGTGCAGCTCGCGGGCGCGCTCCGGTCGCCGCTCGGACAGCATCAGGTCCTCGTGCCGCCGACCGGCACGCAGCAGTCCGGAGACGAGCGTCTCACCCATCACCCCGGCCCCCAGGACCGCGACGACCGTCATGGCGCTCTCCCTTCGGCCCTGCGTTCGACTGAGCGTTCGGCTCAGCCCTTCGGCCCTGCGTCCGGCTCAGCCCTTCGGCCCTGCGTCCGGCTCAGCCTTCGGCCCTGCGTCCGGCTCAGCCTTTCGTGGCCAACGACCGGGCGAAGAACCCGAGATTCGCCGGCCGCTCGGCCAGCCGGCGCATCAGGTAGCCGTACCACTCCTCGCCATACGGCACGTAGACCCGCATCCGGTGACCGTCGGCGGCGAGCCGCTTCTGCTCGTCGGGCCTGATGCCGAACAGCATCTGGAACTCGAAGTCATCCTTGCCGCGCCCGGCGTTCTCGGCGACGGTGCCCGCGATGCGGACCAACCTGGGGTCGTGCGAGGCGACCATCGGGTAGCCCTTGCCGCGCATCAGGTGCTTGAGAGAGCGAACGTACGACTTGTCCACCTCGGCCTTGTCCTGGAACGCGACCGACGCCGGCTCCTTGTAGGCGCCCTTGCACAAACGGACCCTGGAACCGATGTGCGCGAGGTCCTTGCAGTCCGCTTCCGTGCGCTGGAGGTACGCCTGGAGCACCGCACCGGTGGACGGGAAGTCCTGACGAAGCTCGTGGAGGATCCCCAGCGTCGAGTCGGTGGTGGTGTGGTCCTCCATGTCGAGGGTCACCGTGGTGCCGGCATTGGTCGCGGCCTGGCAGATGCGTCGAGCGTTGTCGAGCGCGATCTTCTCCCCGTCGGAGCCGAGCGCCTGACCGACTGCGGACAGCTTGACCGACACCTCTGCCTGGGTGTTGAGTCCGGCCTCGGTGAGGGCGGCGAGCACGGCGAGGTAGGCATCCACGGTGGCCTGCGCCTGAGTCCGGTCGAGGGTGTCCTCACCGAGGTGGTCCAGGGAGGCCAGCAGGCCGGCAGCGGCCAGCTCGCGAGTGGCTCGGACAGCGTCCTCGACGTGCTCACCCGGCACGAAGCGAGACACGATGCCACTCGAGATCGGCATCGTGCTGACCATCCTCTTGATCCGACCGCTGCGCGACAACGCGAGCAACGACTGACGCAACACCACGGCCTCGTCCTCTCCACCGGCGGTCCGTCCGCGCACGGGCAGGGGTCAGGTTATGCCGTGCGGCGGCGCAGCGTCGCGGCGCCCACGGCCACCGCTGGTCCGCTACCGCGCCTGCCGCGCCCACTCCGCTTCACACGCCGCCGGTACCGATTTGAGCCCGAAATGCCCGATTCAGTGGTACGCGCGGCGTGTGAAGCGGGGGGGATCGGGTCAGCGATCTGTCAGGTAGCGCTGCAGGGTCGGACCGTCCTGGCGCCGCTGTCGCTCATCTCGTCCGGCCGGCCATCGGGCTGCTGCCGGGCCGCACGAAGTTGAGCCGGGTGAACGCGAGCGACTCCACGAGGTCCTCCTCACGCGCCCCGCGGTTGGGGCACCGCCGGGTGTTGATCTCGATCACGACGTGGCCGTCGAACCCGTCCGCTGCCACCATCTCGAGGAACTCCGCGCACGGCTGAGCGCCCCGCCCGGGCACCAGGTGCTCGTCCTTGGAGGAGCCCGAGCCGTCCGCCATGTGTACGTGGGTCAGCCGGTCACCGAGGTCGCGCGCCATCCCCATCGGGTCGGCGCCCGCCGTAGCCGAGTGAGAGAGGTCGACGGTCACGTGGCGGTAGTCGTGCTCCACCGGGTCCCACCCCGGCACGTACGCCTGGAGCTCGCGGCGAGCCGTGCGCCAGGGGTACATGTTCTCGACGGCGAAGACGATCCCGGTCTCGTCCTCGAGGGCCGCGATGCCCTCCACGAACCCCTTGGCGTACTCACGTTGCCAGCGGAACGGTGGATGCACGACAACCACGCCGGCGCCCAGGGTCCGCGCCATCTCGGCGCTCCTGGTGAGCTTGCCCCAGGGGTCGCTGCCCCACACCCGTTGGGTGATCAGCAGGCAGGGCGAGTGGATGGCGACGACGGGGATCTGGTGGTAGTCGCGCAGGTGGGTCACCGCGTCGACGTCCTGGCTGATCTCGTCGATCCCGACCATGACCTCCACGCCGTCGTAGCCGAGCCGGGCCGCCAGCTCGAACCCGCTTGCCGTCGACTCGGGAAACACCGAGGCGGTCGACAACGCGACCGGCGCAACCTCATCCTCGGCGAGGTCAGCTGGCGAAGTCACCGATCCAGCCTAAGGCGTCGCCGTTCACAGCTGGTCGAGGCGCTGCAGGATCACGCCCTCTCGCAGGGCCCAGGGACACACTTCGAGCTCGGTGACAGCGAACAGATCCATCACCGCGTCCGCGACGATGGCACCGGCCGGGATCTGGTGCGCGCGGTTCGCGGAGACGCCCGGCAGCTCCGCCACCTCCCTGGTGGACATCCGGCTCAGCCGCGGCAGCCAGGACGTCAGGTCCGTGTGGGACAGCGTGCGCCGGACGTATGGGCCTTCCGACGAAGCCGCGGCCCCGCAGATCCGGGCGAGAGAGCGGAAGGTCTTGCTGGTCGCGACCGCTCGGTCGACGCTTCCACCGCGGAGTACCGACCCCGCGTCGCGGGCGATGGCAGCCCGGACGTGGCGACGCAGCTCCCGGACCGTCTCGCCCTCGGCCGGGGACTGGGTGAGCCATGCGCGGGTCAGGCGGCCGGCGCCTAGGGGCAGCGACTGCTCCACGTCCGGCGACTCGTCCGATCCCGCTGCGATCTCCAGCGATCCGCCCCCGATGTCGAACACGACGAGCCGCCCGGACGACCAGCCGAACCACCGGCGCACGGCCAGGAAGGTGAGGCGCGCCTCGTCCCCGCCCGGGAGCACCTGGAGATCGATGTCGGTCTCGCCGTGTACCCGGCGCAACACCTCGTCGGCGTTGGTCGCGTCGCGCACGGCCGACGTGGCGAAGGCCAACACCGACGAGCACCCCTTGTCCTCGGCGATCTGCTGGGCCGAGCGTACGAACGCCACCAGCGCCGTCACGCCCGACTCGTCGACCGCACCGTCGGCGTCGAGGTGCTCGGCCAATGCGAGCGGCTCCTTGTGGCTGAACGCCGGCAACGGCCGGGCTCCCCGGTGCGCATCCACCACCAGCAGGTGACCCGTGTTGGAGCCGATGTCGAGCACTCCCATCCGCATGGGCCAAGGCTATGGGGTCTGCGTCGGCGCTCACGCGGAGGCGACACCCGGGACGTCGACCAGAGCGACGTGCGCTCGGGGCCCGAGACGCGCAGGTGCACCGTGCGCCGTACCTCGAGGTCAGGCGAGCACGGTGACGCCACCGACGTCGTTAGAGTTGCTCGCGTGCCCGAAGTGCCGCTGGATTTTCCTCGCGCGTTCGCCGAGTTCGCCGACCCCGCCGACGAGAGTGTCGTGTTCCGGTGCGACCTGACGTGGCTCACGTCGCGGTGGACGTGCATCTTCGGATCCGGCTGCCAGGGCATCGACGCGGCCCGCGGCGACGCCGGGTGCTGCACCCTCGGGGCACACTTCTCCGACGCCGACGACCACAGGAGGGTGAAGCGCTTCGTACGCCGGCTCGGCAAGGAGGTCTGGGAGCACAAGACCGACGCC
This sequence comes from Nocardioidaceae bacterium, assembly GCA_050700835.1. Classification (GTDB taxonomy): domain Bacteria; phylum Actinomycetota; class Actinomycetes; order Propionibacteriales; family Nocardioidaceae; genus JBOHDX01. The sequence continues at coordinate 88,544 of JBOHDX010000026.1, forward strand.
AAGGACGGCGGGTGGACCGAGCACGACGAGGACGGCGAGCTCAAGACGCGGGTCGTCGACGGAGCCTGCATCTTCCACAACTCCGAAGGATTCCCCGGCGGTGCCGGCTGCGCGCTGCACCGGTGGGCCCTGGAGAACGACGAGAAGCCGCTGGACGTCAAGCCGGACGTGTGTTGGCAACTGCCGATCCGACGCCAGTTCCGCGACGTCGAGCGCACGGATGGGAGCACCTACACCGAGGTCAGCATCACCGAGTACGACCGTCGCGGCTGGGGTGCGGGGGGCCACGACCTCGACTGGTACTGCTCAGGCAACACCGAGGCGCACATCGGCACCGAACCGGTGTTCAGGTCCATCGCCGACGAGCTGGTGGCGCTGATGGGGCAGCCGGCCTACGACGCGCTCGCTGAGATCTGCGCGGACCACACCGCGCGGCGCGGCAGGCTGATGGTGCACCCAGCGACCCGCGAGGCCGCACGTCGTCGCTGACCCCCGCTGCTTCGCGGCCCCCGCGCGGCGGCCACAATGCCTCGTATGCATCTGGATCACCTGTCGTACGCCGTCGGCCCCGACGGGCTCGCCGGCACCACCAAGCGCTTGGCAGCGCTGCTCGGTGAGCCGTTCCGCGACGGTGGGATCCACCCTCGCTTCGGCACCCGCAACCAGGTGCTCCCGCTCGCCGGTCGGCAGTACCTCGAGGTGGTCGAGGTGCTCGACCACCCCGCCTCGGACAAGGTGCCGTTCGGGCAGGCGGTCCGCGCACGTTCGGCCTCGGGCGGGGGCTGGCTCGGCTGGGTCGTCGCGGTTGACGACATCGCCCCCGTGGAGCTCCGGCTCGGACGCCCCGCCGTGCAGGGCAACCGCTACCGGCCGGACGGGTTCGACCTGCGCTGGAAGCAGATTGGGGTGAAGGGGCTGCAGGCCGACCCCCAGCTGCCGTTCGTGCTGCAGTGGGAGTCCGACCCCGACCAGCACCCGTCCGCCGGTGCCAGCGGGCAGCTAGGCCTGATCGCCCTGGAGATCGCCGGCGACCCCGACCGGGTCACGCAGTGGCTGGGCGAGCCGGCCATGGCCGCTCTGCAGGGCATCGACGTGTCGTGGGTCGCGCCGAGCGGCGCCCCCGGCGTCGTCGCTGCGCGCTTCTCGACCGCCGGCGGCGAAGTCCGGATCTGACCACGATCCAGGCCCGGCCCGCCGGGCTGGTGTCGGTGTGGTGACCTAGCCTTCGCGACATGGCACCCACCAGGACAGCTGCCGGACCCGCACGGACCCGCACTCGGGCGACCTTCCGCTGCGTCGAGTGCGGCTGGGAGACCGCCAAGTGGGTGGGACGGTGCGGTGAGTGCCAGGCCTGGGGCACGGTCGACCAGGCCGGCTCGGCGCCCTCGGGGCGCACCGCGCCCGGCCCGGTCAGCCAGCCGGCGCTGGCGATGCCTGACATCGACGTCCGCGCCTCCGCAGCGATGTCCTGCGGAGTCGGCGAGCTCGACCGCGTGCTCGGTGGGGGGCTCGTCCCCGGGGCCGCACTGCTGCTCGCCGGCGAGCCAGGGGTAGGCAAGTCGACCTTGTTGCTGGAGGTGGCCGCCCAATGGTCCAAGGCGGGCCGCACCACGTTGTACGTCTCTGGCGAGGAGTCCGCGGCCCAGGTTCGACTTCGTGCCGACCGGACCCGAGCTGTGCAATCCTCGCTCTACCTCGCAGCGGAGACCGACCTTGCCGCGGTGCTCACCCACATCGACCAGGTGCGCCCGTCACTGCTCGTCGTCGACTCGGTGCAGACCATCGGGTCATCCGAGGTCGACGGCGCGCCGGGAGGCGTCACGCAGGTCCGTGAGGTTGCGGCCGCGCTGGTGCAGATCGCGAAGCGGCGCAACATCTCGACGTTGCTGGTCGGACACGTCACCAAGGACGGCACGATCGCCGGCCCCCGGGTGCTCGAGCACATCGTGGACGTCGTGCTGCACTTCGAAGGCGACCGCAACTCACGACTCCGTCTCCTCCGCGCCGTCAAGAACCGCTTCGGGCCGGTCGACGAGATCGGCTGCTTCGACCTGTCCGGTGACGGGATCGTCGAGGTGTCCGACCCGACCGGGCTCTTCATCTCCCGGCACAGCGAGCCGGTGTCCGGGACGTGCGTGACCGTGACCATGGAAGGCCGCCGACCGCTGCTGGCCGAGGTCCAGTCCCTGGTGGCACCGTCGCCCCTCACAGCGCCGCGGAGAGCGACCAGTGGCCTCGACTCCGCGCGGGTGGCGATGGTGCTGGCCGTGCTCGAGCGCCGGGCCCGGGTCCGAATCGGGCCCGCGGATGTCTATGTCGCAACGGTTGGCGGAGCTCGTCTCACCGAGCCGGCCGCCGACCTCGCGACCGCCATCGCCACCGCGTCCGCCTTCAGCGACACCGTCGTCCCGACGGACCTGGTGGCGCTCGGCGAGGTCGGCCTCGCCGGCGAGGTCCGGCGAGTGGCGGGGCTCCAGCACCGGCTGCGCGAGGCGGCCCGGTTGGGCTTCCGCACGGCGATCGTCCCCACCGACCTCGGGCCCGCACCCGTGGCCGCGCTCAGCGCTCACGACCTCGAGATCATCCGCGTACCCGACGTAGTGACCGCACTGCGTCTGCTCGGTGTGATCGAGTCACGCTCGTCCGGCCCCTCTACTCCACCGCCCTTAGACTGACCTCCGCGGCCGCGCCGAGCCCGGCCGGTCGTGCCCGTTGGACCCCCAGGAGAGTCGTGGCCAGCAGCACCGAGAAGCCCGGCGTCGCAAGCGCCGAACCCCACATGCGGGCCACCATGGTCAGCGTCGCCCCCGGAACCACCTTGCGCGAGGGGCTCGAGCGCATCCTCCGTGGCCGCACCGGCGCCCTGATCGTGCTGGGCCACGACCGGACTGTCGAGTCGATCTCCACCGGCGGCTTCACCCTTGACATGCCGTTCACCGCCACCGGACTGCGGGAGCTGGCCAAGATGGACGGCGCGATCATCCTCGACAAGGATGCCAGCCGGATCGTGCGGGCAGCGGTGCACCTGATGCCAGATCCCTCGATCCACACCGACGAGGCCGGCACCCGACACCGGACCGCTGACCGCGTCGCCCGCCAGACCGGGCTGCCGGTGATCTCGGTCAGCCAGTCGATGCAGATCATCGCTTTGTACGTCGACACACACCGCCGGGTGTTGGAGGACGCCGGCGCGATCCTGTCCCGCGCCAACCAGGCTCTGGCCACTCTCGAGCGCTACAAGCTGCGTCTCGACGAGGTCTCCGGCGCCCTGTCCGCCCTCGAGATCGAAGACCTCGTCACGGTGAGGGACGTCGCCGCCGTCGCGCAAAGGCTGGAGATGGTGACCCGCATCGCCACCGAGATCGAGGACTACGTGCTCGAGCTGGGCACGGACGGCCGGCTCCTGTCGCTCCAGCTCGACGAGCTGGTGACGGGAGTCGACCTCGAGCGTGAGCTGGTCGTCCGCGACTACATGCCGATCGGCCGACGCGTCCGCAGCGCCGCGCACATCCTCTCCGACCTCAGCGGCCTGAGCTCGGGCGACCTCGTCGACATCGGCATGGTCGCGCGCGCTGTCGGGCTCGGCGGCGGCGAGCACCTCGACTCGGCCCTGTCTCCGCGGGGCTACCGCCTGCTGGCCAAGGTCCCGCGCATCCCCAGCACCGTCGTGGAGCGCCTCGTGGACCACTTCGCCACCCTGCAGAAGCTTCTGGCCGCCAGCGTCGACGACCTCCAGGCGGTCGACGGCGTCGGCGAGCTGCGGGCCCGCAGCGTACGCGAGGGACTGTCCCGTCTGGCCGAGTCGAGCATCTTGGAGCGCTACGTCTGATGAGCCTTCCGACGATCGACTTCCTGGCCACGATCACCGAGCACAGCGCCGGGTTCGCCGCGGCCGCCGAGGCCAACCTGGACGCCCAGGTGGAGCACTGCCCGGGATGGACCGTCGCCGACCTGGTCCACCACCTCACCTCCGTGCATTGGTTCTGGGCAACCATCGTGGAGGAACTACTGAGCAGTCCCCCGTCGGACGACCGGCGGCCCGACCGAGCCGAACCCGCGCGGCTGATCTCGGTGTTCCAAGACGGCGCCGCCCATCTGGTCGCGGTGCTGGCCGCCGCCGACCAGGCCGACACGGTCTACACCTGGGCACCGGCCCAGCACGATGTCGCGTTCGTCACCCGCCACCAGGTGCAAGAGGCCGCGGTGCACCACTGGGACGCGGTGCATGCGACCGGCAGCAACCTGACCATCGCCGCACCCGTCGCCGCCGACTCCGTGGAGGAGTTCCTGACGTTCTCCATGTCCTCAGACACCGACCCGGCGGACCCGCCCCGGCCCGCCCTGGACGCCAGGTTCGCCTTGCGCTGCAGCGGTGCCGGGCCGGCGTGGACCATCTCCGACGGCGGGCAGCCGGGCACCGTCGCCCACGAGGCCGGCGCGCCGGCCGACGTCCCCGGCATCGTCGGCACGGCGTCGGACCTGCTGCTGTGGTTGTACCAACGGGTCCCCCTGCCGTCTGGCGAGGTTCCTGCCGAGACACTCGCTCGGTTCCGGGCCCTGTGCTTCACCGACTGACCGGCTACGGCGTCGGCGAAGACGTCGGCGCTGATGCCGTCGGCGAAGACGTCGGCTGCGATGCGGTGGGCGACGCGCTCGGGGATGTGGTCGGTCTGGTCGGGGCCGACTGCACGTGGACCGTCGTGCTCGCGGGCTCACCACCGATCACGGCCGCCTGCACGGTGTAGCTCCCGGTGGCCACCGCCGGAGCCGCGGTCGAGCAGGACGCATCCGAAACGTGCCCCGTCCAGGCGACGCCCACCGTCGCCAGCCATCCCGGCCGCAGCACCAGGCTGCTCGACGGGATCGCGGCCGTGCAACGGTGGCTGGTCCAAGCGGTGCCGGACGAGCCCTGAACTGCGACCAGCAGGTCCTTGGCGTCGACGGCGAGCGTGCATGGCTTGCCGGTGGTCGTGAACACGAGCGTGATCAGCGAGCGCCTCCCGGCGTACGCAGGGCCCACGACGGATGGCGACACGCTGACCTGTGTCGGGTCGCACGTGCCCGACGCGGCCGGCAGGTTCGGGCGTACCAGCGCGACCGCAGGCCCGACGCGGTGGTGCGTGTGCACGCGGTGGTGCCGGCTGGCGTGGCGCCTGGCATGTTGAGGTCTCTGGTGGTGCTGCACCGTCCTCGCTGCTCCGGCCGAGGGCGACGTCTTTGACGTGGTGGCTGCCTTGTCGGCGGCGTTGCTGCCGCCGGCACACCGGGCGACGCCCCAGACCAGCACGACCACGATCGCGAGCAGCAGCAGCCGGCGAGTCCAGTAGACACGCGGCGGCAGAGGTCCCGACGGGCGCACGACTGAGCTCACGCACACGACGCTAACCCGAGGGGCGTCCCGAGCCTGGTACGCCATGCCGGGCACGCCCGACCTCAGCCCTTCACGCCGCCTTCGCTTGCGCCTTGGACGAATCGGCGCTGGAAGAACAGGAACACGACGGCGACCGGCAGGGTCGCGACGAGCCCGACGGCCAACTTCAGGGGGTACTGCGTGCCGCTGCCGTAGCCGCCGGTGAACAGGCTTGCCATACCAGTGGTCAGAGTCTGGTACTTCGGGTCCCCGGTGGCGATCAGCATGTGGGTGAACTCGTTCCACGACCCCTGGAAGGACAGGATCGTCAGGGTGATCAGCGCCGGCTTGGCCATCGGCAGCACCACGGACCAGAAAGTACGAAACACACCCGCGCCGTCGATCCGGGCCGCCTCCTCGATCGCCACCGGCACAGAGTCGAAGAACTGCTTCATGATGAAGATGCCGGCGGCGTCGATCATCAGCGGCAGGATCATCGCGGAGTACGTGTTGTAGATGCCCAGCCGGTTCAGCACCAGGAACTTCGGGATCAGCAGCACGACCCCGGGCACGCTCATGATGGACAGGATCGCCATGAACAGGAACCGGCGCCCCACGAACGTCAGTCGGGACAGCGCATAGCCGGCGAGGGAGTCGAAGAAGACCCTCCCGAGGGTGACGGTCACCGCGACGAGTGCGGAGTTGAAGAACCAGGTCCCGAACGGGACCGACTGGTTCTTGGTGAAGCCGAACATCCGCCGGAAGGCGTCGAGGACGGCCGGCGACGGCCATAGCGACAGTGGGTGCGCGACCGCCTCCGGGTCAGTCTTGAACGACGTCGCAATCTGGATCGCGAACGGCCCGAGGTAGAGGATCGCGAACAGCACGATCACTGCGTACAACCCGAGCCGACGCCAGCGGCTGCGGCTGATCATCGGGACCGGTCCCGCATCGCCACCCGCTGGATCACGGTGAGCACGATGATGATCGCGAACAGCACGAACGCCATGGCCGCGCCCGGCCCCCACTCCTGGCCCGTGAAGCTCGTCTGGTAGCTCAGGAACGCCGGAGTCAACGTCGTCTTCTGCGGATTGCCCTGCCCGAGGATGTAGATCTGGTCGAACACCTGCCACGTCCCGATCAGACCCAGCGTGAGCACCAGGAACATCACTGGCTTCAGCTGGGGCAGCGTGACGTACCAGAACTTCCGCCACGCGGTCGCACCGTCGATCAGGGCGGCCTCGTCGACATCTCCGGGGATGTCTTGCAGGGCTGCGAGGAACATCAGCATGAACGTGCCGGCCGTCGTCCAGATCACCAGCATCATGACGGCGGTCATCGCGACCGACGGGCCGGCCAACCAGTCCCACCACGACAGGCCGAGTACGCCGTGGTTGACCAGCCATCCGGGGGGATGGTTCGGGTCGACGAGGTGCAGCCAGCCGAGGAGATTGTGCAGGACGCCGTTGGCGTCGGTGAACCATGGCGGCCCCTGGATGCCGAACCAGCCGAGGACGCCGTTGACCGCGCCGGTGTTGAGGAACAGGAACAGGAACACCATCGAGATGGCTACCGAGCTGGTCACCGACGGGAAGTAGTAGGCGGTACGGAAGAATCCCTTGCCCTTCAGGCGTCGCTGGTTGATCACCACCGCCAGCAGCAGCGCGAGTGCGGTCTGCGTCGGAACGACCCCCAGTACGTAGTAGAACGTGTTGCGGATGCTGATCATGAAGTCCTGGTGGGTCAGGCTGCTCCCGCCCAGCAGGTCCTTGTAGGTGTGCAGGCCGACGAAGCTGCCGGCGCCGGCGAACGGGTCTCCGT
>JBOHDX010000027.1:0-78658 GCA_050700835.1 Nocardioidaceae bacterium
GCGGCGCGCCCTTGCGGCGCGTCGCTGCGCACACACCCGCTACCACGCGGCAGGCGTTGGTCGGGTTCAGTCCCGTCAGCTACAGCCCTCGACACTGCCCCATCTCGCGTCCGAGGACCTGGTTCGGGCCGCCTCCGGAATCGCCCACCTGCGGGTGCGGCGAGTTCCGCCAGCAACCGAGGTTGCCGAAGATCGTGTTGGTCACGATCTCCATGGCGTCGGCGTCCGCCGGGTGGTTCCCCAGCAGTTGGACATTGCCGTACTCGACGTTGCGGATGTAGCCCATCCAGCAGCCGCGCCAGTGGTGCACGCTCGTCGTGCCAAAGATGACGTTGTCCTTGATCACGAAGTTCAAGGCGTGCGGGTTGGTCGCCTCGCAGTCGGAGCTGAAGCCTCCCATCCCGCCGCGCCAGGACGTCACGTTGCCGTGGATGGTCGTGCAGTCGAGGAACATGGTCAACGCGTGTCGGGCGATGACGTTGCCGTTGACGATCGCGCTCGCGGTCGACGGACAACCCTGGCCTTCGTTGGGTACGCCCAGACCCAGAACTGCCCCGTTACGGGCGAATGCGTTGCCGTTGATAGTAATGTTGGCCGGCGCCAGCGCGATCAGCATCGCGTGCTTGCCACTGACGACGAGGTTGCCGTTGACGGTGACGTTCGCGCCTGCCGGCACCGCGCATGCTCCGGTGATCCTCAGGCCGTGGTTGTACGTCCCCGACGCGAGTGTGCCGTTGTGGCAGCCGCTCGCCGTGCTTGCGCTGGCCGTGTTCGCGTTGGCCGTGCTGGCGGTCGTGAGGCCGGCCAACAGCAGCCCCAACGCTGACAGCGGGAGGACCAACCTCGTGGAGAGCTTGGTCGGGCTGCGGAACAGGTGCATGAGAAGAGTCCCTTCGGCTGTGCCCCGAGCTTCGACGTGTGGAACGCGCCAAGGCGCGCTTCCACTCGAACCTAGGGGCGTCCGCGCAGGTGCGGCCATAGTCCGGTGGGCCTATGGCCGCGGGCCGAAGACCCCCGTTCGCACTAGGTCACGTCGACTATTTCCCGACTCGGGCCGTTGATCGCGGACGCCGGGATCAGGGGATCCAGACCGCGTGATCGTGGACGAAGAAGACCTTGTGCGGATCGAGCTCCTGTGACCGTCCACCTCGGGGTGTGAGCGCATCCCGGTGTCGAAGAGCAGGATCCCTTACGGCGGAACGGCTACGGTGGAACGTCCTGAGGTCGAGGCCGAAGCGGGGACGTCGATGAACGAGCGCGCGAGCGGGCCCAGCGAGCAGCGCCGGCTGCGCAGGTCAGCGGCCACCGCCGCCAACCGGCAGCCGCCTGCGCCACCGGACGCACCGGAGGATCCCGAGTCTCAGGACGACTCGGCGGCTGGCCAACGGTTGGAGCAACAGACGCTGTGGGTGGACCTTCAGGTCCGTCAGGCGAGGGCGCGCGGGGAGTTCGACAACCTCCCAGGAGCCGGCAAACCCATCCGTGGTCTTGGCGGCACCCACGACCCGGACTGGTGGGTAAAGAATCTGATCGAGCGGGAGAAGATGACCGGCGTTCTGCCCCCGGCGCTTGGTTTGCGCAAGGAGGACGCCGAGCTGGAAGCAGTTCTCGACCGCGAGGCGACCGAGGAGGGCGTACGCCGCCTCATCATGGACTTCAACGAACGAGTCGTCGAGGCTCGGCGTCAGCTACTCGGTGGTCCACCCGTGATCACGCCGACTCGTGACGCCGAGCAGGAGGTCGCGGCTTGGAGGGAGCGCCGAGATCGCCGGCGTGCAGAGCTGAGGAGGCGGCGCGACGAGGCCGTCGCCGCGGAACCAGCGCCTGCGCGCCGCAAGCGCCGCTGGTGGTCACACCGCCCGCGGTGACCGCACGGCTCGCGCCCGTCCAGCCGCGGCGACTCGTTGCCCGTTCCTCATGTGGGCAGGGCGTCAGGGGAAGATCGCGTACACCTTGCGCAGCGTCTCGTGGATCTCCCACGTTCCGCTCCATCCCTTCGGGAAGACGGCGGTGTCGCCCAGGGAGATCTTCAGTGGCTCCCCGCCATCCGGCGTGACAGTCATGCTGCCTTTGATCAGTTGGATGACCTCGTGGGTCTCGAGGAGCCAGCGTGAGGGACCCGCGGTGCACTCCCAGATCCCGGCGGACGCGGGGCCCTCCGACCATAGCTGGAGGCCCGCCGTCTGCATGGGCTCACCGGTCGCCTCGTCGAGCGGTCCCCAGTCCTCGAGATCGGTGATGCCCGCCGCGTCCGCTGCGCTCGGGGTGGGTAGTCCGGTGGTGGCGGCCATGGGATGGTCCTTTCCTGGGTTGCACCTGGCACGCTCGCATAGACTGAACGGTCAGTCAATGAGGTCTGGGACAAGAGACGGCTGCCCTTACGCACCAGGCTTCGAGTTCTCGAACAGCAACGAGTCGAGTCCTCGGCGCACCCCCGCGACATCGGCGACTCTGCGCACGGCGAGCAGCGTGCCCGCGACGTAAGGGTCGGGACTCAGGCCCGGATCATGTCGCATGACCAGTCGATCGCCGCGCCCGCCGAACACGACCTCTGTGGTGACCACGAAGCTCGGCAGACGAACCGAGTGGACACGTGTGCCTGCCACCGCCACGCCACGTGCCTCGGCCGGACCCTGCAGGTCGGCGGGTGCCAGCGTCACCGTGGGTCGATGGACGGCGCCCAGGGCCTCGGCGAGATCCCGGGCCGTGCCGCTCGGGACGTCTGGCTTCTCGTCGCTGGCGTAGTCGACGATCTCCCATTGGTCCAGGTGCGCTGCGGCCATGGCGGCTGACCGGCGCAATACCGCTGCCATCACCGAGAAGTTGCCCGCCGCGATCACTCCGACGTTGCGGTCCCTCGCGATGTGGTCGAGCTCGGCGTAGTCGTCCGCGGTCAGACCGCTGGAGCCGACCACCACGTGCGCCCCCGCCAGGACACCGGCCCACACGTTGTCCTTCACCGCGGCGGCGCTCGTGTAGTCGACCAGCACGTCGACTGGTGCAGACGTCAAAGCCTCACCAACGGAGCCGAAGACCTGTCCAGGACTCGAGGCACCCGTGACCGCGGCAAGGCTTTGCCCGGCCGCGGATCGGGAGACGCCCGCGGCAAGAACCAGGTCGTCGGCGGCGTCGATCGCGGTCAGGATGGGTGGCGCGGTCCAACCGGTCACACCGGCGAAGCACACGTTGATCATCCCTCGACCCTACGCACCCTCGCTCAAGGCTGGGCAGTCTGAGGCAGGCTGGAGATCTGGTCGCCGACCGGCTGGCGTGGCGTCGCCGTGCACAAACCATTTGTCAGGATCGGGTCCTGCGGCAAGGGTCATGGGATGCCCACCCGCCTGCACCACGACGAAGTCGACATCGACGCGTCGCTGGCCCAGCGACTTCTCGCCGAGCAGATGCGGGAGTACGCGGCGTTGCCGCTCCGCCGTGTGCCGTCGGGAGGCACCGAGAACGCGGTGTTCCGCCTGGGGGAGAGCCTCGCGGTCCGGATGCCGCTGAGGCCGGACGCGGTCGACAGCCTGCTGCGAGAGGTGCGGTGGCTGCCCGTCGTAGCCAAGCACGTGTCGCTGGAGGTGCCTGAGGTTGTGTCGGTGGGCGAGCCGGCCGACGGTTACCCGTTCCCGTGGGCGGTGGTCCGGTGGCTCGAGGGTGAGGACGCCTTGACCGGGCGGCTCGACTCGAGTCGCGAGACGGCAGGCACTGTCGGTGGATTCGTCGCCGAGCTGCAGGGCATCGACACGACCGGCGCGCCCGAGCCCGGGACGGACGGCTTCGACCGTGGTCTTCCACTGGTTGGGCGGGACCACGCCTTCCGCACCGCCCTCGAGCAGTGCGGGGACTTGGTCGACGTCGAGCGCGTACGGCAGGTGTGGGACGACGCGCTCGCCGCACCGCCGTGGGACGGACCACCGACCTGGCTGCACGCCGACCTGATCCCCGGAAACCTCCTCGTACGCGGTGGTCGTGCCGTGGGGGTGCTCGACTTCGGCACCCTCGCCACGGGTGACCCCGCGTACGACGTCATCGCCGCTTGGTTCCTGCTGGACCAGGCAAGCCGACCGCTCTTCCGCGAGATGGTCGGTGCCGATGAGGTCATGTGGCGTCGCGGCCGCGGCCTCGTCGTCTCCCAGGCCGTCATCGCCCTGCCGTACTACCTGCACACCAACCCGTCGATGGTGGCGACGGCCCGTCGCGGAATCGGTCAAGTCCTCGCCGACGGCGCGTGACGGCCCGGGCCGCCTCAGCGGTACGGCTCGGGGACACTCGGGCCGTGGCGACCACCGGACTTCGTCGTGGCCGGTCGGCATTGTCCGGCCCCTTCGTTAGCGTGCTGATGCATGGGAGAAAACGCCGAGTCCACCATCGCGCTGCAGCCGATCGAGGAGTCCGACCTCGACCGCATCTTCGATCTGACGCGGGATCCCGAGTCGGTGCGATGGCAGCCTTCACAGCCGATGACCCGGACGATCGACAGCGCTTCGATGCGCACATGGCGACGATTGTGGGCTCGTCGGAGGTCACTCTGCTGGCTGTCACCAGCGGCGGTGACCTGGTCGGCACCATCGGGAGCTTCGTCTTCGAGGGGGCCCTCGAGGTCACCTACTGGATCGACCGTGCCGCGTGGGGCCAGGGCATCGCCACCAGGGCACTCGACCTGTTTCTGGATGTCGTTGCGGAGAGGCCACTGCACGCGCGCGCCGCGAGCGACAACGCCGGGTCGCTGCGCGTCCTGCACAAGGCCGGTTTCCGGATCGTCGGGTCGGCCGTCTCGTTCGCTCCGGCACGGGGCGTCGAGATCGAAGAGAAGATCCTGCGGCTTGACGACGGACAGGGTCCGTAGCCTGACGACATGACAGATCGTCACGACGCCCACGAGGCAGCGCACCACCACGACGATGGAGGCGATGCGGCCCTCGCTGAGTTGCTGGACCTGGACGGAGAGATGTTGCGCCAGCACTGGACGAGCGTGCTGACCTGGGTACGAGCGGCGGCAACCGTGACCGGTCGCGGCCGCATCCTCGACCTGGGGGCCGGCACCGGTACCGGAACCATCGGGCTGGCGCAGCACTTCGCCGAGTCGGACATCTACGCGGTGGACGCCTCCGAACCGATGCTCGAGCGGATCCGAGCCAAGGCGCTGGCCCTGGGCCTGACCGACCGGATCCACACCGTCCAGGCGAACCTGGACGACGTCTGGCCGGCCGTCGACCCCGTCGATGTCGTGTGGGCCTCGATGTCGCTGCACCACCTCGCCGATCCCGACCGGGTGCTTGGCGACGTCTTCACCACTACCCGACCGGGTGGGCTCGTGGCCGTCGTGGAGTTCTCCGAACACCTGCGCTTTCTTCCACCCGACATCGGACTCGGGCGCCCTGGGCTCGAAGAGCGCTGCCTTGACGGCCTCAAGCAGGAGCACGCCGATTCCCTACCCAATCTCGGCTCGGACTGGTCACCACGGCTCGAGGCGGCCGGCTTCGGGGTGCTCAGCGAGCGGGCGTTCGCCATCGAGCTTGACCCACCGCATTCGCCGGCTACGGCCCGGTACGCCCGAGCTTGGCTACGGCGCCTGATGTCCGGCCTGGCTGACCGACTCTCGCACGACGATCTGGACGTGCTCGCCACCCTGGTCGACGGAGACGGTCCGCAGTCATTGTCAGAGCGTGACGACCTACAGGTCCGTGGATCCAGAACCGTCACTCTGGCTCGGCGCCCCTGACGTGGTTCGAAATCACTGGTGGGTGAACTTGGTCCGAAGCAGGTGCCTCAACGCGGCGACCGCCGGGATCGGCCGAAGCTTGCGGTCCCACAACAAGCCGCCGCGATAGTGCAGTCCTTGGTTGTCGATGTAAGCCGTCGAGCCGTACACGCCCCCGATGCCCCACGTGGTGAAACTGAGGCAGGTGGGCTCCGCCAGGCAGGCACCGAGGATGGAGCTGAACTGTTCAGTTTGGAACGCGGGACCGTCGGCGGTTTCGACGTCCATCTCGGAGACACGCGACGCTACGCCTATTCGCGCGAGTGCTTCTATATGGCGCCGCAATATTCGGGCGTACTCCTCGTCGCTGTGTTGATACACATGAGACTCGAACCCCACACACCCGATCGGCACATGCTTGTCGACAACAAGATGTTTTATGTACTTGTAGGTGTTGACCCAGCGAGTATCGTCAGCCTCTAAACCGTAGTCGTTGAAGCAGAGTTGAAGTTTGGGGTTCGCTCGGTGCGCGACCCGGAAGGCCTGAGGAAGGTAGCTCGGGCCGATCGACCGAAGCCAGATGTCGTTGCGCAACAGCGTGCTTTGGTTATCGGACATCGGCTCGTCGACAACGTCGTAGGACGTCATGACTCCCTGGTAGCGCTGCACGTCGTGGGTGATCAACGCATCCATCACGTGCCGCATCTGCTTGGGGTGCTGTGCAGCCAGCTTGGTCATCCACCGAGGATTGGCCTCGCCAAACACCGCGGTATGCCCATGGATCTCTATGCCGTTCCGCTGGGCCGCCTTTTCGACTAGGTTCTCCTCTCCGTAGTCGAACACGCCGGGCTGCGGCTCGACAAACTGGGGCTTTCCGGCATTCTCGGTGGTGAACTGCCCGAAGTTCCCTCCGAGCGCGATCCGGTGGTATCGGGGATCCGATGCGAGAGGCCCGATCGAGACCGCCGCCCCGATCCTGAAGTCCGGACGAATCTTCGCGACGAGCTGCTGCAGCCCGTTGCTCGCCGGATGCCTGAAGACCTCGTCAAGCGGATGTGCCACGCTGACGGCGCCGTTCGCGGAGACCGGATGCACCGCCAGCCTCGTCAGGTCGAATCCGCCCGTGGGCGCGTTGCTGTCTAACCCGAACCAGATCCTGCCCCCCTTGAAAATGCCCCGGTCGGCCATGGTCGTGACTTCGTGACCATCAACAAAGATGCTCAGCCTCCCCTTGCTGTCCATGACGTGGAGGATGTAGGCCGTCTTGACCGGAATCTGCTTATTGGTCTGGAGCCCGAGCGGATCCTGCATCGCACATGCCCACATGTCCGTGTGCAACCGACCTGCGTCGAGGCTGATGCGGATGCTGCCCGGATCATACCGGTGTTCATCGAGGATCACTGGGATCTCGCCATAGAGCTGAATGACCGCGCTCTTGTGCACGTGATCTATTCGAGCGGTGACGTTGAAGCCGCCGGTGGCGTTAACCACCATGGCATAGTTGACAGGCGGATTCGGTACTCCGGCGCTCCCGTCCTGGTGCACAATGGAACGCCCGTGCCAATGAACATGGACAGATCCACCCACCTTGGTCGCGCCAGGCTCGTACGTCCAGGATGCATCCCGCTGCAAATGAGTGGCGCCCGTGTTCGGGCCGTCGAAAGACCCCGAGGCATCGCAGGCTTCCCGAGACACCGCCAGGCCGTGGCCACCGCCTCCGCCACTACAACCTGCCAGGAGGAGCGCACCGGTCAAAGCCCAACCACCGCCGCGACCCAACGATCGCCGCCCCCCACGGCGTTTGGACATCCCCTTGGAGGTCACGTCGGAGTCTAACTCTGTGACCGGTGAGCGATTTCGGCATGGCGGCGCGCGTCTCGACCGCGGGCTGGCACAGTCGGCCGGATGGCCGCGACAATGCTGCGGTGGCCGCGACGACGAACGACCCGCTTTCGGTTCCCGCGCCGGACCTCGACCTCGACGCACTGCATTCGTCGTTGGCCGGGTCCTGGGGGCTGACGGGCGAGCTCACGCCCGTACACGGGGAGCGGGATCGCAACTTCCGGTTCGAGACATCCGACGGCCGCTACCTGCTCAAGGTGCACAATCCGGCGGACGGGGAGGCGGTGCTGGACCTCCAGCACTCGGCCTTGTGGCACGTCGCAGCGGTGGCACCAGACCTGCCGGTGCCCGCGGTCGTATCGACCCAGGACGGGCGCTCGTGGCTACAGCTGACCGGCCGCGACGGCCGTTCCTCGCTGGCGTGGGTGATGACCTGGTTGGACGGACGACACCCCCAGCCGGAGATGTTGGCCGCTCCTCAACTACGCGACTGGGGGAGTACCGCGGCCCGGCTGGGGCGGGCGCTGCGCGGGTTCGTGCACCCGGCCGCTTCCTACCCGATCGCCTGGGACATCCGGCGGCTGCCACAGCTGCGCTCCCGGCTGCCCGCCGTGGACGCGGACCGACGGCCGACGATCGAGCGGGTGCTCGACCGCTTCGAGAGCCAGGTCGCCCCAGCGCTACGCACGCTGCGTGCTCAGGTAGTGCACAACGACCTGGCCCCGGCCAACGTGCTCGTCGACGATGCGTTGACGGTGACCGGCATCACCGACTTCGGGGACATGACCCATACCGTGCTGGTCTGTGACCTGGCGGTCGCGACCGCCGACGTGCTGAGCGGTCGTGAGGGTGGTCTTGAGCTGGCTCCCGAGGTGCTGGCAGGGTACGACTCGATCACACCGCTCGAGCCGGGCGAGCTCGCGCTGGTCGCCGATCTGATGGCCGCTCGCTACGCCGCGGCCATCCTCATCACCGGATGGCGGACCCAGCAGCAGGGCTGGGCACCAGAGATCGACGACGAGGCTTACCACCAGCTCGAAGCGATGCTCGACATCGGCCTCGATGTGTTGACGGCCAGGTTCACCGCCGCAGTGCGCGCCGGCTCACCCGGACGAAGGCCTGGCAGACGATCGTCGCCCTACCCTCCTCGGTCCACCGAAGAGCTCCTCCAGGCGCGGGCAAGGACCCTGGGCGGACTGGAGCTCAGCTACGCCCGGCCGCTTCACCTGGTCCGGGGGCGAGGGGTGTTCTTGGAGGCCGCCGACGGCCGCCGCTATCTGGACGCGTACAACAACGTGCCGGTGCTGGGTCACTCGCATCCTGTGGTGGTCGACGCCGTCTGCTCCCAGCTGGCCACTCTCAACACGAACAGCCGCTACCTGCACGAGGCTCCGCTCGAGCTCGCGCAGCGGCTGCTGGCGACCTTGCCCGACCGATTCGACCGGGTGCTGCTGGTCAACTCGGGCAGCGAGGCCAACGACTTGGCCTGGCGGATCGCGCGGCACGCCACCGGCGGCTCGGGCGGCATCGCCACCAGGTGGGCCTACCACGGCGTCACTGAGGCGACCTTCGCGTTCTCACCGGAGAGCTGGGGTGATGCGAACCCGGCCCGGCACATGAGGCTGGTGGAACCACCGCCCGGGTCCCCGTCCGCCGTCGTCGAGGCGGTCGGGGATCTGGCGGCCTCGGGGCACCGTGTGGCCGCGATGCTGGTCGATGGCGTGTTCACCAGCGACGGGATCCTCGGACCCGCGCACCAGTGGACGGTCGCGGCAGCGTCCGCGGTCCACGACGCGGGCGGTCTGTACGTCGCCGACGAAGTGCAGGCCGGGCACGGCCGCACCGGCGACGCCCTGTGGAGCTTCCTCGCCGGGGACGTGCCCGCCGACCTGGTGACCCTCGGCAAGCCGATGGGCAACGGCTACCCGGTCGCTGCGGTCGTCGGTCCGGCCGAGCTGGTGGACCCGTTCGTGGAAGGCACCGACTACTTCAGCACGTTCGGCGGGGGTACCGCCGCCTGCGCCGCGGCCCTCGCCGTGCTGCGGGTGCTGGAGCAGGATCGGGTCGTGGACCGTGTCGCAGCCCTGGGCGCCCGCCTCGCCGCGGCGTTGCGGGACGTCGCCGTCGACAGCGCTGAGCTGGCCGGCGTACGCGGGTGGGGGTTGGCGGTCGGTGTCGACGTCGTGGACCCTGCGACCTCTCGGCCGGATCCGCAGCGCGCTGGTCGGATCGTGGAGAACATGCGAGATCGCGGGGTGCTGATCGGGCGCACGGGACGCGACGGCGCCACGCTGAAGATCCGGCCACCGCTGATCTTCGGTGCTGAACATGTGGACCTGCTCACGCAGGTGCTGAGCGCCAGCCTGGCTGCGGCCGAGGGCGGACCCTGAGACCGCCGTGGCTGGCCACCACACGCCGGTCGAGCACACTGACCACGTGAGCGATGTCGGTTGGGGATGGGATCCGTCGCTGTATGCGGGCGCCGCGGACTACTACGTCCGGGGCAGGGTTCCCTACCCGCAGGAGCTGGCGGATGGCCTGACCGAGGCGTTGATGCTGGAAGGCACCGGTCGCCTTCTCGATGTGGGTTGCGGTCCGGGATCCCTCACTCTGCTTCTAGCCGGGTTGTTCGGACACGCAACGGGTCTCGACGCTGACCCGGACATGCTCGCCGAAGCCCAGCGACAGATGGTCTTGGCCGGGATCACCAACGTCGACTGGGTCAACTCGCGCGCTGAGGCCCTGACCCCCGATCTCGGCCAGTACCAGGTAGCCACGTTGGCGCAATCATTCCACTGGATGGACCGGCCCTGGGTGGCTCGCCTGCTCCACAGCGTGCTGACCAGGGACGGTGCCCTGGTGCACGTTGGTGCCACTACTCACCAAGGCGTCGAGAGCCACGCGGACATGCCCTATCCGAGGCCACCACGACAACAGATCGACCGTCTGGTGAAGCGATTCCTTGGTCCGCAACGCCGCGCGGGAAGGGGTACGTTGAGCGACGTCACGGCCGCTGAGGCCGAGACCGCCGAGTACGAGGCCGGGATCTACCGGGCTGCCGGTTTCGCCGACCGGAGCCGGCTCGACATACCTGGCCGACTCGTCGTCCGGGATGTCGACGACATCGTTGCCAGCGTGTTCTCCTTGTCCGGCTCAGCGCCTCATCTGTTCGGCGACCGCCGTCGTGCCTTCGAAGACGAGCTGCGCGAACTGCTGCATGCGGTCAGCCCTGACGGACGATTCAGTGAGCAAATGCGTGAGATCTCGATCGACGTCTGGCGCGTTCGTTGATCGCAGTGCCGGGACCTGAACCCGCTGTGCCGGCTGGAAGGGATGCGGTGATGCCTTACACGATCAGACCTCTCGACGGGTCCACTTGGGATGCCTTCGCTGAGCTCGTGGAGCGCAACAATGGAGTCTTCGGCGGATGCTGGTGCATCGGCTATCACCCAGAGTGTGGCCAGAAGGGGATCAGCTACCGCGCGGTCAAGGAGGACCGAGTCCGGACCGGTCGCGCTCACGCCGCGATTGTCCTCGACGAGGACGGCGCCGCCCAGGGATGGTGCCAGTACGGCAGCCCTGAGGAGCTTCCTGGCATCAAGCACCGGCGTGAGTACGACAAGGATGCTCCGCCCGGTCCGGCCTGGCGGATCACCTGCTTCTACGTCGACAAGAAGCATCGTGGCCAGGGCGTCGCGCGGGCGGGGCTGGAGGGCGCGCTCGACCAGATCGCCTGTGCCGGCGGGGGACTTGTCGAGGCCATCCCCGAGGTGACCACCGGCCGCGAAGCGCCGGGCCGATTCCTGTTCAGCGCGACAGCCGAACTCTTCGAGCAGTACGGGTTCACCCGCGGCAGGCAGGTCGGCAAGCACGCGTGGATCGTGAGCAGGTTCGTCGATCTAGTGTGAACCACGCGCGGCATGAGGCGGGACTCGTACCAGCGCAATCCTCCGGCATCCTTTCCAGCTGTCCTGCCACGGCGAGGCTTAGTTGACGTCGAACTCGTTGCCTTCGGGGTCGGTCATGGCCACCGCATAGTGATCAAGCCCAGGTTCGTCGAGCGCATGGATCATCTTCGCGCCTAACCCAACAAGCCGCTGCACCTCAGCGTCGACGTGCTCTATGCGGGTCTTGATCGGGACCGTCCGGTCGCCTCCGGCAGAGATATCGAGGTGCAGACCCAGCCGAGCTGCGCTGTCATTGGCTGGCGGTTGCCAGGGTAGATGTGGTCTCCGACAGCAACGGCTGACCTGGGAATGCGGAGCGGGTGACGGGAATCGAACCCGCATGGCCAGCTTGGAAGGCTGGGGCTCTGCCATTGAGCTACACCCGCGCGCCGCGATCCGGAGACCGCTGCGGCGCGCCCATGATGCCATGAGTCCTGCCGACAGCCGGCACTCCACATCCGTGCCTGGCGTGGCTCAGGTCAAGAAGCCCGCGTGCACGTGATCATGATGGGTCGCGTCGCTGAAGAACTGCGAACCAGACAGCAGGTAGGGACCGCCGACGTTGTACGAGCCCGCGGCCGCGGCTGACTCCATGTAGCCGATCACCAGCGCGCTCGGCGTCGAGGGGTGCACGACGGGCCGACCGTCGATCCGCCAGGTGTCGAACGCCCGGCCGCGCGGATGATCGCTGCGCCGGTTGGTCCCGAACACGTAGATGGGGTGGCCGGAGCGGATCACGCTGACTCCGATCCGGTATCGCCGCGACAACGTCAGCAGCGCGGAGAGAACACTTTCGTGGACCTGCCCGGAGCGGATGTCGGCCATCGACGCCGGCGGCAGCGTGATCCTCGGCTCTGCGAGCACCCGGGCGGCCAGGTCGGACAGGTGACGAGCGGGCGCTCCCGGTCTCGCGGGGTGAAGCGCGATGACCCTCCACCCCCCGCCGGTCTTGACCAGCCGGACGTCGACGGTGGTTCCGGACGGCCGGATCGCACCGGTTCGGCTGGCACTCCATTGTCGGCACACCACCAGCACGCTGGCAGACGTCGCGAGGATCCCGCCGTACTGCGCGTCGATGACCTGGACGGCAGCCTCATGGGCCTGGGGCAGAAGCTGGGGCGCCTGCCGCGCCAGGGATCCCGGTTGCCCAGCAGCGGCTACGCGCGCCGCGGCTGCATCGGCTCCGGCTCCACCGTTCGTCCATGTTCCGATCGCCTCGACGACGTGGACGGCCTGGGCCTTGACCATCGGGTCGACGTCCCCAGGGTCGGGGACCCACCTTGATACCCGCGGCAGCGGCGGAAGGCTCGGTGTGGTGACAGCCGCGGACGTGGGTGCGGTGCTTGTCGGCGTCGGTTCGGTCGCCGTGGTCGCCGTGGACGTCGTGATCGGTGCGGACGTCGACGACGACGTGCAACCGGCGAGCATCACACCTGCCGTTGCCGCGAGGAAGCCGCGCCTGTTGATCGTCGGCACGAGGACGAGTATGCGCGGCAAGTCTGAGAGGCGGGGTCCACTAGACTCCCTCGGACGCCGCGGGGCGTAGCGTAGTGGCTAGCGCGCCTGCTTTGGGAGCAGGAGATCGCAGGTTCGAGTCCTGTCGCCCCGACCCACCAACCTGAGCCCGGCTGGGCTGCGCACCATGCGCGGAAGCGCCACGCGAGACGAACGGAGAGCCACCACCGTGCAGAGCACCGCCGAGACCTTGAGCCCGACCAGGGTCAAGCTGACCGTCGAGGTGCCCTTCGAGGATCTCAAGCCGAACCTCGACGCGGCGTACAAGAAGATCGGCTCGCAGATCCAGGTCCCGGGCTTCCGCCGGGGCAAGGTGCCGGCTGCCGTCGTCGACCAGCGGATCGGCCGTGGCGCCGTGCTGGACGAGGCGGTCAACGACGCCCTGCCCGGCCTCTACTACGCCGCGCTGCAGGAGAACGAGCTGCAGCCGCTCGGACAGCCGGAGATCGACGTCACGAAGTTCGACGACGGTGACGCGCTGACGTTCACGGCCGAGGTGGACGTACGCCCGGAGATCGAGCTGCCCGACTACACCGGGCTGCAGGCCACGGTCGACGAGGCGGTGGTCAGCGACGCAGACGTCGACGAGCAGGTCGAGGGGCTCCGCGAGCGCTTCGGGTCGCTGGTCGACGTGGAGCGGCCGGCCGCAGAGGGCGACTTCGTCACCATGGACCTGTCGGCCAGCAACAACGGTGAGGCGATCGAAGAGGCTCAGGCGGCCGGCATCTCCTACCAGCTCGGCAAGCGCACGATGCTCGATGGACTCGACGACGCACTGGTCGGCATGGGGGCCGGTGACACCAAGACGTTCACGTCGAAGCTGATGGGCGGGGACCTGGCCGGCCAGGACGTCGAGGTCGAGGTCAGCGTGTCCGCGGTCAAGGAGCAGGAGCTGCCGGCCCTGGACGACGAGTTCGCCCAGACTGCCAGCGAGTTCGACACGGTCGACGAGCTGCGCGCCGATCTGCGCGAGCGGCTTGTGCGGGCGAAGCGGGTCGAGCAGGCCAACTCGGCGCGGGACGCCGTGCTGGAGAAGCTGCTTGACCTGGTCGCCGTCCCGTTGCCGGACGGTGCGGTGACCGACGAGCTCAGCGCGCGGCGGGAGCAG
Organism: Nocardioidaceae bacterium; assembly: GCA_050700835.1. GTDB lineage: Bacteria > Actinomycetota > Actinomycetes > Propionibacteriales > Nocardioidaceae > JBOHDX01. Next base: position 14,114 of record JBOHDX010000027.1, read on the forward strand.
CTCGAGCAGCAGCTGGCCTACGCGGGCATGAGCCTGGACGCCTATCTCGACTCCGAGGGACAGACCGTCGACGAGTTCGAGGGCGACCTGGACAAGCGGGTCCGGGACGCCCTCGCCGCGCAGTTCGTGCTGGACCAGATCGCGGTCAAGGAGGAGCTCGGCGTCGACGAGTCCGAGCTGACCCAGCACATCATGCGGCGGGCGCAGCAGTCTGGCCAGGAGCCGCAGGCCTACATCCAGCACGCGATGGAGCACAACCACATCCCTGAGCTGGTGAGCGAGGTGGTACGCGGCAAGGCACTCGCCCTAGTGGTGGAGTCGGCGACGGTGACCGACGAGTCCGGCGACGTGGTTGAGCTCAAGGGGCTGCAGGCGGACGGCACGTACGCCGACGAGAACGCCGGGGGCGGCCCGAACGACGACGCCGAAGGCCCGGAGAACGGCGCGGAGACGGCTGACGAGGCCGCGGATGACCCCGTCGCAGAGTCGGCCGACGCCTGACCCGGACGATGAGCGAGCCCAGCGAACCAGCCGATGAACGGCAGGTGGCCGCCGTTGCCGTCCCGCTGCTCCAGGGTTCGGCGGCACAGGGGGCGAGACTCACCGACGCGGCCGCACTGGTCGTCGACTACGCAGACTCCCTGATCGTCGGAACCGTACGAGACGTCCATCAACGCATCGCCCGGCGCGTCTTCACGCCGACCCGCGCATTGGTCGGCCGGATGCCGGAGCGCATCCATGACGCCGTTGCAGCAACCGCTTACGCCGGCCTGTCGACGACCGCCACTGCCTCCGCTACGGCCCTTCGCGCATTGTCCCGGCACGGAGTCGGTCGCAGGACGGAGGCAACGCCCGCAGGGCGCCGGCTGATCTCCGGGGTCAACGGCCTGGTGGGAGCCGACCTTCTCGAGCGCGACGACCCCGCCGCCATCACGATGGCCGTGCGGCGCGAGCACGCCGATGTGGGCCTCGACGCCGCCTCCCTGGCCGCTGCGTACCCGATGGCAACCGGGTCGGTCGTGGTCTTCCTGCACGGACTGGGCGAGAACGACGAGTCCTGGCGGTTGCGAGCCGACCAGCCGCACGGAACGTACGACGACGCGGTACGCAGGGTCGGCTGGACGCCCGTGCAGGTGCGCTACAACACCGGACGCCACGTCTCGGACAACGGCGCTGACCTGTCCGCGCTGATCACGGACCTGGTCGGATCGTGGCCGGTCGAGGCGCGCCGGATCGCCTTCGTCGGCCACTCGATGGGCGGGCTCGTCGCGCGGGCGGCCACCAACCACGCTGTTGCCACCGAAGCGGGCTGGACGGCTTCGGTGACCCACGTCGTCTGCCTCGGCACACCGCACCTCGGCGCCGCGCTGGAGAAGGTCGTGCACCTCGGCGCCCGGGCGTTCACACTGCTGCCCGAGGCGGCTCCGTTCGGTCGCATCCTGGATGTGAGGTCGCCGGGCATCGTCGACCTGCGACACGGGTACGTCAGCCAGGCGGAGTGGCAGGACCAAGACCTGACCGCGACCTGGGGCCGGACCCGGCTCGCGGTCGCGTCGTTGCCGCACGCGGACTATCACTTCGTAGCCGCCACGCTGGGATCATCACCGCGGCACGTCGCAGCTCGGCTGTTCGGTGATCTCCTCGTGCGTTATCCCAGCGCCGTCGGCCACGGGCTTCGGGGCGAGCCGGTGGTCGCGCAGGCGATCGTCGACTACCTGCCCGCAACCGACCACTTCGCGCTGCTCAACCACCCCACCGTCGCCGGCTGGCTGGCCACGTGGCTCGCGCCCCCGTCACCACCGGATCGTTCGCCAACGCTGTAGGCGGCAGCGGGGATGGCCAAAGATCGGGTCGGGCGGGACCGGTGCGCCGTCAGCGAACAGGCCCGGACTCCCCGTGGGAATGTCCCGGCCCACCGCTAGGGTCGGCCACGTGAATGCCTCACCGATCTCCCGACCCGGGGCGGCGCCCCGCCCACAACTGGACAGCCCACGCCTGGCCGCGGACGCCCAGTCCGTCGGCCTTGACGACCACATCTACCAGCGGCTGCTCAAGGAGCGCATCGTCTTCCTCGGCTCCGAGGTCAAGGACCAGAACGCCAATGCGATCTGCGCCCAGATGCTGCTGCTCAACGCCGAGGACCCCGACCGCGACATCTTCCTCTACATCAACTCACCCGGGGGTTCGGTCGACGCCGGCATGGCGATCTACGACACCATGCAGTACATCTCCAACGACGTCGCGACGGTCGGCATGGGCCTGGCCGCCTCGATGGGGCAGTTCCTGCTCTGCGCCGGGGCGTCCGGCAAGCGGTACGCCCTGCCGCACGCGCGGATCATGATGCACCAGCCGTCCGGTGGCCTCGGCGGCTCCGCGTCCGACATCAAGATCCAGGCCGAGCAGTCCCTGCACATCAAGAAGCAGCTGTTCGACCTGATCAGCGAGCACACCGGCCAGCCGCGCGACCAGGTCGAGGCGGACGCCGACCGCGACCGCTGGTTCACTGCGGAGCAAGCCAAGGAGTACGGCTTCATCGACCACGTGGTGTCCAGCGCGGGCGAGGTCGCCTCCGCCGGTCGGCCCGCGACCAAGTGAGGCAGGCGATGAACGCACACGACACGACGGGACGGGCGATGGACCTGCCGCTGCACCAGACGACTTCGCTGCAGATGAACTACTACATCCCCCAGTGGGAGGAGCGCACGTCGTACGGCTTCCGCCGGATCGACCCCTACGCCAAGCTGTTCGAGGACCGCATCATCTTCGTCGGAACGCCGATCTCCGACGACGTGGCCAACGCGGTGATGGCGCAGCTGCTCTGCCTGCAGCAGATGGACCCCGACCGCGACATCAGCATGTACATCAACTCGCCGGGCGGCTCGTTCACCGCGCTCACCGCGATCTACGACACGATGCGCTACCTCAAACCGGACGTGCAGACGGTGTGCCTGGGCCAGGCCGCGTCGGCCGCGGCGATCCTGCTGGCCGCCGGCACCAAGGGGAAGCGTCTGGCGCTGCCGAACAGCCGGATCCTGATCCACCAGCCCTATACCGAGGCGACCTACGGTCAGGCGTCCGACATCGAGATCCAGGCCAACGAGATCCTGCGGATGCGCTCCCTGCTGGAGCAGATGATCGCCGACAACACCGGCAAGCCCCTGGACGAGATCGGCCGCGACATCGAACGCGACAAGATCCTCACCGCGGAGCAGGCCGTCGAGTACGGTCTGGTCGACTCCGTGCTCGAGACGCTCAAGACACCGGCTGCCTGAGCCTGTCGTGACTGCCTCGATCTCGACCTGCGGATACTCCGCCGGCGTTCGCCAGCGGCGTACACGCGTGAGCCGCGTTGCGTCCCACGGACGGGCTCACGAGGGGGTACGGTCGTTTTCTGGACCCCGCTCGTGCAGCCTTCCCGCGGCGCACGGAGCCCGATCGGAAGGACGCCCCGGTGGCACGCATCGGTGACGGTGGAGACCTGCTCAAGTGCTCGTTCTGCGGCAAGAGCCAAAAGCAGGTCAAGAAGCTCATCGCCGGCCCCGGCGTCTACATCTGTGACGAGTGCATCGATCTCTGCAACGAGATCATCGAGGACGAGCTGTCCGAGGGCACCGAGGTCAGCCTCGAGGAGCTGCCGAAGCCTCGCGAGATCTATGAGTTCCTCAACTCCTACGTGATCGGTCAGGACTCCGCGAAGAAGTCGCTGGCCGTGGCGGTCTACAACCACTACAAGCGGGTACAGGCCGGCGTCACGGCCGGGCGGCACGGCAAGGACGAGACGGTCGAGCTGGCCAAGTCGAACATCCTGGTGATCGGCCCCACCGGCTGTGGCAAGACGTACCTTGCGCAGACGCTTGCACGGATGCTCAACGTGCCGTTCGCGATCGCCGACGCGACCGCGCTGACCGAGGCCGGCTATGTCGGTGAGGACGTCGAGAACATCCTGCTCAAGCTGATCCAGGCGGCTGACTACGACGTCAAGAAGGCCGAGACCGGGATCATCTACATCGACGAGGTTGACAAGATCGCCCGCAAGAGCGAGAACCCGTCGATCACCCGCGACGTCTCCGGCGAGGGCGTCCAGCAGGCGTTGCTGAAGATCCTCGAGGGCACCACGGCGTCGGTCCCGCCGCAGGGCGGCCGCAAACACCCTCACCAGGAGTTCATCCAGATCGACACGACCAACATCTTGTTCGTCGTCGGTGGGGCGTTCGCCGGTCTCGAGCAGATCATCGAGCACCGCAGCGGCAAGCACACGCTGGGCTTCAACACCGACGTGATGTCGCTGAACAAGCCAGACGCGGCGACGATCTTCTCCCGGGTGATGCCGGAGGACCTGCTCAAGTTCGGGCTCATCCCGGAGTTCATCGGCCGGTTGCCGGTGATCGCGACCGTCGACAACCTCGACAAGGACGCCCTGATCGAGATCCTCACCACGCCGCGCAACGCGTTGGTGAAGCAGTACGCCCGGCTGTTCGACATCGACAACGTCGAGCTGGAGTTCACCGAGGATGCGATCGAGGCGATGGCGGACCAGGCGATGCTGCGCGGCACCGGCGCCCGGGGGCTGCGGGCCATCATCGAAGAGGTGCTGCTCAACGTGATGTACGAAGTGCCGAGCCGCGAGGACGTCGGCAAGGTCGTCGTCACCAAGGAAGTTGTCCTCGACAACGTGAACCCGACGTTGGTCCCGCGTGAGGTCGAGACCAAGCGCGAGCGGCGCGAGAAGTCCGCCTGACCCGCGTACCGCGCGGCCCACTCGACTCCGGCCGACGAAGGAATCGACATTGGGTGGCCGCGGCTACCGGGTTGTCGATTCTTCGGGGTCGGCACCCCCTCGCGGCGGAGACTGAAGACCGGGTGGCCACCGACTTGTGCTTGCGCCTACGACGGGATGGACTGTCAGCGTGGCTGAGCCAGTGCGTGTGATCGGTGCCGAGGCACTCGTCGACGCCGACCCGACCCCGGGCATGCGCAGACGACAGGCGCTCGACATCCCCGGACTGTGGGCGGGGGTGGTCCACACCGAGCCTGGCGCCGCGTCCGGGTGGCACCATCACGGTGACCACGAGACAAGCCTCTACGTCGTGGCCGGCACCATGCGGCTGGAGTTCGGTCCGGCCGGCGCCTCGGTCGTGGAGGCCCATGCGGGGGAGTTCCTGCACGTACCCGCGCACACCGTCCACCGTGAGTCCAACCCCGAACACCAGGCGTCCACCGCGGTGATCGCCCGCGCCGGACGCGGCGTCCCGACGATCAACGTCGACGGCCCGGACGGAGCCTGAGTCGTGCCTGACCGCCCCGGACGCCCGTTCGACGTGGTCCTGCTTGGTGCCACCGGCTTCACCGGCGGCCTGACCGCGGACTACCTCGCGGCGAACGCCCCGGACGGACTGCGCTGGGCGGTGGCCGGCCGGTCGCCGACGAAGCTGGAAGCGGTGGTCGAGCGGCTCTCCGCCGGCTTGATCCCGAGCCTGCTGCCGGCCGACGTGACCGACCCCAATGCGATGCGCGAGCTGGCCGAGCAGACCCGGGTGCTGGCGACCACAGTCGGCCCCTACGTCGAGCACGGCGAGCCAGCGGTAGCCGCGTGTGCCGCCGCGGGCACCGACTACTGCGACCTGACCGGTGAGTCTGAGTTCGTGGACCACACCTGGCTCGCGCACCACGACACCGCGGTCAAGACCGGTTCCCGGCTCGTGCACTCCTGCGGCTTCGACTCGATCCCGCACGACCTCGGCGCCTGGTACACCGTCGGCCAGTTGCCGCCCGACGTACCGCTCACCGTCGAGGGCTTCGTCCGTGCGTCGGCGGGCTTCTCCGGTGGCACCTACCAGTCGGCCGTGCGCGGGTTCTCCCGAGTACGCCAGGCCAACACGCTCTCGGCCCGCCGTCGGCGCAGTGAAGAACGGCCCACTGGTCGACGGGTGCGTGCGTTGCCGCAGCGGCTCCGCCGTGGGCCCGACCGGCACGGCTGGGCGGTGCCGCTGCCCACCATCGACCCAGTGGTGGTCCGCCGCTCGGCGCGGGCCCTCGACCGCTACGGGCCGAACTTCGCCTACGGCCACTACGCGTGGATGAAGCATCTGCCGACGGTCGCCGGGACCGTCATCGCGGCCGGCGGGATGCTCGCAGCGTCTCAGCTGCCACCGGTGCGGGATCTGCTGCTGCGGCTCAAGTCGTCCGGCGACGGCCCGACGCCGGAGCAGCGAAGCGCGTCGTGGTTCACCGTCCGATTCGTCGGGGCGGGCGGCGGCAAGCGGGTGCTGACCGAGGTGTCCGGTGGCGACCCGGGCTATGACGAGACCGCGAAGATGCTCGCCGAGTCCGCCCTCTGCCTCGCCTTCGACGACCTGCCGGACGTGGCGGGACAGGTGACGACCGCGCAGGCGATGGCGGAGCCGCTGTTGGCCCGGCTGCAGACGGCCGGGATCGGGTTCCGCACCCTCGGCTGAGTGCCGCGTCAGCACCCTTCGCTGAGTGACGCCTCTGGACTGGACGACTGCCACGTTCGCCGCCGGCGACACGACGTCGCGACCGTGCTTCGCGTGCAGGCGGGACGAGTCCGGCTTGCCGTACGGCCATGATCGCCTCGTCCGAACGGCCAGAGCCGCCCCGAAGCGTACCGACCGCCTCCCGACGGGGCCTAACTTGGCAAGAGGCGCAACCGTGGGAGGTCGGTGTGGACGGCAAGCAGCTCGATCTGCGCCGCGAGAGCGCGCCTCCGTCCTGGTCGCGGATCGCGGCCACGTTCGTCGGGACTGTCCTCGTCCTGCTGGTCGAGTTCCTGGTGCTCAGCGGTGTCTACCACCGCTCCGACGCCGTCGACGAGCAGCGGATCATCGTGGCCAGCCTGGCCGGGCAGGTCGTCTCGTCCCCCGGCGCAGCTGTCCTGGCCGACACCGAGAACGCTCTGGCCGGCCTCGGACGTGCCGGTCTCGCGCAGTCCAACGTCAGCGGCATCGAGCAGGCGGCCACGGCACTGGAGGCGGACCCCTCGTCGGTCGCGGCTCGAACCGAGCTGCGCGTCGCCGTCGACCGTCTCGCTTCGTCCCTGCAGGCCCGTCAGGACAGCTACGACCAGCAGGCCGAGCTGACGTACGCCGTCTTGTTGGTGCTGGCATCGATCGGCTGGTTCGTGTGGTTCCAGCGGCTGGTCAAGCGACACCGGCGGCTCCAGCGCAAGCTGACCCACCAGCAGGCACTGGCCGCCAGTGAGCAGCGCCTCCTCGCTCTGGTCCAGAACGGCTCCGACCTGGTCGCGGTCCTCGACGCCGACTCGACGTCGACGTTCGTCAGCCCGTCGGCCGCCAGCGTCCTGGGCGCGTCCTCCGCCGAGCTGACCGGGGAACGACTCGTCGACCTCGTGCATCCCGACGACGTGCCACGGTTCGTGCAGCTGCTGGCCACCCAGCGCGGAGGCGACGACGACCTCGTCCAGCTGCGGATGCGACACGGAGACGGGCGCAGCATCGTCGTCGAAGGCGTCGTGTCCAACCTGCTTGCCGACCCCAACGTTGGAGGCTTCGTGCTCACCGTCCGCGACGTGACCGAACGACAAGCCCTCCACGAGGAGCTGACCCGCCAGGCGTTCCGCGACTCGCTGACCGGTCTCGCCAACCGGCAGCTGTTCAAGGACCGGCTCGAGCACGCGCTCGTTCCCCGCCGCGACGGCAGGGCTCCCGAGCCCCTCGCCGTGTTGTTCTGCGACATCGACGACTTCAAGCACGTCAACGACTCCAAAGGACACGGCACCGGCGACCGGGTGCTCGCACAGATCGCCGAACGGATCTCCGCGGCCATGGGCGGCGGCGACACCGCGGCCCGCCTGGGCGGCGACGAGTTCGCGGTCCTGATGGAGCGCGCCGAGCTGGTCGAGGCGCAGTCGATGGCCGAGCAGCTGCTGAGGGCCGTCGGCGAACCGCTCGTCGTCGACGGCATGGCGATCACGGTGCAGGCGAGCATCGGCATCGCCGTGGCCGAGCCAGGTGCCAGCACCGCCGAGGACGTGGTACGCAACGCGGACGTCGCGATGTACTGGGCCAAGGACAGCGGCAAGTCGACGGTGGCCGTCTACGAGGCGTCGTTGCACGCAGCCGACCTGGACCGTCTCGAGCTGCGATCGGACCTCCAGCGGGCGATCCGTGACGACGAGCTCGTGGTGCACTACCAGCCCACCATCGTGCTGCAGACGGGCGAGATCTCCGGATTCGAGGCCCTGGTCCGGTGGCAACACCCGACCAGGGGCCTGCTGCCACCGGCCGAGTTCATTCCCTTGGCCGAGGAGACGGGGCTGATCGCGTGCATCGGCCAGATGGTCCTTCGGGAAGCATGCCTGGCGGCGCTGTCCATGCAAGGGGTGCCCAGACCGCCCACGATGTCGGTGAACGTCGCCGCGCAGCAGCTCGCCCAGCCCGGTTTCGCCGACGACGTGCTCGCGGTGCTGGTGGACACCGGACTCGCACCGGATCGGCTTGTCCTCGAGGTCACCGAGAGCGTGGTCTTGTCCGAGCTGGAGTCGGTCGCGCCGCGACTGGCCGCGCTGCGTGACCGTGGCATCCGGATCGCGATCGACGACTTCGGTACCGGTTACAGCTCGCTGGCGTACCTCACCAGCCTCCCCATCGACATCTTGAAGGTGGACAAGTCGTTCGTCGACCGCGTGACGACCGACGCCCAGGCGGCCTCGATCACCGAGGCGATCCTGTCCATGAGTCGCGCCATGCAGCTGTCGACGGTGGCCGAGGGGGTGGAGGACCCCGAGCAGGCCGACTGGCTCCGGCGGGCTCACTGCCGGGTCGGCCAAGGCTTCTTGTGGTCGCGCCCCCTCGAGCTCGAGGCGGCGCGGGCACTGCTGAACGACCACGCGACGGCCGGCGCGGCCCCCGTGGTCGCCGCGCGCCGAGGCGATACCGGCTACGAGGCGCCCGCGATGGTGCCAGCATGAGTGGACACGCCTCCGATTGAACCAACGGCGGCCGCCAGACGTTGAAGGGGTTGTGTCGAGTTCGAGTACCGAACGGGCCGGCCGGGTCGACAATCACGTGCTGACCCGGCTGTACGACGAGCACGCCGGCGTGCTGCTCGCCTACGCGACCCGACTCACCGGCGACTCGCACAGCGCCGAGGACATCGTCCAGGAGACGCTGCTGCGGGCCTGGCGGCACCCCGAGGTGGTGTCCGGTCCGGGTTCGCCGAGAGGGTGGTTGATGACGGTGGCGCGCAACATCGCGTACGACCGGCATCGTGCCCGCAAGGCGCGCCCGCGCGAGGTCGAACCGTCGGCGTACTCCGAGCTCGTCGCGGCCGACGACGACATCGACCGAGCGCTGGAGTCGTGGACGATCGCGGACGCGCTGTCCGCACTGAGTGGCGCCCACCGGGCGGTGCTCGTCGAGGTGTATTACCGCGGCCGTAGCGTGGCCGAGGCGGCCCGGACACTCGGGATCGCCGAGGGCACGGTGAAGTCGCGGACGTTCTATGCGTTGCGCGCGCTGCGTGCGGCGCTGGCCGAACGAGGGGTGACGACGTGATCCTGCCGGACGAGCGTTGCCGGGAGGTGGAGACTTCCCTGGGGGTCTATGTCCTCGGTGCCCTGTCGCCGGCGGACCACGCCGTCGTGGCCGAGCATGTGGCGCAGTGCCCACATTGTGCCGGCATGGTGGCCGAGCTCGCCCCCCTGCCCGGGATGTTGGCCAAGGTCGACTCGTCCGTCGCGGCCACCGGGTTGCCGACCCCGTCACCGGCCCTCCTGCAGCGCCTTGTCGACGTCGCCGACGAGCACGACCGGATGCGTCGCCGCCGTCGAGTTGCTGTCCTCGCGGTCGCCGCAGCGGTCCTCACAGTCGCCGGCTCGGTCGTCGGCTGGCGCACGCTCGCCGACAACCCGGCAGCCACCCCGCAGGCGACGGTCATCTCCGGCACGAACTCCGCGACCGGCGTCAGTGCTCAGATTCGGATCGACGACCTGGGCACCGGAACGGACCTGTCCATGACGTTGTCCGGAGTACGCCCCGGTGAACACTGCCGGCTCGTCGCGATCGACGCTCAGGGGCACCGACAGGTGGCGGCCACGTGGTGGGCCGACTACGCCGGCCGGGCACAGATCACCGGCAGCACGAGCATCCCGCGAGCCCAGCTCGCCAGCTTCGTCGTCGTGGCCGGCAAGTCTGACAGGCTGGTGCGCATTCCCGTGGCCTGACGGCCCGCCACGCCAGAACCCGAGTTGGTGTTGAACCCCCCTCGGTGTCGGTTCGTATCTGTGTCATGAAAGACACCGGGAGGTTCCCATGAACGACTCGAAGACAACGGCGCGCGCACTTGCCGCTGGCGTTGGAGTCCTCGTCCTTGCCGCGGCCTGCGGATCGAGCAACGGCACCAACGCGACCTCGCCTCCGAGCGCGGTCACGAGCCTGCCGGCGGGTGTGGCGGTCGGGGTGTCGACGACGCCCGTCGGCAAGCTGCTCGTCACGTCGTCCGGGAGAACGATGTACGCGTTCGCCGCGGACTCGAAGGGCCACTCCAACTGCACCGCCACGTGCCTGCAGTACTGGCCGCCGGTCCCCGCGTCGGCCGCGCCCAAGGGGTCGTCGGCGGTGTCCGCGACGCTCGGGGAGATCAAGGGCACCAGTGGTGCCGAGCAGCTGACCGTCAACGGGTGGCCGATGTACACCTACTCCGGCGACTCGAAGGCCGGCGACACCAACGGCCAGGGGCTCAACCTCTCCGGCGGCTTGTGGTGGGTCGTCGCACCGAGTGGTTCGTGGATCAAGTCGTCCGCCGGCACCAGCGGTGGTGGTGGCTACGCAGGGGGGGGCGGCGGCGGTTACTAACCCCGCCCCCACGATCGGAGCCGGCTCCCCGTTTGCCACCGCACTCGGGGAGCCGGTTCCTTGTCGTGGGCCCGTTCTGACCCGTCGGCCGTTCCTGACCCGTCGGCCTTGCCTGGGCCTTCCCTGGGCCGTCCCTGGGCCGTCGTGGGTCGGCCGTCTTGGGCCGTCCTGGGTGGTGGGCGGCGCCGGTGGGCTGATCAGTGGGCTCGTCAGTGGGTGCCGAGGTGGCCGAGCACCGCGCCGAGGGCACTCTCGACGGCCTCACAGGCCTCGTCGGAGCGAGTGAGCGTGTCGAAGCCGTGTTCACCGCGCTGGACGTCGACCACCTCGAGCGCATTGCCGTTGGTCTGGGCGGTGTCGACGAACTCCGCGACTGCCGACGCGGCCTCGGCGCGCTCGCGGCCCACTCTCGTGAGCACGATGGGCAGGTCGCCGGCGTCGGCCAGCGCGTCGATCGGGCGGACCGCGAGGTCGACCTTGCGGTCCGGGAGCGAGTCGATGATCGGATAGGTCAGACCGATGCAGCGCAGCCACTCCGGCGGCTTCGCCAGCCATGAGCCGCACAGCAGCCCCCCGCCGGAGAAGAACCACAGCGCCACCCGGTCGGCGTCGACCCGCTCGTGTGCGCGCACCAGGTCGACCGCCGCCACGACGTCGGCTCCCGCCCGGTCGTAGTCGTCGAGCGAGTGCAACCGGTGGTCCACGACGGCACCGACCACGCCGCGGGCGGCCGCTTGACCGCCGTACCCGTGATAGACGGGCCAGTCGCGAGGTCGGGGTTCGAACTCGGCCGGCACCGGTCCACCGGGCACGAACAGGACGACCGGGCGCTGACCGTCTCCGGCCGGGAGGTAGAGGTCGACCGCCCCCTGTCGCTGCACCGCCACCGTGCGGGTCGGAAGGACGAACGGCTGCTGCTGCATGGGGATGGCCATCTCGGCAGCCTACGACGTACGCGAGTTGTCAGTGTCGGCGCCGCGTGCTGAGCCGCGCTCTGATGACCATCCACTGACAACAGCAACGGGCGGATCAGGCCGGGAGGACAAGCTGCGCGCTGACTGAGATCCCCGCCAGGTCGTCGGCGGGCTCTAACCTGAGGTCGCCGATCACGCGGCCGGCGGCCCTGACGTCGTCCAGAGCGCGAGCCGCGAGGTCGAGCCGGTGCCGTGGACCGCGCGCGGTCGCCCACGCCACCTGGGTACGCATGGACGCCTTCGCGGTCGACTTGGCGCCACGGAGCCCAGCCAACAGCTCGGCCGCGGCCTCCAGTACGTCAGGGTCATGGGGGACTGTGGCGATGTCGGCGTCGACGCTCGGCCACGGGCTCAGGTGGATCGAGCCCTCCTGCCACCACGACCATGCCTCCTCGGTGACGTACGGCAGGAACGGCGCGAACAGCCGGAGCTGGACCGACAGGGCGATCGCCAGCGCGGTACGCGCCGACGTCGCGGCATCGTCTCCACGACTGCCGTAGGCGCGTTCCTTGACCAGCTCGAGATAGTCGTCGCAGAACGTCCAGAAGAACTTCTCGACCGTCTCCAGAGCGGTCGTGTAGTCGTATGCGTCCAGCGCTCTGGTGGCGGCGTCGACCACCTGACGGAGGCGACGGAGCATCGCGAGGTCGAGTGGTTCGGTGACCGCCGTCGCCTCGGTGTCCGCCGCACCGATGCCGAGCACGAATGTGCTGGCGTGGAGCACCTTCATCGCCAGCCGGCGCCCGACCTTCATCTGGGACTCGTCGAACGGGCTGTCCAGCCCTGGTCGCGACATCGCCGCGCGCCAACGCACCGCGTCTGAGCCATACCGTTCCAAGATGTCCACCGGCACCACGACGTTGCCCTTGGACTTGCTCATCTTCTTGCGGTCGGGGTCGACGACGAACCCGGAGATCAGCACATGCGACCAGGGGGTGCAGTCGTTCTCGAAGTGCGACCTGACCATCCGGGAGAACAGCCAGGTCCGGATGATGTCGTGCGCATGGGTGCACAAGTCCATCGGGAAAACCCGGCCGAACAGGTCAGTGTCTCGCTCCCACCCGCCGGCGATGTGCGGGGAGAGCGACGACGTCGCCCAGGTGTCCATCACGTCGGGGTCACCGGCGAAGCCGCCCGGCTTGCCGCGCTGGTCCTCGTCATAGCCGTCTGGCGGCTGAGACGACGGGTCCACCGGCAGGTCCGCCTCGGCGGCCAACAGCGGGTGCGCGTGATCGGGCACGCCGTCGCCGTCGAGGGGATACCAGACGGGGATCGGAACGCCGAAGAACCGCTGCCGGCTGATCAGCCAGTCTCCGTTCAGCCCGTCGACCCAGTTCGTGTAGCGGTGCTGCATGAAGCCGGGGATCCACGTCATCTCGGCGCCGCGGGCGACCAGCCGGCCGCGCAACTCGGGGTCGCGGCCACCGTTGCGGACGTACCACTGGCGGGTCGAGACGATCTCCAGTGGCTTGTCGCCCTTCTCGTAGAAGTTCGCCTTGCGCTGGGTCGGCGTCGGCTCCCCGACCAGGTCGCCAGAGTCGCGCAGCAGAGTGACCATCGCCTCGCGGGCGCTGAACACGGTCTTGCCGGCCAGCTGCTGGTACGCCTGGGCGGCAAGGTCGTCGCCGAGCCAGGACGGCGTCTCGGCCAGGATCCGGCCGTCGCGGCCGATCACGGTGCGCACGGGCAGCTGCAGCTCGCGCCACCACTGCACGTCGGTGAGGTCGCCGAACGTGCAGCACATGGCGATGCCGGTGCCCTTGTCGGGCTCGGCCGCAGCGTGGGCCAGCACCGGGATCTCCACGCCGAACACGGGCGTCCGCACCGTGCCGCCGAACAGGGGTTGGTACCTGGCATCGTCCGGGTGGGCGATCAACGCGACACAGGCGGCGATCAGCTCGGGCCGGGTGGTCTCGATCCGGACGGGGCCATCGGCGCCTTGGAAGTCGATCGCATGGTAGTGCCCGGGATAGTCGCGTGCCTCGAGCTCGGCCTGTGCGACCGCGGTTTGGAAGGTGACGTCCCACAGCGTGGGTGCGTCCGCCTGATAGGCCTCGCCGCGGGCGATGTTGCGCAGGAACGCCTTCTGGGCAACGGTTCTGGAGTCGTCACTGATCGTCGTGTAGAGATAGGACCAGTCGACCGAGAGACCGAGCGTGCGCCACAACGCCTCGAAGACCTGCTCGTCGACCTGGGTCAGCTCCTCGCACAGCTCGATGAAGTTGCCGCGGCTGATCGGGACCTGCTTCCTCGCATCGGGCTTGTCCGGTGGCGTGTACGCTGGGTCGTACGCGATCGTGGGGTCGCACCGGACACCGTAGAAGTTCTGCACCCGGCGCTCGGTCGGCAGCCCGTTGTCGTCCCACCCCATCGGGTAGAACACGGTCTTGCCCGTCATGCGCTGGTAGCGCGCGATCAGGTCGGTGTGGGTGTAGCTGAACACGTGGCCCACGTGCAGCGAGCCCGAGACCGTCGGCGGAGGGGTGTCGATGCTGTAAACCTCCGCGCGCTCGCGGGTCCCGTCGAAGCGGTAGGTCTGCTGCTGCTCCCATCGCCGGCCCCACGTGGCCTCGAGGCCTTCGAGGGCGGGCTTGTCGGGAACGGTCGGGGTTCTGCGTGGCGTCGCGGCGGTCGCCGCCGACTGCTCAGGGCGTGGCGTGGTCACGGTCGATCACCTTCGTGGGGTGGGCCGACGCCCGAAGGGTGGTGGGCGGCTCGGCGGCGGGTCGGGGCGAGAGCGGCGCTCAGCGGCGCCCGGCTACTCGCCCGCGCGCTCCGCCGCCGCATCCGTGGCAGCGGCCGACGCGAGCCGAGTGCGAAGTCCGACCGGATTCCATGCCGATCAGTGTATTCGCCGGGGCGGGGTGGCTGTCCACGAGTATCTGCGCCGCCCTCGGAGCGGCCCGGACATCGCCCATAGACTGACCTGGCGATGACAACCCCCACGGCGGCGGAAGCCGCGTACGCCGAGGTCGAGCGCGCGTTGCTGGCGCGGTGGCCGGAGACCAGGCTCGACCCGTCCTTGGACCGGATCCGGCGCCTGGTCGATCTGATGGGCGATCCGCAGGCGTCCTATCCGGTGATCCAGCTGACCGGCACCAACGGCAAGACCTCGACGGCGAGAATGGTCGACGCGCTGTTGCGTGGTCTCGGCCTGCGTACCGGGCGGTTCACCAGCCCTCATCTGGAGTCGATGACGGAGCGGATCAGCGTCGACGGTGACCCGATCAGCACCGAGGGCTTTGTCCGGACGTACCACGAGGTGAAGCCGTACGCCGACGTGGTGGAGAAGACGCTCGGCCACCCGGTGAGCTTCTTCGAGGCGGTCACGGGCATGGCCTACGCCGCGTTCGCCGACGCCCCGGTCGACGTGGCGGTCATCGAAGTCGGCCTCGGGGGGGCCTGGGACGCGACCAGCGTGGCCGACGCCCAGATCGGCGTGGTGACGCCCATCGCAATCGACCACGCGCACCTGCTCGGCGACACCCCGGCTCAGATCGCGGTCGAGAAGGCCGGCATCCTCAAGCCCGGGTCCTTCGGCGTCCTCGCCCAGCAACCGGTCGAGGCGGCCGAGGTGCTGATCAGGCATGCCGCGGAGGTGGGTGTGACTGTCGCCCGCGAGGGTCTCGAGTTCGCCCTGACGTCGCGCCTGCCTGGTGTCGGCGGCCAAGTGATCAGCGTGCGCGGACTCGGCGGCGAGTACGACGAGGTGCTGCTGCCGCTGCTCGGGGCTCACCAGGCTCAGAACGCGGCGTGCGCCATCGCCGCGGTCGAGGCGTTCGTCGGCGGCATCGAGCTGGACGGTGATGCGGTGCGGGAGGCCTTCACCACCGTGACGTCGCCCGGGCGGCTCGAGCTGGTGCGGCGCAGCCCGTCGATCGTGCTCGACGCCGCACACAATCCGGCCGGTGCGGCGGCCACGGCCGCGGCGATGCAGGAGTCGTTCGCCTTCAGCCCCCTGATCGGCGTCGTGGGAGTCATGGCCGACAAGGACGTCGAAGGCGTGCTTGCCGAGCTCGAGCCGATCCTCGCCGAGATCATCTGCACCCAGAACTCCACTCGCCGGGCGATGCCGGCCGCGGACCTGGCCGACGTGGCCGAGGGCATCTTCGGTCCGGACCGGGTACGCGTCGTCCGTCGGCTCGACGAGGCGATCGACACCGCGGCCGGTCTCGCCGAGCAGGGAGAGTCGTGGGGCGATGCTCTCGGCAGTGGAGGCGTCCTGGTGACCGGGTCGGTGATCACGGTCGGCGAGGCGCGACGCCTGTTGGGCGGAGCGCACTGATGCGGGGCATGTGCGCAGGCGTGCTGTCCCTCGAGGCCATCGTGCTCGCACTGACCACCCCGGTCATGATCTCCGTGTCCGGGATCGACAAGGCAACGGCACTGATCGGCGGGCTCGGGCTCGCCGCGCTGGCGCTGCTGGCCGCCGGCATGTTGCGCCGTCCGTGGGCGTACTGGCTGGGTCATCTGGTGCAGGTGGGAGCGCTCGGTCTCGGTTTCGTGGTGCCGATCATGTTCCTGCTCGGCGTGGTGTTCGCGGCCCTGTGGGTCAGCGCCAACGTGCTCGGTCGCAAGGTCCAGGCAGGCACCGGTCTTTAGCCATTCGGGTGGCCGGAGCAGCAGCGTTGGCCACGGATCGGGTTGGGTACGCTCCCGGCCATGACCGACGCCCAGGCCGCCGACGGACAGCGCACGCTCGTCCTGCTCAAGCCCGACACCGTCCGCCGCGGCCTGATGGGTGCCGTGCTGTCCCGGTTCGAGTCGAAGGGGCTGCGGGTCCTGGCCATGGACCTGCGGACGATCGACGCCGACCTGGCCGACCGGCACTACGCCGAGCACGTCGAGAAGCCGTTCTATCCGCCGCTGCGCGCGTTCGTCACCTCCGGCCCACTCGTCGCAATGGTGCTGGAGGGCGACGAGGCGGTCGAGGTCGTGCGCGGCCTCAACGGTGCTACCGACGGGCGCAAGGCCGTCCCTGGGTCGATCCGTGGCGACTGGTCGTTGTCGAACCGGGAGAACCTCGTGCACGGGTCTGACTCGGCCGAGTCGGCCGCTCGTGAGATCTCCCTCTGGTTCCCCCACCTCTGACGGCGGATGCGGCGCGCTCGCGTGTCGTGGGCGGGAACGGCCTGGCCGCCCGCTTAACCTGAGCGCACACAGCGCAGTCAGACAGTCGGGGCGTCCATGGCGAACAGCTTCATCGGCCGCGACATGGCCGTCGATCTCGGCACCGCCAACACGTTGGTCTATGTCCGGGGCAGGGGCGTGCTGCTCAACGAGCCCTCGGTCGTGGCGTTGTCGACACAGACCCGCGAGATCCTGGCCGTCGGCTCCGAGGCACGGCGGATGCTCGGGCGTACCCCCGACAACATCACCGCGATCCGGCCGATGAAGGACGGCGTGATCGCCGACTTCGAGTCGACCGAGCAGATGCTGAGGCTCTTCATCCAGCAGGTGCACCGGCGTCGCTACTTCGCCAAGCCTCGTCTGGTGATCTGTGTGCCGAGTGGCATCACGTCGGTCGAACAGCGGGCGGTCAAGGAGGCCGGCTACCAGGCAGGTGCGCGCCGCGTCTACATCATCGAGGAGCCGATGGCCGCCGCGATCGGCGCCGGGCTGCCCGTCCACGAGGCCACCGGCAACATGGTCGTCGACATCGGCGGCGGCACCACCGAGGTGGCGGTCATCTCCCTCGGCGGCATCGTCACGAGCCTGTCGATCCGGACCGCGGGCGACGACCTCGACCAGGCGATCATCTCTTGGTTCAAGAAGGAGTACTCCCTGATGCTCGGCGAGCGCACCGCCGAGGAGATCAAGATGGAGCTCGGGTCGGCCTTCCCGCTACCTGACGAGCCAGAGGCGGAGGTACGCGGGCGTGACCTGATCTCCGGGCTCCCGCGCACGATCACCGTGTCCAGCGCGGAGGTACGCCAAGCGCTCGAGGAGCAGCTGCACGCGATCATCGACGCGGTCAGGACCACGCTCGACAAGACTCCGCCCGAGTTGGCCGGCGACATCATGGACCGCGGTCTCGTCCTCACCGGCGGCGGCGCACTGCTGCGCGGTCTCGATGAGCGACTGCGGCACGAGACGGGCATGCCCGTGCACGTCGCCGACGACCCCCTGCACTCGGTGGCGATGGGCGCCGGCAAGTGCGTCGAGGAGTTCGAGGCGCTCCGTCCGGTGCTCGTCTCCGAGCCTCGCCGGTAGTCGGCGGTGGCTGCGGTGAGACAACGCTTCAAACCCCATCTGAGGGCCGGCTTCCGCCTGGACCCGGGGACCGGCCGGCGCGACGGGCCACGCTCCTCCACCCTGCTCGCGCTGCTGGTTCTCGCGGCGCTCGCCGTGATCAGTGTCGACTCCACCGGCGCCGGCTCGCCGGTGGAGTCGGTGCGTGGCGCGGTCGGCAGCGTGCTGGGTCCGGTGCAGAGTGGGTTCTCGGCCGCCGACCGGCCGTTCTCGTCGGTGTTCGGCTACTTCACGACCGTCCACGACCTGCGCGACCGCAACGCGACGCTTGCGCAGGACAACGCCCGGATGCGGGCCCAGCTCGACACCACGACCTATCTGCGCAACCAGCTCGCCGAGTACTCCGGTCTCGCGGCGGCGACGGCCGGCAGCGGCCTGGCCACGGTGGACGCGCACGTCGTCGGTCTCGGCTCCGCCCAGTCCTTCTCGCGCACCGCGACCATCGACGTCGGCACCGCGGACGGCGTGCGCGCCGACATGACCGTGCTCGACGCCCACGGCCTCGTCGGACGGGTGGTGCACGCCGACGCCCACTCGTCGACCGTGCTGCTCCTCATCGACGCCACGTCCGTCGTCGGCGGTCGTCTGTCGGCGTCGATGGAGCTCGGCTTCCTGCGCGGCAGCGGTGACGTGTCCGGCGACGGCCATCTCACCATGACCACGCTGGACCCCAAGGCCGTTCCGACCGTCGGCGACACCGTGGTGAGCTGGGGGTCGAGCCACTCCGGCCCCTATGTAGCGGGGGTGCCGATCGGCCGGGTCACCGCGGTGGTGCAGAGTCCCCGAGACCAGTCGGCGACCGCCACGATCGCGCCCTACGCGGACTTCTCCGCACTCGACGTCGTCGCCGTCGTCACCGGCCGCCCGGCCCGGTCGTCCCAGGCCGCCCCGCCGGCCAGCACCTCCCGGGGGCACTGAGGTGACCGCCGTACGTCTCTCCGTCGTCGCCGCTCTGCTGGTCGTCGCCACCAGCCTGCAGGTCGGGATCTTCTCCCAGCTCGCCATTGACGGCGTCGTTCCCGACCTCGCGCTGCTCGTGGTGATCGGCGCCGCGCTCGTGCGCGGGCCCGACTACGCAGCTGTGCTGGGCTTCTTCGCGGGCCTCTGCCTCGATCTCGCACCCCCCGCGGACCACACCGCCGGGCGCTGGGCGCTCGCACTCGTCGTCGTGGGCTGGCTGGCCGGACAGGTCCGCCACGACGCTGGGCACAGCGCCGCCGCGGCCGTCGTGACCGTGGCCGCTGGATCGTTCATCGGCACGTCGCTGTTCGCCCTGTCCGGGCTGGTCCTCGGCGATCCCGGTGTCACCGTGAGCCGAGTACTCACCGTCGTGCCCCTCGCCATGCTGTACGACGTCGCGCTCACGCCGTTCGTGCTGCCGCTCCTCATCGGGCTGTTCCGGCGGCTCGGCGTCGCGACCGAGCGGTGGTGAGCCGATGCCCGTCAATCCGGCCAAGTCCGCCCTGACCCGCATCGGGCGCGGCCGCCTGTTCGTCATCCAGGTCCTCGTGATGAGCCTGTTCGTGACCTTGTTCGCGCGGCTCTGGTACGTCCAGGTGATCGGTGGCGACACCTATCAGGCGCAGGCCGCACAGAACTCCCTGCGCTCGGTGATCGTGCAGCCGCAGCGCGGGCTGATCGTCGACGACGTGGGCCGGCCGTTGGCCACCAACCGGCTGTCGTGGCAGGTGACCGTCGACCGTGACGTGCTCGACGCGCTGAGCCCGAGCGACCGCGCCGCCGTGTTGCAGCGCGTCGCGACAGTGACCGGACAGAGCGTGCGGCAGGTGGACGAACGGCTGAAGACGTGCGGTGATCCGGGTGCGCCCCGACCACCCGTGTGCTGGAACGGCTCGCCGTACCAACCGGTCCCGGTCGCCCAGGATGTGCCGCAGCAGGTCGCGATCACCATCGCCGAGCGTGGCGAGGCGTTCCCCGGCGTCGATGCCCAGCAGGTCAACGTCCGCGCGTACCCGAGCCCGTTCGGTGTCAACGCCGCCCAGTTGCTCGGCTACCTCACGCCGATCACCGGACCCGAGTACGCCCAGGCCCAGGCGCGCAACAACCCGACTCTCAACGCGACGTCCTTGGTCGGGCGCACCGGCCTCGAGAGCGAGTACGACCGGTTCCTGCGCGGTGTCCCGGGCAGCGACGGAGTCACCGTCGACTCGATGGGCCGCAAGATCGGCGACGCCGCACAGGTCCCGGCGCGGCCCGGCGACACCCTGGTCACCAGTATCGACGCCCGGGTGCAGAGCGTCGTTGAGCACCAGCTGCGGAACGTCATCCTCACCGCTCGCAAGACCCGTGACCCGGTGACCGGCCGCAACTACGCCGCACCCGCGGGCGCCGCGCTCGTCATGTCGCCGAAGGACGGCCGGGTCATTGCGATGGCGAGCTACCCCACGTACAACCCGAACATCTGGGTCGGTGGCATCTCCGACGCCGAGCTGGCCAAGCTGTACGCGCCCAAGGCGCACGAACCCCTGCTCAACAACCCGATCCAGGCCCAGCTGGCACCGGGCTCGACGTTCAAGCCGGTGACGACGGCGGGCGCCCTGACGCACGGCTACTCACCCGCGACCCGGCTCGACTGCTCGAGCAGCTTCATGGTCGGTAGCCGGCTGTACAAGAACTACGAGTCTGCGGCCTACGGGATGATCGGGTTCGACCAGGCTCTCCCGTTGTCGTGCGACACGTTCTTCTACCGCATCGGCTACGCCGCCTGGCTCAAGGAGGGCGGCGACTCCGCCACCGTCCGCACCAAGGACTGGCTGACCTCCAACGCCAAGGCCTTCGGGTTCGGCCGTCCTACCGGTGTCGACCTTCCGGGGGAGGCCGCGGGCCGCATCGCCGACCGGCGGTGGAAGCTGGCGTACTGGAAGCAGAACAAGGGCTACTACTGCAAGGTCGGCAAGCAGCCCGGCTACGACTACCTGCACGTGTTCGCCCGCGAGTTCTGCACCGACGGATGGCGGTTCCGCGCCGGGGACGCGGTCAACTTCGCGATCGGCCAGGGTGACACGACCCTCACCCCGCTGCAGCTCGCGACCGCCTATGCCGCGATCTCCAACGGCGGCACGCTGTGGGCGCCGCGGGTCGGCAAGGCGATCTTCAGCCCGTCCGGTCGGCTGGTCCGCCGGATCCCGCCACACCGGGTCGGCCGCGTCCCGATCCCGAGGAAGGACCTGCACCACATCGACCAGTGGCTGCTCGGCACGTCGAAGTTCGGGACCATGGCGTGGAAGATGGGCGGCTTCCCGCTCAACCAGGTGAAGATTCGCGCCAAGACCGGCACCGCCGAGGTCTACGGCAAGCAGACGACCTCGTGGGTCTCGACCTACGACAAGGACTACGTCGTGGTGATGATGGTCGAGCAGGGCGGCACCGGGTCGGGCACCTCCGGCGACGCGATCCGGCACATCTGGGAGTCGTTGTACGGCATCCACGGCACCACCGTGGACCGGGCCAAGGGCGACATCCCGGGTGCCGTGCCACCGCGCCGGCTGCCTCGATTCACTCGCAACGGCTCGATCGAGCCGCCGGCCGGGATGACGGTGCGATGTCGTCCCTGCTGAACCGGCCCGCCACCCGACCGGTGCGCAGCGGTGCCGCGGCTCGCAAGCCGGCGTCCACCTGGGCGCGACTGGACTGGTGGCTGCTGCTGGCCACGGTCGGCCTGTGCGCGCTCGGGTCCCTGCTCGTGTGGTCGGCGACCTCGCACCGCACCGATCTCACCGGCGGCGACTCCACCGCCTACCTCACCAAGCAGCTGACCAACATCGCGATCGGAGGGGTGCTCGGCGGCGTGATCGCCGCCACCGACCGTCGCTGGGTACGCCTGTGGGCGCCGGTGATCTATCTGGGCTCCGTTCTCGGGCTGCTGGCGATCTTCAGCCCGCTCGGCGCCACTGTGAACGGTTCGCACTCCTGGCTGCTGCTCGGGGGCATGTCCATCCAGCCCGCCGAGCTGGCCAAGCTCGGCGTGATAGTCGGCATGGCACTGGTGCTGGCGGAGCGGACCGAAGGGGTCCGGCGCACCGAGCTGCGCAGTTCCGACGTGGTTCCGGCGCTGGCCATCGCCGCGGCCCCGATGCTGCTCATCCTGGGCCAACCAGACCTCGGGACGCTGATCGTGCTGACGGCGACCGTGTTCGGTGTCCTCGCCCTGTCGAGTGCGCCCAAGCGTTGGCTGATCGGCCTCGTCACCGCGGGGCTCGTCGCGGTGACCGCGGCCATCGGGGTCGGCGTGCTGAAGTCGTACCAGATGGCCAGACTCGGCGCCTTCGTCGATCCGTCCCTGGATCCGCAGGGTGCCGGCTACAACACGGACCAGGCCCGGATCGCGATCGGCAACGGTGGGTTGTTCGGACAGGGCCTGTTCCATGGTTCGCAGACGCAGGCCGGGTTCGTGCCCGAGCAGCACACCGACTTCGTGTTCACGGTCGCCGGGGAGGAGCTCGGCCTCGTCGGGGCGGGTGTGCTGATCTTTCTGATGGCGCTGCTGCTGTGGCGGGTGCTGCGGATCGCACGCAACGCCGACGACTTGTTCGGACGGCTGGCGGCCGGGGGAGTGGCGTGCTGGTTCGGCTTCCAGGCCTTCCAGAACATCGGGATGTGTCTGGGGATCATGCCGGTGACGGGCGTACCGCTGCCGCTCGTGTCGTACGGCGGCACGTCGATGTTCGCGTCGTTGATGGCGCTCGGACTCGTTCAGAACATCCACCTGCGGGCCGAACGCTCACTCGGACTCGGCGTGGTGGTGCGGTCCCGGATCGCCCGCTCGCGCCTCTGAACGACGTCGCGACCGGCGGGTGGGGCTACGGCTGGCGGAAGGCGGACATCTCGACGGCGGCGACAGGCTCGTAGCCGGCCACCTTCGGACGGCGCCGGCGCCACGTGCAGCGTTGGCCCAGGCTCTGCTCGATCGCTGCGAACGGCGCACCGTAGACGACACTGTCGGCCGTGACCCTGGCCGCGACCCGGCGCGCGCCGGTGACCCGCACCATCTGGCCGCGGAACCGTTGGAACCGGATGTCGACCCGGATGTCGCCGTAGCCGGCGAACGTGGCCTCGGGCCTGGCGAGCAGCGACTCGACGGGTGCCGCGAGCAGTCGCTCGACGAGGCGCTGGGCCGAGCGCTTCGAACCGATCGCGGACAGCTGCGCACGGGCCGACTCCCACCAGCGCAACTGAGTGAACAACAGCCCGGAGTCGAGCACGATCAGGTGGGAGCGATGGTTCCAGGCGGTCTGGACCGACGTCACCACCGCGACGATCCGTGACTCGTGCGGCACCAGACCCTCGACCGGGTCACTGGCTCGTCCCGTCACCGGGCGGAGACTCTCGTCCGCGCCCAGGTCTTCGAGTGCCTGGGCGAGATTGATCGCCAGGCTGCCGTCCGCCACCGCCCGGCGGACGAGGCTCGTGAGGTCGATCGCGCCGCCCGCCGTCGTGACCAGCCGGGAGCCGGCGGACCAGTCGATGACGAATCTGGCGAGCCCCGCGTCGACCAGCGCACGGGCCATGTAACCCACGACCAGATCCGCGAGCGCGGCTTCGCGGTCGGAATCGGTCAGCTCGGGGTTGAGGACTGGGGCGCACAGGGCGGCGATCTCCCCGTCCTGCATGGACTCCAGGAGGGTGAGCACAGAAAGCTCGCGGCGTGCGTGCGGCTCGCCGCTGCCCTCCTCAGGCACAGGACCCTGCGCGGCGCGTACGAGAAGGTCCGTCATCTCACGGGCCGTGGCAGCGCCGGTGGCGTCGGCGAAGGCGTCCCAGGGGACTGGCTCGAGGCTCGCCGCCTCGAACATCAAGTGCTCGAGTCGGTGCAGCGTCTCGCCCGGGTCGTCCAGCAGATAGATCGCGGGGACCGCGTCCGAGGGCTCGGCCGGTGTGACTACCGCCGTGGTGGAGGTGACGGCGGCGATTCGGTCGTTGATGCTCGGGTGGCTGTCGAGTGCGGAGCTCTGCGACGCTGCCCGGTCTGCCCGCTCCCTGAAGTCTCGCTGCCGCGCGGGGTTGTTGAGCACCAGCTCGAAGCACTCGAGGAACGGTGTGCCGCGCAGCCCGAGGGCGACACCGGGCTGGAGGTACGTCGCGAGGTACACCTGCCAGGCCAGGTCCACGCGCAGGAGCGCCCGGAGCGCTGACGCGAGTGCCTGCGAGCCCGTCACTTTGGCGCTGACGCTGTCGGCCTCGGTTTCCTGCCGCCGGTTGACCCGTAGGGAGACCCGTTCGTACATCCGGGCGTAGCCGGCGAACAGCCGGCCGACCCGCGAGCCCCGACCGAGCTCGTGGTGGATCCGCGCCATCGACAGCATGCCGCGGTACGTAACGGTGCCCAGGGCGCCGTGCCGGCCACTGAAGTGGCCCAGCTCGTGCGCGATCACCGCGCGCAGCTCCTCGGTGGTCAACCCGAGCAGCGCCGGCATGCCCAGGTAGAGGCGGCGCTCGCCGCCGACCAGGCCGAGCAGCCGAGAGGTGTCCTCTGCACTCGCATTGGCCTCGGCGGTCAGCCGGATCTCGTCCGGCACCCAGGTGCCGACGGCGCCCGCCAGCTCCCGGATCTCCGACCACAGACGCGGATGGTCGTCCGGGTCCAGTGGGATCCCCGCGGGCTCATCCTGGCGACGGCCGTGCAGGAACAACAGCGCCCGCGCGAGTCCGGCGACCACCCCGACGCTCACCAGGACGACCTTCGCGATCGCCAGCGGGGACGAGGTGGCATGCAGATGGAAGGCCAGCGCGATCAGTACGCCGACGACGGCGACGAGAACCAGTGCCACCACAGCCGCCAGCACGTAGACGCCGACCAGCAGCGCCACGGCAAGCATCGCCCGGACAGTGAACTTCATGCCAAGCACCCGACCTTTCCGGACCACTCTTGCCGGGTGAGCCATCCAGTCTGGTCGGTTCGCGCGAACCGTGGCCGTTCGGGTGACGAGGTGGAACCGTCCGTCCCATCGCCGGTCACCGGTCGTCGGTCGCCGGCGTTACGCTGGGCCGACCGCATCCCAGCCCTGGAGATCCTCCGCCATGCCCGTCGAGTCCTTGTTCGCCCGCCTGGAGCCGTTGCTACCGACCGTGGGCAAGCCGATCCAGTACGTCGGGGGGGAGCTC
The DNA here is from genome assembly GCA_050700835.1 of Nocardioidaceae bacterium. Lineage (GTDB taxonomy): Bacteria > Actinomycetota > Actinomycetes > Propionibacteriales > Nocardioidaceae > JBOHDX01. Next base: position 39,294 of record JBOHDX010000027.1, read on the forward strand.
AACTCGAGCGTCAAGGACTGGGACGACGTGCAAGTCCGGTGGGCGCTGATGTACCCCGACGCGTACGAGGTCGGGCTCCCCAACCAGGGCGTGCAGATCTTGTACGAGATCCTCAACGAGCGTGACTGGATCCTCGCCGAGCGCACCTACGCGGTGTTCGCCGACATGGAGACGGTGATGCGCGAGCACGCGATCCCGCAGTTCACCGTCGACGGCCACCGGCCGGTGGCCGCGTTCGACGTGCTCGGGCTGTCGTTCGCCACCGAGCTCGGCTACACCAACATGCTCACCGCCCTCGACCTCGCCGGGATGCCGCTGCACGCGGTCGACCGTGACGAGACGCACCCGATCGTGCTCGCCGGCGGCCACTCCGCGTTCAACCCGGAGCCGATCGCCGACTTCATCGATGCCGCCGTCCTCGGCGACGGAGAGGAGGTGGTGCTCGCGATCAGTGCCGTGATCCGCGAGTGGAAGGACGAGGGCCGACCCGGCGGTCGCGACGGGCTGTTGATGCGGCTGGCGGTGTCCGGTGGCGTCTACGTGCCCAAGTTCTACGACGTCACCTATCTGCCCGACGGCCGGATCCAGCGCGTCGTACCCAATCGCTCGGGGGTGCCATGGCGGGTGCACAAGCACACGCTGATGGATCTCGACTCGTGGCCCTACCCCAAGCGGCCCCTGGTGCCGCTGGCCGAGACCGTGCACGAGCGCTACTCGGTGGAGATCTTCCGCGGCTGCACCCGTGGCTGCCGGTTCTGCCAAGCCGGCATGATCACGCGACCGGTGCGTGAGCGCAGCATCACCACGATCGGTGACATGGTGAGCAACGGCATCGCCAAGTCCGGGTTCGAGGAGGTCGGGCTGCTGAGTCTGTCCAGCGCCGACCACTCGGAGATCGCCGAGGTCGCCAAGGGCCTCGGCGACCGGTACGACGGCAGCAACATCTCGCTGTCGTTGCCGTCCACCCGGGTCGACGCGTTCAACGTCACGCTGGCCAACGAGTTCAGCCGCAACGGTCGACGGTCCGGGCTCACGTTCGCACCGGAGGGCGGGAGCGAGCGGCTCCGCAAGGTCATCAACAAGATGGTCAGCGAGGACGACCTGATCCGTACCGTCGCCGCGGCGTACTCGCACGGCTGGCGGCAGGTGAAGCTCTACTTCATGTGCGGGCTGCCGACCGAGACTGACGACGACGTGCTGCAGATCGCCGACCTCGCCAAGAAGGTCATCGCGACCGGGCGCGAGATCTCCGGCCGCCGCGACATCCGTTGCACGGTGAGCATCGGCGGGTTCATCCCCAAGCCGCACACGCCCTTCCAGTGGGCGTCACAGCTCGACACCGACACGACGGACGCGCGGCTGGCCAAGCTTCGGGCGGCCGTGCAGGCCGACAAGAAGTTCGCGCGCGCCATCGGGTTCCGCTACCACGACGGCAAGCCCGGGATCGTCGAGGGACTGCTGTCACGCGGCGACCGCCGGGTCGGTCGGGTGATCGAGGCGGTGTGGCGTGACGGCGGCCGGTTCGACGGCTGGAGTGAGCACTTCTCCTACGAACGCTGGATGTCGTGCACCGACGCCGTGCTCGCCGACGAGCCCGTCGACCTCGACTGGTACACCGTCCGTGAGCGCGAGTACGCCGAGGTGCTGCCCTGGGACCACCTCGACTCCGGCCTGGACCGCGAATGGCTGTGGGAGGACTGGCAGGACGCGATCGAGCCCGCCGGCGCGATCGAGGTCGAGGACTGCCGCTGGACCCCGTGCTTCGACTGCGGCGTCTGCCCGGAGATGGGGACCGAGATCCAGATCGGCCCGACCGGCCGGCAGCTGCTCCCCATCGCCAGCGTCTCCTGAACACGTGCCGCCTCGCCACCGGCGTCCGCCGCCCCCCTCGTCGAGATCACACTTTCAGGCCGGATCCGCGCGCGGGACTCGCCTGAAAGTGTGATCTCACTGACGCGGAGCGGCCGGCGCCGCGGACTCAGTGCACGCGGCGGTAGTCGCGTACCGCTTCGACAACGGCCGACACGTCGGAGTCGAGGTTGTAGTAGTGCAACGACAACCGGATCACCTCGCCGCGGGGGCTGGCGACGATGCGCCGGGCTGCCAGGATTCTCGACAGTGCCTCCGGGTCCTGGTCGCGCAACGCGACCATGGGTCCGCGGCGCGCGGCGTCGAGCGGTGACCGTAGTACCTCCCCGTCCGCGAGCAGTTGCTCGGTGAGGCTCGCCGTCAGCCGGGCCACGTGGCCCGCGACGACGTGTGGGTCCAGCGGCTGAAGCATCCGCAGACCGGCGACGGCACCGTACGCCGACGGGATCGAGGGTGTGCCGATCTCGAGTCGGCGCGCATGGGCGGGGAAGTCGAGGGCGCGGGGGTCGAAGCCGAACGGGTCGCGGCGTCCGAACCAGCCGGTGAGGCTGGGGTCCCTGCCGTCGGCGAGGCCGGAGCGCACGTACAGGAAGGCGATTCCGGGGATTCCGAGCAAGTACTTCAGGCTGCCGCTGACCAGGTAGTCGCAGTCGAGGGCACGCACGTCGGCCGGCTCGACTCCGGTGCCTTGGTAGGCGTCCACGAACACGCGCGCGCCGACGGCGTGGGCCCGCTCGGCGATGTCGGCGACGGGGAAGCGCAGCCCGTTCCGGTAGGACACGAGCGGGACCGACACGAGCCCGCAGCGGTCCGTGACGAACGGCGCGTAGTCGCCGGCGTCGACGAGCCCGTCGTGGTCGGTGACGTAGCTGACCTCGGCACCGTACGCGCGCTGGGCCAGCCAGACGTGCGCCACCGACGGGAACTCCAGGTCCGTCGTGACCAGGCCCGCTCGCTTCCTCCAGTCCTGCGTCGAGGCCACCTGGAAGGCGCCCTCCGATGCTGACGGGACGACGGCGACCTCGTCCGGACTCGCGTTGATGGACGCGGCGAAAAGGGTGCGTGCATCGGCGACCTTGGTCATCCACAATCCCCACGGCGCCCCGTGCTCGCGCATCGTGTGCTGGAACTCCAGCAGCTGGGCGGCCAGCGCGTCCGACAGCGCGCCCTGGCTGCAGCTGGCGAGGTGCACGGTGTCCGTCAGACCGGGGAAGTGCGCACGGAACTGTTCGGGTGTCGGCGCTGCTGACATCGGGCCAACCTTCGGGGCATGATCAGTGCGAGTGGTGCCTCGCGTTCAGCACCAGTGAACACGCTTGCAGGGAGGCCCGATGAACGTCCTGGCCACGCTCGTCTCCGCGATCGCCGACGGCTCGGTCGAGGTGGTGGACCTGACCGCACCGCTGTCGAGCCGCACGCCGACCCTCCAGCTCCCGCCGGAGTTCGGCCAGACCGCGACCTTCCAGCTCGAGCAGATCAGCGAGTACGACGACCGCGGCCCGGCGTGGTACTGGAACAACTTCCGGACCGGCGAGCACACCGGGACCCACTTCGACGCGCCGAACCACTGGGTCAGCGGCAAGGACAAGGACGACGTCGCCTCCGTGCCGGCCGCCCGCCTGATCGCGCCCGCCGCGGTGCTGGACTTCTCGGTGGAGGCGGGTGAGGATCCTGACTTCCTGCTGGACGTGGACCACATCAAGGCCTGGGAGGTCGAGCACGAGCCGTTGCCGGTCGGCGGCTGGCTGTTCGTACGCACGGGCTGGGACTCCCGGGCACACTCGCAGGAGGAGATCCTCAATGCCGACGACAACGGACCGCACACGCCGGGGCTGACGCCGGAGTGTGCCCGCTGGGTGGCCGAGGAGAGCCCAGTGATCGGCATGGGTGTCGAGACGGTCGGCACCGACGCCGGCGCCGCCGCCGGGTTCGACCCCATGTTTCCGTGCCACACGTACCTCATGCGCAACGGGAAGTACGGCCTGACGCAGCTGCAGAATCTCGCGAAGTTGCCACCGACCGGCGCGGTCGTGTTCGCGGGTCCGCTCCCGATCGTGACCGGGTCGGGCTCACCCGCACGCGTGCTGGCGCTCGTGGAGCGCTGATGCGGGTCGCCGAAGCCGTCGGCGCGGCCGTTGCCGCTGCGGGCGTCGACCACGTGTTCGGGGTGGTCGGATCGGGCAACTTCCACGTGACGAACGCGCTGGTCGCCGGGGGCGCCCGCTTCGTGGCAGCCCGGCACGAGGGCGGTGCGGCCACGATGGCGGACGCCTATGCACGGATGAGCCGGACGGTGGCCGCGGTGACCGTCCATCAGGGCTGCGGGATGACCAATGCCATGACCGGCATCACGGAGGCGGCCAAGAGCCGCACGCCGATGATCGTCCTGGCCGCTGAGTCGACGCAGCCACGATCCAACTTCCACGTCGACCAGGAGGCCCTGGCGCGTGCGGTGGGTGCAGTCCCCCTGCGGATCGACACCGCAGCAGGGGCGGCCGCCGTGGCCGCAGCTGCGGTCTGGCTCGCGGCGCAGGAGCGTCGCACCGTGCTGCTCAACCTTCCGCTGGATGTCCAGGGCCTGGAGGCGGAGGCGCCGAGCAGCGTCCGGCACGTGGCCCCGGGTCGTCCGGGGCCGGATGACGTCGGCGTCACTGCCCTCGTCTCGGCCCTCGAGAGCGCAGCGAGGCCGGTGTTCGTGGCAGGTCGCGGAGCTCGCGGCCCGGGCTGCCGCGGCGCCTTGGTCGCTCTGGCCGACGAGTGCGGCGCGCTGCTGGCGACCTCGGCGGTGGCCAAGGGGCTGTTCCACGACGAGGCGTGGTCGCTCGACGTCTCGGGCGGGTTCGCGACCCCGCTGGCAGCCGAGCTGATCCGCGGTGCGGACCTGATCGTGGGATGGGGCTGCGCCCTGAACATGTGGACGATGCGGCACGGCCGGCTGATCGCCCCGGACGCGACGGTTGTCCAGGTCGAGTGCGACGCCGATCAGATCGGCGTGCACCGTGACGTGACCTTCGGGGTGGTGGGCGATGTCCGCGAGACGGCGCTGGCCGCCCGGGGGCGGCTGTCGCCGCGGACGGGCTACCGCTCTGTCGACCTCGGCGCGCAGATCGCAGCCGAGAGCCGCTGGCGCGACGTCGCCTACGACGACGACAGCACCGGCGGGCAGATCGATCCGCGCACGCTGACCATCGCGCTCGACGACCTCCTCCCGCCCGAGCGGGTCGTCGCCGTCGACTCCGGCAACTTCATGGGCTATCCGAGCATGTTCTTGTCGGTGCCCGACGAGTTCGGCTTCTGCTTCACCCAGGCGTACCAGTCGATCGGGCTGGGTCTGGCTACCGCGATCGGCGCGGCGCTCGCCCAGCCTGATCGTCTGCCCGTCGCGGCGCTCGGGGACGGTGGGGCCTTGATGGGGATCGCGGAGCTCGAGACCGTGGTGCGGCTGGGCCTGCCGATGGTCGTGATCGTCTACAACGACGCCGCCTACGGGGCCGAAGTGCACCATTTCGGCCCCGACGGGCTTGGGCTCGACACGGTGCAGTTCCCGGACACCGATTTCGCCGGGATCGCCCGCGGATTCGGATTCGAGGCCATCCGGGTCGAGAGGGTCGAGGATCTCGCGCCCGTACGCGCATGGCTGTCCGGACCGCGGTCGGCCCCGCTCCTGGTGGACGCCAAGGTGACCCGCGCCCGGGGATCCTGGTGGCTGGAGGAGGCGTTCCGGGGGCACTGATCGCCCGCCAAGCGCACCCAAGAATCGACATCGACGTCGTCATGGCGACCGCAATGTCGATTCTCCGGTCGGCGGAGCCCCCGATACGCTCGGCGCCATGAGCAGCCACTTCGATGTCGTCGTCCTCGGCGCGGGACCTGGCGGCTACGTCGCCGCCATTCGCGCTGCACAGCTCGGCAAGTCCGTTGCCGTGGTGGAGTCGAAGTACTGGGGCGGGGTCTGCCTCAACGTCGGCTGCATTCCGAGCAAGGCACTGCTGCGCAACGCCGAGATCGCACACATCATCGAGCGGGAGGCGGAGAAGACCTTCGGGATCACGATCTCCGGTGACGTCACCCTCGACTACTCGAAGGCGTACTCCCGGAGCCGCGTCGTCGCCGACGGTCGGGTAAAGGGCGTCCACTTCCTGATGAAGAAGAACAAGATCACGGAGTACGACGGATGGGGCACGTTCACCGATGCCCACACCATCGCGGTGAGCCTGAACGACGGCGGCGACGACACGGTCACGTTCGAGCACTGCATCATCGCTACCGGTTCCACCACTCGACTGCTGCCGGGCACCTCCCTGTCGGAGCGCGTGGTGACCTACGAGGAGCAGATCCTCGAGGACAACCTTCCCAACAGCATCGTGATCGCCGGTGCCGGCGCGATCGGTGTGGAGTTCGGCTACATCATGGCCAACTACGGCGTCGACGTGACCATCGTGGAGTTCCTCGACCGGATGGTTCCCAACGAGGACGAGGACGTGTCCAAGGAGCTGGCCAAGGCGTACAAGAAGCTTGGTGTCAACGTCCTGGTCGGCACCCGGGTCGACGCGATCGACGACAGCGGTGACGACGTCAAGGTAACGATCACCAAGGGCGACGAGCAGTCGGTGCTCGCGACGGAGAGGGTCCTGCAGGCGATCGGGTTCGCCCCGCGGGTGTCCGGAACCGGACTCGACAAGGCCGGGGTCGAGTTCTCTGAGCGGACCGGCATCGACATCGACGGCTACATGCGGACGAACGTCGAGCACATCTACGCCATCGGCGACGTCACGTCGAAGCTGATGCTGGCCCATGTGGCGGAGGCGATGGGCATCGTCGCCGCGGAGTCGATCGCCGGCGCCGAGACGATGCCGATCACCGAGTACGCGATGATGCCGCGAGCGACGTACTGCCAGCCGCAGGTGGCGAGTTTCGGCTACACCGAGGCTCAGGCTCGCGAGCGAGGCTACGACGTCAAGGTCGCGAAGTTCCCGTTCACCGCCAACGCGAAGGCCCACGGGCTCGGCGATCCGACCGGGTTCGTCAAGATCGTTGCCGACGCGGAGCACAACGAGTTCCTCGGCGCGCACCTGATCGGCCCGGACGTCACTGAGCTCCTGCCGGAGCTGACCCTGGCACAGATGTGGGATCTCACCGCGGAGGAGGCCGCCCGCAACGTACACGCCCATCCGACGCTGTCTGAGGCGGTCAAGGAGGCCATCCACGGCATAGCCGGCCACATGATCAACTTCTGATCCGCCGATCCGCGGCTTCTGGTCCGTCGGTCCGCGGATTTTGGCTCGCCGGTCGGCGGGCCAGAACTCACGGATGGGCGGGTGGGGCCGGACGGATGGCGATGGCGAGATCGTCCTCGACGAATCGGGGGCGGGCGAACACGAACCCGGCCACCAGCATCGGGGCGCCGAGACACATCAGCACCACAAGGGGCACGCGCCAACCACCCGACGCGCTGTGCAGCAACCCCGTCCCCAACGGGCCCGCTGCCGCGAGCAGGTAGCCGATGCCCTGCACGAACCCGGACAGGGCGGCCGTGCCCTGTGGGCTGTGGCTGCGCAGCCCGAGCATCGTCAGAGTCCAGGGGAAGGCGCAGCCACCGACGCCGAGCATCAGCGCCCAGAGCCACGGAACGCTCAGCGGGCTGAACAGCACCCCAGCGAAGCCGCCCACGGTGAGGGACACGAAGCCGACGACGAGGATCCGCTGGTCGGTGACCCGGCGCATGATCCAGGGCAACGCCAGGGGGACCGGCAGGCCCACGGCGGTGACGATCCCCAGCATCACGGCGCCCTCCTCGTGTGAGGCGCCGGCGTCGACGAAAATCTTCGGTAGCCACCCGAACTGCGCGTACGCGGCCGCGGACTGTGCCGCGAAGAAGATGGCCATCGCCCACGCCAGCCGAGAACGCAGCAAGGCCCGGAGAGGGATCGCCGAGGCCTCGGTCACGCCACGGCGTACGTCATGACGCAGCATTCCGAGCCACGGGAGAACCGCAATCGCGGCCACAATCGCCCACATCGCCAGGCCGGCGCGCCAGCTGCCGAAGCTGCTGGAGACCGGCAGGGTGACCACGGACGGGATCGCCGCACCGCCCATCAGTGCGGCGGAGTAGATCGCGGTTACCGTGCTGACGCTGCCGGCGAAGTGCAGCTTCACCAGAGGCGGGAGCGACACGTTGCCGACCGCGATCCCCGCCAGCGCGAGCACGGTGGCCACCAGGAACACCGGTGTGGACGAGGTGATCGAGCGCAGAGTCAGCCCACCCACGAGCGTGACCAGCGCGGCCAGAGCGGTGCGGTGGATGCCCAGGCGCTGGGTGATCGACGCCGTCACTGAACCGAACACCGCGAAGCACAACACCGGCACCGTCGTGAGTACGCCTGCCACAGACGTGGACATGTGCAGCCCGGACTGCACCCGGTCCAGGGAGACACCGAGGCTGGTGACGGCGGGTCGAAGGTTGAACGCCAGCAGCACCATGCCGGCCAGCACGACCGCCTGGCGTGCATGTCCATGGGACCAACCACTCGTGGTGGCACCGGTCTCGGCCGTCCGTGCCGGGCTGGGCTGCTGCGTCACCCGCACATCCTGGTGCCTGGCCGTGCAGATGCGCCCGGCGGGCGCCGGACTTAGGTTGAGTTCATGGCGTCAGCCAGGCGCCCCGACGCTGTGATCGTGAACGCCGCCCTCCGGCGCCGGTCCCCTTGAAACGCGCGGAGGAAGCATGGCGGACAACAAGGCAGTTGCGTACGTAGGGAAGGGCAAGGTCGAGGTCGAGACCATCGACTACCCGACCTTCGAGCTCAAGGACGGGCCCGGGGTCAACAAGGACAACATCGGTCGCCAGCTGCCGCATGGCGCGATCATCAAGACGGTCGCGACCAACATCTGCGGCAGCGACCAGCACATGGTGCGAGGGCGCACGACGGCGCCCGACGGGCTCGTGCTCGGCCACGAGATCACCGGTGAGGTGGTCGAAACCGGTCCGGGAGTCGAGTTCATCAGGGAAGGCGACCTGGTCTCCGTGCCGTTCAACATCGCCTGCGGACGGTGCCGCAACTGCAAGGAGCGGAAGACGGGCATCTGCCTCAACGTCAACCCGGACCGGCCTGGCTCGGCCTACGGCTACGTCGACATGGGCGGCTGGGTCGGCGGTCAGGCACAGTACGTCGCGGTTCCCTACGCGGACTGGAACCTGCTCAAGTTTCCTGACAAGGACCGCGCCATGGCCAAGATCTTGGACCTGGCAATGCTGTCCGACATCTTCCCGACCGGCTTCCACGGGTGCGTGACCGCAGGCGTGGGTGTCGGTTCCACGGTCTACGTGGCGGGCGCCGGCCCGGTCGGCCTCGCGGCGGCGACGTCCGCGCTGCTGCTCGGCGCGGCCGCTGTGATCGTGGCTGACCTCAACAAGGAGCGCCTCGCGCAAGCGCGCAGCTTCGGGTGCGAGACGGTCGATGTGTCCGAGGGCGACCCGCGGGACCAGATCGAGCAGATCCTCGGCGTACCCGAGGTGGACTGCGGTGTCGACGCGGTTGGCTTCGAGGCGCGCGGGCACGGGCAGGGCTCCACGACCGAGGCGCCGGCGACCGTGTTGAACTCGCTGATGGACATCACCGCGGCGGGTGGCTCGCTCGGCATCCCCGGGTTGTACGTCACCGGAGACCCGGGTGGCGTCGACGATGCCGCCAAGGTCGGTTCCCTGTCGCTGAGCCTCGGCACCGGCTGGGCGAAGTCGCTGGCCTTCACGACCGGTCAGTGCCCGGTGATGAAGTACAACCGGGGTCTGATGATGGCGATCCTCCACGACCGGGTGCACATTGCGAAGAACGTCAACGCTACGCCGATCACCATCGACGAGGCGCCCCGGGGGTACGAAGAGTTCGACAAGGGGGCGTCGCGCAAGTACGTCCTCGACCCCAACGGGTACCTCGGCGCGGGCAAGACGGCCTGAGCCGCCGGTCAGTGGGGTCGTTAGGGTCGGACCTCGTGCCTGACGACCCCTCTGACCGCGTCGCGAACACCGAGGCGCCGAACCCGCAGCTCCCGGTGGCGCAGCGACTGCGGATCCGCTACGCGAAGCGTGGCCGGCTGCGGTTCACCAGCCACCGGGACTTCAGCCGCGCGTTCGAACGGGCGGTGCGCCGAACCGGCCTGCCGATCGCGTTCTCGTCCGGCTACAGCCCTCACCCGCGGATCTCGTACGCCGGGGCATCGCCGACCGGAGCCTCCAGCGAGGCCGAGTACCTCGAGATCGCCTTGACCCGCGAATGTGACCTGAGCCACGTGCATGCCGCGCTCGACGAGGCACTGCCCGACGGGCTCGACGTGCTCACGGTGGTGCCCGCGCACGCCGGGGCCCTTGCCGACCTGCTCGAAGCGGGCGCATGGCAGATCGCGCTCCCGGGCGTACCCGAGGGCGACGTGCGGGCCGCCGTGGACGCCTTCCTCGCGGCGGAGTCGATCGAGGTCAGCCGGATGACCAAGAAGGGGCTCCGCGCCTTCGACTGCCGGGCCGCCGTGGTGCGTCTCGTTGCGTCGACGGGCCGGCTGCGAGGTGAACCGTGTGCGATACTGGAGGTGGTTGTACGTCACGGCGTGCCGTCCGTGCGACCCGACGACGTTCTCGCCGGACTCCGTGAGATCGCCGGCCTCGAGTCACCGATTCCGCCTGAGCAGACCCGGCTGGCCCAAGGACCGCTCGATCTGCGGACCGGCACGGTGGGTGACCCGTTCGCCTCCGACCGCGACGCATCGCAGGAGCAGTTCTCCTGACGTGTCGACCGCGGCGGCGGCGGCTGGATGACCGGCCGGCAGTCTCGGAGGGCGTCGGCGGCCCGGCTGGTCGCGCACCGTGATCCCGGGTACCACCGAAGGCTTACGCCTGCAGCGACCAGGTCGCTGCGGACGACTGACATGTCCCTGAGCGGCGCTTGGCGCCCCGGGACGAAGGAGAGCACATGCTCGACGACACCACCACGTCGACGGACTCGTCGACCGACCAGACTGCCGCCTCGAACGGCACGCCGACACGGCGCACCTCCCGGCGGGCAGCGTCTCGGCCCGCCGGGCCCCCGGTGACTGACTCCGGCGCCAGCGACCCCACAAACCCGACAAACCCGACAGAGCCGGCACCAGCGAAGAAGACCCCGGCCAAGAGGACCACCGCGAAGAAGGCACCCGCCAAGAAGACGACTGCGAAGAAGGCGGCCGCCAAGGAGACCGTGGCGAAGAAGTCCGTGGCGAGGAAGACCACCGCGAAGAACGCGGAAGCTCCCGAGCCCACGCAGCCGGCGGAGCCGGTCGCTGAGGCGTCGCGGTCGCCTGAGTCCACGACGCTGTTCTCGGCCTCTCCGAAGGCCCAGCCCCGGCGCCGGGTGACGAGGGAGGCCGCGGCGCCGGACCCGACGACATCGCCTGAGCGACCCGCGGCCGAGCCGGAGCCATCGACATCTCCCAGCGGTGCGCCGTTGGTGGCCTTGTTCCAGCCGCCGGACGTCACGGCAGCTCAGCCGACAAGGCGCCGACGCGCCACCAAGCCGGCTGAGGACGAGTCGTCGACCGAAAACACCGCTGCGGTCACCGTCGAGGCAGCAGGCGCCGCGACGGATGTGACCCGCGAGGACGAGGCCGACGACGAGCAGGGCGACGGCGCGCGCCGTCGTCGCCGTCGTCGCGGCGGTCGTCGTCGCCGCAAGGCAGGGTCGGCGAGTGACGAGGACATGCCTCGCGACGGGGCGGCCGAGTCAGACGGCGAGACCGACCGTGCGGACACCCACTCCGACGACCACGAGCCGACGGACGACGACCACGAGCCGACGGCCGAACACCACGAGCCGACGGACGACGACGCCAGCGAGGAGGGCGAGAGCGCCTCCACCCGCCGTCGCCGTCGTCGCCGTCGCCGTGGTGAGGACGACGGGCCGGCCCCCGACGACCCGGCCAACACCGTCGTCCGCGTTCGCGACCGCAAGAGCGTCGAGGACGAGATCACCAGCGTCTCCGGGTCGACCCGCCTGGAGGCGAAGAAGCAACGCCGCCGCGAGGGCCGTGAAGCCGGACGTCGACGGGCACCGATCGTCAGCGAGGCGGAGTTCCTGGCCCGGCGCGAGGCGGTCAAGCGGGAGATGGTCATCCGCCAGCGTGGTGACCTGACTCAGATCGCCGTCGTCGAGGACGGCGTTCTCGTCGAGCACTACGTGGCCCGCGAGTCGCAGACGTCGATGCTCGGCAACGTCTACCTCGGCCGGGTTCAGAACGTCCTGCCCAGCATGGAGGCCGCGTTCGTCGACATCGGCAAGGGCCGCAACGCCGTGCTGTACGCCGGGGAGGTCGACTGGAAGGCGCTCGGCGGAGAAGGCAAGCCTCGCAAGATCGAGGAGGTCCTCAAGTCGGGCCAGACGGTTCTCGTTCAGGTCACCAAGGACCCGGTCGGCCACAAGGGCGCCCGGCTCACCAGCCAGATCAGCCTGCCGGGCCGCTTCCTGGTCTACGTGCCCAACGGGCACACGAGCGGCATCTCGCGCAAACTGCCCGACACCGAGCGGAACCGGTTGAAGGCGCTGCTCAAGGAGATCCTTCCCGAGGAGGCCGGTGTCATCATCCGCACCGCGGCCGAGGGCGCCACGGAAGAGCAGCTGACCCGCGATGTCGGTGGCCTCACCGCCCGTTGGGCAGACATCTCCGCCAAGGCGAAGTCGGGCTCGGCGCCGCAGCTGCTCTACGGCGAGCCCGACCTGATGATCAAGGTCGTCCGGGACCTGTTCAACGAGGACTTCGTGACGCTGGCCGTCGACGGCGACGACGCGTGGGACATGGTGCACGCCTACGTCGACCACGTCGCGCCGGACCTCAACGAGCGGATCGAGCGTTGGAGCGGCGAGCGTGACGTGTTCTCGGCGTACCGGATCGACGAGCAGATCGCCAAGGGCCTCGACCGCAAGGTCTGGCTGCCGTCGGGCGGATCGCTGGTCATCGACCGCACCGAGGCCATGACCGTCGTCGACGTCAACACGGGCAAGTTCACCGGCTCCGGCGGCAATCTCGAGGAGACCGTCACCAAGAACAATCTCGAGGCGGCCGAGGAGATCGTCCGGCAGATCCGGCTGCGTGACATCGGCGGCATCATCGTCATCGACTTCATCGACATGGTGCTCGAGAGCAACCGGGATCTCGTGCTCCGGCGACTCGTCGAGTGCCTCGGGCGAGACCGCACCCGGCACCAGGTCGCCGAGGTCACCTCGCTGGGGCTGGTCCAGATGACCCGGAAGCGGATCGGCACCGGCCTGCTCGAGGCGTTCAGCGAGACGTGTGAGCACTGCCATGGACGCGGTCTGATCCTGCACGAACACCCGATCGAGCCGAAGCACACCGAGGACGCCACGCCGCGACGTGGTCGGCGGGACGAGCCCGGCAGTCAGACCGAGGACACGGGCGAGTCGGCCGGCGAGCCGAAGGCGGCGGCCAAGAAGCAGACGGCGGCCAGGAAGAAGGCGACCGGCAAGAAGAAGGCGACCGGCAAGAAGAAGGCCGGGTCGAAGAAGAAGGCCGAGCCACCCGCGGACCCCACCGTTTTGACCGATGAGGTCCCCGCTTCGTAGACTCGACCCTCGGTGCGCTGCGCGCGCCTGCCTCGTGCCCGGCTCAGCCCGACGTCTCGTCGTCGCTTCGTGCGGCACGACCCCGACAGTCTCGACCAGCTTTCGACAACGGAGAGTGAGCCCGCGGTGTACGCGATCGTGCGCAGTGGCGGCGGCCAGCAGAAAGTCGCCGTCGGCGACGTCATCGACATCGACAAGGTGACGACGGGGGTTGGCGACACCGTTCAGCTCCCAGCGGTGCTGCTGGTCGACGGTGACACAGTCACCAGCGATGCCAAGGAGCTGTCCAAGGTCGCCGTGACCGCGGAAGTGCTGGGGGCCACCAAGGGGCCCAAGATCGTCATCTTGAAGTACAAGAACAAGACCGGTTACCGCAAACGCCAGGGGCATCGTCAGAAGTACACCCAGGTCAAGGTCACCGGCATCGCTTCCAAGTGATCTGCGCAGAGACGACGAGCGAGGACTGAACCATGGCACACAAAAAGGGCGCGGCGTCCACCCGCAACGGCCGCGACTCCAACGCTCAGCGTCTCGGCGTGAAGCGCTTCGGCGGCCAGCAGGTCAACGCCGGCGAGATCATCGTCCGGCAGCGTGGCACGCACTTCCACCCCGGGACCGGCGTCGGTCGCGGCGGTGACGACACCCTGTTCGCGCTCGAAGCGGGCGCGGTCGAGTTCGGGACCCGGCGCGGCCGCCGGGTGATCAACATCGTCCCGGCTGCGGCGGAGTGACCCGGACACCACCCCAAGACAGTTAGATGGCGGTTCCCACGTTCGTCGACCGCGTGACCCTGCAGGTCTCCGCCGGTCGGGGCGGCAACGGGGTGGCCTCGGTGCACCGGGAGAAGTTCAAGCCTCTAGGCGGGCCTGATGGCGGCAACGGCGGCCACGGCGGCGACGTCGTCCTCCGGGTCGATCCTGACGTCACGACGCTCGTCGACTATCACCACGAACCACATCGGCGTGCCGGACACGGCGGTCACGGAAGCGGCGGACACCGCAACGGCGCCCAGGGCGACTCGCTGCTGCTGCCCGTCCCAGACGGCACCGTCGTCCGCGCGGGCAGCGGGCAGGTGCTCGCAGACCTGGTAGGGCCAGGCACCGAGCTGGTCATCGCCGCCGGCGGCCACGGCGGACTGGGCAACGCCGCGCTGGCGTCCAGCAAGCGGATGGCCCCGGGGTTCGCGCTGCTCGGCGAGCCCGGCGAGGACCGCGTGATCATGCTCGAGCTCAAGGTGGTGGCCGACGTCGGGCTCGTCGGGTTCCCCAGCGCCGGCAAGTCCAGCCTGATCGCGGCCCTGTCGAGGGCGCGGCCCAAGATCGCCGACTACCCGTTCACCACCCTGGTCCCGAACCTCGGCGTCGTCAGCGCGGGGGACACGACCTTCACGGTGGCCGATGTTCCTGGGCTGATCGAAGGGGCCAGCGAGGGCAAGGGTCTCGGCCACGACTTCCTTCGCCATGTCGAGCGCTGCGCGGCGCTGGTGCACGTGATCGACTGCGCCACCATCGAGCCAGGTCGTGACCCGGTCAGTGACCTCGACGTGATCGAGCGGGAGCTGTCGCGGTACGGCGGGCTGGAGGACCGACCTCGGTTGGTCGCACTCAACAAGACCGACGTACCGGACGGGGCGGAGCTCGCCGAGATGGTCCGCCCGGACCTCGAGGTGCGGGGGCTCGCTGTGTTCGCGGTGTCGGCCACCAGTCATGCCGGGCTGCGGGACCTGGCGTACGCCATGGCGCGGATCGTCCTCGGCACTCGCACCGGCAAGGCGACCGCTCGGCCGCAACGCATCGTGCTGCGACCGGCTGCGGCTGCCGGTCCGGGGTTCTCCATCGACCAGGTCGACGGTCGGTGGAGGGTCCGTGGCGACAAGCCGGAGCGCTGGGTGCGGCAGACCGACTTCAGCAACGACGAAGCGGTCGGCTTCCTCGCAGACCGTCTCGCCCGGTTGGGGGTAGAGGCGTCCCTGCTCGAGCTCGGCGCCCAGGCGGGCGACGACGTGCTGATCGGAGCCGAGGACAACTCGGTGGTCTTCGACTTCGACCCGCAAGTCGAGGCCGGCTCGGAGATCCTGCACGGACGCCGTGGTCAGGACCCGAGGCTCGAGGGTCGCTGAGCAATGTCGCAGCGTCCGCGCGCGACGCGTCGAGTTGTGGTCAAGGTCGGCTCGTCGTCCTTGACCACGGCGGCCGGGGGTCTGGACGACGACAGGGTGGACGCCCTCGTCGACGCGGTGTCGACCGCTCGTACCGCCGGGGGCGAGGTGGTGCTCGTCAGCTCCGGTGCGATCGCGGCCGGACTGGCGCCCCTGGGGCTTCACCTTCGCCCGCGTGACCTGGCCACCCAGCAGGCTGCCGCGAGTGTGGGCCAGGGCCTGCTCATGCGGCGCTACGCCGACGGGTTCGCCCGGCACGCGCTCACCGCCGGCCAGGTCCTTCTGACGGTCGACGACGTCACGCGCCGCAGCCACTACCGCAACGCCTACCGGACGTTCGCCCGGCTGCTCGACCTCGGCGTCGTGCCGGTGGTCAACGAGAACGACACCGTCGCCACGACCGAGATCCGGTTCGGCGACAACGACCGGCTGGCCGCGCTCGTGGCCCATCTCGTGCACGCGGATCTCCTCGTGCTGCTGTCGGACGTGGACGGGTTGCACGACTCCGTGCCGGGGTCGCCCCAGGCGCGGCTGCTCCGAGATGTCCGGACCGTCCACGACCTCGACGGCGTGGAGGTGCGGCGTGGGCGCGGCGGTGGACTCGGCACCGGCGGCATGGTCACCAAGGTCGAAGCGGCCCGGATCGCCACCGGTGCAGGGATCCCGGTGGTGCTCGCCCACGCCGGCGAAGCCGCTCGGGCCCTGGCCGGCGATCGGGTCGGGACCCGGTTTCACCCCACCGGCCAGCGGCGCCCGACCCGGCTGCTCTGGCTTGCGCACGCCACCGAGGGCAAGGGTCTGCTCACCCTCGACCCCGGTGCCGTCCGTGCGGTCGTCGACCGCCGCGCGTCGCTCCTCCCCGCCGGGATCACCGCGGTCCGGGGCGTCTTCGGCGCGGGCGACCCGGTGGACCTGGCCGATCCGGCCGGCGTGGTGGTGGCCCGCGGGCTGGTCAACTACGACAGTGCCGAGCTGCCCGACATGCTCGGTCGTTCGACCCATGATCTGGCTCGCGAACGCGGGGCAGGGTACGAGCGGGAGGTCGTTCATCGAGACGACCTGGTGCTGTTGCGGCCCTGAGCTTGTCGCTGCGCGGAAGATCGGGCAAGAAGAGATCAAAATCGGTGTCTTCTACGTCGCGTTCGGGTTGCCGTGCACAAGACTGTCCATACCGACGAGCCAGCCCCGATCAGGAGTGGAATGACGCCCCAACGCATGTGGCACGTGACCTTGACGCTGTCCGGGACACCGCACAGTGCGCCGACCGTCCGTGCCGCCATGGAGCGTCTGGCCGAGCAGCACGCGTTCCTCCACTCGCTGCGCTACGGCCGCGACCGGGCCGAAATCAGCTACTGGGAGCAGGCGGACGAGATGCTCGACGCGGCGGCCATGGCTATGCGCGTCTGGAACGAGCACCGCGACAGCGCCGGGCTGCCCAAGTGGGAGGTCGTCGGTCTGGAGGTGCTTGAGCGGGAGACGTTCCAAGCCCGTGGCGGCGAGCCTTCCCGGCCGAGTCTCGGCGTATACCGTCCGACGCCGCAGCCGTTCTGACCCGGTTACGCTGGCCGGCATGACCGACCAGGTCCGGCGGGCCGTGCACGACGCGGCTCGTCGGGCGCGCACCGCAGCCGCCGTCCTCGCGGTGGCCACCCGCTCAGCCAAGGACGCCGCGCTGTCGGCCATGGCGGACGGCCTCGACGCCGACACCGACGCGATCGTGTCCGCGAACGCGGAGGACGTCGCGGCGGCCGAGTCGTCGGGGACGCCGCCCAACCTGCTCGATCGGCTCCGGCTGACCCCCGAGCGCGTACGCAGGATGGCCGAGGCCACCAGGGCGGTCAGCAGGCTCGCGGACCCCGTGGGCGACGTGGTCCGCGGCTCGACCCTGGCCAACGGGCTGCAGATGCGCCAGGTCCGGGTGCCGATCGGAGTGATCGGCATCATCTACGAGGCCCGGCCCGACGTCACGGCCGACGCCGCCGGGATCTGCCTCAAGGCAGGCAACGCGGTGCTGCTGCGTGGCTCCGGGTCGGCGGCACGCTCGAACACAGCGATCGCCGAGACGTTGCGGCGTTCGATCGGCTCCGCCGGCCTCCCGGCTGACGCTGTGCAGCTGCTTGACTCGTCGGACCGGACGTCCGCGACGTACCTGATGCGCGCTCGTGGCCTCGTGGACCTGGTGATTCCGCGCGGCGGAGCGGGACTCATCCGCACGGTGGTCGAGGAGTCGACGGTCCCGGTGATCGAGACTGGCACCGGCAACTGTCACGTGTATGTCGACGCCGATGCCGATCTCGACATGGCGTTGGCCATCGTGCTCAACTCCAAGACCCAGCGGACCAGTGTGTGCAATGCGGCGGAGTCGCTTCTGGTTCACAAGGCAGTCGCCGACGACTTCCTGCCGCTGGCGGTGCGGGCGTTGCACGAGGCGGGGGTCACGATCCACGGTGACCCGTCGTTCTGCGCGGTGGACCCCAACGTGCTGCCGGCCACCGAGGACGACTTCGCCGCGGAGTACCTCTCACTCGACATCTCCGCCGCCGTGGTCGGGTCGCTCGATGCGGCGGTCGCCCACATCCGCAGACACTCGTCGGGACACACCGAGGCGATCGTGACCGGATCACTGGCGGCGACCCAGCGCTTCACGGCTCTCGTCGACTCGGCCGCGGTGATGGTCAACGCGTCGACCCGCTTCACCGACGGTGGAGAGCTCGGCTTCGGAGCCGAGATCGGCATCTCTACCCAGAAGCTGCATGCGCGCGGACCGATGGGTCTCACCGAGATGACGACCACGACGTTCGTCGTGACCGGCACGGGGCAGCTCCGCTGACCGAACGCTCATGGGTCGGGGCGCGTCAGACCGGGCGCGGCGGCTAGGATCGCAGACATGCAGAACCACGCCATGGCCGCGGCGGAGCAGACCCGGCACCTTCCGTTCTCGCCGTACATCGTCGGGCTGATCGCCTTCGCGCTGCTGGCGATCCTGCTGTTCATCGTGCTGTCCTTCGGCAAGGGACGCCCGCACAGCTGACCCCGTCGGGTCCAGCCGTGGCGCCGGCCTGTGGTGAGCAACCCTGAGCGGCTCGTGACCGAGTCGGTCCCGCTGGCGCAGCCGGCCGGCCGGAGTCCCCGGCTCGGCGTCATGGGTGGCACGTTCGACCCCATCCACCATGGACACCTCGTGGCCGCCAGCGAGGTCCAGTCGTGGTTCGACCTCGACGAAGTCGTGTTCGTGCCGACAGGTCAACCGTGGCAGAAGACCGACCGTGACGTGTCGCGCAGCGAGGACCGCTACCTGATGACCGTCATCGCCACTGCGTCCAACCCGAGGTTCTCGGTGAGCCGCGTCGACATCGACCGGGGCGGACCGACGTACACGATCGACACGCTGCGGGACCTGAAGAAGTCCTACGGCGACGTCGATCTCTACTTCATCACCGGCGCGGACGCGTTGGCGCAGATCCTCACCTGGCGTGACCACGACGAGATCTTCGAGCTCGCGCAGTTCGTCGGGTGCACCCGGCCCGGCACCCAGATCGACGACTCCACGCTGAGCGGGCTTCCGCCGGACCGGGTGACGATCGTCGAGATCCCGGCCCTGGCGATCAGCTCGACCGACTGCCGCACGCGCGTCACCCGCGGTGAGCCCGTGTGGTACCTCGTGCCCGACGGGGTCGTGCAGTACATCTCCAAGCACCGGTTGTATGCCCCGAGCCGGGGCACCAGCCGTCTCGTACCCGACAAGGAGTCGCGTGACCGCAACTGACCGAGCCCGAGAGCTGACCATCGCTGCCGCCCAGGCGGCGTCCGACAAGCTCGCCGACGACATCATCGCGTTCGACGTCTCGGACCAGTTGGTGATCACCGACGTGTTCGTCGTCTGCTCGGCGAGCAACGACCGGCAGGTGCGCTCGATCGTCGACGCTGTCGAGGAGAGGCTGCGCGAGCTCGACGCCAAACCGGTACGCCGGGAAGGTGAGCGCGAGGGACGGTGGGTTCTGCTCGACTATCTCGACATCGTCGTGCACGTGCAGCACGAGGAGGAGCGGATGTTCTACGCGCTGGAGCGCATCTGGCGCGACTGCCCGGTCATTGAGCTCCCCACCTCGGTGACCAGCGGTCGTGGGGGCTCCACCGGGGCAGGTTCGTGACCGCCCCCCGGCGGATCGTGGTGTGGCGGCACGGCCGCACCGAGTGGAACGCGACGGGCAGAGCACAGGGGCAGGAGGACGTCCCGCTGGACGAGGTGGGGCTGACGCAGGCACGGTACGCGGCGCGGCTCGTCGCCGGCATGTTCCCGGACCGGATCGTCGCCAGCGACCTGTCCCGGGCCGCGGAGACCGCGGCCGAGCTGGGCCGAGTCACCGGCCTGCCCGTGACCCACGATGTCCGGTGGCGCGAGATGCACATGGGCGCCCGCCAGGGCATGACCCTGGAGGAGGCGCGGCATGCCTACCCTGAGCAGATGGCCGCGTGGCAGGCCGGTGACGAGGGCGCGCTCGGCGGTGGCGAGACCTACGCCGAGGTCGCGGATCGCTTCGCGGAGGCCTTGGACGACGAGGTGGCCAAGCTCGACGGGGAGCAGACGCTCGTGGTCGTGTCGCACGGTGCGGCGATGCGGGTGGGAATCTGCCAATGGCTCGGCTTCCCGCACCAGACGTGGAACAGCTTCGGCGGGTTCTCCAACTGCTGCTGGACCGTGCTGGTGGAAGATCGTCGCGGTTGGCGGATCGCGGAGTGGAACGCCGGGTCCCTCCCCGAGCCGGTCTACTCCGACGACGAGCAGGACGACGACCCCGTCGGGTGATTTCGTGGGCGTCCATAGCACCGGTTATGCTGTCCGCGCTTCGTCAGGTACGCCCTGGCGACCGGGTGAGGGGCTGTGGCGCAGCTGGTAGCGCACCTCCATGGCATGGAGGGGGTCAGGGGTTCGAGTCCCCTCAGCTCCACTTGAGATAGTCGTACGATCGTGCGACTATACGGTTATGAGACAAGCCGCGCCCAGCCATCCGCTCGACTCCCCAGGGGTCAAGCGCGCGCAAGCAACGGCCGTGTCCGCCGCCGAGGCCGAGCGACTACGGTCACTGCTGGCGGTGCTGTCGGATCCCGTGCGGTTGCGCATTCTGTTCGTCCTGGTGGCGGTCGACGAGCTGTGCGTCGGCGATCTCGCGCTCGCATTGGACGTCTCGATGGACCAGTCGTCCTACGCACTCAAGCAGTTGCGAGGCGCGGGCCTGCTGCAGAGCCGCCGGGACGGTCGGGTCATCTACTACCGGCTGGCCGACGGCTTTCCACACCAGCTGCTGGAGCATTGCCTACGGCAGCTGTTGAGCCTCACTGACAAGGAGGCCCGCCGATGACCGGTGGACCCAGCATCACCAAACGTGACGGGCATCAGCTGGCGGACCAGTCGATGGAGAACGGTCACGCGGAGCACCGGGGTCATGACGGTCACCATGATCATGCAGGGCAGTTCCGTCGTCTGTTCTGGTTGATGTTGGTGCTGGGTGTTCCGGTTGTGGCGTTCTCCGGCATGTTTGCCTCGCTGCTGGGCTACCGCTTGCCGGACACCGGCTGGGTCACCTGGGTCTCGCCGCTGCTCGGCACCGTCATGTACGTCTGGGGGGGCCGGCCCTTCCTGGTCGGAGGCGCAGCAGAGGTGCGAGCGCGCAGACCCGGGATGATGCTGCTGATCGGCCTCGCCATCACGGTGGCGTTCCTGGCCTCGTGGGGCTCCAGCCTCAGCATCCTCGATCACCACCTGGACTTCTGGTGGGAGCTGGCCCTGCTCATCGTCATCATGCTGCTCGGCCACTGGATCGAGATGCGCTCACTGGCCCAGACGACGTCGGCCCTGGACTCACTGGCCGCGCTGCTGCCCGATCAAGCAGAACGCCTCGACGGCGACCGCGTCGTCGCCGTGCATCCACGCGAGCTGAGGCTGGGCGACACCGTATTGGTTCGGCCCGGCGGGAGCGTTCCCGCGGACGGCCGGATCGTCGACGGTGCGGCCGAGATGGACGAGTCGATGGTCACCGGCGAGTCCCGTCCGGTACGCCGCGGCATCGGTGAACACGTGGTGGCCGGAACCGTGGCTACCGACTCCGGTCTACGAGTCGAGGTCACCGCGACCGGCGACGACACTGCTCTGGCCGGAATCCAACGCCTGGTGTCCGAAGCGCAGAGCTCATCGTCGCGCACTCAGCGACTGGCCGACATCGCCGCAGGCTGGCTGTTCTGGTTCGCGCTCGGCGCCGCAGTCATCACCGCCCTGGTGTGGGCCCTTCTGCTCGGGCGGCCCGACGACGCGGTGACCCGCACGATCACGGTGCTGGTGATCGCCTGTCCGCACGCGCTCGGCCTCGCCATACCACTCGTGGTGTCCATCGCCACCGAACGTGCCGCCCGCGGCGGAGTGCTGGTCAAGGATCGGCTCGCCCTGGAGAGCATGCGCACGGTCACCGCCGTCCTGTTCGACAAGACCGGAACGCTCACCAAGGGCGAGCCGACCGTGATCGCCGTCGAACCAGCGTCTGGTCGTGCTCAGGACGAGGTGCTCGCCCAGGCCGCGGCCGCCGAGGCCGACAGCGAGCACCCGCTCGCCAAGGCAATCGCCCGGGCAGCCAAGGCGCGCAACCTCAAAGTCCCAACTGCACGGGGCTTCACCTCCGCGCCAGCGGTCGGCGTCACCGCCGAAGTAGACGGGGGGCAGATACGGGTGGGCGGACCGCAGCTGCTGGACGAGGAACACCAGGACGAGCTGGCCAGCACCGTGCAATGGCGAGCCGAGGGAGCGATCATCTTGCACGTGCTTCGTGACGGTGCGGTGATCGGGGCTCTGAGCCTGGCCGACGAGATCCGGCCGGAGTCCCAGTCGGCCGTCGACGCGCTGCACGAGCGGGGTATCCAGGTCATCATGATCACCGGCGACGCCCAGGCCGTCGCCGAATCGGTCGGTGGCCAGCTCGGGATCGACCGTGTGTTCGCCGGCGTCCGGCCCGCAGACAAGGCAGCCACCGTCCGGACGCTCCAAGAAGAGGGCAAGAACGTGGCAATGGTCGGCGACGGCGTGAACGACGCGCCGGCGCTGGCTCAGGCAGACGTCGGCATCGCCATCGGCGCCGGCACCGATGTGGCGATCGCATCCGCTGGAGTCATTCTCGCCAGCGACGACCCCCGCTCGGTGCTCTCCGTCATCGCCCTATCGCGCGCCAGCTACCGCAAGATGAAGCAGAACCTGTGGTGGGCGGCCGGTTACAACCTGATCTCCGTACCGCTCGCCGCCGGGGTTCTGGCGCCGGCCGGGTTCGTGCTGCCCATGTCGGTCGGCGCGATCTTGATGTCGCTGTCGACGATCGTGGTCGCCTTCAACGCGCAGCTTCTCCGCAAGCTGGACCTGCGACCAGTCAGCCCCAAGCTCGCTGGCCGGCGTGACGCCTGACCTCGCGGAGCTCGGCCGCCGCGTCCTCGCGCTCGGGCAGGGCGCGGAGCCGGGCCGCAGGGCCATCGTCGGAATCGCCGGTCCGCCGGGTGCGGGGAAGTCGACGTTGGCCGCCGCCATTCTCGAAGAAGCCCATGGGGTACGCCCCGGATCCGTGGCGGTCGTCGGGATGGACGCCTTCCACCTGGCGCACACCGTCCTCGTCGACGCGGGAATCGCCGACGTCAAGGGCGCCCCCGAGACATTCGATGTCCGGGGCTATGTCGCTCTGCTGACGCGATTGCGCACGGAGACGTCGAGCACCGTCTGGTGCCCCGAGTTCCGCCGCGAGATCGAGGACGCCGTGGCGGGTGCGTCGGCGGTGGGTCCCGAGGTAGCCGTCGTCGTGACCGAGGGCAACTACCTCCTGCTCGACCGCCCAGGCTGGCGAGACGTGCGGCCGCTGCTCGACGAGTGCTGGTACGTCGACACTGCGCAGCGGCAGGAGCGGCTCGCGGCCCGGCACCGTGCCTACGGGCGTGGTGTCGACGAGGCCTGGGCACGCACCAACGGTTCGGACGAGGCAAATGCCCGGCTGGTGACCCCCACCCGTGATCGGGCCGACCTGATGATCGACCTCAGCGACCTGGATAGCCCGCGAGGATCCGCTCTCGTCGCTCCCCCCACTCGAGCGCGGACGCGATCGCCTCGTCGATGCTGAGCCTGCTGCGCCACCCGAGCAGCCGGGCCGCCTTGTCCACGTTGGCGTAGGCCCCGATCGCGTCGCCGGGGCGCGGCGGCGCCTCGCGCGTGGGAACCCGCTGACCGTAGACGCGCTCGAACGATGCGAGCAGCTCGCGCACCGTCGTCCCACTCCCGGTGCCGACATTGACGATCGTGCTTGGCGCCCGCTCGGTCGCGAGCACCTCGTCGAATCTCTCCACGGTCACGACGTGCGCCTGCGCGAGGTCCCACACGTGCAGGTAGTCGCGGATCCCCGTCCCGTCTCGCGTCGGGAGGTCGACCCCAGTGATCTCGAACGCGTCGATGTCTCCGCGGGTGGCCGCGACCAGCCGCCCGAGCACGTGGCTCGGCAGCGCGTCGTAGCTGCCGGACCGGAAGTCGGGATCGGAGCCGATCGGGTTGAAGTAGCGCAGAATGATCGCCCGCAGGTCGGTCGCCGCGCAGATGTCCGTCAACGCCATCTCCATGACGGCCTTGGTGCGCGCGTACGGCGACTGCGGGTCGAGAGGAGACTCCTCGGTCACCTCGAACGTGTCGCTGGTGGCGTACAGCGAACCAGAGGAGGAGAACACGACGCGCGGTTTGCCGAGCTCGACGAGCGCATTGAAGAGCTCCAGCGACTTCGCCACGTTGCCGCGGTAGTAGGCGTACGGCTGCTGGACGCTCTCGGGCACCACGATCCGGGCGGCGCAGTGGATCGTGCAGTCAAGATCGGGGTGGTCGGTCACGATGCGATCGATTGTGGCCCGGTCGCCGATGTCTCCCTCGTAGAACGTGCGGCCGGTGACGAACTCCCGTCGCCCCGTCAACAGGTTGTCGAGGACAACCGGGCCGTGACCGGCATGCTCGAGGGCGGTCACGATCGTGCTGCCGATGTAGCCGGCGCCGCCGGTCACGAGAACCTTCATGCGGGAGACCCTAACGGGCGCTGCCCAACGCTTAGCGCGCCGACGGGCGGCGCCGCGCGTTCGGGCGTACGGTATGGGCCGGCTTGACAGTCCGAGGACGGGAGGCTGATCGTGCTCAGCGCCGCGGGGACATCGCTGCGACTCGACGCCAACGCCGTCGACTACGCCTTGATCGCCGTCTACTTCGTATTCGTGATCGGTATCGGACTGCTGGCGAGACGGCAGGTTTCCACCAGCCTCGACTTCTTCCTGTCCGGGCGATCGCTGCCAGCCTGGGTGACCGGTCTCGCGTTCATCTCGGCCAACCTGGGCGCTGTCGAGATCATGGGGATGTCGGCCAACGGGGCGCAGTTCGGCATGGCGACGATGCACTACTACTGGATCGGCGCCATTCCCGCGATGCTGTTCCTCGGCGTCGTGATGATGCCGTTCTACTACGGCTCCAAGGTTCGCAGCGTGCCGGAGTTCATGCTGCGACGGTTCGGCCCGACGGCCCATCTGGTCAATGCGATCAGCTTCGCGGTCGCACAAGTGCTGATTGCGGGCGTCAACCTCTATCTGCTCGCCACGATCGTGAACGTCCTGCTGGGCTGGCCGATCTGGGTCTCGACCCTCGTGGCCGCCGCCATCGTGTTGTCCTACATCACGCTCGGCGGACTGTCCGCCGCGATCTACAACGAGGTTCTGCAGTTCTTCGTCATCGTCGCCGCGCTGTTGCCGCTCACCCTGGTCGCTCTCAACAAGGTCGGCGGCTGGAGCGGTCTGCAGGACAAGATGGCGGCGGCCGGCACCAAGGGTCAGATCGCGTCCTGGCCGGGCACCGACCTGACCAGCATCAGCAACTCGGTGCTGTCTGTGGTCGGCATCGTCTTCGGCCTCGGGTTCGTGCTGTCCTTCGGCTACTGGACCACCAACTTCGTCGAGGTCCAGCGCGCCATGGCCAGCAAGAACATGAACTCGGCGCGCCGTGCGCCGATCATCGGATCGTTCCCGAAGATGTTCATCCCGTTCATCATCATCATTCCCGGCATGATCGCGGCCGTCTCGGTGACCGAGTTCGCCAAGTACAAGGCAAACGGCGGCACCGGCAGCAACCTGACGTACAACGACGCGCTGTTGCTCCTGATGCGCGAGCTGCTGCCCAACGGCCTGCTCGGAGTTGCGATCGCCGGTCTGCTCGCGGCGTTCATGGCCGGCATGGCGGCGAACATCTCGGCCTTCAACACGGTGATCAGCTACGACATCTGGCAGACGTACGTCGTGAAGGACCGCGAGGACCGCTACTACACCTCCTTCGGGCGAGGCATGACGCTGGTGGCGACCCTGCTGGCGATCGCCACCACCGTGCTGGCAGCCAGCTACAACAACCTGATGACCTACCTGCAGACGTTGTTCGGCTTCTTCAACGCCCCACTCTTCGCGACGTTCATCCTCGGCATGTTCTGGAAGAAGATGTCGGCGGCCGCCGGGTGGACCGGCCTCGTCTCGGGCACGTTGGCGGCCGTGCTCGTCGCGATCCTCAGCAAGGACGCCCTGGGGTCGGCGAGCATCGGTGCTCTCCCGGTCAGCGGGCAAGGTGCCAGCTTCGTCGCAGCCGGTGCCGCCTTCGTCGTCGACATCCTCGTCAGTGTCGCGGTGACCATGGTGACGAGACCGAAGCGCGAGTCGGACCTGCGCGGGCTCGTCTACTCGTTGACGCCCAAGGAGGACTTCGCCGACACCGAGCACGCCGGCGGGCACTGGTGGCTGCAGCCGACCAAGCTGGCCGGTGTGTCGTTGATCCTGGTCATCATCTTGAACGTCATCTTCCACTAAGGGGCTGGCCGTCATGGCAGAGAGCACCACCGAGTCGACGCAGCGGCACACCGCAGGGTTGTTCGACGTCCGCACGATCATCGGTGCCCTGCTCGGCATTTACGGCATCGTGCTGCTCGTGATGGCCGGCGTCGCCAGCACCAAGGGCGGGGTCAACTCCAACCTCTGGGTCGGGATCGGTCTTGTGGTCGCGGCGGCCATCTTCCTCGTTTGGGCCTACACCCGCCCGATCGTGGTCGACGACGCCCAGGTGGAGAAGGCTCGCGAGGAGGCCGAGGAGCACCCCGGTCACTGACGCCGTGGTGCGCTACCCTGAGTGGGTGCGAGTGACCCTCCTTCTTACCGAGCCGCGCTGAGCGAGCATCACGTCAGCGCGGCTACCCCTCGTGTCTGAGGGGTTTTTTCATGCCAGGAGCAGGAGCCGAGCCCCGCAGGAGGTCAGACGTGAGTACGCAAGCGCAGTCGCCGCACCCGGATCGCCCGACGTACGACGTGGTGGCCACCCAGGACAAGTGGCGCAAGGTGTGGGACGAGCTGGACACGTTCCGTGCGGTGGACGACCCGGCAGATCCGCGGGAGCGGCGCTACGCACTGACGATGTTCCCGTACCCGTCCGGGGACCTGCACATGGGGCACGGCGAGGTCTTCGCACTGCACGACGTGCTGGCGCGCTACTGGTTCCAGCGCGGCTACAACGTGCTGAACCCGATCGGCTGGGACTCGTTCGGGCTGCCCGCCGAGAACGCCGCGATCAGACGCAACGAGAACCCCGCGACGTTCACCAGGGCCAACATCGAGACCCAGGCGGAGTCGATCCGGCGCTACGCGGTCAGCTTCGACTGGTCACGGCGGCTGCACACCAGCGACCCCGACTACTACCGATGGACCCAGTGGTTGTTCCTGAGGTTCTTCGAGCGTGGACTGGCGTACCGCAAGGAGTCGTTCGTCAACTGGTGCCCCGTGGACCAGACCGTGCTGGCCAACGAGCAGGTCATCGGCGGCATGTGTGAGCGCTGCGGCAACCCGGTCACCAAGCGCGAGCTGACCCAGTGGTACTTCAAGATCACCGACTACGCCCAGGCGCTGCTGGACGACATGGAGCCGTTGCACGGCCACTGGCCGGAGCGGGTGCTGACCATGCAGCGCAACTGGATCGGGCGCTCCGAGGGTGCCTACGTCGACTTCGTCATCGAGGGTCGCGCGGAGCCGGTGACGGTGTTCACCACTCGCCCGGACACGCTGTTCGGCGCCACGTTCTTCGTGGTCGCCCCGGACGCCAGACTGGCCGCGGAGCTCTGCTCAGCCGAGCAGCGCCCAGCGTTCGAGGCGTACCTGGAGCAGACCAATCGGTCCACCGAGATCGAGCGCCAGTCGACCGAGCGGACCAAGACCGGCGTGTTCCTGGGCGTGCATGCGATCAACCCGGTCAACGGCGCGCGCATGCCGGTGTGGGCGGCCGACTACGTGCTGGCCGACTACGGCACGGGCGCGATCATGGCGGTGCCGGGTCAGGACCAGCGTGACTGGGACTTCGCGGAGGCGTTTGACCTGCCGATCGTCCGGACCGTCCGACCGCCGGACGACTTCGACGGCACGGCCTACACCGGAGCAGGTCCGGCGATCAACTCGGCCAACGCCGAGGTGAGTCTGGACGGTCTCGACGTCGACGACGCCAAGCGCACGATCACCGACTGGCTGGTCGCCCAGGGCGCCGGTCGGAGTGCTGTCACGTTCAGGCTGCGTGACTGGCTGCTGAGCCGGCAGCGCTACTGGGGAGCGCCGATCCCGATCGTGCACTGCCCTGACTGCGGTGAGGTGCCGGTGCCGGACGACCAGCTGCCGGTACGCCTGCCGGATCTGCGGGGTGCGGACCTGGCTCCCAAGGGCACGTCCCCGCTGGCGGCCGCGAACGACTGGGTGAACGTCTCCTGCCCCAGCTGTGGGGTCCCCGCGAAGCGGGACACCGACACGATGGACACGTTCGTCGACTCCTCGTGGTACTTCCTGCGCTACTGCTCCCCGGACTACACGGAGGGGCCGTTCGATCCGGAAGCGGTGCGACGTTGGATGCCCGCGCAGATGTACTTCGGAGGGGTCGAGCACGCGATCCTGCACCTGATGTACTGCCGGTTCTTCACCAAGGTGCTGCACGACATGGGGATGGTCGACTTCGTCGAACCCTTCGTCGAGCACATCAACCAGGGTCAGGTGATCAACGAGGGCAAGTCGATGAGCAAGTCCCTGGGCAATGGTGTCGACCTGCGGGAACAGATCGACAACTTCGGCGTCGATGCGGTGCGGCTGACGATGGTCTTCGCCGGGCCGCCCGACGACGACATCGATTGGGCGGACATGTCGCCCGGTGGCTCGTTGAAGTTCCTGCAACGGGCGTGGCGCATCGCCGACGACGTGACGAGCGATCGAGGTGTCGACCCAGCCGACGGCGACGTCGCGCTGCGCAAGGTCACCCACCGTACGATCGTGGACGCGGGCGAGCTGATCGAGTCGCACCGGTTCAACGTGGTCGTCGCGCGGATCATGGAGCTGGTCAACGCGACCCGCAAGGCGATCGACTCCGGTCCGGGGCCGGCGGACGCGGCCGTACGCGAGGCCGCCGAGACGACGGCGATCCTGCTGAGCCTGGTCGCGCCCTACACCGCGGAGGAGATGTGGTCTCTGCTGGGGCACCAGCCGACCGTTGCTGTCGCGGGCTGGCCGGTCGCAGACCCTGCACTGCTGGTGCGCGACGCGGTGACCTGTGTGGTGCAGATCCAGGGCAAGGTCCGGGCTCGCCTCGACGTGCCTCCCGACATCAGCGACTCGGACCTCGAGTCGTTGGCGATGGCGGACCCGCAGGTCGTCCACGCGGTCGACGGCCGCAACGTGACCCGGGTGATCGTGCGTGCGCCGAAGCTGGTCAACATCGTCATCTGACCACTGCGTACGACTGGTCAATCTCTGCCGCGGGTGCGGCCGATAGTCTCGCGACATGGCCGAGACGATCGCCCTGGTCACGGACTCGACGGCCTCCGTGCCTGCCGAGGCCGTGCGAACGCATGGGATCGACGTCGTCCCGTTGCAGGTGGTCATCGGTGCCAGGTCCTATGACGAGGGGACCGAGGCGACGCCGGAGACTGTCGCCGCGGCGTTGCGGAAGTTCGAGCCTGTGAGCACCTCGCGCGCCACACCACAGGCGATGTCGGACGCCTACGAGCGAGCAGCGTCGGCCGGGGCGTCGGCCGTCGTGTCGATTCATCTGTCGGCAGAGATCTCCGCTACCTACGAGTCCGCCCAGATGGCCGCTCAAGGCTCCCCGATTCCGGTGCTGACGGTCGACAGCCGCAGCGTTGGCATGGGTACGGCGATGGCGGTGCTCGCGGCCGTGAGGGCGCGCGACGCCGGTGCGGGTGCCGACGGAACCGCAGCCGCAGCCCAGGCCTGCGCCGACGCGACTCGGTCGTTCTTCTACGTCGACACCCTGGAATACCTCCGTCGCGGAGGTCGCGTCGGCATGGCGGCGGCGCTCGTGGGTTCGGCCCTGGCCGTCAAACCACTCCTGGTGGTGCGGGACGGTCGGATCGTGCCGCTGGAGAAGGTACGCACCGCCGCACGCGCGCTCGCACGGCTCGAGGAGCTGGCAGTGGCGGCGGTGCCGGACGGCAACGCCCGCGTGGCCGTACAGCACTTGGCCAATCCCCTTCGTGCCCAAGAGATGGCTCAGCGGCTCCGTGAGCGGTTGTCCCTGGCGGATGTGCCGGTCAGCGAGGTTGGCGCGGTGATCGGTGCGCATGTCGGGCCGGGCATGGTCGCGGTGGTCGTGGCGCCGGGTGACGACGTCGGCTGGTCGGCTGCCTAGCGTCCTTTGCCCTCGCTCGTCGCGCCTTCTGGTCACGGTGGTGGGTCCGGTCCGTCCTGGGTGTTTCCCCTGACGTCATGGTCGTGTGGGTCGCGCCTGTCCCCGTGGACGTGGTTGGGCAGGCGGGCGCGGACGATGGCGCAGGCCCATGCGTCTTCGAGTCGGGACTGACCTGCGCGGGTGGGCACTGATGGTGTCGGGATCGGGCTTGGTTGACTGCCCTAGCCCCGGTAGCACTCCCGGAGTCGGAGTCGGAGTCGGAGTCGGAGTCGGGGGCGGGGCCGGCGCGTCGGGGTTGAAGGGATCGGGGTTGAAGGGATCGGGGGCGAATGGGTCGGGAACGCTGGTGTCCCACGGGTCTGGGTCGGTGCCGTATCCGTCGCCGGTCGGATCGCCCAGCGCGGCGTTCAACCCGTCGAACGGGTTCACCCATGGACGGCGGCTGGCCACCCTGTTTGACTCGCCGCCGGGGTGTTCGGTGTGGTCGCCGGGGTCGGTGTCGGTGTGGTCGCCGGGCTCGGTGTCGGTGTGGTCGCCGGGCGCGGTGTCGGTGTGGCCCCCGGTGGCGGGATGACAGGTGTGCAGGACGGCGTCGACGAGGAGGTCGGCCATCAGGGTGGTCAGGGGGCGGGGGTCGCCAGCGGCGCGCAGCGCTCGGGCGTGGGTGTCGAGGTGGGTGTAGACCGCGACCGCTTCCTCGGCGAGCAGTTTGGCCCACAGGCTGGCGGTGCCGTCGGTCTTGTCCAGCAGACCGACCCGTCGGTCCAGTCTGGCTCTCGCGCACCGAGCCAGAGCCGCGTCTGGGTCGGCCGCGACCACCCGGCGCACCGCGGTTTCAAGCTGTCCCGGGGTCAGCCGATCGGAGCTGGCGTCGGCCACCAGCTGCTCGTCCACTGTCCGGCGCAAGGCGGGGTCCAGGACGGCCGTGACCTTCAGCACCTTGCGTAGCCCGGCAGCCGACACCCGCCCGGTGCCGGAAATCAGCAGAGCCAGCAGGCCGGGGTGGTTGGCCACTCCCGCGACCGCATCAGCGACTCGGGCGTTGCCGGTGGTCGGGGCCAGGCTCAGTGCGAGCCCGACCTCGGTGCCGATGCTGCGCCCGACCAGCCGCTGTCCCAAACCCGCCCCGGAGCCGACGTTGTCGCGGTCCTGAGCGAGGCGGGCGGTCGCAAAAGGGGACCAGGAGCCGCCACTGTGCTCCGGTCACCACTCCGACCAGCCGTTCCAGCCCGGTCACCGCCTCCAACAACCGGCGTGGCGACGCGCAGGCGTCGAGGCCGATGAGCGCGTCCAGCTCATCGGCCAACCTTGTCGCTACGGATTCGAACATGTGAACAGACTCTCACCTGCCGCCGACAAGACGACACGTACTCGTGGGGCTCTGTCCACACGGACGGGCAAGGGGAGCGCCCGGGGCAGCGCACCCGCCGCGGCGACTCGAACTTCGGCAGAACAGCCGACAGAAGAGCGGATCTGGCGATGCATCGGAACCTCGTTGGCGTGCCGGCGATCCGATCACTCGTGCCACGGCGCAGTCCGGGTCAATGCGTGACAGGGCCACGCACCTTGTGCACAGCCGGTCACGGTCGCCCCGTCGCTCGACCGACGCTCCTACGTTCGCCGCCGTGTGGAGTGTCAGGAGTCGACGGAGCAGCCGACCAAGCGCTGATGCGGCGCGTCGGCGCCTTGCCGTGCTCGGCGACCAGTTGGCGCTCGCGGACGATCGTCGACAAGGGCAGGCCACGACCACATCGAGCGTCGGCGATGGGGGAGGGGACGACAACAGCAACCCCGCAACGGGAGACAACGAATCGACGCTGCGTACGTCGAACGAGTCCCCACCGGTGGGGCTTCCGGCCGCGCGAGCCTCGAGGGGCGCAGCCACAGCCGCACGAGCCTCGAGGGACGCAGCCACAGCCGCACGAGCCTCGAGGGACGCACCCGCAGCGGGTCGGCATCTGGTACGACCCTTGCCGAGACGGCGGTTGGTGTCCGGCTGGGCGCGGGACCGGATGCCGACACGGTGGCAAGAGGCTCTGCGTGGGGCGGGCATCACCTCCCAGCACGTGACCGTGGTCGCGCTGATGGTGGCGGCGGCGCTTGCGGTGACGGCGTGGTGGCTCGTGCAGAGCCATTCGTCGTCAACCCTGGTAGCGGGTCCGCCGGTGATCAACGGCTCCCTGCCGTCCACGAGCGGCTCGACGCCACCTACCGCCCCTGCGACGCCAGTGCCCACTGGTCCGGGATCAGTGCCGCCGACGGCTTCCGCGTCCTCGCAGGGGACCGTGGTCGTCGACGTGGCCGGCAAGGTCCGCCGGCCGGGCATCGTCACGTTGCCGAGCGGCTCACGAGTCGTCGATGCGCTCAAGGCGGCCGGCGGCGCTCGACGCGGGGTCGATCTCACGTTGCTCAATCTTGCTCGTCCTCTGGTCGACGGCGAGCAGATCCTGGTCGGGCTGCCGCCGGTCGCTGCGGCGCCGTCGGACGGCCACGGTGGCACTCCGTCCGGCTCCGCCGGCTCCGTGGTCAACCTCAACACGGCGACCGCCGAGCAGCTCGACACGTTGCCTGGCGTCGGGCCGGTGACGGCCGGCAAGATCATCGACTGGCGAGCTGCCAACGGTGCGTTCACGAGCGTTGATGAGCTTCTCGAAGTCGACGGCATCGGGGATGCGACCTTGGCCGACCTCAGACCGCTGGTGACCGTGTGACTACGCCAGTGGGACCTACTTCGGGGTCGGACGCTACGAACGGCTCGGTGCCGGCGCGGGGGAGCCGTCGCCGGGGGCCGGGGCGGGTCCGCGACCCGCCCGACGCCCGGCTGGCGTTACCCGCGTTGGCGACGTGGGGAACGACCGCAGCGGCAGTCGGTCTGCCCGTGCTCGCCATCGTGGCCGCAGGTCTGACGCTGCTCGTCGCCGGCGTGGTCGCCGCCTGGATCCGTCGCCCCGGCATTGCATTGACGGTGCTGGCTGCCGGGGCCGCGGCGGTTGTCGCCGCTTTGCACGTCGCTGCCGTCGAGGAGGGACCGGTTCCCGCACTGGCGACCCACGGCGCCGTCGTGAGCGCGACGCTGACCATCACCGGCGATCCCGTGCTTCGGCACGGCCAGTTCTCCGACTACGTCCTGACGAAGGCCCGCGTTGACCAGGTCACCGGCCGGGGCATCAGCTCCACGACCAGCGCTCCGGTCCTCGTGCTGGCGGACCGGAGCTGGCTGACCGCCCCACTCGGGTCTCGGTTGGAGGCGGTCGGTCGACTTCAACCGGCCGACGGAGGTGACCTCGCGGCGGTCTTCCTGCCCGCTCGAATCGTGCACGGCCCGAGTCGACCCGCGTGGTGGTGGCGGTCGTCCGCGGTGCTGCGCAAGGCCATCGTCGAAGGCGTATCGAGCAGCGGCCCGATCGAGCGAGCACTGATCCCTGCGCTCGTCGATGGCGACGACCACGCGTTGCCGGACGACGTCAAGCAGGACTTCCGGACCAGCGGCCTCACGCACCTGCTCGCGGTGTCCGGCACGAACCTGACGCTGGTGGTCGGGTTCCTGCTCACGGTCAGCCGCCGGCTCGGCCTGCGAGGGTACGCCCAGATCGGCGTCGGGATCCTCGGCACCGCCGCCTTCGTCGTGCTGGCGCGTCCGGAGCCGAGCGTGCTGCGTGCGGCGGCCATGGGGCTGGTGGCCCTTGCCGGGCTCGGCGCGGGCGGGCGACGGCGCGGCATCCGCGCCCTGAGCCTGTCCGTGCTCGTTCTGTTGCTCCTGGATCCGTGGCTCGCGCGATCGGTCGGCTTCTTGTTGTCCGCCCTCGCGACGGCAGGGATCCTCGTGCTCGGCCCGCCGTGGCGGACTGCGTTGGCGCGCTGGATGCCGCCCCTGCTCGCCGAGGCCATCGCGGTGCCGATGGCCGCGCAGATCGTCTGCACGCCCGTCATCGCGGCGATCTCGGGTCAGGTGTCTCTCGTGGCCGTGGTGGCGAACCTGCTGGCTGGGCCCGCCGTCGGCCCCGCGACAGTGCTCGGCCTGTTGGCCGGCGGGACCACGTTGGTGTGGCGCCCGCTGGGCCATCTCGTCGGATGGGTGGCCGGTGCCGCCGGCTGGTGGATCATCGAGGTCGCGCATCGGTCGGCTTCGCTACCGGGTGCGGCTCTCACCTGGTCGACCGGACTCTTCTCGCTCGGTGTCCTCCTCTTGCTGTGTGCCGGCGTTGCCGCGGGCGCCGGGTCGGTGCTGCGCCGACCGTTGGCGTGCGGCGTCGCAACCCTGGTGGTGGTGCCCTGGATGCTGCACCCGCTTCATCCTGGCTGGCCGCCGTCCGGATGGGTGATGGTCGCCTGCGACGTCGGTCAAGGAGACGGTCTGGTCTTAAACGCGGGGGGTGGGGCTGCGGTAGTGGTCGACACGGGACCCGACCCCTCCTTGATGGACGCCTGTCTCAACCGGCTCGGCATCTCCGACATACCCCTCGTCGTCCTCACCCATGAGCACGCCGATCACGTCGACGGCTTGCCCGGTGTGCTCGCGGGGCGGCACGTCGGCGAGATCGAGATCAACGATCTCGACGACCCGCCCGAGCAGTACGCCCACGTTCTCGCCTGGGCCTCGGCGGCGCACGTGCCGATCCGACGGGCCACGTTCGGGGAACGCCGTGTGGTCGGGCCGTTGGCCTGGCAGGTGCTCGGTCCGGTGCCGGGGCCCGACGGCTCGGTCAGCGTCAACGAGGAGGGGTCGCCGCCCAACAACGCGAGCACGGTCATGCTGGTCACGACCAAGGGGATCCGGTTGCTCTTGTGCGGGGATGCCGAGCCCCCGGCCCAGCAGGCAATGATGGTCTGGGGGCAGAGGTTGCGTGTCGACGTGCTCAAGGTTCCGCACCACGGCAGCCGCTATCAGGACCCTGCCTTCATCGCCGCCACCGGCGCTCGACTCGCCCTCATCAGTGTCGGGGCCGGAAACGACTACGGGCATCCGGCCCCGTCCACGATCAGCCTGTTGCGAGGTTTGGGGATGGTGGTCAGGCGTACCGACGAGGACGGCGACGTCGCTGTCGTGGTGCACGATCGAGCCCTGCACGTGGTGACCCGTTGAGCTGTCTCCCCGCCATGGCATGCTGACGCCCGATGACTGCTGCGGCCGCACCCATCCTCGGCACCGTGACCCTGGTGACGGGCAACGCCGAATATCTCTCCGCACGCACCGTCGCGCGCGCGTTGGCCGCTGTCGCGCGGGCGGATCCGGACTCCGACACGACGGTCGTCGCCGCGCCTGACCTGGCCTCGGCGGCCCTGGGGCAGATGACGAGCCCCTCGTTGTTCGCGACAACGCGAGCACTGGTCGTCAACGACCTGCACGAGGTCGGCGACGACCTGGCCGACACGCTGGTCACCTACGCGGCCGCGCCGGCCGACGACGTGGCGCTGATCCTGGTGCACCCGGGCGGCAATAAGGGGCGTGGTCTACTCGAGAAGCTGCGCAAGCTGCCCGCGGTGCACGAGGTCAAGAGCGACGTGCCCAAGGAGTGGGATCTGCCCAGGTTCGTCACCGGTGAGGTGCGCCATCACGGCGGCTCGATAGATGATGATGCTGCCGCGTTCCTGGTCGAGGCGGTTGGCAAGGACCTGCGTTCGCTGGCCGGAGCCGCCGACCAGCTGGTCGCCGACTTCGCGCCGGCGCGGTTGAGCGTTGAGATCGTGCGCCGCTACTTCGACGGTCGGGCGGAGGTGAAGAGCTTCGACATCGCCGACGCGGCGATCGGCGGCAAGGTGGCGGAGGCACTCGAGGGGCTGCGCTGGGCCATCGGCAACGGCGTTCCGGCGGTGTTGATCACCAGCGCGTTCGCGTCCGGTCTGCGTTCACTGGCGCGGCTGTCGGCCGCGCCCCGCGGCCTCCGTGAGGTCGATCTTGCCCGCGAGATCGGGGCTCCGCCGTTCCGGATCAAGGCGCTGCGGGCGCAGCTGAAGTCCTGGCAGCTCGACGGGTTGGCCCGAGCGATCCTGGCCGTGGCCCAGGCCGACCTCGACGTCAAGGGTGGGTCGGGCGACTCCGACCACGCGCTCGAGCGCATGGTGCTCGCCGTCGTACGCGCGCGAGCATGAAGAACGGCGCCACCCAGAGATTGGCCCAGAGATTGGCCCAGAGATTGGCGCCGTCGACGTGGCGAGTCGCCTCGCCGGTCAGGGCTCAGCACATCGTCAGAGCGACGACGACTTCTTGGCGATTGCGGACTTGCGGTTCGCCGCCTGGTTGCGGTGGATCACGCCGGCGGAGGCGGCCTGGTCGAGGCGACGCGTCGCGACGCGCCCGAGTTCCTGGGCCTTCGTCGCGTCCCCACTGTTGGCGGCCTCGCGGAACTTGCGCACGGCGGACTTCAGTGCGGACTTGACCGCCTTGTTGCGCTCGTGCGCACGCTCGTTCTGCCGGTTGCGCTTGATCTGCGACTTGATGTTTGCCACGTGGCAAGCCTCGATCGGTCGGTCTGGACGGTGGTGCGGTCCGACCCGCCCTCAAGGGCGGGGATGCCAGCCGTACGACCGGCCGGACACGCGACCGCTCAGGCTACCAGCGGTCGGCGTGACCACCCAAATCGCCGCAGCGAGGTCAGCTCGCGCGCTCCGCCTGGCTGCGCTCGACGCAGAACTCGTTCCCGCCCGGGTCGGCCAGGACGACCCAGCCACTGCCATCCGGTTCTCGGTGGTCGGCGACGAACGAAGCCCCGAGTGCGAGGAGGCGTTCGACCTCGTCATCGCGGGTCGCGTCCACCGGCTGCACGTCGAGGTGGACCCGGTTCTTGAGGGTCTTGGGCTCGGGCACCGGAATGAACAACAGCCGGACGGCACCGTCGGCGGAGACCAACAGACCTTCTGGATCACCGGGGTTGTTCGGGTTGTCGGGCATCTCGGCGAAGTCGCCGGCGGCGGACCAGAAGTCCACCAACGGTTCCCAGCGCTCGCAGTCGATCGTGATCGAGCGGATGTGAACGGTCACAGTCCTGCCTCCAGTCGTCGGGTAGCAGCGGCGAGGAACCGCGCGGACTCGGTGCGCCGGAACTCGTTGAGACTCGGGAGCCCGACCGGCGCGGGCAGGGTGGCTCGGTACGCCAGCATGCCGCCCAGCCCCAGCAACAGGTCGGTGACGACCGCCGGGTCGGCGTCGACGACCGCCGCCATCCGGTCGTCGAACACAGGCGTCTCGGCCCACTCGAGCGACAAGGCCAACAGATCGCCCCACCCCGGGCCCAGCCGGGCCATGCCCCAGTCCACGATCACGATCGACCCGTCAGGCCTCTGCAGCAGGTTGTCGTTGCGGATGTCCCAGTTGCACAGGCTGGACACGTCGACCCGGTTGCCGACGGCACCCACCCGCTCTGCGAGCTGGTCCGCCTTCCCCGCCAGGGCAGCCGGGAGGTACGCCCCGGGGTTGGACATCAGGGGGACCCAGCCGAGCTCGTTCCAGCGATCGGCCTGGTCGACGAGAGTGGGGATGTCGAGGCCGGTCGGCGCCGGAGTCAGCTCGCGCGACTGCGTCGCCACCGCCTCCCACACGGCATCAGCGACCGAATCGAGCCGGAGGTCCGGGTAGGTGCCCTCCACGTCCTCGAACAACAGACCGACCCAGCGGCCGTCGTCGTAGCTGTCGAGCACCGCGGGCCGGTACTCGACCCGACCCAGATGGGACAGCACCTCGATCTCGTGCCGGAACAGCGAGGGGGTCACCGGGTTGAGCGCGTCCCCCACCGCCTTCACGAACGCCCGGCGCCCGTCTGCGAGCACCAGCCGCGCGGCACAGCCAGGGGACATGCCGCCCGCCTGAGTGGTGGCTTGCACGACCGGCGCTCCGAGCGCCGACTCGACCCAGCGGCGTACGTGCGCCGGCAGCTGTTGGTACGGCAACCGGAGGCCAGCCGCCCGCGGCAGCACGGAGGTCACGTCCAGCCCCGACGCTCGCGCAGCCAGGCCCAGGTGACTTCGGCGTACCACCGCTGGTGGATGCGGATCCACGGCGACGTCGACGGAGTCTCGTCGGTCATGGCGGTGAAGAAGTAGCCGGTGAGCAGCGCGAGCACGGCATCGATGTCGTCCCGCGGCACGTCAGTCGTCACCGGGCTCAAGGCGAGGATCGCATCCACGTCATGTCCGTCGCCGCGGGCGGAAAGCAAGACGGTGAGCAGGTCGATCCAGGCGGCGCCGCGTACGGGCCAGTTCCAGTCACAGATCCAGACGTCGTGGGCGCCGACCAGGATGTTGTCGTCGCGCAGGTCACAGTGCACCAGCGAGTCGCCCGTCCCGGCGACGACTGCGTCGCAGGCGAGAGCGGCGGCCGCGTCCCCGTGACGGATCATGGCGGGGTCGTGGCGCAGCCCGACCCAGCGGTCGACGTCGCCGATCATGGCGTCCGCCCACGTGGGCAGTGCGAGTCCGTCCGGGGCCGGGGTCAGGACCGATGCCATAGCGCCTACGCACTCCACGACCCGGGTCAGCTCGTCGGTACGCCAGGGACGTGCCGGCGGGCGACCGTCGACCGCCTCGAAGCCCAGCAGCACCCACCCGTCGGCCTCGTGGGACCAGAGCAGTCGCGGCACCGGAGCCTCGGCCGGCAGGCGGGTCACCTTGCGTACCTCCTCGCGGTACGACGCCGTGAACACCGGCTGGGTCGCCTCGTCGGCTGCCTTGACGAACGCCCGGCGGCCGTCGGCAAGAGTGAGCAGCGAGGCGAATCCGGGGGTGAAGCCGGAGTCCTGCGACTCAGCGTGGACCACCTGTCCGCCGACGTACCCCTCGATCAGCGCCCGCACCGACGCAGGAAGCCCCGTCCACGTCGTGCGTACCGCGGTGCCGGCGACCGGCACCGTCAGCGGATGACTCGTCACCGCGCCGATCCTGCCCGAGCAGAGGCGCGTACCGCACCCCAATTGCCGGCCGCCAACCCCCGCTTCACACGCCAGCCGTACCGATTAGCGCCAGAAATGTCTGGATTGGCGGGCGCGCTGGCGTGTGAAGCGGG
>JBOHDX010000028.1:0-15729 GCA_050700835.1 Nocardioidaceae bacterium
ACGTTGAAGCGGAACTCGACGACGTCGCCGTCGGCCATGACGTAGTCCTTGCCCTCCATGCGGACCTTGCCGGCCGCCTTCGCCGCGGCCATCGAGCCGGCACCCACCAGCTCGTCGTACGACACGATCTCGGCCTTGATGAAGCCGCGCCGGAAGTCGGTGTGGATCACGCCGGCCGCCTCGGGGGCGGTCGCGCCGCGGCGGATGGTCCAGGCGCGGGACTCCTTCGGACCGGCGGTGAGGTACGTCTGCAGGCCGAGTGTGTCGAAGCCGACTCGGGCGAGGTGGTCGAGGCCGGGCTCGTCGATGCCCATCTCGGCGAGCATCGCCCGGGCCTCGACGTCGTCGTCGAGCTCGACCAGCTCGGCCTCGAACTTCGCGTCGAGGAAGATCGCCTCTGCGGGAGCGACGACGTCGCGCATGGTGGCCAAGAGGTCGGGATCGGAGAGCTCGTCGGCGTCGCAGTTGAACACGTACAGGAACGGCTTCGCAGTCATCAGGTGCAGGTCACGCAAGGGTTCACGGTCGAGACCGGCGGCGTACACACCGGTGCCGCCTTCAAGCACCTTCTGCGCCTCGTGCACCGCGGTGACGAGCGGCGCGAGTGCCTTGTCCTTCTTGGCGTCCTTCTCCAACCGGGGAAGGGCATTCTCGATCGTCTGCAGATCGGCGAGGATCAACTCGGTCGAGATCGTTTCGATGTCGTCACGCGGCGAGACCTTGCCTTCGACGTGGGTCACGTCGTC
Source organism: Nocardioidaceae bacterium (assembly GCA_050700835.1). Lineage (GTDB taxonomy): Bacteria > Actinomycetota > Actinomycetes > Propionibacteriales > Nocardioidaceae > JBOHDX01. The sequence goes on from JBOHDX010000028.1 coordinate 747, forward strand.
GTCGCGAAACACCCGGGTCACCTGGCAGATCGCGTCGGACTCGCGGATGTGCGACAGGAACTTGTTGCCCAGCCCCTCACCCTCGCTGGCGCCCCGCACGATGCCGGCGATGTCGACGAACTGCACAGTCGCGGGGACGGCTCGCGCGGAACCGAACATGTCGGACAGCGCGGCGAGTCGTGCATCGGGTACGCCGACGACGCCGACGTTGGGTTCGATCGTCGCGAACGGGTAGTTGGCCGCGAGCACGTCGTTCTTGGTCAGCGCGTTGAACAGGGTCGACTTGCCGGCGTTGGGGAGTCCGACGATTCCGATGGTGAGTGCCACGGGCGACAAGGCTACGTGGAGCCCGCACCTACCAAAGAATCGACATCGTCGTCGCCCTGACTACCCGGATGTCGACTCTTTCGTCAGCCAGGCGGCGCGGGTGATGCAGAAGATCCGCGACTCCCCGGCGTACCAGAGGCCCTCCACGTCGGCCATCTCGGTCATGCCGATCCGCCGGCACACCGACTGCGACGGCGAATTCGTGAGGTGAGTGAGCGCCCACACCTCGTCGAGGCCGTACGCCTCCCCGTCGTCGAACGCCTTCACCAGCAGGGCACGGGCCGGCTCGCTGGCGAGCCCGCGCCCCCAGGCGTCTGGATGTAGATGCCAACCGATCTCGATTTCGCCGTCGCCGTTGGGCAGGGGATACAAGATCAGCGAGCCCGCCGTGACGCCGGTGGCCTTCTCCTCGATGGCCCAGGTGCCGTAGCGCGGATCCTCCTCGTTGCGCCGTCGCCACGTGGCGATGGCCTTCTCGGCCTGCCCGGGTTCGGTGAGCACCTGCGGGTCCTCGCCGAGCCACTGCATCACCTCCCACCGCGACAAGGTGTCGAAGACGCGGTCCGCCTCGTCATCTCGCCACAGGCGTACGCGGGTGCGTTCGGTCTCGAAGAGGGTCACGAGCGGCATTCTCGCCCAGCCCGCCACCGAGGCCAACGAGATTCCGTCGACCCGATGTCCTTGCTGCGCGGAACTGGCGACAGTCGGAACCTGAGCCACGGCGCCCGCGCAGCAAACCATCATTACTGTCGGACTGGGGTGCGAGGCTGAGGCCATGAAGGACCCCACCGCTCTCGTCCTCGTGGTCGCGCTCGCGCTGCTCATTGGTCTCGTCCTCGGTCTGCTGCTGACCCAGGGGCGTGGCCGGTCCGGCGCACATGCCTCCGCGGCGTCGGCGAACGCCACCGCCCTCGCAGTCGCGCCGGTCAAGGAGAGCCTCGACCGGTTCGACTCCCGGCTGCGCCAGCTGGAGGCGAGCCGGGTCGAGTGGCACACCCAGCTGCGTGAGCAGGTCGAGGCCGTGCGCCTGTCTGGGGAGGCCCTTCGACGCGAGACGTCGTCGCTGTCCACGGCGCTGCGCAAGCCGCAGGTGCGTGGACGATGGGGCGAGATGCACCTGCAGCGCGCCGTCGAGCTGTCCGGACTGGTCGACCGTTGCGATTTCACCACCCAGGCGACCGTGCACGACGGCGACGCGACCCTGCGTCCGGACATGGTGGTGCACCTGGCCGGTGGCAAGAGTGTCGTCGTCGACTCCAAGGTGCCGCTCGACGCGTTCCTGGACGCCACCCAGTCCGATGATCCTGCCGCCGTCGAGGCGCACCTGGTCAGGCACGCGCGGCAGCTGCGGGCGCACGTGGACGCGCTGTCCGCCAAGTCCTACTGGCGCCAGTTCGACGACTCCCCCGAGTTCGTGGTGCTGTTCATGCCCGGCGAGGCGTTCCTGTCGGCGGCTCTCGACGCCGAGCCGGCCCTGCTCGACCATGCGGCCGCCAAGCGCGTCGTGCTGGCGACGCCGACAACACTGATCGCACTGCTGCGGACCGTCGCCTACGCCTGGAGCCAGCGCGCCGTCGCCGAGAGCGCCCGCGAGATCCACACGTTGGCCCGCGAGCTCTACGACCGGCTGGGCACGCTCGGTGCGCACGTCGACAAGGTCGGACGCTCGCTGACGTCTGCGGTCGGCAGCTACAACAAGGCGGTCGCCTCATTGGAGAGTCGCGTCCTGGTGTCGGCGCGCCGCCTGCAGGATCTCGACATCGGAGCCGACGACCTCGCGTGTCCCGCCCCGGTCGAGGCGTCGGTCCGGCCGCTGTCAGCCCCCGAGCTGCTCGACGACGAGATGCTCGGCGCGACCCGACCCGACCTGCTCGACGACGAGCGGGAGCGCAAGGACGGCGCGGCCGGGTCGGCGCGCCGGGCCGGCTGAATCCGACACGGCGTCCTACCGTGGCAGCTGTGTCCGGCGGGTCGTCGCGACGCAGCCTGATCGCGGCCTGGATCGATCACGACTGGGACAGCGCTCCCGTCGTCGTGATCAGTGCCGCCGCGCTGTCACTGCTGGCCTGGCTCGACGTGAGCCTCACTCATCGGGTGGACGCCTGGTTCGGCGCGTGCTTCGTCCTCGTCGTGCTTACCACCGCGCTGGCTGCCTCGCGGGGAGCCTTCTTCACGGCGGGCATCCTGCCGCCACTGCTCATGGTCGCGATCATGATCGGCGTCGGCGCGTTGGCGCCCAGTGCCATCGCCGCGAGCGGCCTGTCGCACGACGCCGGCGGGTTGCAGCGCACGATCGCCGGGGTGGTCTCACATGCCGGTGCGTTGTTCACCGGGCAGGTCATCGCGCTCGGCGTGATCGGTTTCCGGCTGTGGGGTGCGCAGACGGTCCCCGACCGCTGATCGGCCGTCGTTCAGCGGGTGCCCTTCGCCCGCATGGCGCGGCGCAGCTCCGGGGGCAGCGCAAAGATCAGACTCTCCTCGGCCGTGTGCACAGACTTCGCTGCCGGGAAGCCGCGCTCGCGCAACAACGAGAGCACGCCGTCAACCAGGTCCTCCGGCACCGAGGCGCCGGACGTGACACCCACGGAGTCGACTCCGTCGAACCAGCTGTCGTCGATCTCGCTGGCGTCGTCCACGCGGTACGCCGTTCGCGCACCCGCCTCCAGGGCCACTTCGACGAGGCGTACGGAGTTCGACGAGTTGCCGGACCCCACGACGAGCACGAGATCAGCGTCCCGAGCGATCTCCTTGACGGCCTGCTGACGGTTCTGGGTCGCGTAGCAGATGTCGTCGCTCGGCGGGTCGATCAGCTGCGGGAACCGCTCCCGGATCCGGTCGACGGTCGCCATCGTCTCGTCCACACTCAACGTGGTCTGCGACAACCAGGACACCTTGGTGGGATCGCGTACCTTCAGTGCGCCGACGTCCTCGGGGCCCTGCACGAGCGTGATGTTGCGCGGCGCCTCGCCGGAGGTGCCTTCGACCTCCTCGTGCCCGTCGTGGCCGATCAGCAGGATGTCGTGGTCGTCGCCAGCGAACCGTCGCGCCTCGTGGTGCACCTTCGTCACGAGGGGGCATGTGGCGTCGATCGTCGTGAGGCGCCGGTCGGCCGCCTGGGTGTGGACCGACGGCGCGACGCCGTGCGCCGAGAACACGACCGTGGAGCCTTCCGGAACCTCGTCGAGCTCCTCCACGAAGATCGCCCCCCGATCCTCCAGGTCTGACACCACGTGCTTGTTGTGCACGATCTGCTTGCGTACGTAGATCGGCGCCCCGTAGAGGTCGAGCGCCTTCTCCACCGTCACCACCGCGCGGTCGACCCCTGCGCAGTAACCGCGAGGTGCAGCCAGCAGCACCCGGCGGTCACCGGTGCGGTCACCGGTGTGGCGACCGGTCGGCGGGCTGGCGCCGGGTGCGGTCGTCGAGGTGTCGGGCTGCGAAGTCATGCTGCCATCGTAGGTGCGCCGCGAGCAGGCGCTGTCCCCCGCCGACGATGACGTCCCCCACACGGTCGGTGCCGGGACTTAGGCTCCTGGCGTGGCCCTCGTCACCTCACCGGAGTCCCCCGCCGCCGTCCGCACAATCGCGAGTGCGCTGGCGGGGTGGGTCGACCGACTCGGTTGGGTGTGGGTCGAGGGGCAGATCTCACAGCTCAACCTCCGTCCCGGGATGGTCTTCCTCACGCTGCGCGACTCCCACACCGACATATCGATCGGCGTGACCTGCGCCCGTGCCGTGATCGACGCGAGTCCGGTGCCCGTCACCCAGGGGCAGAGCGTGGTGGTGCATGCCAAGCCGCGCTACTACGCCCCTCGAGGATCGCTGAGCCTGGCCGTCGACCAGATCCGTCCCGTCGGAGTTGGCGAGCTACTGGCCCGGATCGAGCAGCGCCGTAGGTTGCTGGCCGCCGAGGGCCTGTTCGCCCCGGAGCTCAAGCAACCGCTGCCGTTCCTGCCGTCCATGATCGGGCTGGTGACAGCTCGCGACTCCGCCGCGGAGCGGGACGTGCTCGAGAATGCCCGCCGCCGCTGGCCCGGCGTGCGCTTCCAGGTGGTGCACGCCGTCATGCAGGGCGCGGAGTCCGCTAGACAGGTGATCGCGGCGCTGCAGAGGCTCGACGCGGACGGCGCCGTCGACGTCATCGTGATCGCTCGAGGGGGCGGCTCGGTCGAGGATCTGCTGCCGTTCTCCGACGAGGGGCTGATCCGCGCGGTGGCGGCCGCGCGGACGCCGATCGTCAGCGCGATCGGTCACGAGCCGGACACGCCGATCCTCGACCTCGTGGCGGATCTCCGCGCGTCCACACCCACCGACGCGGCCAAGCGGATCGTGCCCGACATGGCGGACGAGGCGCACCGCATCGCCGCGCTGCGCGACCGAGCCAGGATGGCACTGACCGGCCGCGTGGACCGTGAGCGGCACGGGCTGGCGCAGCTGCGCAGCCGACCGGTGCTCGCGACACCTCATACGATCATCGACCAGCGGGGCACCGACGTGCTCGACTGGCGCGACCGGGCTCGGCGCAGCCTCGGTCACCGGCTCGACCGAGCCGACCAGGAGGTGGCCCATCAGCTGGCCCGCACCCGCGGACTGTCACCGTTGGCGACGCTCGAGCGCGGGTACGCCGTGGTGCAGGCGGCCACGGGTCACGTGCTCACGACGACCGAGACGCTGTCGGTCGGCGACGCGCTGCAGGTGACACTCCACGAGGGCCGGCTGCGGGTGCGTACCGAGGAGATCCAGCCGCTCGACGAGGGGACAGCATGAGCACCGAATCACCGCCCGGTCCGGGCGACGAGCCGCCGTACGAGCAAGCACGGGACGAGCTGATCGGGGTCGTGCGTCAGCTCGAGACCGGCGGCACCTCGTTGGAGCAGTCGCTGGCGCTGTGGGAGCGCGGCGAACACCTCGCGCGGGTCTGCCAGCGCTGGCTCGACGGTGCCCGTGCCCGTCTCGATGCCGCGACGCGAGCATCCACCGATGGTGGCGACGGCAACGGCGCTGACGGCGGCAACGGCGCTGGCGGCGACGGCGAGTAGGTCGCTCGGCTCATCTGGACCGCTCATCTGGACCGCTCATCTGGACCGCAACGAGCCGACATAGGCCTCGACCTGTGCCAGCGGCAGGTTCCCCGTCACCACGGTGGTGATGCCGCCGCGCCGTGATACCAGCGTGGACTCGCCGGAGCTCGAGGAACGCACCTGCCAGTGCACCCCGGCCAGCATGACCGACCCCGACGGCTGCGTCGGCGGGGCGACGTTCGCCAGCACCTCGGAGGTCGCCATGCGTTCCTGGTCGATGCCGATGTAGTCGTCGGTCGTGGTCAGCACACCGAGGTGCCAGTGAACCGTGTCACCGGGGGTGTACGACACGCTGGTCGCGCGCCAGCCCACCGGCAGTTCGACCGGCGCCAGCACGGGATAGGGCGCGGCCTTGCGTGCCTGCGCCAGTGCCGGGTGGTAGTCCACCGTCGGCGCCGGCCGATCGTTGTTGCCCTGCAGGAGCGAGTGCAGCACCGCGAGCACGCCGACCACTGCCAGCAGCACCACCACCGATCGCACCATGTCGGACAACCCCGGGTTGCCCCGCGCCTGCCGGCGTGGTGCCGCCTGCCCCCGCGGGTCGGAGTCGCTCACCACGTCATTGTCCCCGCACCTTGCGAGGCTGTGGACGCGGGCCGGTCCCCGGAGCGGCGGCGCCGGTGTCACGGAGGCTCGACTCGTCGTTGTCTCCGTATTTGCGGACAGGCGTACGTGTGACATCGCCGCATCTGCGGATAGGGTGACCCTATGACCGTGCACCGACTCGCAGACGCGGCCACGTTGCTCGGCGTCAGCGACGACACCATGCGGCGCTGGGCCGACCAGGGCCGGTTCGCGCCGGCGCGTACCCCCGCCGGCGTCATCGGGATCGAAGGCCGGGAGCTCGCCCGCCTGGCCAGCGACGTCGCCGACCTTCCCGAGCACGGCGGCGGTCCGCGGCAGGTCAGCGCACGCAACCGGCTCACGGGGATCGTCACCGCCGTCACCAAAGACACCGTGATGGCGCAGGTGGAGCTGTGCTGCGGTCCCTATCGAGTCGTGTCGCTGATGAGTCGGGAGGCGGCCGACGACCTCGACCTGGAGCCGGGCTCGCTTGCCGTGGCCGCGATCAAGGCGACCAACGTGGTCGTGGAGGTCCCCTCGTGACCCGCCGCTCCTCGATCCGCGGCAGCATCCTCCGGCGGCCGGGAACCGCCGGCTACCCGCGCCAGGTGCTGGTCGTGCTCGCGGGGCTGTGCCTGGCTGCCGGTGTGCTGTCGTCGTGCGGCGGCAGCGGCAAGACCAAGCTCACGGTGCTCGCGGCCTCGTCGCTCACCGAGAGCTTCACCGAGCTGAAGAAGACCTACGAGACGGCACATCCCGACGTCCAGGTCGCGTTGTCGTTCGACTCCTCCTCGACACTGGCACAGCAGGTGATCGCCGGTTCACCCGCGGACGTGCTCGCCACCGCGGACCCCCAGACGATGCAGATGGTCGTCGCCAAGCACGACGTGTCCGGCACACCGACGACGTTCGCGACCAACACGCTCGTGCTCGTGACTCCGCGCGACAACCCCGGCACCATCTCGTCGATCGCCGATCTGTCGAGGCCGGGTGTGAAGTTCGCAACCTGTGTGCCGTCCGCGCCGTGCGGAGACGCGGCGGACAGGCTGCTCGCCAAGGACGGCATCACGGCGAAGCCGGCCACCCAACAGGAGAACGTCAAGTCGGTGCTCGCCCTGGTCACCAGCGGCGAGGTCGACGCGGGGTTCGTCTACGTCACCGACGCGATGGCCGCCGGCAGCGCCGTCAGGACGATCCAGGTTCCCCACGCGAAGTCGATCGTCAACGACTACCCCATTGCGGTCCTCACCTCCAGCAGGGAAGCGACGGCGGCGCAGGAGTGGGTCTCCCTGGTCACGTCCAGCGCCGGGCAGCAGGTCCTGACCACCTTCGGATTCGGGAAGCCGCGCTGACCGAGGACGCTCAGACCGCGCCGAGCGGCACGGCTCCGGAGGACCACTCCGACCGCGCCGCACTCGGACGCGCCCCATGGCCGATCGTGACCGCCGGCGGCGTGGGGCTAGTGCTCCTGCTAGCACCGTTGCTCGGGCTCGTCGTCAACTCGCCGTGGTCGTCCCTGCTGCACCGGCTGGGCGACTCCGGCGTACTGACGGCCCTTTGGCTGAGTCTGCGCACCGCGACCATCACGGTCGTCATCTGCCTGCTCGTGGGTGTGCCGCTCGCCTGGCTGCTTGCCCGCACCGAGTTCCCCGGGCGCCGGATCGTCCGCGCGCTCGTCACCGTCCCGTTGGTGATGCCGCCGGTGGTCGGCGGGGTCGCTCTGCTCACCGCGTTCGGCCGTTTCGGGTTGCTCGGTAAGCCGTTGTACCAAGGGTTCGGCCTGCAGATCCCGTTCACCACCACGGCAGTCGTACTAGCCCAGACGTTCGTCGCGATGCCGTTCCTGGTGATCGCCGTGGAAGGTGCGCTGCGTTCCACCGACGAGCGGTACGACGAGGTGGCCGCGAGTCTCGGCGCCGGTCGAGGCGCCACGTTCCTGCGGGTGACAGTGCCGCTGGCCGCCCCCGGCATCGCGAGCGGTGCCGTGCTCGCCTGGGCACGTGCGCTCGGCGAGTTCGGGGCCACCATCACGTTCGCCGGCAACTTCGCCGGCACCACCCAGACCATGCCGCTGTTGATCTACACCACCCTCAACACCGATCCGGTCTCGGCGTACGCACTCAGCCTGGTGCTGTTGGCGCTGTCGATCGCCGTGCTCGTCGCCCTCCGCGAGCGCTGGTTGTACGGGATGGTTCGCTGATGCCGGCACACCTCGACGCGCTGGTCCGTGCCAGACGTGGCGCCTTCTCGGTGGACGTGGCGCTGCAGGCCGATGCCGGCAGCGTGGTCGGTCTGCTCGGCCCGAACGGCGCCGGGAAGACCTCGGTGCTGCGGGCGCTGTCGGGGCTGACCCCACTGACCGAGGGCCATGTGCGCCTGGGCGGCGACGTGTGGGACGACCCGTCGCGCGCGGTGCGCCTGCCCACCCGGCACCGCCGCGTGGGCGTGGTGTTCCAGGAGCCGTTGCTGTTCCCGCACCGCAGCGTGCTCGACAACGTCGCGTTCGGGCCACGACACCGCGGCGCATCGCGCACCCACAGCCGGCGACTGGCGGCCGGCTGGCTCGAACGCACGGGACTGTCGGAGTTTGCCGGACGGCGGCCCGGGCAGCTGTCCGGCGGGCAGCGACAACGAGTGGCGATCACCCGTGCGCTGGCCGCCGAACCAGCGTTGCTGCTGCTCGACGAGCCGTTGTCGGCGCTGGACGCGTCGGCCACCTTGACGGTACGCAACTTCCTGCGCAACCTGCTCAGCGACTTCCGCGGCGTCACCGTGCTGGTCACTCATGACGCGCTCGATGCCCTGGTCCTCGCCGACCACGTGGTCGTGCTCGACGGCGGCCGGGTGGAGCAGACCGGCCCCGCCCGCGCGGTCGCCCGCGAACCGCGCAGCGACCATGTCGCCAAGCTGATGGGCCTCAACCTCGTGCGCGGCCGTGCCGCAGCCGGAGTCGTGACGGTCGCGGACGGGGTCGAAGTGGTGGCCTCGCAGCAGGATGACGGCGACGTGTTCGCCAGCTTCACGCCGGCCGCGGTGACGTTGCACAGCACCCCGCCCCGTACCAGCGCGCGCAACGTGTGGCCCTGCACCGTGGTGAGCGTGACCCCACACGGGGACGCCGTCCGGGTCCACCTCGACGGACCCGTGCCCTTGCTGGCTGACATCACCCCGTCGTCGCTGGTCTCGCTGGCCCTGGACGAGGGCAGCTCCGTGTGGGCGGCCGTCAAGGCGACCGAGGTACAGATCTATCCGGCATGAGGTTGGCTACCATCAGCGCATCCACTCGTCGACGACACGCGCCCAGACCTCGGTGAGAAGGGTTCCCATGACGAACACCAGCAGCCCCGGCCGCCGGGATCCTCGGGTCCGCGCCGAGGGCGAGACGCGACTGCCCGGCCATCTCGAGCCGGCCCTCGCGGCGCCGGACCGCAACCTTGCGCTCGACCTGGTCCGCGTGACCGAGGCCGCGGCCATGGCAGGGGGACGGTGGGTCGGCCGCGGTGACAAGAACGGTGCCGACAGGGTGGCGGTCAACGCGATGCGCGTCCTGATCAGCACCGTCGGGATGCGCGGCGTCGTCGTGATCGGCGAGGGGGAGAAGGACAACGCGCCGATGCTCTACAACGGCGAAGAGGTCGGCGACGGCACAGGGCCGCAGTGCGACGTGGCGGTGGACCCGATCGACGGTACGACGTTGGCAGCGAAGGCCATGAGCAACGCGGTATCCGTGCTCGCGGTCGCCCCTCGCGGCAGCATGTACGACCCGAGTGCGGTGTTCTACATGGAGAAGCTCGCCACCGGCCCCGAGGCGGCCGACGTCGTGGATATCCGGTTGCCGGTGGCCGACAACGTCTATGCCGTCGCCAAGGCCAAGGGGCTGAAGCCGGAGGACGTCACGGTGTGCATTCTCGACCGGCCGCGGCACGACGCGCTCGCCGCCGAGATCCGGGCCACTGGTGCGCGGATCAAGTTCATCACCGACGGCGACGTGGCGGGCGCCATCATGGCGGCCCGCCCCAACACCGGTGTGGACCTGCTGCTCGGCATCGGCGGCACGCCGGAGGGGATCATCACGGCCTGTGCCATGAAGGCCATCGGCGGCGTCATCCAGGGCCGGCTGTGGCCGCGCGACGACGCGGAGCGGCAGAAGGCGCTCGACGCCGGGCACGACCTCGACCGGGTGCTGCTCACCGGCGACCTCGTCTCCGGGGACGACTGCTTCTTCGTGGCAACCGGCATCACCGACGGCGAGCTAATGAAGGGTGTGCGCTATCGGTCCGGCACCTGCACGACGCACTCGTTGGTCATGCGTTCCCGCTCCGGCACCATCCGCGAGATCATCAGCGAGCACCGGTTGAGCAAGCTCGCGGCCTACTCCTCGGTCGACTTCGAGCACTGAGGCGCCGTGCCCGAACGCGCGCCCGTGGTCGTGCTGGGCGAGGCGCTTGTCGACGTCACCCTCGGCCGCGACGGCTCGATCGAGTCCCACCCGGGTGGCGCCCCCGTCAACGTCGCGGTCGGCTTGTCGAGGCTCGGCATCCCCACCACCCTCGGAGCGCAGCTCGGTGACGACCCGGCCGGTCAGCTGGTCCGGGCCCATCTCGACGCCGCCGGGGTAGTGCTTGACGCCCTTCCGCCGCACCGGCGGACATCCTCGGCCGTGGCGACCCTCGACGACCGTGGCCGCGCGACGTACGAGTTCGACCTCGTCTGGGATCCGCAACGTCTCCCGTCGTTCCTCGACGCCCCGCTGGTGTACGTCGGGTCGATCGGTGCCACGGTGCCGCCCGGCGCGGATGCGGTGGCTTCCTGGGCGCAGCAGGCACACGCCGCCGGCGTACCCGTGGCCGTCGATCCCAACCTGCGACCGAGCCTGACGCCGCGGCTGGCGCCGCTGCGGCGGCGGATCGAGGCGATGACGGCGCACGCCTGGCTGGTCAAGTGCAGCGATGAGGACGCCGCGGTGATGGCGCCGGGCGTCGATGTCGAGGACCTGCTCGTCCGGTGGCTGAGCGACGGCGCCGGCGTCGGCGTCGCCGTGGTCACCCTCGGCGCCGACGGGGCGATGCTCGCGTCCCCGCTCGCCATGGTGCGGGTGGCGGCTCCACCGGTCGAGGTGGTCGACACGATCGGTGCCGGCGACAGCTTCATGGCGGCCCTGCTGGCCGGGTTGCTCCTGCGGGGGTGGTGCGGCCGCGACGATCTGGATGCGGACGAGCTGGCGGCGGTCGGCGACGCCGCCGCGGCGGCCGCCGCACTCACGTGCAGCCGGGCTGGTGCCGATCCGCCTTGGCGGCGCGAGCTTGACGTCGCCGCGGCCGTCGCCTCGGCGAGATCACATTTACGAGCCCCGCAGTCGCGCGGACCCCATCCGAAACCGTGATCTCGCGGGAGGTACGCGCCGCAGCGCGCACGACGGGTGGGGCGTAAGTGTCGGATCGCGGAGAGGAGTGGGCCGCAGGGCGCACGACGGGTGGGGCGTAAGTGTCGGATCGCGGAGACGAGTGAGCCGGGGTACGCGCCGGCGGGGGCGGGCACTGACCCCCGACGCCCACCTATACTGGTGGGTAACAAGACGGGGAGGAGCCCTCGGTGACCGAGCAGCAGGTGCATCTGCCGAGCGGGATCGACCTCTGCTACGAGGCGTTCGGCGCGCCCACCGACCCGACGATCCTGCTGGTCATGGGCCTCGGTGGCCCGATGACCTGGTGGAGCACACCGTTCTGCACCAACCTCGCCGGTCGCGGCTTCCAGGTGGTCCGCTACGACAACCGCGACACCGGGCGTTCCAGCAAGATCCGCACGGCGCGCCGGGTGACCCGGTCCCAGGTGATCTCCGCATTCTTCGGCGCCCGCAAGTACACGCCGTACCACCTCGACGACCTCGCGGAGGACGCGTTCGGGCTGCTCGACCACCTCGACACTGAGCAAGCGCACCTCGTGGGCGTGTCGATGGGCGGGATGATCGCGCAGACGATGGCGATCGCCCGCTCCGACCGCGTTCTGAGCCTCACCTCGATGCTGTCCACGACCGGACGCCGAAGCGTCGGCTGGCAGGATCCCAGACTCCTCCCGATGCTGCTGGGACCATCCCGACGCAACCGCGAGGAGTACGTCGCGGGGTCATTCCGGATCGCCCGGGCGATCGGGTCGCCCGGCTACCCGCCTGACCGCGACGAGCTGCGCCGGCATGCGGAGGAGACGTACGACCGGGGCTGGTCTGCCTCGGGGGTGGTGCGCCAGATGCTCGCGATCATGGCCCAACCGGACCGCACCCCGGCACTGCACCGGCTCGACCTTCCGACCCTGGTGATCCACGGGCTGTCCGACCGGCTGGTCAACACGTCCGGCGGCCGCGCCACCGCCCAGGCGATCCCCGGTGCCGAGCTGGTCCTCGTCCCCGGCATGGGACACGACCTGCCGGCGGCGCTCGACGACACGTTCTGCGACGCCATCGTCCGCACCGTGCGGCGCGCGTCCGTCCGCGCCTGAGCGGCGCTCGGCCTACGACGTCGCCTCGACCAGCTCGTCGAGCGCGTCCGCGAGGTAGCCGATCAGCCTCCACACGTCGGGAACCATCTCGCGACACACGATGATCCCGAAGTCCACCGAGCCGTCATAGCTGAACAACGTGATGTTGATGCCGCCGGTCAGGTCGGTGACGGCCGAGACCGGATGGATGCCCTCGACCCTGGCACCCGCCACGAACAACGGGAGCTGGGGTCCCGGCACGTTGGAGACGAACAGGTTGAACGGGAGTCCCGGCAGCGTCACCAGCCGGAACAACGCCCTGGACGCCAGCCCCGACAGCGCCGTCGGCAGTACGGCGGACAGGTCCTGCAGGATCGTCGCCGGCACCGCCTCGAACTTCTGCTTGGCCGCGAGCATGGACTCCCCCACCAGCTCGAGTCTGGCGGCCGGATCCGCCACCTGGGTGGGCAGCTGGGCAAGCATGACCGAGATCTGGTTCCCGTTGGAGCCGGACTGGTCCTCGGACCGGATCGACACCGGCACGGCAGCGATCAGGGGGATCTCCGGGAGCGCGTCGTGGTCGAGCAGCCAGCGCCGCAAGGCTGTCGTCGTCAACGCCATCACGACGTCGTTGACGGTCATGCCGCTCGCCTGCTTGACCTTCTTGATGTCGGCGAGCGGGACGGAGCCGTATGCGAAGCGCCGATGTGCGGTGATCTGCCCGTTGAACGGCGTACGCGGCACCCGCAGGTCGCGCTCGTCGCTGCGTCGCGGGCGGATCCGCCGACTCGCCAGTGACACCGCGGCATCGGCGATGTCGCTGACCAACTGCGTGCCGGGGAAGTTCGTCGCACCCGGCAGGTCGGCCAGGTGCGGTAGCGAGCGGGGCAGAGTCGTCGCAAGGCGTACCCCGTTGACCGCCGTGGAGGCCAGGCCGCGCAACATCAGGCCCGGCCGATCGGGTACGCCGGGGGGATCCCACTCCCGCGCCGGCGGCTCCACCTCCCTCGGCTCCTCGGTAACGTCGAGGATCGTGGCCAGGATCTCGGCACCGGAGATGCCGTCGATCGCGCTGTGGTGCACCTTGGAGTAGATCGCGCAGCGCCCGTTCTCCAGTCCTTGGATGAGGTACATCTCCCACAGTGGCCGACCGCGGTCCAGCGGGCGGGCGTGGATGCGCGCGACCTGTTCGGCCAGCTGTTCGTTGGTGCCGGGCGCCGGGATGCCCAGCTCACGCAGGTGGAACTCCAGATCGAAGTCGGGGTCGTCGATCCAGTACGGCTGGCCGAGGCCGAGAGGCACCTCGACGAGCCGTTGCCGGAACGGCGACGCCAGGTGCAGCCGCGGCTCGAGCAGGTCCCGGAGGTCGTCGAGGCCCAGCGCCGCGCCCGGCCGGCCGCTCGGGTCCAGGGTGAGCACCGCACCAACGTGGCCGGTCGTCGTGCTTGACTCGACGTTCAGGAACTGGGCGTCCATGGCGGTCAGCTGCTTCATCGGCTGCCCTCCGTACTCGGCCCCGTTCCGGGACCGGCGGAACCGGTGTCGCCGAGCTGGCCCCGTCGCTGCGCATCCAGGTCGCGTCGGGGACCCCACCGACGCCGAGACTTTCTCCGCACGTCGACGCCACCGAGCACCGACATGCCAGTCACGTGCAACGTCGGAGCGTCGGGCGGCAACGGGTCGGAGCCGGTGCGGCCCTCGAAGCCACCGAGCAGACCGGATCCCTCGATGATCACGTTGACGCCGTCAGGGACGAAGATCTCGACTCCGCCGAGCAACGCCATGCAGTGGATGGTGACCTCGCGGGTCTCGAACGTCGCCTCGGTGAGGTCGAGCTCGACGCCACCGAGGATCGCGGTCGCCTTGTAGTGCTCCGGGAGGGTCCAGGCGCCACGGCGCTCCGCGCCACCGAGGATGGCCAGTGACCGGCGTACCCGCGGCGTACCTCCGATCGTCGGACCGCTCGGCGACACGGCAGCGACCGGCTTGGCGAGGTCGACGGGCAGATCGGCGGTCAGCGGCACGAGCTCACCCAGCGTCCGGGCGTGGAACGCGATGTCGAGGCGCTCGTCCAGCTCGTCGAACGTCAGACGTCCCTCACCGGCTGCCTCCCGGAGCCGCTCCACGACCTCGTCCCGATCCTGGTGGGAGGCACGCAGGCGCGCTCGGGCAACGGGAGCCGCGGCTCCGGCGTCGGTGCTGCCGGGGTCATCGGGCGGCGAGGGCTGCGACACGCGTCGAGACTAGCCCGCACCACGCAGATCGGGCACCACCGCCGCTTTCCCGGCCGGGGTCACGGTGGCGGGATCGAACGGCGGCCCCGGAACTCAGATCGCCTCCAGTCAGCGACCGCGCCGCAGGGGACGAGCAGGCTCTGTCCACGATGACGCGCACAGGCTCAGTCCGCGACCACGAGGACGGGTCGGTCGTCGACGAGCACGCGCACCCGCGTGCCGGGCAGCATCAAGGCGGCCTGGCTGCTCGGCAGTTGGGCCCCCGGGGTCAGCAGCGGCATCGCGACGTGGCGCCAGTACTGCCAG
>JBOHDX010000029.1:0-9402 GCA_050700835.1 Nocardioidaceae bacterium
GGTGGTCGGGTCGGTGGTGGCGTCGGAGCCGGAGCATCCGCCCAGGGCGATCACGGCGATCAGTGTGCTCAGCACGATCAGGACGCCGAACGGCGCAGTCGGTGCAGTCGGCGCAGTCCGCGCAGTCCGCGCAGTCGGTGCAGTCCGCGTAGTCCGCGCCGGCAGCGCTCTGCGTCCTGGGTCTCATCGCGGCCACCCCAGCCTCGTCGCCCGTCTATCGCGACAACGTAACCAGCCTCGTGCCGTACCGAAACCCCCACAAGCCACTCTTGTGGACAAACCGGCGGCGGTCAGTGGATTCGCAAGCCCGCGATCGAGGTTGCAGTCACGGGATGGTCCTACGGAGTGGCCGGCGGTGTGGTGGGCTGGCTGGGCTCACATCCGCAGATGCGCCTGGGGGCTGGGGGCATGTCCGTGCGGCGAGTCGCGCATCGTTGCGGTGGCGGATGTCGACGCTACGAGACCGTCGGCCGCGCGAGCCGGTCCCGCCGCTGCCGGCAGCGGTTTCCGATAGGGAGCCAAGCGTCGTGCCGCGGCATCGACGAGGTCGTGGGCGGCTCGGCGGCGGTCGATCAGCTCCGTACCGTGCCGGTCCCAGGCGCGCACCCGGCCATGGGCGCTGATCGCGACTCGGAGGAGGGCGCCGTGGATCATGCGGTGATGGCGGTGACAGGCGGCGATCATGGCTGACACATCGGTGGTACCGCCTTGTGCCCACGGGATGACGTGATGGATCTGGACGTGTCGGCGATCGCAGCCCGGGACCTCGCATCGTCCGGCGCTGCGCACCCGGATCGCTCGACGTTGACCTGCCGTGGCGCAGCGCGCCGAGCGACCGAGCTCGATCGGCTGACCGGCCGGGCCCAGCACCACCCGGGAGACGGTGGCGTCGCAGGCGAGTTGCTGCAGCAACGCCGTGTCGATCCGTCCGAAGCCGTCAAGAGTCACACCGCCGCAACGGCCATCAGTCAGGGTCGCCCAGTCGACGATCACGGTCAGGTGCGGGCGTACACCCTCGTCGAGTGGGAGCCCATGATCGAGAATCGAGCGGCAGATCTCGGCGACCGCGTCGGCACGCCGCTGGGTCGGCTCCCGGTCGTCGTCTTGGTCGTCGGGCGCGCTGTGCGCGTCGACGACCTGACGCAGCATGGTGCCGGTCTCGGGATCGAGCAAGCCTCTCACCGACACCATGTCGCCGACCGGATGCACGTCGAAGGACCGCCTGGTCAGTGCCCGGACGGCAGCGGCATCGTCGGCGTCGGGATCGACCGCACCGGCCAGGTGCCGGATCAGGTTGCGAAGCTCGATCGGATCCACCTCACGCGCCGCGGTCATGAGCACGTCCTCCGCGTCTGCCATCACGGTGGATCCCAGGCGGCGCAGTCCGGCAGCCATCTCGAAGGCGTGACCGACGCTGATCTCTCCGGCGAACAAGGCCAGGCGGGTCTCCGGCAGCAGATCAAGGCTGCCGCCGAGGCGGACCCTCTGGCGCGCCTGCGCCGGGGTCATCCGAAGCTCGGCACGCAACCAACCTGCCACCGAGGCAGCGCCGCAGTCTGCTGGACCGTCGGTCCGGTCGAACCGCTCCGCGGTGGCACTGAACGCTCCCTCCAGGGCGTCGATCGCCGCCCGCAGCGTGCGCAGTCGACCGTCAAGGTCGCGCCCGGACGCCGCTGTCAGGTCGCACGAGACCGCCCCGGCGACCGCCGAGGCAAGCGCTTCCAGAGGTATCGAACTCATGTTCGATACATTAGACACGCCGACGTTGCCGGGGGATCCTCCGCTGAATGTGTGGATGGATCGCGTAGCCGTCCGCCCCCGCGCGTTCTGCGCGACCCCCGGGCAGGGCTCACCTGACGTCGCGTGCGGGCGGCAGGACCCATCCAGCAGGGCCCCTCACGTCCGCCGCCGCCGCACCGCCGCAAGCGCGCCGCCGCACCGTTGGTGCCGACCCGGTCGTGAGCTACCGGGCTGGGGATTGGGCCAGGATGCCGGCCTGCTGGCATCGGCCAGAGGCCCGTCCAGGTCGCCGTCCCCCCTGAACACACCGCGTACCCGTGAACGCAAGCCTGTCCGGCCTGTCCGGCCAGCATTGTGACTGGCCCGACACCGGCTCCGTTTGCGAAGAGCCGGGCCATAAGGGAGGGTGGTCGGGATTGTGCCGATCCCCCGTACTCGATCGAAGGACTGCGTCTTGGCCGAACGGCCTCCTCGACCGGGCAAGCACAAGGCTCAACACCGGGCGCCAGGCTCCTTGGAGCGGGCGCGCATCTGGATGGCTGACGCTGTCCCGAGCCTGAAGCGCCCCGCCCTGGCTGCGACAGCCACGGGTAGCGTCATCGCCGCTGCCGTCGTCGGTGGTACCCACCTGCTGCCCGAGTCCGCAGCGTCTGCCGCGACCGGCCACAGCAGGTCCGCCGCCCCCGGCCACACTAGGTCCGCCGCGCCCGCCCTGGACCGCGCCGGCAGCGCACCTCAGGTGTCACGCAGCGGCCAGCGCCCGCCGCTTCAGTCGCTGAAGCGGACCGCGATCCGCTCCGACCGCACCACGGTGGCGCGACACGCTGGTGACGCCAAGTCGAGCAAGAACCTGCTCGCCGCCAGCTCCGACCCCCGCACGATCGCGAAGGCGTTGCTGGCGCAGTACGGCTGGCCCGCATCGGAGTTCACTTGCCTCGACGACCTGTGGGTGGGGGAGAGCGACTGGAACCCCGGTGCCACGAATCCCTACTCCGGTGCCTACGGCATCCCACAGGCGCTTCCGGCGGAGAAGATGGCGACCGTCGGTCCCGACTGGCGTACCGACCCAGCCACCCAGATCCGATGGGGTCTCGACTACATCCGCAGCAGCTACGGCTCACCTTGCAGCGCGGACGCGTTCAAGCAGGGCAACGGCTGGTACTGACCGGTTTCGCCTCCGCCGGGTGACAAGATGGTTGCGCCCGACGAGTTTGCGAGGACCGACTTGGCCACGTTGACCACCTCGTCGTCCCCGGAGACCGGCGACGACGGCGTCGCCCCTGCCCGACGACCTCCCCGACCACGCCAGGCAGTCAGCCCCTTACTGAGATGGACACCGTACGCCGTGGCGGCGGTCATCTTCGCGGCGTACGCGACGATCTCGGTGGCGCGCTTCGAGCGGCTGGCCAACAAGTCGTGGGACACCGCAATCTTCACCCAGATCGTCACCGCCTACTCGCACTTCTCGGTGCCCATCGTCGATCTGAAAGGTGTCGGGTTCAACGCGTTCGGTGACCATTTCAGCCCACTGCTGGTGGTGTTCGGGCCGTTCTACCGGTTGTTCCCGACACCGGTGACCTTGCTGGTCGGACAGGCGTTGCTGGTGGCCGTTTCGGTCGTGGTCGTCATGCGCGCCGCGATCAAGCACGTCTCGCCCGCGGCCGGGGTCGCACTGGGCGTCGCCTACGGGTTGTCGTGGGGCCTGCAGACCGGCATCAACTCGGAGTTCCACGAGTACTGCCTCGCGGTTCCGCTGCTCGCACTGGCCGGCGCGGCGTACCTCGACCGTCGCTGGGTCTGGGGAGCGGTCTGGTCCGCCGGCCTGCTGCTGGTCAAGGAGGACCTCGGCCTGATGGTCGTGGCGATCGGCGTGGTCGCGCTCGTGTGCCGGGAGCGACGATGGGGCATCGGCCTGGTTGTGGCCGGCGCAGTCGGCTTCGTGCTGACGACGGTGGTGATCATCCCCGCGTTCAACCCCACGGACGGCTACGACTACTGGCGCCGCTTCTCCAGTGGATCGTCGCAGAGTCTCGACGGGCGGTTCGTCAGCCTGCTGTCGGACATGGTGCTGCCGGCGGATCCCAAGCTGCACACGCTGTTGCTGACGTTCGCGATCACCGGGTTCCTCGCGTTGCGATCACCGTTCGTGCTGCTGGCCGTGCCCAACCTGGTGGAGCGTTTCGCCGGCGACGTGCACTTCTACTGGGGCACCGACTGGCACTATTCGATGCCGCTGATGCCGATCATGTTCATCGCCGTGATCGACGCCATCGTCCGCACCCGCTCGTCCCGACCGGCCTGGATGGCGGCGTACGCCCGGCAGGTTCCCGCGGTCGCCGTGGCGGTGGCACTCGTGCTGTGCCTGCAGTTCCCGGTGGCAGACCTGTTCAAGGGGTCGACGTACCAGCCGAGCCCGCTGCAGGCGCAGGCGGACGCGGCGATGGCGCTGATCCCGGACGGGACTTCGGTCGAGACCGACATCGGCCTTCTCGACCAGCTGGCAGCCGATCACCACGTCTACTTCATCGGCGACTCGGGCCCGGTGGCGCCGGACTATGTCCTGATCGACGGGGCCGCCGGGTGGAGCGCGCCGCCCAACGACGCGGCACGGTACGCGATGCAGCTGCACCCGGGCACGACGTACCGCAACATCTACGACGAGGCCGGCTACGAGCTGGCCAAACGGGTCGGCTGACGGGGTCGGCTGACGGGCCGCCCGGACATGAGAATCGACATTCGCGTCGCCCTAGCGGCCGAGTTGTCGATTCTTCTCGACTCGTCGGCGGACCGACTCAGCCGGCGGGGAACACGTTGACCGCCCGGGCGGCGACCAGCAACACCGTCACCACCGAGATGAACGACTCGAGGGCGAACAACCCCTTGGCCCACCTGGTGAGTGGCATGGTGTCGGTCGGGGAGAAGGCCACCGCGTTCGTGTACGACACGTACAGGTAGTCGATCACGGTGGGTTCCCAGTCCTGGGCGAGGTGCTCGTCGGTCATCTGCGGGAACAACAGGTCCGGCTGTACGTCACGTCCATGAGCCCGGTGGGTAGGTCCGCCGCGGTCGTACTCCCACAGCCAGATCCCGAAGACGCCGAGGTTCGTCAGCCAGATCTCGGCCCCCCCGAGCAGCAGCTTCGAGGCGGCGATGTGGGCACCGGTGACGATGTCGTGCACGAGCAGCCCGAGCGCGATGGTGTTGGTCGCGGTGACGAGCCCGAGCAGCACCTGCGCCGCGATCCGGATCGTCGGAGTACGCCTAGCGGACGTGCCGCGATGCATCGCGATGATCGCGAGCAGCAGCGCCACCTCCACCGCTGGCGCGAGGAACCGCGGGGGCAACGCGAAACCGGCCGGGATCGCGAACTGCAGACCGATCAGCACCAGCATGGAGAGCTCGATCAGGTAGCGCTTCTCCCCGGCGGTCGCGCGTAGCCAGGCAGGCCGGTGCTCGTCGCTACCCCACGCGAGCAGGTGCACCGAGGCGGTTGGCGGTCGCACCCGCCCATTGTCGGACCAGCGAGCGGCTGCTCCCGTCCCGACACGCACCGACCGTGGCGCGGGCCCTAAGGGTGGGTCATCCTCATCACGTCGAGCGCCTCGTCGAGCTGGGCCTCGGTGAGGTCCCCGCGCTCCAGGTAGCCCTCGGCGAGAACGATCTCGCGGATCGTCTTGCGCTCGGCGATCGCCTTCTTGGCGATCTTGGCCGCGTTCTCGTAGCCGATCAGCCGGTTGAGCGGGGTGACCACCGACGGCGATGACTCTGCGTACTCGCGGGCGCGTTCGACGTTTGCGGTGATGCCGTCGATGCATCGGTCAGCCAGCAAGCGGCTCACGTTGGAGAGCAGCCGGATCGACTCCAGCAGGTTGCGCGCCAGCACGGGCATCATCACGTTGAGCTCGAAGTTGCCGGACGCACCGCAGACCGTGATCGCCGTGTCGTTGCCGATCACCTGGGCGCACACCATCAGCGTGGCCTCAGGCAGGACCGGATTGACCTTGCCGGGCATGATGCTCGACCCGGGCTGAAGGTCCGGCAGTGCGATCTCGGAGAGGCCGGTACGCGGCCCGGAACCCATCCAGCGCAGGTCGTTGCAGATCTTGGTGAGGCTGACCGCGATGGTGCGCAACTGCCCCGACAGCTCGACCAGCCCGTCACGGGCGCCCTGTGCCTCGAAGTGGTTGGGCGCCTCGGTCAGCGGCAGACCGGTGGCCTCGGACAGCAGCTCGATCACTCGTTGCGGGAACCCGTGCGGCGTGTTGATGCCGGTGCCGACAGCGGTGCCACCGAGGGGCACCTGAGCCACCCGCGGCAACGTCGACTCGAGGCGTGACATCCCGGCCCGGACCTGCGCGGCGTAGCCACCGAACTCCTGCCCCAGCGTCACCGGTGTCGCGTCCATGAGGTGGGTCCTGCCGGACTTGACCACGTCGGCGAACTCGGCGGCCTTGCGCTCCAGCGCGACGGCGAGCTGCCCCAGCGCGGGGACGAGGTCCTGGATCGTCGCGGCCGTCGCGGCGACGTGGATCGAGGTGGGGAAGACGTCGTTGCTGGACTGGCTGGCGTTGACATGGTCGTTGGGATGCACCTCCCGCCCCAGCGAGCGGGAAGCCAGACCGGCGATCACCTCGTTCGCGTTCATGTTGCTGGACGTCCCCGAACCGGTCTGGAACACGTCGATCGGGAACTCCCGCTCGAACCCACCGGCGGCCACCATGTCGGCGGCCTGGGCGATCGCGTCGGACAGCGCCGGGTCGAGCACCCCGAGCTCCGCGTTCGCGCGAGCGGCCGCCGCCTTGATCTGGGCGAGCGCGGCGATATGCGCCGACTCGAGAGTGCCCCCGGAGATGGGGAAGTTCTCCACCGCGCGTTGGGTCTGGGCCCGCCACAGAGCGTCGACGGGCACGCGTACCTCGCCCATCGTGTCGTGCTCGATCCGGAAGTCGTCGCTGCTCTTGGAGGCGTCGTCACTCATGCTGGAAGGCTACGGCCAAGAGCGGACGAAGCAGGGTCGGGGGCGATGAAGACGGTGTATGCCTCGTCACGGCCGTCGAGGTCGACGGGGAGCCGGCGTACAGCGCACGAGCCGGCGACTGCGCGCAGTGTGCGCTCGAGCTCCGGCGACGACGTCGAAGACCACACCGCGAGCACGCCACCGGGGGCCAGCCGCGCGACGCACCGGCGCAGGAACGGCGCCGCATAGACCGGCTCGTTGGCATCGTGCACGAGGTAAGCCGGGCCGTTGTCCACGTCGAGCAGCACGGCGGCATAAGTGTGCGTGATCTCGTCGAGGTACGCCCGGGCATCGCCGGTGGTCAGGCGTACCCGAGGGTCCCGCAGCAGCGTCGGACCGTGGGGGACGGTGCCGTCGGTCATCCAGGCGACCACCGCGGGCTCGATCTCGACCACGTCGACCTGCTCGACACCGGGATGGAGCAACACCGCGTCGAGGGTGTAACCGAGACCGAGGCCCCCGACGAAGACTCGTCGCGGGTGACCGACGGCGGACAGCGCCGACTCGGCCAGGAACCGCTCCGTGTTGGTGTGCGCGGTGTCCATCACGAAGACGCCGTTGACCCTCAGCTCGAGGGTCCCACCCGGGTGGCGCCGCAACACCACTTCTCCGCGGGCGGACACGGCTCGGGCAAACGTCTGCGGCGTGTCCACCGGCGAACACTAGTCCGGCAGCGTTCCCTCGGCTGGGCCAGCGGTTAGCCTGCGGTCAGGTCGGGCCGCAAGGATCCGGGGGTCGATCGTGCCGTGCGAGCGGCTGCCGGGTGGTGGGCGGAGGAGGAATCGAGGTCGAGGTCGAGGTCGAGTTCGAGATTGAGGTGGGCCGTCGCGCTTGCCGCCGGCGGATGTGTGGTCGGGCTGGCGGCGTGTGCGCCCCCGTCGAGCAACAACAGCAACAACAGTGCCCCGACGGCTGGGTCTACCAACCAGTCGCAGATGGCGGCGCTCGTCAAGGCAGCCAAGGCGGAGGGGACGCTGAACGTGATCGCGTTGCCGCCGACGTGGGCCAACTACGGCGCCGTCATCAGCGCCTTCGCGAAGAAGTACGGCATCAAGGTCAACCAGGAGCAGCCGGACGCGGCCAGCCAGGACGAGATCAACGCCGCGAAGCAGCTGCACGGCACCGATCGCGCCCCGGACGTGTTCGACCTGTCCCAGGCGGGGGCGCTCGCCAACACCAGCATGTTCGCGCCCTACAAGGTCTCTACCTGGGACACCATCTCGGCCAACATCAAGGACCCGTCCGGTACGTGGGTCAACGACTACGGCGGCTACATGTCGATCGGCTACGACTCCTCGAAGGTGCCAGCCGTCACGAGTCTTGGTGACCTGACGGGCAGCGCCTTCAAGGGCAAGGTGGCGCTCAACGGCGACCCCACCACGGCGGGTGCGGCGTTCGCCGGCGTGATGATGGCCTCGCTGGCCAACGGAGGCTCGGCCGACAACATCCAGCCGGGCATCGACTACTTCTCCCGGCTCAAGCAGGCCGGCAGCTTCTTGCCTGTCGACCCGACCCCGGCACGATCGAGTCGGGTCAGACACCGGTCGTGATCGACTGGGGCTACCTGAACGCGGCCGAGACCGCCAAGGTGCCGACCTGGAAGGTCGTTGTCCCGGCCGGTGCGGTCGTCGGTGGCTACTACTTCCAGGCGATCAACAAGGACGCGCCGCACCCCAACGCGGCGCGCCTGTGGGAGGAGTTCCTCTACTCCGACCAGGGGCAGAACCTCTGGCTGCAAGGAGGGGCGCGGCCGGTGCGTGCCGACGCGATGGTCAAGGCCGGCACCATCGACACGGCCGCTTTCGCCAAACTGCCGCCGGTCAAGGGCACCCCGGTGTTCCTGACCAACGCGCAGACCGAGCAGGCCGCCACCGTGCTGTCGAACAAGTGGGCTGCTGCGATTGGGTGACCAGGCGGTCACGGTGACGCCGGCGCGCAGCAGTGGCCTGAGGCTCCGGCGGCACCTCAGGGTGTTGACGCCGTCGCTGGGAGCCGTGCCGTTCTTCGCGTACGTCACGATCTTCCTGATCGTCCCGACTGTGACGGTCGCGGTCGGGGCGTCCGGGGCGAACGGCCACTTCACGCTGGCCAACGTCGAGGCCTGGAAGGAGTCCGCGCTCCTCACGGTTCTGTGGACCTCGGTCAGGGTCTCCGCCGCGTCGGCCATCCTCGGTGCGGTGTTCGGATCACTCCTCGCGTACGCGGTGGTCACCGCCAAGCCGGACGGGCTGGTGCGCCGAGCCGTGACGAGCGCGTCCGCGGTCCTCGCCCAGTTCGGTGGTGTGTCGCTGGCCTTCGCGTTCATCGCGACCGTCGGCCAGACCGGTGTCGTCACCGTCTGGGCCGCGGACCATCTGCACATCGACCTGTTCGGCAGCGGCTGGCTGTACCAAGCCTCCGGACTGATCCTCGTCTACACGTACTTCCAGATCCCGCTGATGGTGATCGTCTTCCTTCCTGCGTTGGAGGGTCTCCGCCCTCAGTGGCGCGAGGCGGCCGACAACCTCGGCGCCTCGAACTGGCAGTACTGGCGCCACGTCGCGATGCCGCTGCTGACCCCGGGGGCCCAACTGCCGAGCAGCCAGGCCGCCTTGATGCTGCCCGGCACGCGGGTGCGCGTGCTCGTCGACGACCGACCCGTCCTC
>JBOHDX010000030.1:0-1988 GCA_050700835.1 Nocardioidaceae bacterium
CTCGCTGAGGCCGTCGGCGAGCTGGCGGCGGGTGTGCGCCTGTTCCATGACGACCTGTCCAGGTCCGGCCGGTTCGAGGAGGCCCGTGTGACCCTGATCGAGGCGGCTCGGCACGCGACAATGGCGCTGCCCGGGTCAGCACCGCTCAGCGTGGTGGCAACCGTCGCCCAGACCCGGGCGATTGCGGCGGACCTGTTGTACGCCACGGGCGTGACGCCCCCGGAGATCGACACGTTGCTCGACCCGGACGAGAACTTCGACGACGAAGGCGGAACCCTCGAGGGCGAACGTTGAGCCAGCCCCGTTCAGGCCTGGACGATTCGTAGCACCGGACCGTACAACGTGTCCCAGAAGGCCTCGAAGTCATGCTGTCGCATCGGTCGCGCGACCAGGTATCCCTGCACTGCGGGGCAGCCCATGTGCGCGAGGGTGCGACGCTGCAGCTCGGTCTCGACTCCCTCCGCGACCGTGCGACGACCCAGCGCCTTGCACAGCCGCAGCACGGCGGCGACGATCTGGGTGTCGACCGGGTCCTGGCCCAGTCCAGCGATGAACGACGCGTCGAGCTTGACCGAGTCGACCGGCAACTGGCGAAGGTACGCCAGCGAGGAGTAGCCCGTGCCGAAGTCGTCCACCGACAGTCTGATGCCGGTGGCACGGAGGTCGTGCAGCATCACGAGGTTGGCATCGGTGTCGGCGAAGATCGCGGTCTCGGTGATCTCCAGGCAGAGGTGCTCGGCGGGGAGCCCGGTGCGCCTCAGCACATCGAGGACGTCCTTTACCAGCGTGGGCTGCGCCAGCTGAAGGG
The DNA here is from genome assembly GCA_050700835.1 of Nocardioidaceae bacterium. Taxonomy (GTDB): domain Bacteria; phylum Actinomycetota; class Actinomycetes; order Propionibacteriales; family Nocardioidaceae; genus JBOHDX01. Next base: position 809 of record JBOHDX010000030.1, read on the forward strand.
CAGAAAGGTTCACTGACACGGTGATCGGATCGCGGTCGGGGTTGGCGGAGTTCCACTCCTGGGTGACGCGGCAGGCCTCCTCGAGCACCCAATGCCCCAGCGTGACGACGAGACCGGTGTCCTCTGCGAGCGGGATGAACTCGTCCGGGGGGATCACGGTCTCGGATCCAGGCGGCTCCCACCGTACGAGCGCTTCAAGTCCGGCGAGCTGGCCGGTCTTGATGTCGACGATCGGCTGGTAGCGCAGGGTGAGGTGGTTCTCCTCGATCGCCTGACGGAGCCGGGACTCCATCGCACTGCGCTCTCGGGAGGCATCGACCAGGGCCTGCGTGGCGATCCGGATACAGTCGCCTCCGCCGGACTTCGCCGCGTAAGCGGCGGTGTCGGCCGCGATCATCACGTCGTCGCGGGTCTGCCCCGGGTGCGTCAGCGCGACGCCGATCGACACCGTGTTGACGATGGTCTGGCCGTCCACTTGGTACGGCAGGCGTAGCGACTCGAGCATCGTCTGCCCCAGGCGGGGAAGGCCGACGTGGTCGGCACGGTCCTCGATCAGCACGACGAACTCGTCGCCGGACAGCCGTGCGATCGTGTCCGACGTTGTCACCAGGCGCTGGAGCCGTTCGCTGATCTGGATCAGCAGCTGGTCGCCGACCAGGTGGCCGAACGAGTCGTTGACCAGCTTGAACCGGTCGAGGTCGAGGAAGATCACGCCGTGCCGGCTGCCTTCACGTGCGCTACGCGCCAACGCGTGGTCGAGCCTGTCGACGAACAAGCGGCGGTTCGGCAGCCCGGTCAGCTCGTCATGCAACGCTCTGTAGGTCAGAGCCTCCTGGAAGGCACGGCGCTCGGTCACGTCGCGCATGACCAGCACGGCGCCTGACGGGTTCTCCAGGTCGTCGAGTGGGGTGAACGAGTAGGCCACCTCGATTCCGGTGCTGGTGCCGACCTCCAACGAGGCGTCCCCGTCCTCGATGACGACTCCGGAGGCCAACATCGCCAGCAGGTCCAGGGTCTGGATCCCATCGGCCAGCCGCGCTGTCTCGCTGATCGGCCGTCCTCGCAGGTCGTCCTCGTCCTTGGCGCGGAGCATTCGTACGGCCGCCGGGTTGGCGAACGTGATCAGCCCCTTGACGTCGAACGCGACCACGCCCTCGGTCTGCGCGTCCGTGATCGTCTG
>JBOHDX010000031.1:0-1638 GCA_050700835.1 Nocardioidaceae bacterium
CGCTTGCGGCGCGCAGGCGCTGGTTCCGCGGCGACGGCCTCGTCGCGCCGCCTCCTCAGCTCTGCACGCCGGCGATCTCGGCGCTCCCTCCAAGCCGCGACCTCCTGCTCGGCGTCACGGGTCGGCGTGATCACGGGTGGACCACCGAGCAGTTGACGCCGGGCCGCGACGACCCGCTCGTTGAAGTCCGCGACGATGCCGCGCACGCCCTCCTCGGTCGCCTCGCGGTCGAGGACTGCGTCCAGTTCGGCGTCCTCCTTGCGCAGTCCCAGCGCCGGGGGCAGGACGCCGGTGATCTTCTCCCGCTCGATCAGACTCTTGACCCACCAGTCCGGGTCGTGGGTGCCGCCAAGACCACGGATGGGCTTGCCGGTTCCTGGGAGGTTGTCGAACTCCCCCCGCGCCATCGCCTGACGGACCTGCAGGTCCACCCACAGCGTCTGGTGCTCCAAACGTTGGCCTGCTGCCGAGTCGTCCTCGGACTCGGGATCCTCCGGCGTGTCCGGCGGCGCGGGCGGCTGCCTGTCGGCGGCGGAGGCCGCTGACCTGCGCAGCCGGCGCTGCTCGCTGTGCCCGCTCCCGCGCTCGGTCATCGACGTCCCCGCCTCGGCCTCGATCTCAGGTCGTCCCACCGTAGTCGTGCCGCTGCGCCCGCAGATCGTCAGGTCGACGCGAGGTACGGGTGCGCGGCATTGACGTACGACCCAGCCCACGCAGGCAAACGGAGATACTGAGCTTGTGCAGGACATAGCGGTTCGACGGGTCGACTTCGGCTACTTCGTGCGCCCCGCCGACGAGACAGGAACTGGCGCACCGCGGGTGGAGGCCAGCCTCGGCTACCTCGTCGTGCATCCGGACGGGATCGTGCTCTTCGACACCGGCATGGGCTCACACCCCGACGTTGACGCGCACTATCGGCCCCGGCGGCACGAGCTGCATACCGCGCTGGCCGCCGTGGGTACACACGCCGAAGGCGTCACCCACGTGACGAACTGTCATCTGCACTTCGACCACTGCGGCGGGAACCCGTTGCTCCGCGGCCGGCCAATCTTCGTCCAGGCGACCGAGCTGAGCGCCGCGCGTACCACCCAGGACTACACCCTGCCCGGGCTCGTCGACGACGGCGAGTACGAGGAGGTGGAGGGAGAGGCCGAACTTCTGCCTGGTGTCTTCGTGGTCCCCACTCCGGGCCACACCGAAGGCCATCAGTCGTTGGTGGTGCGGCGCCGCGACGGGAACGTCATCGTCGCCGGGCAGAGTCACGACACGGCCACCGCCTACAGCGCCGACGTCCTCGCACGGACCGCCCGCCGGGACCACCATCTCGGACCGTTGTCGGCCACACCGAGCTGGATCGACCGACTTCAGGCGCTCGATCCGCGCAAGGTCTTCTTCGCCCACGACCACGCGGTCTGGATCCCCTGATCCCGGCGTCGGCGACCAAAGGCCCAAGTCCGGAAATGGTCGACGTGGCCTAGGTCGGATGGAAGGTGGGCGACTCCGGCGGCGGGCCGAACCAGGTCCTCGGACGCGAGATGGGGCAGTGTCGAGGGCTGTAGCTGACGGGACTGAACCCGACCAACGCCTGCCGCGTGGTAGCGGGTGTGTGCGCAGCGACGCGCCGCAAGGGCGCGCCGC
>JBOHDX010000032.1:0-14761 GCA_050700835.1 Nocardioidaceae bacterium
GTTACGCCCCGCGCGTAACTGTCGGATCGGCGCCGGGGTCTTGTCGGGTGCGGTCGGATCGGCGCCCGGGTCGTTCGGGTTGGGGTGGGTAGCATGACAGTCACCGCCGTCGCCCGAGAGGGATCCATGGAACTCACTGCTGCAGGCGTGCCGGAGAAGTTCGCGGCGCTGGGCCTCACCTTCGACGACGTTCTCCTGCTGCCCGGTGAGACCGACATGGCTCCGGCCGACGTGGACACCACCTCGCGGCTCACCCGGGAGATCTCCGTCGCCGTCCCGCTGATCTCCAGTGCGATGGACACGGTGACCGAGTCGCGCCTCGCCGTCGCGATGGCCCGTCAGGGCGGCATCGGCGTGCTGCACCGCAACCTGTCCGTCGCCGAGCAGGCCGCCCAGGTCGACCTGGTGAAGCGCTCCGAGTCGGGCATGATCACCGATCCGGTGACGGTGGCACCGGAGGTCACGCTCGAGCAGCTCGATGAGCTCTGCGGCCGCTACCGCGTGTCCGGTCTGCCCGTGGTCGACGAGGGCGACGTGTTGCTGGGCATCATCACCAACCGCGACCTGCGGTTCATCCCGGCGCGCGAGTGGTCCACCCGGTTGGTCAGCGAGGTGATGACCCGGATGCCCCTCGTGACCGCGCCAGCCGGGATCAACTCCGTCGACGCCGCAGCGCTGCTCGCGAAGCACAAGGTCGAGAAGCTGCCGCTGGTCGACACCGGCGGAAGGCTGACCGGCTTGATCACCGTCAAGGACTTCGTCAAGTCCGAGCAGTACCCCGACGCCACCAAGGACGCCGATGGTCGGCTGATGGTCGGTGCCGCGGTGGGTTACTTCGGTGATGCGTGGGACCGGGCGACCGCACTGGTCGAGGCGGGCGTCGACGTGCTGGTGGCCGACGTCGCGCACGGCCACGTCCGGCTGATGCTCGACATGGTGCGCCGCCTGAAGAGCGACCCCGCGCTGAAGCACGTGCAGGTCGTCGGCGGCAACGCCGCCACCCGGGCCGGTGCCCAGGCGTTCGTCGACGCCGGGGTCGACGCGGTCAAGGTCGGCGTGGGCCCCGGGTCGATCTGCACGACTCGGATCGTCGCCGGGGTCGGTGTGCCGCAGGTGACCGCGATCTACGAGGCGTCCTTGGCCTGCCGGCCCGCCGGCGTACCCGTGATCGGAGACGGCGGCCTGCAGTACTCCGGCGACATCGCCAAGGCGCTGGCGGCCGGCGCCGACACGGTGATGCTGGGTTCGTTGCTGGCTGGCTGCGAGGAGAGCCCGGGCGAGCTGGTGTTCGTCAACGGCAAGCAGTACAAGAGCTACCGCGGCATGGGGTCGCTGGGCGCGATGGCCTCGCGGGGCAAGAAGTCCTACTCCAAGGACCGCTACTTCCAGGCCGACGTCACCAGCGACGACCAGATCGTCCCCGAGGGCATCGAGGGCCAGGTCCCCTACCGCGGCCCGTTGTCGGCGGTGGCGCATCAGCTGATCGGCGGCCTTCATCAGTCGATGTTCTACGTCGGCGCGCGCACGGTGCCCGAGCTGCAGCAGAAGGCTCGCTTCACCCGGATCACGTCGGCCGGCCTGCGGGAGAGCCACCCGCATGACATCGCGATGACGGTCGAGTCGCCCAACTACACCTCTCGCTGAGCCGGCCATCCGCCGCTCCGCAGCGTTGGCCGCGAGATCACAGTTCGAGGCGGCGGGAGCGCGCCGACGGCGCCTGAAAGTGTGATCTCGCGCGGGGGGGCGAGCGCGACACCCGTGGGGGTGCGCCGGCGCGGCAGGCCCGACACGGCAGACTGCTGGCATGGACATCGAGATCGGCCGGGCCAAGCGCGGCCGGCGGGCGTACTCCTTCGACGACATAGCGATCGTGCCGAGCCGGCGTACCCGCGACCCGGAGGAGGTCTCGGTCGCCTGGCAGATCGACGCGTACCGGTTCGAGATCCCGGTGATGGCCGCGCCGATGGACTCGGTGATGTCGCCCGAGACCGCCATCTCGCTGGGCAAGCTCGGCGGCCTGGGAGTGCTCGACCTGGAAGGACTGTGGACGCGCTACGACGACCCTGAGCCCCTGCTCGAGGAGGTGGCCGGACTGCGCGGCGCGGACGCGACCCGCCGGCTGCAGCGGATCTACACCGAGCCGATCAAGCCCGAGCTGATCAGCGCCCGGCTGTCGCAGATGCGCGAGTCGGGGGTGACCGTCGCGGGAGCACTGTCGCCGCCCCGCACCAAGCAGTACGCCAAGGTCGTCGTCGACGCAGGCGTGGACCTCTTCGTCATCCGCGGCACCACCGTGTCGGCCGAGCACGTGTCGGGACGCGCCGAGCCGCTGAACCTCAAGGAGTTCATCTACGAGCTCGACGTGCCGGTGATCGTCGGCGGCTGCGCCACCCATCAGGCCGCGCTGCACTTGATGCGCACCGGCGCGGCCGGCGTGCTGGTCGGCTTCGGTGGCGGCGCCGCGCACACGACCCGCAGCGTGCTCGGCGTCGCGGTGCCGATGGCCACCGCGGTGGCCGACGTGGCCGCGGCCCGGCGGGACTACCTCGACGAGTCCGGCGGTCGCTACGTGCACGTGATCGCCGACGGCTCGGTGGGTCGCAGCGGCGACGTCGCCAAGGCGATCGCCTGCGGCGCGGACGCCCTGATGGTGGGCTCCCCGTTCGCCCGGGCCAGCGAGGCGCCGGGGCGGGGGTTCCACTGGGGCGCCGAGGCGGTGCACGCCGCATTGCCCCGCGGCGAGCGGGTCGAGATCGAGCCGGTAGGCACGCTGGAGGAGGTGCTGTTCGGTCCCTCGCGGGTGCCTGACGGCACCATGAACCTCGTCGGCTCGCTGCGCCGGGCGATGGCCACCACCGGCTACACCGACCTCAAGGAGTTCCAGCGGGTCGAGGTGGTCGTCCAGTGAGGCGGCGATGACCGGCGCCGTCGACCCGCTGCGAGTCGCGGTGGGGCAGGCGGAGTCGGTGCCAGGCGACGTGGAGGGCAACGTCGCCACCGCGGCCGACCTGGTGCGCGAAGCGGCGGCGCAGGGGGGACGCGTCCTCGTACTTCCCGAGCTCTTTCTCCCCGGGTACGACCTGGCGACGCTGGCCGCCCGGCCGCACGACTGCGACCTCGGCCACGACGAGATCGGCGCAGATCCCCGGCTCGAGCCGCTGCGCGGCGCTGCGACCGAGACCGGGACGGTCACCCTTGTCGGCGCCTCCGTGGCTCGAGCCGACGGGCGGCGCACCATCGCGGTCGTTGTGGTCGACGCGGACGGGTCCCGCCACGCCTACGACAAGCAGCACCTGTGGGCCGGCGAGCCCGACCTCTTCGCCGCCGGCGACCACGGTTGCGTGATCACCGTCGACGGCTGGCCGCTGGGCGTCGGCGTCTGCTACGACGGGTGCTTCCCCGACCACGCCAGGGCCGCGGCGGCCGCGGGGGCCTTGGCGTACCTCACGCCGATGGCGTACGTCGACGGATCCGAGCACCGGCGCGACCTCTACTACCGGGCTCGCGCGCTCGACAACGGCTGTTACGCGGTGGCGGCCGGCCTCGTCGGTCGCTGCGGCTCCGAGACGTTCAACGGCGGCAGCGCGGTGCACGACCCTGAGGGGCGCACCCTCGTGCACGCCGGTGACTCGTCCCGTGCGGTGCTCGTCGCCGACCTGGATGCGGCCGTCGTCGAGGCCGCCCGCACGGTCAACCCGCTGGTGGCCGACCGGGTGGCCGACCTCGGCACGCTCGCCCACCTCGCCGCGCACTGAAGCGGACCGAAGAATCGACATCCCTGCTGCCCGGGCGACCACATTGTCGATTCTCCGGTGGCGCGGGTGCCGCAGGCGGCCTCGATAGGCTCGACCGATGAGCTTCGACTACGACGTGCTGGTGATCGGGTCCGGCTTCGGGGGCAGCGTGACCGCGTTGCGGCTCACCGAGAAGGGCTACCGCGTCGGCGTACTGGAGGCCGGAGCCCGGTTCGAGGACTCCGACCTGCCGGCGACCAGCTTCGACATCCGGAAGTTCTTGTACGCCCCATGGGCCGGCTGCTACGGGATCCAGCGCATCGACGTGCTGAAGAACTGCCTGGTCCTGTCCGGAGCCGGAGTCGGGGGCGGGTCACTGGTCTACGCGAACACGTTGTACGAGCCGATGGATGCGTTCTACTCCGACCCGCAGTGGGGCCACCTCACCGACTGGCGCTCCGAGCTGGCGCCGCATTTCGACCAGGCCAAGCGGATGCTCGGGGTCACGACGTACCCCCACGTCTCGCCCAGCGACGAGGTGATGAGACAGGTCGCCGCCGAGATGGGCGTGGCCGACACATTCCACCCCACGCCGGTCGGCGTGTTCTTCGGCCGGCCGGGCGAGACGGTGCCGGACCCGTACTTCGGCGGTGTGGGTCCTGAACGCGCCGGCTGTCTCGACTGCGGCGAGTGCATGACCGGGTGCCGGCACAACGCGAAGAACACGCTGGTCAAGAACTACCTCTATCTCGCCGAGCGGGCAGGGGCCGAGGTGCACGCGCTCACGACCGTCACGCGGGTACGCCCGCTGACCGGCGGCGGCTACGCGGTCGACACCCGGCGTACTGACCGGCGGCGGCGTTCGTCACGTCGGTTCACCGCACAGCAGGTGGTGTTCGCGACCAGTGCCCTCGGCACCCAGAAGCTGCTGCACCGGATGCGCGACGAGGGTCACCTCCCGCGGGTGTCGACTCGGCTCGGCCTGCTGACCCGCACCAACTCCGAGTCGATCCTCGGTGCGATCGCCGACGGCACGAGCACCGACTACACCCGCGGGGTGGCGATCACGTCGTCGTTCCACCCCGACGAGCAGACCCACATCGAGCCCGTCCGCTACGGCCGCGGATCGAACCTCATGTCGGTGCTGCAGACTGTGCTCACCGATGGTGACGGCGACCTGCCGCGGTGGCGCACCTGGGTGCAGGAGATGTGGCGCCAGCGGCGGCAGGTACGCCGGTTGTACGACCTGAAGCACTGGTCGGAGCGCACCGTGATCGCCCTGGTGATGCAGTCGTTGGACAACTCGATCACGACGTACACCAAGGTGAACCGCCTGACCGGCCGGCGCCGGCTGACCTCGCGGCAAGGCCACGGTGCGCCGAATCCCACCTGGATCCCGCAAGGCAACGAGGCCGTACGCCGGGTGGCTCGTCTCATCCGCGGCATCGCCGGCGGCAACGTGGGGGAGCCGTTCAACGTGCCCATGACAGCGCACTTCATCGGCGGCTGCGCCATCGGTGACTCCGAGCGGACGGGAGTGGTCGATGCCTACCAACGACTGTTCGGTCACCCGGGTCTGCACGTCGTGGACGGCTCGACGATCTCGGCCAACCTCGGGGTGAACCCGTCGCTCACCATCACCGCCCAGGCGGAGCGAGCCATGTCGCTGTGGCCGAACAAGGGTGACCCCGACCCTCGGCCCACCCTCGGCGAGCCCTACCGGCGGCTGGATGCGGTGGCACCGGCGGAGCCGGTCGTACCCGAGGGCGCACCGGCCGCCCTGGCCTCCCCCGCAATTGCGGCAAAGTGGTCGTGAGCTGGCCGCCGGAGGAGCCATTTCCCCGCAATTGCTGGGAAGGGGCAGGGAGAGGGGCAGGGAGAGGGGCGGGGGGCGGGGAGAGGGGGCGGGGGACGTAGACAGGGCCCGACCGGAGGGAGCGGGTGGTCGGGCCCTGTAACCCCGAGACTTGCCGGGGGCGGACCCGAGTTGGAGGGACGGGACGTCCTCGGGCTCGCACTTGCCCCAACGAGGCCGGTGCACCGGGGTTACGGCCCCGCCCGAGGGGAATCTCGAGGGGAATCGGGCGCCGTTAGACTGTGCCCGCAGCCGGCCCGTTCGCGCGCTCGCGCGCCGACCCGAAGTGGACCCCGAAGTGGACCCCGTGACGACCGAGCAGCCCGACCACGACCTCGTCCTCGTCGTCGACTTCGGCGCGCAGTACGCCCAGCTGATCGCCCGCCGGGTTCGCGAGGCGAAGGTCTACTCCGAGATCGTGCCGCACTCGATGCCCGTGTCGCAGATGCTCAAGCGGTCGCCGAAGGCGATCATCCTGTCCGGAGGACCGCAGTCGGTCTATGCCGCGGGCGCGCCGCAGGTCGACCCGGACCTGTTCGGTGCCGGGGTGCCGGTGTTCGGCATCTGCTACGGGTTCATGGCGATGGCGCAGGCACTGGGTGGCGACGTCGCGCTCACCGGCAGGCGGGAGTTCGGGCGTACCCAGGTCGGCGTGAGCGAGCCCGGAACCCTGCTGGCCGGGCTGCCGGACACGCTGCCGTCGTGGATGTCGCACGGCGACGAGGTGGTCGCCGCCCCCCCAGGGTTCACCGTTAACGCCACCTCCGCGCGGGCCAAGGTCGCCGCCTTCGAGGACACCGCTCGCGGGCTGGCCGGCGTGCAGTGGCACCCCGAGGTGCGGCACTCCGAGTACGGCCAGGATGTGCTCGAGGCTTTCTTGGTCGACATCGCCGGGTGCCGGCAGACCTGGACGATGGTCAACATCGTGGACCAGCAGGTGGCCGCGATCCGCGCACAGGTTGGCGGCAAGCGAGCGATCTGCGGACTTTCCGGAGGCGTGGACTCCGCCGTGGCGGCTGCGCTCGTGCACCGGGCGATCGGTGACCGGCTGACCTGCGTGTTCGTCGACCACGGGCTGCTTCGCGAGGGAGAGGCCGAGCAGGTGGAGCGGGACTACGTCGCCGCCACCGGGGTCGACCTCAACGTGGTCGACGCGAGCCAGCGGTTCCTCGATGCGCTGAGCGGCGTCAGTGACCCCGAGGCCAAGCGCAAGATCATCGGCCGCGAGTTCATTCGCGTCTTCGAGGCGGCCGAGAGCGACATCGTCTCGGCCGCAGAGGCGACCGAGCCGGTCGAGTTCCTCGTGCAGGGGACCCTCTATCCCGATGTCGTGGAGTCCGGCGGCGGCGAGGGTGCCGCGAACATCAAGAGTCACCACAACGTCGGTGGGCTTCCGGACGACCTGCAGTTCTCATTGGTCGAGCCGTTGCGCACGTTGTTCAAGGACGAGGTCCGCGCCGTCGGTGAGCAGCTCGGCCTTCCCGCTCCGATGGTGTGGCGACATCCGTTCCCAGGCCCTGGGCTGGCGATCCGGATCGTGGGTGCGGTTGACGCTGAGCGCCTGCGCATCCTCCGCGCCGCGGACGCGATCGCCCGCGAGGAGACCACCCGGGCAGGGCTCGACCGCGACATCTGGCAGTTCCCGGTGGTGCTGCTCGCCGACGTGCGTTCGGTCGGCGTGCAAGGCGACGGTCGTACGTACGGTCACCCGGTGGTGCTGCGGCCGGTCACCAGCGAGGACGCGATGACCGCCGACTGGGGTCGGTTGCCCTACGACGTGGTCGAGGCCATCTCGACCCGGATCACCAACGAGGTGTCGGAGGTCAACCGGGTGACGCTCGACGTGACGAGCAAGCCGCCCGGGACCATCGAGTGGGAGTAATTGGTGTCCCGAGGCAACCAATCGAGTGGTGCACGAGAATCCTGGTCTATGCTGCAACCAAATCGGCGACTCAAATCGTCCAAACGGTGCGATGAAGTGATGCCAGGGCACATTAATTGTCGCATTCTTGACAATCTTCGCATCCATACGACGACCACCAGAACCCAAGAATTGTCGGCGTATTTCCCCTGACTCATTCGTGTCATTGTCTCCCGGATCGTGGGGCGCGTAGCGTGCGGGACGCTGACCGGCGAGTCGGCGGTTTCCGGTTTTAGGGCGGTGGGCTCGGCCCGGAAACCCTCTGCCCAAAGGGGTGAACCACACCATGTCTGCATTGACCAGATCAAGAACACTCTCCGGGCTCGGGACCGGCATGTTGGTCGTCGCGCTGATCGGCGCAGGCGGCTCTATCAACGCGACCGGCGCGCGCACCGTCGCGGCCCACGGCCCCAACGGCGCGGCGTCGACCTCGACGGCCGGCTCGCACGGGGCGATGCGAACGATCCCGTCCACCGGCGGCGGGACCATGAAGTACCTCGGCAAGGTCGCCTTCAAGAGCCTGCCGCGCGCCACTGCTGCCGACCTGCGCAGCTCAGGTGGGCAGTCAGCGCTTCGGGTGCCGCACTGGTTCAAGGGTGCGAACGTCGGGGCGCGGCTGACCCGATCCTCCAGCGGCGCTCGGCCGAGCGTGACGACGCCGACGCACGTCCACCTGAACAAGGGCGGCACGCGCGGGTTCCAGTCGTCCTGCGGCTGCCAGCCGCCTGACACCAACGGGGCCATCAACGGCACCTACATCGTCGAGGCCGTCAACCTGTCGCTGACCGTCTACAAGCGCAGCGGCGCGTTCGTGTCGCGCAAGTCGTTGGCGTCGTTCTTCCCGACGTCGCGGTCGATCTCCGACCCGCGGATCATGTACGACCCGACGGCGAAGCGCTGGATCCTGGCGTTCATCCCGATCCCCGAGAGCACGTCGACGACACCGCAGATGTACTTGGCGGTCAGCACCTCGTCGAACCCGACGGGCAGCTACTTCAAGTACACGATCAGCTTCAGCGGCAGCCTGTACCCCCTGGGTACGCTCCTCGACTACCCGATGATGGGTCAGGATGCGCGCGCGATGATCCTGTCGACGAACAACTTCCGGCGCAACAGCAGCGGCGGGTTCAACTACATCAACAGCGCCGCGTTCGCGATCCCGAAGTCGGCGATCTACTCCGGGGCCGGGTTCAGCTTCTCGTCGTTCTCGGTGGCGTTCAGCACCCACCCGGCCGTGGCCCAAGGGGCGCCGATCTCCAACTTCGCCAAGTCGTACCTGCTGGCGGCCAACGGCTCCGGCGGCTTCACGCTGTACTACCTGAGCAACACCGGCGGGACGCCGACCATGACCCTGCAGGGCACGACCCCCGGCTCGCTGTGGAGCCCGCCGCCGGCGGTCACCCAGCCGCCGCCCAACCAGGCAGTGCATCTGGACTCGCTGGACGGTCGGTTGCAGGCACCACCGGTGCAGGCGTCGACGTTCCTGTGGTTCACCCACGCGATCAACATCGGCGGCTTCCCCGGCGTGCAGTACGGCGCGATCAACCTCGCCACCTCGGGCAGCGGCGGAGTGTCGGCGTCGACGAACGTCGCCTACGCGAGCGGCACCAGCAACGACTGGAACCCGTCGATCGCGTTGGTCGAGCTGTCCACCAACAGTGACCGCATCTTCCTCAACTGGGCGGTCGACGACCCGGCGGCCGGCCAGAACGTCGGCCAGCGGGTCAGCGGGGTCGGACCGGGAGAGGGCATCCCGAGCCTCGCGGGTATCGGCACGACGCTGTTCACCGGCGGCGGGTCACCGAGCCAGACCAGGTTCGGCGACTTCTCCTCCACGACGATGGAGGTCTCCAGGATCTCCTCGACCTGCCCGGCCAACACCCAGGCCCTGGTCGTCAACCAGGTGTTCAACGGCGGTGACTGGCAGGTGAGGCTCGCCCGAGTCGGAACCTGCTGAGCACGGCGCAAACGATCCGACGCTGGCCCGGCTCTAGCCGGGCTAGCGTCGGATCTTGGTTGCCCGGTCAGGGCTGCTGCGCCGTGCGGACGCCCGAGTCGAACTGGATCGTCACCACGCGGTAGTGGCCCCCGGTCACGGTGACCTGCACCTGCCGGGTGCCTGTCATCGGCGACGCAGCCTCGGCCCGGGCCACCAGGACGTACGCGCCCGGATCGAGTGCGATGGTGAACTTTCCGGCGGAATCGGTCGTTGCCCGTGCAATCACACTGGAGGAGCCGGCACGGTGCAGCTCGATCTGCGCCTTGGTGGGCACGACCGGACAGGTCGAGCCGGCTGGCACGGTGGGGCAGCCGGTGTCGATGACGGTCGTGCCCCGGACTCCGGACGTCGCGGCGCCGGCGTCGTTGCCGACGCTCGAGCCGCAGGCCGTCAACGCCAGCGCGATCGACGCGAGGATCACAGTGGTACGCATGCCTCTAGGACGGAGCCGACGGCCCACAGGTTCCCTCCGGTCGCACGCCGCGTAGGTGGGGGGTGCCCTGCGAGCCCGGGAGCGCCCTGGACGTGCGGCGCGCCGAGGCGTACCGCTGCGCCGACGAGCCGAACACGCCCGCGCCGAGCAGGACGATCACCGGCGCGGTGTTCACATCGGTCGACTGGCCGGTATAGAGCTCGCCGAGACTCTGCCCGAACACCCAGTAGGCAACCGCCAGCAGCGTGCCGACCGACACTGCGACCTGGGCGATCCGGCCGCCGGCCAGGGCGAGCAGCCCGATCAGGGCCGACCCGACGATCAGACAGACCACCAGCGTCGTACCACCGTCGTGGACCCAGCCGGCCATCCTGGTGTCCGCCGACGCCAGCCAGCCCGGTGCTCCGTCGGTGTTGCCCCTGACCTCGGCGGCCAACTCGGCGGGGGTGTTCTGGCCGGGAAGAGCGCGGAGCACCCCACCCAGGACCCAGACCGCGGCCCAGGCGGCGCGGGACCACGGGGGAGGTGCTTCGCCGACTCCATCGGGGGTGGCACGTGGCCAGGCCATGACGGCCACGACGGCGTACAGGACGGCGGCGCCCGGAGTGCCGGTGAGCAGGTCGGCATGTCCGGACGCGACCCCGCCGAGCCCCTCGCCGAGGTACCAGACGGCCAGCCCCCACACGACCGACCCGATCAGGGCTACCCGCACCGTGCGCCGCCAGAGCAGGCCGAGCCCCAGCGCGAGTTGCAGCGTGGCGAACAGTGCGTTGAGCAGGACGGGCGCGTGCGCCAAGAGATGTTCGGCGAAGCTCGGCCCCGCGGCGACCCAGCCGGGCTGGCCGGCGCCGGCACCCCCGATGACGTCGGTCCGGAAACCCGTGCCGAACATGTACGGCTGGTACTGCAAGCCGGCGGCTATCAGCCACAGCAGCGCCAGCGCCAACTGCAGGCCGCGGCGCGTGACGACGCTGCGCGCCATCGACGACGCCATCGCTCGCACCTCCTCGACCGCCCACGATTCTTCGGCACCGACCAGACCGCCGGATCGGCCGGGATTGGCGGGTGCCCCTGACATTCAACCTTAGATCGGTTGGAGGACGTGCTGACGGCCTGGCCAGGCGCCTTGTGCCGAACCAGGCGCCTTGTGCCGAACCAGGCGCCTGGCCTCGGGCCCGTCCCTGCGGTGGGAGGCTGGCGCGGTGGAACCTGACTGGTACGCGCGGGCAGACGAGGCCGCCGCCGCGCTTCGACGTCGGCTCGGTATTGACGGCGTCGACTCAGCCGTGGTGCTGGGCTCGGGCTGGTCCGGGGCCGCCGAGGCGTTCGGATCCCCACGGGCCGTGCTGACGATGGCCGGCCTCCCGCACTTCATCGCACCGACGGCTGTCGGGCACCGAGGCTCCGTGGCGCTGCACCAGGTCGGCGGTCGGACGGTGCTGGTCTTCGCCGGCCGGACCCATCTGTACGAGGGGCATGGACCCGGCCAGGTCGTGCATGCCGTGCGTACCGCCGCAGCCCTCGGGGCCTGCCGCGCCATCCTGACCAACGCGAACGGATCGCTGCGACCAGCGTGGGGGCCCGGCACCGGCGTGCTGATCCGCGACCACCTCAACCTTGCGGCGGTGTCGCCTCTGGTCGGGGCCAGGTTCGTGGACCTCACCGATGCGTACTCTCCTCGGCTACGTGAGATCGCTCGTGCCGCCGACGCGAGCCTCGTCGAAGGGGTCTACGCGCTCCTGAGCGGGCCGCATTACGAGACGGTCGCGGAGGCACAGATGATCGCGGCGCTCGGGGCCGACGTGATCGGCATGTCCACCGTGCTGGAGACCATCGCCGCGCGCGAAGCCGGCATGGACGTGCTCGGGCTGTCGGTCGTCACGACTGTCGAGGCCACCGGCGAGCCGATCGACGCCGACGAGGTGGTGGCACAGGCGGAACGCGCCGCCGCCGCCCTGGGGCCGGTCGTTGCCGCGGTCATCGCGGCCGCTTGACGACGATCGGGCGATCGACGGGCATGGGGGAGCGACCCGCAGGCCTTGTGTCGCTAGGGTTTGGGCACCCATCGCGCTTCGGAGGTCGAGATGTCCAGCAGTACCGACTCCATGACCGCCACCTCACCCGGCGTGACCGGCGGCAGCTCGCTCTCGGTCGAGACCAACGGCATCAATGTCATCTCGGAGTCGGAGCGCAAGGGCCGCCCCAACGACCTGTTCTGGCCCTGGTGCGCGTCGAACATCGCGGTGCTCGGCATGAGCTACGGGACGTTCCTGCTCTACTTCGGAATCAGCTTCTGGCAGGCCGTCGTGGCGGGGGCGATCGGCATCGTGGTGTCCTTCCTGCTGGTGGGGCTGGTGGCACTGGCCGGCAAGCGCGGCTCGGCTCCCACCATGGTGCTGTCGCGTGCGGCGTTCGGGGTGCGGGGCAACGCGCTGCCGAGCCTCGTGTCCTACGTCCTGCTGGTCGGCTGGGAGACGGTACTGGTGTCACTGTCGACGCTCGCCACAGCGACCGTCTTCGGTCGCCTGGGATGGTCTGCCGGCAACGCCACCAAGATCGTGGCGTTCCTCGTCGTCGCCGCCGTCATCGTCGGAGCGGGGATCCTCGGTTTCGACGCGATCATGAGGCTGCAACGCTGGCTGACCATCGGTCTGACGATCATCACCATCGGCTACATCGCTCTGACCGCCAAGCACATTCACTGGGACGCGATCAGCTCGTTGAAGGGCGGATCGTTCTCCGCCGTGTTCGGGGCCGGGGTCCTCGCCGCGTCCGCGCTCGGGATCGGCTGGGTCAACTCGGCGGCTGACTACTCGCGCTACCTGCCGCGCAGGTCGTCCAGCGGCGGCGTGGTCTGGTGGACGGCGTTCGGAGGCAGCATCGCCCCGTTGATCCTGGTGGGGGACGGTCTGCTGCTCGCCGGGTCGAACCCGAAGCTGATGACCGACATCGGCAACGACCCGATCGGCGCACTGACCACGATCCTGCCCACGTGGTACCTCGTGCCGTTCGTGCTGGTCGCGGTGGGGGGCCTGATCTCCGGGGCCGTCCTCGACATCTACTCGTCCGGGCTGACCCTTCTGACCCTCGGGCTCCGCATCCCCCGCTGGAGCGCCGCCGCGCTCGACGGCGTGCTGATGATCCTCGGCACGATCTGGGTGCTGTGGTACGCGGGCGGCCACATCATCTTGCCGTTCGAGGGCTTCCTGATCACGCTGGCGGTGCCGCTCGCGGCCTGGTGCGGATGCTTCCTCGCCGATCTGGCCTCGCGCAGGAGCGACTACGACCAGGAGTCGTTGTACGACTCGGGTGGACGCTACGGGTCGGTGAACCCGGTTGGCGTACTGGCGATGCTGCTCGCAACCGCAGTGGGGTGGGGACTCGTCACCGTGACCGTCGTCGTGCCACCGCCAGGCTGGCTCGGCTGGCAGGGCTACCTGTTGAGCCCGCTCGGGTTCGGTGGCAAGACCGGGAGCTGGGCAGGCTCGGGCATCGGCGTGCTGATCGCGTTCGCGATCGGGTTCGTGATCGTGGCCCTGGCTGGTCGGGCCCGCATCCGGACGCAGGAGCAAGGACTGCCGACCAGAACCCAGGAGAACCTGCTCGAGTCGCCGCCACTGCCGCGGCGCAGCCTGTGAGCGACGGAATCCGCGTCGCCTCGGTCGACGACATCCCGGAGGGCGAGGCGGTCAGCATCCCGCCCGAGGTCACCGGCTTGATGGACCCGGTCGGGATCTTCCACGACGACGGCGAGTTCTTCGCCCTCGACGACATCTGCACGCACGAGGAGGCGTACCTCTCGGAGGGCTGGATCGAGGACGGCGAGGTGGAGTGCCCGTTGCACGCGTCGCGGTTCTGTCTTCGCACCGGAGAAGTGCGCGGGTTGCCCGCCACGGTGGATGCCAAGACGTTCCGGGTCGAGGTCAGGGACGGTGCGATCTGGATGTATCCCGACGAACCAGCCAGGTCCAAGGACTGACCGACGACGGAGCCGCCTGCGCCTCAGCTTCAGCGGGGCGTCATCCGCAGTGCGCCGTCGAGCCGGATGACCTCGCCGTTGAGCATCGGGTTCTCGATCACGTGGGTGGCCAGCGCGGCGTACTCCGGCGGCTGGCCGAGCCGACTCGGGTGCGGCACCTGCGCCCCGAGCGAGTCTCGGGCCTCCTGAGGCAGACTGCCGAGCAGGGGAGTCTCGAACAGGCCTGGTGCGATCGTGACCACTCGGATCCTCAACGTGGCAAGGTCCCGCGCAATCGGCAGCGTCATGCCGACGACGCCCCCCTTCGATGCGGAGTAGGCGGCCTGGCCGATCTGGCCGTCGTAGGCAGCGATCGAGGCGGTGTTGACGATCACGCCACGCTCCTCGCCAGCCGGCTCACTCTCCGCGATGCGCGCCGCTCCCAGCCGGATCACGTTGAACGTGCCGATCAGGTTGACGCCGACGACCCGCTTGAACTCGTCGAGCGGGAACGGTCCGTGCTTGCCGACGGTCTTGAACGCGTTGCCGACGCCCGCGCAGTTGACGACGACCCGCAAGGTGCCCAGCTCGGTCGCGGCGTCGATGGCCGTCTGCACGGCCGCCTCGTCCCTCACGTCCGTGGCGACGAAGCGGGCGGCGTCGCCGAGCTCGTCCGCCCGCTGCTGCCCCTGCGAGGAGGGCAGGTCGGCGACGACCACCGACGCACCGAGCGCGACCAGCCGCTGCGCGGTGGCCAGCCCGAGGCCGGAGGCGGCGCCCGTCACGAGGGCGGTGATCCCAGAGACCTGCATGCGATCCCCTTTCGGTGAGCCTTACGTTTGGGTGCGACACGCCCCGGCG
>JBOHDX010000033.1:0-1329 GCA_050700835.1 Nocardioidaceae bacterium
GATCGGCACGCGGGAGCACCCCGGTAGGGATCGCCGACCCTCATCGGAGCTGGATGTCTACTTCGGCTGCGATCGTCTCGACCATCGAGGTGAGGCGCTCGATTCGGGAGGGCATGGTGTGCCGATAGTTGGCGATGGTGAGCAGGCCCGGGCCGACATAGGCCCAAGCGCGGGCGCGAGTCCAGGTTTCGACTTCGGCCCTGGACGCGGCGCGGAGTATCTCGCGTGCAGGGGCGTCGAAGATGCTCCACGCGTAGAGCAGGTCTATTGACCGGTCGCCAACGCCCACGCCTCCGAAGTCGATCACCCCGGCCAGTTGCCCGTCGTGATGAACGAGGAGGTTCTCCTCGGACAGGTCGGTGTGCACCCAGCAGGCGGCTTCGGGCCGCTGGGACGTCGCGCAGACGCTGCCATGCCTCACGAACGCTGGCCGAATTGAACAGGTCCGCCAGTTCTACGGCCGCGCGATCTGCCCATCCGTCGATCATCTCGGTGACCGGCTCACCGCAACGGTAGCCCCAGTGTTCGGGCTCGGCCGGAACGTCGGCGGTGTCGACAGCGTGAAGGCTCTGGAGGAAGGTGCCCAAGGACTCTGCGAGAAGGGCCTGCTGTGAACCGTCCAGTGCGAGCGGAAGGTCGCCCGGCACCCACGACACGACTGCCCACGGCCGGACGAAGGCCCCGCTGGGCTGTCCAACGGCGACGACGTCTGGAACTGCAACCGGCAGATTCGGTGCAATACGGGGCAGCCAGCGCACTTCATTCACCAGATCCGGGACGTAGTCGTCCGACCGGGGCAAGCGGATAGCCAGAGTGTCTCCGAGGCGGAAAACCCAGTTGCTGCTACCGGACCCGCTGCTCGCCCGGACGGGCATAGCGGCCAGATGCGGAGCTTGCTCGCGAAGCAGCCGGGTCACCACCTGGGCGTCCGGGACAAGGTCGGCCGGCACAGAGGAAGGTGAGCTCACCCGCACATGATCGTCGACTCACGCCAGCGACACGACCAGATATCGACGCACTCCTGACTCGTGGCATATCTGTGCAATTCTTGAGCGGGCTTCGAGCCGTCCCGCAAGCCGAACCTCAACGAGCCGGACGTTCGGGTGCACACGGCGAAGCGCCCAATGATCACGCTCGTCCCGTAAGTCACCCCGCGAGCCGACGGGTGCCCGGAGGGGATCGGCACGCGGAGCGTGCCACAGGCGGATCCCCGGGTTCGTGCGGTGGTCGCAACACCTGATCGATCCTGTGAGGGTGTTGATGACGATGCGTTTCTCCAACCAGTTGGTCCCCGAGCTGTATCAACCGTTCTGGGCGGCGTGGCAGGCC
>JBOHDX010000034.1:0-2474 GCA_050700835.1 Nocardioidaceae bacterium
CTGCGCCGGCTCATCGGGGTGGCGGGTGAGATCGCCGAGATGGGCTACAGCGTCCCCGACGACGTGGAAGCCGTGGTCGACCAGGCGGAGTCACTGGTCTTCGACGTGGCCGAGCGCCGCACCCAGGACACTCTCAGGCCGCTCAAGGACCTGCTCGAAGCCAGCCTCGACCGCCTGGAGGCGCTGTACGAGCGGGGTGAGTCCATCACCGGGGTTCCCACCGGCTACCTGGACCTCGACGAGCGCCTGTCCGGCCTGCAGAAGTCCGCGCTGATCATCGTGGGCTCGAGACCCGCCATGGGGAAGACAAGCTTCGCACTCGGCATGGCCGCCCACGCGGCTATGGAATCGCACACGCCGGTGCTGCTGTTCTCGCTCGAGATGAGCCACGCCGAGATCACCAACCGGCTGCTGGTCTCCGAAGCGCGCGTCGACGCCGGCCGCATCCGCAACGGGAAACTGGTGGAGAGCGACTGGTCCAAGATCAGCCACGCCATCGGCCGCCTGGGGGAAGCCCCGCTGTTCATCGACGACAACCCCAACCTGACGGTCATGGAGGTGCGGGCCAAGGCCCGGCGGCTCAAGGCCCGCCAGGGCGAGCTCGGCCTGATCATCGTCGACTACCTGCAGCTGATGTCCGGACGGCACTCCGCCGAAAACCGCCAGGTGGAGGTGTCGGAGATCAGCCGGGGACTCAAGGTGCTGGCGCGCGAGCTGGAAGTGCCGGTGGTGGCGCTCTCCCAGCTGTCGCGCGGCCTGGAGAGCCGGGTGGACAAGCGACCGGTCCTCGCCGACCTACGCGAGTCGGGTTCGCTGGAGCAGGATGCCGACGTCGTGATGTTTCTCTATAGGGATGAGGTGTACAACCCGGAGTCGGCCGACCGGGGCACGGCCGAGGTCATCGTGGCCAAGCACCGCAACGGGCCCACGGGGAAGGCGCAGCTGGCGTTCCTCGACCACTTCACCCGCTTCGCCAACATGGCCCGGGTCTAGACATCCCACGACGCGAAGTGTCAAGCGGCTTGGGGAAGTTTCTGCTCTGAGCGGTGTCCCCAGGCGAGGCTCTCGTCGTAGGAGGTGTGGTGTTCCAGGCAGCCGTGGAGGATGCCGACGAGGCGGTTGCCGAGGGCTCGCAGGGCGGCGTGGTGAGTGTCACCGGCGGCCCGGTGGGTGTCGTAGAAGGCGCGGGCTCCGGGTGAGGAGGTGAGGGTGGCGAACGCCCACAGGTAGATGGCATCCGCGAGGCGTTGGTTGCGGGCGTAGCGGGCCAGGATGACCCGTCTGGTGCCTGACGCCCGGGTGATGGGTGATGTGCCGGCATAGTTTTTGCGAGACTTGGCGGTGCCATACCGGTTCGGCTCGTCGCCGAACTCTCCGAGCACCCGGGCTCCGAGCACGGTCCCCAGTCCTGGCAGGGAACGGACCACCTCGGCGTCCGGGTGCTTCTCAAAACCCGCTTCGAGCTCCTGCGCCAAGACGGCGATCTGGGTGACCATGGCGGCGATCACCGCCACGCTGGCGGTCACTGATGCTCCCATTGCCGTCGAGATCGCGGCAGGGGCGGCGAGCTGCGGGGCGCGCAACGCCGCTTGGATCTCTGCGGCGCGTTCGTCGATCCGGCGTTGGCGGCCGCCTCGACGTAAGGCGGCGGCGATCTTGGTTCTCGACAGGCCCCGACCGAGCTCGGGGGTGGGGGCGACTCGGAGCACTTCGATGGCGTCGGTGCTGGTCAGGTCGTCGAAGGCGACCAGGGCGGCGGGGTAGAACTCGCGCAGCGTGGAGCGCAGGCCGTTGGTCTGGCGGCCCCGCGACCAGATCATCGTCTGGTGGGCCCTCGCCAGGATTTTGACCGCCTGCACGGCCTCGGAGTCGGCACTGACGGGCCGGTGGTTGTGGCGGTCAGTGCGGACCATGTCGGCCAGGACCTTGGCGTCACCGGGGTCGGACTTCGCTCCCGACGTGGAGTGCCGGTCTCGGTAACGAGATGTCGACATCGGGTTGACCGCGAACACCACGTAGCCAGCCGCCACCAGCGCGGCGACGAACAGGCCCCGGTCGGTCTCGATCCCGATCACCACCTCGCCCGGCTCGTCGACATGCCCGCCGACGAGTTCGTGGAAGCGGGCGATGCCCTCAACTCCCTCGGGCAGCCGGCTGCCAGCGAGACGCTTGCCGTCCTCGTTCTGCACATGCACGTCGTGGTGGGCCTCAGCCCAGTCCACCCCTACGAAGATCATCTGGCTCCTCTTGGTTCGACCGGCACCAACACCGAGCCCGAGGACCCCAGCAGCTCACTAATGGATCAGTGCTCGAGGCACGACATCCCACCAGCCGTCACGGGGACCTCACCGACCAGCAGGGGCACGGTCTAGACGTAGAGCTCGAAGCCCCGCGGGTTGCAGTGCTCACCTGCTGACGGCTCGGACGACCAAGCCTCACCGAACCAGTCGCTGAGGTGGTCGATCCCCATTAGC
>JBOHDX010000035.1:0-4388 GCA_050700835.1 Nocardioidaceae bacterium
CCCCACTGGTCGTTGGGGATGCCTCATGGTTTGGTAGCAAGGCAACGTGCTGACATCCCGGGTCAGGCAACGAGGCTGAACCGCACGTTTGGGATGTCGGTGGCGGCCCCCTTCGGGACCACCGTCGGTGATGGTACTTGCGGGCGAGCTTGACCATGAGCATCCCTCTGACGCCGGGGATTGACCAGGGCACCCCGACGTCGGTCCGGCGGTTCATCTCGCGCATCACGCGTTCGACAACGCCCGTGGCCAGTTCGGGCGGCCCTTGTCGCCGAAGAGGAGCCGGCCAGCGTCGGGGTGGGTGGGGAAGGTGAACGCGTGTGGGGCGGCGTTGCTTAGTGGTCCACCGCGGAACTACACGCGTGTAATCTGGTAGCTGGGAGGGGGCAGGTCGTGGGTGGCCGCACCGTCGGGAGGCCCGGTGTCTCGCCAGAGCCCGTTTGTGATCGACCTGAGCGACTCTGACCGCGCTCGCCTGGAAGCTGTGGCCCGCAAGCAGACAGCGGAGCGCCGCCAGGTTCTGCGGGCACGGATCGTGTTGGGGGCGGCTGACGGCGAGGAGAACGCGAGGATCGCGGAGCGGCTCGGAGTGGCGCTCAACACGGTCATCAAGTGGCGTAAGCGGTTCTTCGAGGAAGGGACCGACGGCCTGACAGACCGGAAACGATCGGGTCGACCCCGGTCTTTTCCCCCTCTGGCGGTGACCGAGATCAAGGCGCTGGCATGCCAGCTTCCGGCCACCACGGGGGTTCCTTTGTCACGATGGAGCTGCAAGGAGCTGGCGGCGGAACTGGTGACCCGGGCGGTGGTAGCGGCCATCTCGGCGTCGACGGTGTGGCGCACCCTGCGTCGTGACGCCATCCGCCCGTGGTTCCACCGGATGTGGATTTTCCCGAGGGACCCGAACTTCGCCGCCAAAGCATCCCGAGCGTTGGACCTGTATGCACGGATCTTCGAGGGCGAGGCGCTCGGCGGCGACGAGTACGTGATCTGCGCCGATGAGAAGACCTCCATCCAGGCCCGCTGCCGCTGCCATCGGACGCTCCCGCCGGGCCGGGCCCGGCTGATGCGCATCGAGCACGAGTACGAGCGCAAGGGAGCCCTCGCCTACCTGGCCGCCTACGACGTACACCGCGGCAAGGTCATGGGCCGGACCGAGGACACCACCGGCATCGTCCCTTTCGGCCGGCTCGTCGAACAGGTCATGACCGCCCAGCCCTACGCGTCGGCGAAACGAGTGTTCTGGGTTGTCGACAACGGCAGCTCGCATCGTGGTCAGGCCTCGATCGATCGCCTGGAAGGCGAGTGGCCGACGCTTCGGCTTATCCACCTGCCGGTTCACGCCTCCTGGCTCGATCAGTGCGAGATCTACTTCTCGATCGTGCAACGCAAGGTGGTCAAACCCAACGACTTCACCGACCTCGACCAGATCACCGAACGCCTCGCCGCTTTCGAGAACCGCTACAACGCCATCTCGGAACCGTTCGACTGGACCTTCGGCCGCGACGACTTGGACAAGCTCCTGGCCCGCATCAAAGCGCACGAGCAAGCCGCATAGCCGGGGGCTCCGCCTCTACAATCGGGCGGCGATGACTATCCCGGAGCCGGCACGGGCGAAGCTGGAACACCGGCTCCACCGCCGCCGCGACCAACGCTGGCCTGCGCTGCGTGACCTGGCCGTTCGTTACCGGGGCGACTTCGCCTACATCACCGGCACCGACGACGACGGCCCCCTGCCCCTGTGCCGCCTCCGCTACAGCGGCTCACCCGACCAATGGGGCTTCGCCTGCTACCTGGCCAGCAAAGACGGCTACCAAGACTCGATCCTGCCCACCGGCAGCTTCACCGGGACACCCGAAGAAGCCCTCGACTGCGCCTGCGGCCTCTACCTCAACGACCCATCCGCATGGGCCGGCACCCCACACGATTCACGCAACGACTTGTGACGAGGACCACTTAGCCCACGCGACAGACGTGGGGCGGCAAGAGCCGCTGGTCGGACGGGAGCCATCGGGCCCCTCGCCGAGCGGCCGCCACTGGTTATCATGGTGGCTCATTGCGACGAGTCCAAATCGAACGGGTGCGGCTCTCGTAGAGGGACGTCAGGCGGCCGTGGAGAGTGCCGGATCGGCGTAGCGGGTTTCATGCACCCGGCGTCGTTCGTGGGCGAGGTGGAATGTCCAGTAGTCGTCGAAGTCGTCGTTGGCGCGCACGGCCCGTAGCTTGAGCACGGCTTCGGCCCCCTCGACGCTCCAGCGGGCGCCGGTGATGTCCATGCGGTCGGCGACGAGGTATCGACAGGTTCCCTCGATCACGCCGCTGGCGACGGGCCATCCCTGGGCCAGGGCTGTCGGATAGTCGAGGTAGTCGGCCTTGTTGGTCAGGTATGTGGCGCAGGCGTCGGCCTTGAGGCGTCTCTGCTTGCTCAGCGCTTCTGCGGTGGCCCTGCGTCGGATGCCGGCGGCGACGTCTCGGGCGTGTCCTTCCAACACTGCGATGGCCCTGTCGTGGACCCAGGTCTCGGCGGCGGTGTCGCCTTCGGCGAAGAAGCACCACACCGCCCCCCAGAGGTACTCGAGCACGTGGATCAGATCGACCACGACGGTGACCTCGACGCCGCGGGCGGCGGCTTCTTTGTTGATGCGATCGATCTGGTGGTTGTTGCCATCGACGAGGGCCACCCACCTGCGGGAGTGGCCGGGGTCGCGCCGTGTCGCCTCGTCGAACACCTTGGCGATCACGGTGGCGGCGTCGTCGACCACGCTGGCGGTCACCCACTTGCCGGTGGCCCTGGGCGCGGACGGCGGATCGTCGCCGGTCTTGGTGGCCAGCACGTCGGCGGCGCTGCGGGGCTGGGGCGTGAGGTCGTAGACGGCGCCCACCTCGGCGAGGCGTTTCCGGTTGCGTTTCTCGCCCTTGGACAGCCGGCACTCAAGCTTGTTGGCCGCCGTCGCGGCCGCCTTGGCGGTGGCTGGACGCAGGGCGTCGGGCCGCATCACGATCCCCTTGCCATCCGCGGAGATGACCAACATGTCGTCCTCGGAGGCCGCCTGCGGCGTGCCCCGGCCGGCGTAGAAGCCTTCGACGTCGGCCGCCGCAGCCGCCGCGAGGGCCTCGACCTGGCGTTTGGCGACGTGCACGCCGGTGGCCCGGCACACCGCCTGGCCGGCCTCGGCGAACGATCCCCGTGACGCTTCGAGCGCGGCGAGGCGGCGCAGGCCGTGGCTGTGACGCCCCGCGGGCAGGTTCAACGCCGCGTCGGCGGGATACAGGTTCGGATGTCCACGGTGGCGGTAGGCGAGACGCTCGACGGTGACGGTTCCGAAGATCGTCGTGAGCGGCCGGTGGTGGCCCGCTTCGACCGCCCGGTGCGTCACGTCGTCGGAGTCGACCACCGCATCGCGGCGCGTCTCGTTGATCGCTCGCAGGGCCAGGTGATCCGCGTACATTCGGCGCAGCAGCTCGCGGCCGCGGGCATCGAGTTGGTCCTCCAGCTCCCCATGGGCCAGGGCGGCGGCGTCAGGTCCCTCCAGCCATGCCAGGGTCTCCTCCACGGCCTGGCGGGAGGCGGCAAAGCCGCCGGCCGGCTGCCCCGCAGCGCTCATCGCCGGCCGCCTCGGGCGCCGGTGGCGTCGCGGCGACCACGCAGCGCTGCGATTCCCTCGGTGGCGGCGGCCTCCAGGTCGGCCTTGGCCGACTCGTAGCGTGCCAGCGCTGCTTTGACCTCGGCCACCTCAGCGGCGCGCAGGGTGAGGGTCTTGGTCCGACCCGCTTCGGTGTAAGTGAGCGCAGGGCTCTCGTGCGCCTCGCCGGTCGCGCACCGACAAGCCGGCTTGCCGCAGCGCCGCCGGAACGTCGTCAGGGTGCCATGCAGCACCGAAGGTCGGGCTCTACGTGGGATGCAAGGCATCGTAGCTCCAGTCTGTAGCTGATGATAACTACAGACAGCCAAGCCGCCCAGCCCGGAGATATGGCGGATCTCCGCCCTGCCAGCACCTCAACCCGCCCGAGGCGTCACCGCACAGTCGTCACTCCAGCGGAGCCGCACCCAACCGAATTGGCCGACATCGTGGCAGACATGTCCGCTCCGTCGCCGTTCGACGCAGTAGCCGCCAGAATGCTCGGCGATGAGATCAGCAAGCTCTTGGCACCGCTGGACGAGCGCGAGCGACAGATCCTGCGGTTGCGCTACGGCCTGGATCGGGGAGACCCGCGCACCCTTGAAGAGGTGGGCAACACCCTGGATCTCACGCGCGAGCGGATTCGTCAGATAGAGCGCACTGCGCTGTCGAAGCTTCGTCATCCTTCATCCGATACCGGCGCCCACGACCTGCTGGCCGGTTGACTCTCTGCGTGAGCCCCAACGCCGTCCTCTACGCTGGACACTG
>JBOHDX010000036.1:0-4086 GCA_050700835.1 Nocardioidaceae bacterium
GCGCAGGGCAGCGCGGCGCGGGGCAGCGCGGCGCGGGGCAGCGCGGCGCGGGGCAGCGCGGCGGGGGTGGGGAGCCGATCGGGGCGGTGAGCGGGGTGGAGCTGAGGGGATTCGAACCCCTGACCCCCTCCAATGGATAGGGCGTGGTGATCGCTCGCATTCCCTCGGCCGGTCTCGGACCAACTCGCTCAATCTTCAACCCTGCAACGGTCGCGTTGCCTGACGCCACAGACGTTACCCGTAGAGCAGGGACAACCTCGACCCTTTTCGGACTGACTTTGCGCTGACTTTTCGGTACGTCCCCGCGTTCCGCAGTGCGTGGGTCCATGAGGCCCAGGGCCGTGTCATCCGTTTGGGAGCAGGGTGGTTCGCCAGCCAAGAGTGCGTCCCTTAGCCCAGAGTGACACGCTAGCGGTTGGGGCTGGGCCGCGACCGATCTCGGCGTCCTAGAGGTCGCGGCGCTCCCTCGACCCGGACGATAAGGCGTCCCTGACCCGAGCAGCCCGTCGACGGGTCGACATCACCGGCTACGTGCCGACTGTGCTGTCTGGGTCGACCCACCAGATCTGGATGGCGGCGGCGTCGAGCGCGGGCCGGGTCTCAGCTTGAAGGCTTCGGTATCGCGGGAAGTCTGGGAGCGCGATGACCCGCTCGAGGTCCGGGCGCTTCGTCGTCGGCGCATCGCCGCCAGGCATGCCTGCGCGATTCAGTGCCCGGCCTGGGTGGACGGCTGGGTCTTCTTCACCTCGCCGACACGCCGCGGGTCGGCGTACCCCGCCGTCGGGAAGCCTTTGACCTCGACGCCGACCGACCGGGTCCCGTTGGTCGCGATGACGTCGATGCCGTGCTCGTTGATCGCGGTGTTCGCCGTGCGCATGATCTGCCAATCCTGCTCGATCAAGTGAGCGACGACGGCGGCCTGGACGTTCGCCTCGGAAACCCAGTCACCGTCCAGCGCGGACGCCGACACCGGAACTGGATGTGCGATCCCCCGCGGATCCGTGTCGCCGGTCATCTCGAACCCGAGCGCCGCCAGGTGACGTCGCGCGTCTGCGACACGAACTCGTTGCGCGGCACCCCGAGCACGATCTCGAACGCCTGCAGCACCGGGAACCAGACGGCACCGATCTGGGCGCCGTGCTTCTGGATGGGTTCGGGCGCCGCGCCTGCCAGCCGCTCCTCGACGGTCGCCCGGGTCAGCTGGTGCGCGTGGCCGTTCAACACGAACGAGTCGGACTCACGCACCGGTCATCTCGGGCACGGTCGCCATGCGGTCCTCGCCGGCGGCGAAGTGCGAGTCGTAGATCCAGTTCTCCAGCGCCAGCGCGAACATCTCCAGCGCGTCCTCCCACGGCTTGCCGTCCTTCGGCCACACCGAGGTGGTTCAGCCTCCTCCGCCAACCTGCCCCGGATGCCTGATCACTCACTCTCTCTTGGAGTGGCGCGAACCTTCCGATTGCAGGCCCTCAGCCCCCTTGACCGGCAAGATCGAGCGGCGACCTCGAAGTTCGAAGCCGCACGGATTCGGAGACGCCGAGTGCCTCTCCCCACCGACAGACCATGTCACCTGTTTCACGCCTGTCGACTCGTACCGCAGGCGACCCGTGGTGTTGCTCCCGAAACACCGCTCACCCAAAGCCCTCGCGGGGGTTTGACGATGAATTGGAACCAGCCGGCCGCTGGGTGCGTCGAACCACGAGCATAGTGGTGAGGAGTCGCCGGATGCGATCTAGGACAGTGATCTGCACAGTCCCGGCCGTTATCGCCCCGCCGGCCAAAGACTGCACCGTGGAGTACAGCCATCCGCATCGTTGGCCGCTGGTACGACTGTCGCCGACGGTGGTGTCCACCCGGCAGCCCAATCCTCGAGAGCGGTCCAGCCCTGGCCGCGGCGGGACCCTGCTCCGTGACGTCACCGGGTGCGGATGGGCGTACCTGACTCAGTTCCACGCGTCCACCAGCTACGCGGTCGGTTGCCGCCGGAAACATCCGGATCATCCCTCGGCGCTTGCGCGGTCCGATTGCGGTGTGTTGTACCTTCGGATCGCCCGCGAAGTCGACGGCACGCTGGACATCGTAGTGCTCCGGCCAAGCAATGTCTGGGTCTGGCCCGTCACTCGGCCCAACGCGATCATCCGATACCGGCCTGCCTCGGCCAGCACGATCGACCTCGCCTCCAGAGGTAGGCCGTTGCAGAAGGAAGACAACCGTCGAGCCACCGCGGAAGCAGGCCGCCATGCAGGAATGAGGGTCGTGGGCTGCCGGGCTGTGCGTCAACACGTTGCCCAGCGAATCGGAAACTCCGGCGCCGGACGCTGCGGCACCACAGGTGTCCAATCTGGCGAAGCTCGATCGCTGCCGCCGCGACGTCCTGAAGCTTCCGCTGAATGCGCGGAGGATGTACGCTTTGCGGCAAGCGCCGGTGTCGAGAGGAGTGTCTGTTGCGCCCCCAGAGACTGAGCGGGAACCGACTTATAAGGGCTGTCATCGCCTATAAGGGCTGTCATCGCCGTTTGGATTGCTGCGGCTGGTGTTGTGGCAAGGTCGAGTCAGGCGTTCGGCGCGGTTAATCATTCGTTATTCACTAACCCGTCGTGTCCTTCACAGCAATATGGTGCACCTTTTTGGACGTGGACCCGCAGTGATGACGCCGTATATGGGATCCGTGCACCCGTGGAGATCAGGATCGACGGGGCACTTTGTACCCCCGCATCGGACGACCCTTTCGCGGCCTCCTGGATCGCCATCCAGCAGAGGAGCGGCACCGGTATTACCCAGATTGGCTTTGATCACCACTACTCGTCTGACGGTAGTGGAATCTGGTGTCGGTTTTGGGCAATCGGTACAGGATTTCCCCATTTTTATGCCTGCGGTGGAACTCCAGACGAGAACTACGTCTATTTCCAAATTGTGCGATTCTATCTCAGCAAGCTGGGATACTTTTACCAGATTGCAGACTGTGGTCAATCGGGCGGCTATGGAAACTGTACCGTCCGGAATGAGAGTCAGGGTGCTTATTCTAACCCTGAAGGTGCCATCGCTGCGGAGACCGATTTCGGATGTGCAGTCCGCATCATGGGATCCTCTCCTGCGCCGACCCATTACGGATCGGGTCCCAACCCGACCGAGGGGATGGTTAACTCGTGGGATATCCGGACTTGGAGCGACAAGCAAACTGAAGGGGACTGCACCTCGGACTACACGGGTCAAAAAGTGCCGAATGTTGCTGGGGTGTTTGCGACCTGGGACAGTAGAAACTAGGTAGGTACAAATGCGCAACTCCGGGCTAGTTATTGCAGCACTTTTCGGGGCTTTAGGCTCTGTCCTGATGGTAACTGGTTGCGGGGCAGGCGCAACTGCAAACGCCGATCCCCGGTCGCGCCAGGTAAAGGTTCATCACAGCCGTGTCCAGCCGGCAGGGGTGATGACATCCACGATTGTGATCGATCCTCAGATCGGTGAGACATTCGCACCTCCGACTGCTGGCATCACTCCTGCGCTGACCGCGGAGCAGGCTTGGGCGACATACGCTGAGAAGACCGGGCAGGATCCCACGATCTCTGGCAGCGTCACTGTTCACCTTGGAGTCCTGACTCTGCCCATCAAGCCAGCCGGGGCAACGCCCACTGAGTACACCGCGAACAATGAGTTGGCCTACGGATACAGTTGGCACTCCTGCCCACAGTCGAGGAATCCCCAAGACACCACGCTTCCAAGCAACCCTTGCATACAATGGAACTTCCTCGACGCGAACACTGGGCAACAGATTGACGATACGTGGCAACAGTAGCCACCGCTGAAGGTCGCTCCAGCGGTCGGGTTACGCCGGGCGAAGCTACAGGGATTCCCTTACCGCACGGAAGAATCGGTACTCGGACGAATAGTCAAGACCTGTGGATCGGTGAGTCACGCGACTTGCTGATCAACTCCTGATTCGTCGGACCTCTCGACGAGTTTGCCGGCTCTTCACAATCGGGGGTGTAGTCGCGGCCTGAACCCTCCGGTTTCCAAGAGCGACCGGGCGATGTAGTTGGCGAGGTTGCGGAACCCCAAGGCAGAGCCGCGGAGGTGTTCGAGTCGTCCGTT
>JBOHDX010000037.1:0-59493 GCA_050700835.1 Nocardioidaceae bacterium
CGCGGCCTGACGCCGCCTGCCCATCCCCACCAGCAAGGACCATCGGAGACCGCGCACCCGGCGCCACCGGGAACACCAGCACGCCCCAACCCCGACCACACCCCGCAGACGCCGAGAACCCCCAAACCACGACCAGCACAACGCGCTACTCGCGGATCCGGGTCTGAGCGGGAGCTTCGGTCTCCTTGGGAAGGGGCCCGACATCGAGATATTGGCCTTCCTCAGCAGGACCCCTGGTTCCACGGTGCTGTGCCAGAGCGACACGTACGTCCCCAACCCCAACTCTCCGCCCGCCGCATGAGAGTAGAGAACCGGTTCGCGCAGCGGTGCGAGATATCTCTCCACCCCTGGCTCGAATGGATCCAACTGGGTCCGGGGCAATGGGCCACCATCTCGATAACGCACGCTGACCCAGCAACCTGGATCGACTTAGCCTTGGTGCCTCGCGGAATGTTTGTCAGGGCGTGGCCGTCGTCCATCCTGGACTATCGTGTCGTGCAGGCATCCGGAGAGGCTGTGTCCTCTCTGCATCGAGACGAGGAGGCGTCGGCAGCGGCGTCCTCACCAGGCGCACCTCCGGGAACCTCCGAGTGGGCCGGATCTCTTCCGACCGACAGCTGGCGGGCCATGACCTACTCCTCCGTGCCCACGACCTTGGTCGACGACCGGCGACGCACCTATGCATCGCTCGAGTGGACGACGATCGACATCGACGCGCCCCTGGCAGACATGTTCCCGACGTTCGTCATGCTGGACTCGACATGGGAGATCCACTCCCCCTCACCCATCACGGTTCAGCGAGCCCCATAGCGCGACCCCAAGACGGAGTCGACCTCCGGGACACGGTGTGAATGGCTGCGGCCACCGCCTGATCAGCCGACGCGACGCTCATCGAACGGATCCGGCGGTACCGGCCTGGGCGTGAACGTCCGGGTCGCCGACGGTGTCCTCGCGACCGGATCCGGCCTGGGCGTGCTGGGACCAGTTCTCCAGCTCGGCCATGACGGTCCCGTGCTTGTCGACGCAGAGCACGACGAGGTCGCCCTTGTTGGCCCGGGACATGGCGTGCCGCACGGCCGGGATCTCCTCGAGCACCACCTCGACCTGTTTGCACCGGGCGCCCTCGGCGATCCGCGCGGACACCCCTTCGGCCACGAGGGCTGACGTGTCGCCGCGCCGGCGCCCCCGCAAGGCGCTGTCCTCGCGTACGACCAAGACGTCGAAGTGGTCTGCGGCCACGGCGCCGAGCTCGCGCATGTCGTCGTCGCGGCGGTCGCCGGCGGTGGCGATCACGCCGATCCTGGACGGCTTGGCGAGGTCACTCGTCAGCTCCATGGACTCACCCATGCGGTCCACGAAGTCGCCGAGCATCCGCATGCCTGGAGCGTTGTGGCAGTAGTCGACGATGACGTCGACGCCTTCGATCTCGACCTGGTTCAAGCGACCCGGCGACAGGTAGTAGGACGTCGTGAACGAACGCAATCCCTGACGGATGTCGTGCAGTGGCGCACCGGCGGCGAACGCGGCCGCGGTGGCGGCCAGGGCGTTCTGGACGTTCATCCGGGCCCGCCCGTTGAACGTTGCCGGCAACAGATGGGTCCACGCCAGCTGCATCTGGCGGCGCCCGTGCCGCACCAGGATCATCTCGCCGCGTTCGGACTTCTCCAGCACGACTGCGCGACCACCTCGACGGCAGTGCGCGTCCACGACGTCGCGCTCCGGTGACCCGGGCGCCTCCATGCTGAACCAGACCACGTCGCCGGAGCACTTTCGACGCATCTCGCGTACCAGGGGGTCGTCGGCGTTGAGCACGGCGAACCCGCTGCGCGGCACTGCTTCCACCACCACTGCCTTGACATCAGCGAGCTGCTCGACGGTGTCGATGCCGCGCATGCCGAGGTGGTCGGGCTGCACGTTGAGCACGACGCCCACGTCATTGCGCTCGTAGCCGAGGCCCTCCCGCAGAATTCCGCCGCGGGCCACCTCGAACACCGCGAAGTCGACCCGAGGGTTCTGCAGCACCATGCGCGCCGACTTGGGGCCGGACGCGTCGGCCCGGATCACCAGCCGTTCGTCGACCACGATGCCGTCGGTCGACGTCATCCCGACCTTGCGCCCCAGGCCCTTGAAGATGTGCGCGATCATCCGCGACGTCGTGGTCTTGCCGTTGGTGCCGGTGACCGCCACGATCGGGATCCGGCTGGGCGCGCCCGGGGGGAACAGCATATCGACCACGGGCTTGGAGATGAACTGTGGCTCTCCGACCGTCGGATGCGTGTGCATGCGGAATCCCGGAGCGGCGTTGACCTCGCAGATGGCTCCGCCGATCTCGCGCACAGGTGCGGCGATGTCGGGACAGATGAAGTCGATGCCGGCGATGTCGAGGCCGATCACGGCGGCCGCCTCCTCGGCGATCTCGACGTTCTCCGGGTGTGCCTCGAAGGTACGGTCGATGGCGATCCCGCCGGTGGACATGTTGCCGGTCAGGGTCAGCCGGACGGAGGTGCCTTCTGGGGGCACCGAGTCCATCTCGAACCCTTGCGTACGCACGAGCTCGACGGCTGCGTCGTCGACCTTGATCCGGGTGAGAACCTTCTCGTGACCGACTCCGCGGCGCGGGTCCGCGTTGGTCTGGGCGACGAGCTCGGTGATGCTGCGCTGGCCGTCACCGACCACGTGCGCGGGGACCCGTTCGGCGATGGCGGCGAGCCGGCCGTCGATCACCAGGCAGCGGTAGTCCTTGCCGGTGACGTAGGACTCCACGATCACCCAGCCTCGGCGCGACTGCGCCTCGGCGACGGGGAACGCGGCCCGGACGGCGTCCTCGTCCTGAAGGTCCAGGCACACCCCTCGGCCATGGTTGCCGTCCGACGGCTTCACCACCACCGGGAAGCCGATCCGCTTCGCCTGGGTGACGGCCTGGTCGACCGTGCGTACCGACTCCTGCTTGGGCACCGGCAGACCGGCGGCAGAAAGCAGCCGGGTGGTGAGGTCCTTGTCGGAGGCGACGTCCACCGCGATGGACGACGTCTGCGACGTCATCGTCGCGCGGATCCGCTTCTGGTGGACCCCCTGTCCCAGCTGGACCAGCGAGTGCTGGTTGAGCCGGATCCAGGGGATGTCGCGCGACATGGCCTCGTCGAGGATCGCCTGCGTTGACGGGCCGAACGCGGTCCGCTCCGCCCGGACGATGAAGCGTTCGAGCTCGTCCCCGAAGTCGAGCTGCGGGTCGGGCCGGACGAGGTGGTTGACCAGGCGTACGCCCAGGCGTGCGGCGGCAAGCCCGACCTGCTCGTCGACGTAGCCGAAGATGATGTTGTAGCGGCCCCGGACGCCCTTGACCTGGCGGGTCTTGCCGCGGCGCATGTCGTGGCCGACCTCCTGCTGCAGCTGGAGGCAGACGTGCTCGGTGACGTGGCCCAGCCAGGTGCCTTCCTGGAGACGCTCGACGAACCCACCGCGGCGCCCGCGTGAGCACGAGTGGTCACGCAACCCGGGCAGCAGCTCGAGCAGCGTGTCGGTGAAGCCCGGCAGCGTGTTGGTGGGGAAGTCCTCCAGTGATCCGAGGTCCACGACCAGGTGGATCGCGCGGTCGTACGACCAAGTGTTGGGACCGCGATAGACCCGGGTCTCGACGATGGTGAGGTCGGGTTCGGGTCGGGTCGCCTGCCGGGTGGCGACTTCCTCGGTCATGAGTCCTCCCTGGCCACCATGCGGTGCTCGCGCTCGGTGGTACGCCTTTTGCGCCGGCGGGTCAAGTAGGTCGGCGAGACGCCGTCGGCGGCGATGTCCTCCGCGAGCTGTCGCAGGTCGGCGCTGGCTTCCTCGATCTGCTCCACCTCGGCCGCATCCGGCTCGCCCGGCCGATGCACGAGGGTGCGGTCGGGTATCGAGAGGCATGATCCGGCCGGGAGCACGTGCACGATCGCGCCCGACACGAGCAGTGGCGCGGTGCGCTTGGCCTCGTGTGCGTTGGACACGACCTGATGGCCGTCGAGAACCGTCACTGACCCGCGTCCCACCACCTCGAGCACACCGTCGGGGTGGATGACTGCCGCGGTGTCCTCGTCGACCCCGATGCCGAGCAGGCTCGGCGACTGCGCGATCAGGCTGAGCAGCCGGCCGTAACGGTTGCGCTGGGCGAAATGCTGGTCGATCACGCAGCCGTCGATCAGGCCCAGTCCCGCGGCCAGCTGACTCATCCGCTGCTTGGGGGTGGCTCCACCAGACCCGAACGCCACCATGTGGGACGACAGGATGCTCGCGCCCGCGGAGGTTCCGCCGACGACCACCCCGCGGCGGTGTGCCGAGTGCAATGCGTCGCCGAAGCGCGTACCTGCGACGACGGCGGACAGCTTGAGCTGGTTGCCGCCGGTCAGGAAGACACCGGTGGCGTCGTCAAGCTTGGCCGCGATGGCGGGGTCGTCGGCGTCTGCACGCGTCTCGGGCCGGACGGCGAAGACCTCGCCGGCGCCGAGTCGGGTGAACACTGCGCGATAGACCTCGATGACCTCCGGACCCAGCGACGAGGCCGTCGGGACCACGGCGATCCTGGCGTCGGCACCACCGCTGAAGCGCACGAAGGTGGACAGCACGGTGCGCTCGCCGACCTTCGCCTCGGCGCCGCCGATCGCCATCACCACTCCCGCGGTCGAAGCCGGATAAGCGGGGGAGAGCTTCGCGGGCGCCATGGCAGCACAGCCTAGGGGTTCGACCCGCGGGCACCTTCGCCATGAGCGTGCAGCGGCCCTGAGACGTTGGCGTGGCAGCGTGCGCGGCTAGGCACGTCTGCCGACGATTTGGATGGTGTCGACGTGCGCAACATTGCGACGGGCTGCTCGCCGCCGTCTGGCACTCGATCTGACGGCCCCTGTCACAGTCCGGCCGGAACCCGCGGATCGATCGGTTCAGAACCCGCGGATCGGCGCTCATCCGCGGGTTTCGGCGCCCGCCGGATTGCGACTGGCGTGAGATCACAATTGCAGGCGACATAAGCGCCCTCCGTCCGCCTCAAAATGTGATCTCGCGGCGGACGGGGCGCTGCGGATGGGCGGGCCAGAACCCGCGGATGGGCGGGCCAGAACCCGCGGATCGGCGGGCGGGTGGGCTGCGCGGACGGGTTGCTGGAAGGGTCGACCCGCGCGACGATGACGAACCCGACGATCGAGGAGGTACGCGGTGGCGGTCGAGACCGATCCCGACAGCCCGACAAGCACGCTGGTCGTGATGAGGCACGCCAAGGCGGAGTCGCACGCGGTCACCGACCACGCCCGGCCGCTGAGCCCCCGCGGGATCGCCCAGGCCCGCGCTGCCGGGGAGTGGCTGGCCGAGCAGGGACTGTCAGACGTCCACGCGCTGGTGTCGTCGGCGGTGCGTACCCGCGAGACCTGGCGGGAGTTGGCCCGCTCGATCGAGGCGGACGTTCAGTACCTCGACGGGTTGTACGACGCCGGACCTGGCGAGATCCTCCAGACGCTGCGGCTGTTGGACGACGACGTCACCACCGTGATGGTGGTCGGTCACAACCCGACCATGCAGGCGCTGGTGGTGGAGCTGAGTGATCGCTCACCCGACGGCGAACGCGACGACACCGCGGTGCACGGGTTCTCGGCCGCCAGCGTGGCGATCCTGACGCACCGGGACCGGTGGAGCGATCTCGACTGGGGTCACTGCCGCACGCGCGCGGTCCACTCGCCCTGACAGTCCGCTCACCACCGGTCCGCGGCCTCCCGGCCCACCTGGCTGACCGCTCACACCGGCGGGGCCGGCGTGGTGAGGCCGGTGTCCGCGTCGGCCGCCTCGATCTCCTCGCGGGTGATCCCGAGCAGGTAGACGATCGCGTCGAGGTAGGGCACGGACACCGACGTGTCGGCCGCCTCACGTACGACCGGCTTCGCGTTGAACGCGATCCCCAGCCCCGCCGCGGCCAGCATGTCGAGGTCGTTGGCACCGTCCCCGATCGCCACCGTGTTCGCCAGCGCGATGCCGGCGTCGGCGGCGAACCGGCGCAGTGCGGCGGCCTTGCCGGCACGGTCGACCACGTCGCCGATGATCTGCCCGGTCAGCCGCCCGTCGACGACCTCGAGCCGGTTCGCAGCGAAATAGTGGACCCCGAGGTCGGCCGCGATCCTCTCGATGACTTGCGTAAACCCGCCACTGACCAGGGCGAACCGGTATCCCAGCCGCTTGAGGGTGCGGATCATCGTGCGCGCCCCTGGCGTATACACCAGGGACGCCACCACCTTGTCGAGGACGTCGGCCTCGATGCCGGCCAGCATCTCCACCCGATCACGCAGCGATTCGGCGAAGTCGAGCTCCCCGTGCATCGCGGCGGCGGTGACGGCGGCGACTTGGGCCTCGACGCCGGCGTGAGCGGCGAGCATCTGGATCACCTCGCCCTGGACCACCGTCGAGTCGACGTCCAGCACGACAAGCCGCTGCGCATGCCGATGGATCCCGGCCGGCTGCACGGCGATGTCGACTCGTTGCTGGACTGCCTCGGCGGCAAGCAGTCGTCGCAGCTGGTCCGGCTCGGCGCCCGACACATCCAAGTCGATCGCGGTGACGGGGTAGCGCGCCATCCGGACGATGCGGTCGATGTTGGCCCCAGCGTCCGCCACCCGCCCAGCGATCGCGGCCACGGCGGCGGGGCGCAGCGGCGTTCCGAGCACCGTCACGTGGGTACGCCCGGCAGGTCGGTGCTCGTTGTCACCGACACCCCTCTCGAGCTCCACGTCCATGCCGAGGTCGTGAGCGACTCCGGTGATCGCACGGCTCACCGCACCGACGTCGCGCGGCGCCGTGAGCAGGACGCCGAGCACGAGCCGGCCCCGCAGCAGGACCTGCTCGATGTCCAGGACCTCGACGCCGTGGGCGACACAGGCCTCGAACAGCCGCGACGTCACCCCGGGGCGGTCGTGCCCAGTGAGGGTGATCAGCAGCGTCTCCGCGTCGTCTGCCCGACGCGGTCGCTGGGGACCGGGCGGGCCGGGCTGGATCGGCATCGGACCGAGGCTATCGACCCGGTCGTTCCGGCAGCGGTCAGGACCAGGGTCAGGACCTGGGTGAGGTCTGCGGCAAGGACCGTCAGGCTTGCGCGATGGACGACGTCCCGTGGGTGCACGCGGTGACCATCGCCTGCCGGGCCGACCGTTCGAGATCGAGCAACAGGCGCCGGCGCTCGTCGGCGCGGGCCTGGTCCAGATGGCTCGCCTCGTCGTCGAGCGCGGTGTCGACCAGCAATCGGCACCGCTCGGCCAGCGCCGCCATGCGTCCGGCCCGGGGCGAGTACCCCGGCGGCAGCAAGGGTTCGGTCGGTTCGCGTACCAACGCGAGCGTCTCGGAGACCTCCGGCCGCCATCGGGCCAGGTCGAGGTCGGTGAGCCGGTCCGCGGCCACGACGAGCGCCTCGCGCAACAGTCGCTCCGCGTCGCCGAGAGAGTGGTCCATCCGAGCCGGGCGGGCCTCGTGGGCATGCCAGAAGACTCCGCGGCCGACGAGCGTCGGTACCAGCGCGAGCCCGGCGGAGCCGAACACGACCGCCTCGCCGGCCTCGATGGCGGCCTCGTTGAGCCGTGGCGGACCGGCCAGACCGCTCAGATCTCCGGGCATCGGCAGTGCGAGCGTCGCCAGGTCGGCACCGACGGTGCGCAGGCGGCCGAACGCGAGCAGCAGCGGGAGAGGCTCGGGGTCGAGCCCGGTGACGTCGTGCCCGGCGTCGTCGCCGATGACCTCGCCGGGTGCGGTATCGAGCGCGACGTGGCCGCAGCGCCAGGCGTTGAACCAGACGGTGAGGCGAGCCGAGCGGGTAGCTAGCTGCACCGGACCAGAGTAAAAGGGCGGACCGGTCGGTTTCACCGCCGCCCGCTCGTAGCATTGGGTCGCCAGAGCGGCAAGGGGTCAGGCTCAGGACCTGCGGCAGTCGTGCAATAGGTTGGGACCTCCTGTGCACCCGCCCGTCGCCCGATCCGCCGACGAGGAGACCATGAGCGCCGTCATCGAGCTGGCCGACGTGTCGGTCGTTCGTGGCGACACTCGGTTGCTCTCCGGCATCTCGTGGCAGGTCGCCGAGGGCGAGCGGTGGGTGGTCCTCGGAAGCAACGGTGCCGGCAAGACGACCCTGCTGCAGGTGGTTGGCACCCACCTCTATCCGTCGACCGGCGTGGTCGGGGTGCTCGGCGAGGTCCTCGGCACCGTCGACGTGTTCGAGGTACGCCCGCGGATCGGGCTCACCAGCGCCGCTCTCGCCGAGCGGATCCCGCGCTCGGAGCTCGTGCACGACGTGGTGGTGTCGGCGTCGTACGCCGTGATCGGCCGGTGGCGCGAACATTACGACGACATGGACCACGACCGGGCCCGCGAGCTGCTGTCCGAGATCGGAGTCGGGCACCTCGCCGCGCGCACCTTCGGGACGTTGAGTGAGGGAGAGCGCAAACGCGTTCAGATCGCGCGCGCGCTGATGGCCGACCCGGAGCTGCTGCTGCTCGACGAGCCGGCCGCCGGTCTCGACCTGGGTGGTCGCGAGGATCTCGTCAGCACCCTGTCGCTCCTGGCGGCCGACCCGGGTGCCCCCACGACCGTGCTGGTGAGTCACCACGTCGAGGAGATTCCCCCGGCCTTCACCCATGTCCTGCTGCTGCGCTCCGGCGAGATCGTCGATGCCGGGCCGATGCACGAGACGCTGACCGAGGAGAGCCTCACGCACACGTTCGGAATGCCCCTGATCCTTGACGAGCACGAGGGGCGCTACAGCGCCAGACGCCGGCAGGCCGTCCACCGTCTCCGGTAGCCACCCGCGTACCCGTACCCGTACCCGTACCCGCCGGCCCGCAGGGCACGCGTCCCGTGTGGGGCGGCACTACGCTGGACTCATGTTCAGTTGGATGGCCGACCACGCCTGGGCCGCCTGGCTGATCGCTGCCTTGGTTCTGGCCGGGGTCGAGATGATGAGCCTGGACCTCGTCCTGCTGATGCTGGCCGTCGGCGCTGCCGCCGGGGCGGTCACGGCGGCCCTCGGCGCGCCGTTCGTGCTCGACATGGCGGTGGCAGCCATCGTCTCGGTGGCGATGCTCGGGGCGGTCCGTCCCAGTGTCGTGAAGCGCCTCCACGCCGGTCCGAGCCTCACCACCGGACATGCAGCCCTGGTCGGGCGTACCGGCGTGGTCGTGACGTCGGTCGACGACGAGACGGGCCAGATCCGCCTCGCCGGTGAGCTGTGGACGGCGCGTGCGTACGATCCGGACATGGTCCTGGAGCCGGGCACCAAGGTCAGCGTGTTCGAGATCGATGGCGCTACCGCTGTGGTCTATCCCGCGGACTAGTCACCGCGGGGGTCGTGTCGGCACAGGTGCTGTGCTGAACCGTTGCAACCAGGAAGGACACCGTCGATGCTCGCACTGGTCATCGTCTTGATCGTGCTCGCCTTTGTCGTGGTCGTGACGTTGGGCAAGACGGTCCGCATCATTCCGCAGGCTCGCGCCGGCGTCCTCGAGCGGTTCGGGAAGTACCGCACCACCTTGTCGGCGGGATTGAACGTCGTCACCCCGTTCGTGGACCGGGTGCGCTACGTGATCGACCTGCGCGAACAGGTGGTGTCCTTCCCGCCGCAGCCGGTCATCACCGAGGACAACCTGGTCGTGTCGATCGACACCGTCATCTACTTCCAGGTGACCAACCCGGTGGCCGCGACCTACGAGATCGCCAACTACATCCAGGCGATCGAGCAGCTCACGATGACCACGCTGCGCAACATCACCGGCGGCATGGACCTCGAGCAGGCCCTGACCAGCCGCGATCAGATCAACAACGCGCTACGCGGTGTGCTTGACGAGGCGACCGGCAAGTGGGGCATCCGGGTCAACCGGGTCGAGCTAAAGGGCATCGACCCGCCGCCGTCGATCAAGGACTCGATGGAGAAGCAGATGCGCGCCGACCGGGACAAGCGCGCCGCGATCCTCACCGCGGAAGGCATGCGCCAGTCGGCGATCCTCACCGCGGAGGGCGAGAAGCAGTCGGCGATCCTGTCCGCCGAAGGCGCCCGGGAGGCACAGATCCTCCGTGCCCAAGCCGACCGTGAGTCGCAGATCCTGCGGGCGCAGGGCGAGGGCCAGGCGATCCAGACGGTGTTCCAGGCGATCCACGATGGTGCGCCCGACCAGGCCCTGCTGTCGTACCAGTACCTTCAGATGCTGCCGAAGATCGCCGACGGCAACGCCAACAAGGTCTGGGTCATTCCGAGCGAGATCGGGCGGGCCCTGGAGGGTCTGGGTAGCCAGATCGGCAGCATCCCGGGCATCCCGAAGGACAGTGGCGGTCCCCGCAAGCGGGTCGAGATCGGTGACGACCTGGCGCCGGAGACCGACGCCACGTTGAGCAAGGCGCATGCGGAGGTCGAGGCGGCGATCGCCTCCGCCGAGGAAGCCGTGACCACTCGACCCGGAGGCGGCTCACGAGTCAGCGCCGCGCCTCCGGAGGGCGCGGACACCGGCACTGACGAGACCGAGCGTCCGGTCTCACCGCCGGCCTCCGGCGAAGGTCCGGAGGTCACCGGCCAGTGACGTTGCTGCACGCCGTGCTGGTCGTCGTGGCCGGCTTGGCGGCGGGCACCATCAACACGGTCGTGGGCTCGGGGTCCTTGGTCACCTTTCCCACGCTGCTGGCACTGGGATATCCACCCGTCGTGGCCAACGTCAGCAACACGGTCGGCCTCGTACCCGGCTCGGTGTCCGGCGCGGTCGGCTACCGGCGCGAGCTGAAGGGTCAGCGCACCCGGTTGCTCCGCAACAGCGTGGCAGCGGTGCTCGGCGGTCTCACCGGTGCACTGCTGCTTCTGACTCTCGACAAGTCGGTTTTCGCCGCGGTCGTACCCGCGCTGATCCTGCTGGGCTGCCTGCTCGTCGTGATCCAGCCGCAACTGTCGGCCTGGGTACGCGGCAGGCGCGCCGGTGAGGAGCAGCGGCACCACGGTTCGTGGCTGGTGTGGGTGGCGGTGTTCGCCACGTCGATCTACGGCGGCTACTTCGGCGCGGCACAGGGCGTGCTGTTCATGGCTGTGCTCGGCCTCGGACTGGATGACACGTTGCAGCGGCTCAACGCGACCAAGAACGTGCTGGCCGCGATCGTGAACGGGGTGGCTGCCGTGGTGTTCGTGCTGGTGGCGCACGTCGACTGGCTGGCCGCGGGCCTGATCGCCATCGGCGCGACGGTCGGCGGCCAAGTTGGTGCGACCGTCGGGCGCCGGCTGCCGGACGTGGTGCTGCGCGGATTCGTCGTGGTGGTGGGCGTTGCCGCCGTGGTGCAGTTCCTGGGCTGATTCGACGGGATTAGCGTCTGATCGGCGCGGGGCTGCCGAGGGCCTCGACCACCTCGGCTCCCGGCAGCAGCATCAGGTCGGCGCCCGGCAGCACGATCTTCGAGCGGCGGACTCCGCTTCCCACCACCACGACCGGGGTGGCGACCACGGCGGCGTCGACGAGTAGCGGCCACTCCAGGGGCAGGCCGATCGGGGTGATCCCGCCGTACTCCATGCCCGACGCCGCGACCGCGAAGTCCATGGAGGCGAACGATGCCTTGCGAGTATCCAGGCGCTTGCGCACCAGGCCGTTCACGTCGGCGCGAGTGGTGGCCAGGACGACGCACGCCGCATGGCGTTGCACGTCGCCGCGGCGGCCCGTCACCACGACACAGTTGGCCGAGATGTCGAGCGGTACGTCATAGGCGTCGACGAACGCTGCCGTATCGGCCAGGTCGGGGTCGATCTCCGCGATCATCGCGCGCGGCAGCCGCGTCAGCGCCGCAGCAACCGGCGTCGCCACCAGATCGAGGCGTTCCGCCGCGGGCACGGTGACGAGTCGTCCGGTCATGTGGTCGATCATGCCCACCGGCCGATCGTGCCGTGTCGCGGGAGTCCGTGTGCGGTGCTTACCGTCCGCGACACGCCGGCAGAAGCGGACGCGATCGCGGGAAAGTGGCTCTGGTTCGGCGCGAAAGCCAAGCCACCTTCCCGCGCTTGCGAGAGGGGTGGGCGACGCGGGCTAGTGTCACCGCGTGGTCGAGACACACTGCGCCGGCTGGCGCGAGCTGGACCCGGCCACCGCGTACGCGGTGCTGAGGCTGCGGGTCGACGTGTTCGTCGTCGAGCAGCAGTGTCCCTACCCCGAGCTCGACGGTCGCGACGTCGAGCCGGAGGCGGTGCACGTGTGGGCGACCCATGGAGCCGAGGTCGTCGGCTGCCTGCGGATCCTCCACGACGACGGGGTGCGCCGGATCGGTCGGGTCTGTGTGCGGTCCGACCACCGCGGACAGGGGGTGGCCGCGCTGCTGGTGGACACCGCGCTGGGGTTGTGCGCGGGCGACGAGGTCGTGCTCGACGCACAGTCGTACCTGCGAGGCTGGTACGCCCGGTTCGGCTTCGACGTGGCCGGACCGGAGTTCGACGAGGACGGGATCGCGCACGTCCCGATGCGCCGATCCGCGGGCTGGCCCAAGGGCTGAGCCCACGGGCTGAGCCCAAGTCATTCGTCGCGCGGCGGCAAGACGGCGTTCAGCCAGGTACGCGTGTAGCCGTAGGCACATGCCCGGGCGTCCGGACCGGACAGGAAGACGTCGTGCACCGCGCCGTCGATGCGCGCGATCGTGACCACCCGGTCGAGTTGGTGCGCCCACCGGGCGATCTGCTTCACGTCGAGAACGATGTCGGTGCGCGGCACATCGTCGCTCCACGCGTTGGTGAAGACCGTCCGGGTCGAGCACAGCACCAGCACCGGAGCGCCGGCGTCGATCCCGCGGTGCAGCTCGCGGTGGGCTCGCCGGATCGCCCGCAGCCACCCGGCCCGGACGGTGAAGGTCTGCAGTGGTTTGAGAGTGAGGTCGAAGTCCCACTCGCCACGGTGGTCGCGGTGCAGGCTTTCGGCATAGACGCCGGACGTGCTTCGAGGGATGACCTGGTACGGCCGTCGGGCACCGATCTGGTCGATCGCGCGGGTGCCGACCGTCCGCAGGAGAGCCGAGCCCTGCAGGTCGAGCCACGGGCTGTTCAGCACGAACCCGACGGGCAGCGGCCGGCCGTCCCGCCGGCGTTGGTCGGACCACAGGGGAGC
The DNA here is from genome assembly GCA_050700835.1 of Nocardioidaceae bacterium. Taxonomy (GTDB): domain Bacteria; phylum Actinomycetota; class Actinomycetes; order Propionibacteriales; family Nocardioidaceae; genus JBOHDX01. Next base: position 13,098 of record JBOHDX010000037.1, read on the forward strand.
GATCAGACCGCCCGTCGAGTGGGCGACGACGAGCACCGTCGAGTGCCCGTCGCGCTGGGTGATCCGGTCGTACGCCTCGTCCAGCTCGGCGAAGTACTCGTGCACGTCGATGCAGAAGTTCGGCGTCTGGTGGGCCAGCAGCGACCGGCCGTACTTCCTCAGGTCGAGGGCGTAGAAGTCGTAGCCCTGGGCGGTGAAGAAGTCGGCGACCCCGGTCTGGAAGAAGTAGTCGTTGAACCCGTGGACGTACAGCACTGCGCGCTCGCGGGGTGCCTCACCGGGGAGCCGCACCAGCGTTGCCACCACCGGGCCCTCGGCGTCGTCGGGCAGCTCGATCGTCTCGGCGGTGTAGGGCTCGCCGAGCACATCGGGTCGTCGGTCGGTCGGGTGCTCGGTCATGGCGGAAGTGTGCCGCACCGCACTAACGGGCATAGAGGGCGGTGATGACGTCCTCGATCGCCGGCTCCTGGATCGAGAGGTCGGCGACGTCGTAGCCCGCGGCCAGGGCGCTGACGATCGGCGCGGCACTCGCATCACCGGGTAGGGACAGCCACTGCCGTGGACCCTCGACCCGGGTCACGGTCGCTCCGGGGACGCAGACCGGCTCGGCGGCCTCGGCCAGGTCGACCACGACGGTGCGGCTGGCGCTGCCCATCCGCTGCAGCGCGGTCAGGTTCCCGTCGAAGACGAGGTGCCCACGGTCGATGACCATGACCCGGTCACAAACACGCTCGATGTCGACCAGGTCGTGCGTCGTCAGCATCACCGTGGTCCCGCGCTCCGCGTTGATGTCGCGCAGGAACTGCCGGAGCCGCCCCTTGCTCACCACGTCGAGGCCGATCGTCGGCTCGTCGAGATAGACGATCTCCGGGTCGTGCATCAAGGCGGCCGCGATGTCGCCGCGCATGCGCTGCCCCAGGGACAGCGAGCGCACCGGTTGTTGGAGCAACGGCGCCAGGTCGAGCAGGTCGATGAAGCGGTCGAGATTGGCACGGTAGCGATCCAGGGGCACGGCGTACATCCGGCGCAGCAGGTCGAAGGAGTCACGCAGCGGCAGATCCCACCACAGCCCGGTGCGCTGCCCGAACACCACCCCGATCCGGCGGGCCAGCTCGGTACGCCGTCGCGCCGGGTCGAGGCCGGCCACCCGCACGCGGCCGCCGGTCGGCACCAGGATTCCGGTCAGCATCTTGATGCTGGTGGACTTGCCGGCCCCGTTGGGTCCGATGTAGCCGACCATCTCACCGGCCTCGATCGAGAACGACAGGCCGTCCACGGCGCGCACGTCGTGCCGTTCGCGTCGCAGCGGCCCGGTCTTGCGACGCACGACGAAGGTGCGGCAGAGGTCGTCGACCTCGATCACGGCCATCTGTCAGCTTCCCGTGCTCTGGTAACGGTGGAGTCCGGCCCGCCAGCCCAGGGTCGCGAGGCCGGCCATCACCGCAGCGGCCAGCGGCGACGCCAGCTGCAGCCAGGAGGGTAGCCCGAACGGGTCGGTGCGCCCCAGCACGTACAACACCGGGTACCAGTTGACGAAGGCCATCGGCAGCACGAACGTCAGGCCCTTCACCAGCTCAGCCGGATAGATCGTCAGCGGATACTGCGTGAGGGTGTTGCCGCCGTAAGTGAAGGCGTTCATCACTTCCGAGGCGTCGCCGGCGATGAACTGGTACGCGCTGCCGAGGATGAAGACCGAGCAGAAGATCACCGTCCCACTGACGACGGCGAGGATGAGCACGGCCACCTTCGCCGCCGACCAGCTGACGTCCACGTTGACAAGCGCCCATCCGGTCACCACGCCCACCTGGATGATCCGGCCGACCCGGCGAAGCGCGAAGCGGTCGGCGCACACCTGGACCAACGGTGCGACCGGGCGTACCAGCATGGAGTCGAGCGTTCCGTCCCGGACCCGCCGGCCGAGCTGCTCGCTGTTGCCCACCAGCAGGTCCGCGAACCCGATGCCGAGCCCCGAGACGCCGTACAGCAACGCGATCTGCGACAGGGTGAAGCCGCCGAACCGGTCGATGTGGCTGAAGATGATCACGATCCCGACGAAGTCGAGCACGGTGACCAGCAGCTGCCCGATCGTGGTGATCACGAACGATGTGCGGTACGTCAGGGACGCGCGCAGCCAGGCGCCGGCGATCAACGCGAACGCCCGGACGCTGCTAACCACCTTGGACCACCACCTTGCGTACGGCCAGATCGGTGACGAGCCGCCCGGAGAGCAGCAGGACCGCGGACCACACCAGCTGCACGCCGAGCAACGGAGCGATGGCCGTACCGGTGTGGTCGGAGAGCAGGACGTCGTTGGGGATCTGGATCAGGCAGCGGAACGGCAGCAGGTCGGCGGCGGTGCCGAGCCAGCCCGGGAAGACGACCAAGGGGAGCACCATGCCGGAGAAGAACATCGACGACGCGAACAGCAGCGTGACGTAGCCCTGGATGTCGATCACCCAGAACGCGATCAGTCCGACCAGGTAGCGCAGGCCGAAGCCGACGACGACCGCGAGCACCATCGACACGGCGAACCACACATAGGTGATGCCCCGCTCGGGGATGGCGAGGTGGAACAGCAGCAGGCCGACGACAGCGGGCATCAGTCCTCGAGTCAGGAGGTGGTACGCGGCGCGGCCGAGGTCCTCGGCCAGTCGCCAACCCAGCAGCCGGGTCGGCCGGTAGAGGTCGATTGCGACGGCGCCGGTACGTACCCGCTGGGCGGCGTCTTGGACCATGACGGCGCCGAACAGCCCGGTGGGCATGATCAGCCCTTGCGCTACCCACACGTACGTGAGCGCCTCCGCGACGCCGTAGCCGCCCAGGTGCGGACGCTGCGACCAGAGCGCGATGTAGGTGTAGGCCAGGATCACCCCGAACACGGAGTTGGTGAAGATGCCGGCCCAAGTCGCGGCGCGATAGGTCGCGTAGCGGCGGAAGCCTTGGGCCGCGAGCGCGGCGTACAACCCCACCCGATCTCTCACCATTCAGGCAGCCAGGGCAGGTCGGATGGCTAGGATCCGTCGGCGATCAGTGACGATACGTGCCGATGACCATGCCGCGGGCGAGGGTCTTGAACGCCAGGTTGAACGACACGACCGCCGGGCTCGCGTCAGGATCGGCCCCGAGACTCTCCTCCGACACCGCGTGTACGACGAAGTAGTAGCGGTGCACCTGGTCACCCTCCGGCGGCGCCGCACCCATGAAGCCTGCGTCGCCGGCGTCGTTGCGCACGTGGAAGGCCGAACCGGGCAGCGCACCCGAGGCCGCACCGGCCGGCAGGTCCGACACGTCCGCTGGCAGGTCCACCAGCACCCAGTGCCAGAAGCCCGATGGTGTCGGGGCGTCCGGGTCGAAGCACGTCACCACGAAGCTCTTGGTCTCGGCCGGGAAGCCGGACCACGACAGCTGGGGCGACGCGTTTCCTTTCGCGGCGACCTGGTCGTCCTTCAGCGGTCCGCCGTCGGTGACGTCGCCCGAGGTGACGGTGAAGCTGCCGACCGTGGGGAGCAGGTCGTACGGGTCGGGGCTGACTGGTCGGTCCAGGCTCATGGCGCTCCTTCATCGGTGGGCCAGGCCGACGCTACCGCGCCGTGATCGCAGACGCGGGTGAGCTGCGCGCCACAATCCGCGGATGGGCGTGCCAGAAGCCGCGGATGGGCGTGCCAGAAGCCGCGGATCGGCGGTTGGTCCGCGGAGCGGACAGGGCGGGAGGGGACTGCGCGCCGGCCTACCGTGAACACATGCCGTCCCCGCCACGCCACCCGCGCCGCGCGGACGCCGACCTGCGGCCCTACCCGGTGGGCCTCATGTTGTCCGGCCGTGACGTCGTCGTGGTCGGGGGAGGACAGGTCGCCCAGCGTCGGATCCCGGCCCTGCTCGCCACAGGGGCGCACGTGACCCTGGTGTCCCCGCAGGTACGCCCTGCTCTGGAGGGCATGGTCCTCGCCGGCGAGCTCACCTGGCAGTGCCGTGGCTATGCGGCTGGTGACCTCGCCGGCGCCTGGTATGCGATCGCGGCCACCGACGACCCCGCCACCAACGCCTCGGTGGTGGCCGAGGCGGAGAGCCGGCGGATCTTCTGCGTGCGAGCCGACGACGCGACCGGCGGCAGTGCCCGCACCCCGGCCAGCGGCCACCACGACCGGCTGACGGTCGCGGTCCTGGCGGACCGGGATCCGCGTCGGTCCGCGGGTGTGCGCGACGCGATCGTCGAGGGTCTGCGCAACGGCGACCTCGCGGCCCGCCGGCATCGCGAGCATGCGCCGGGGGTCGTCCTAGTGGGGGGCGGACCCGGCGACCCCGAGCTGATCACGCTGGCGGGCCGCCGGGCCCTGGCCGAGGCCGACGTGGTGGTCGTCGACCGGCTCGCGCCGCGGGAGCTGCTGTCCGAGCTGCCGCCGCAGATCGAGATCGTCGACGTCGCGAAGCTGCCGCGTGGACGTGCCGCCCGTCAGGACGACATCAATGCGCTGCTCGTCAACCGGGCGCACGCCGGGCAGCGCGTCGTGCGGCTCAAGGGCGGCGACCCGTTCGTCTTCGGACGTGGGTACGAAGAGGTGCAGGCCTGCGCCGACGCGGGGGTGCCGTGCCGGGTGATCCCCGGCCTCACCAGCGCGGTGTCGGTGCCGGGGCTGGCCGGAGTGCCGGTCACGCACCGCGGAGTGGCCCACGAGTTCACCGTGGTGTCCGGTCACGTGCCCCCCGGCGACCCGTCGTCGTTGGTCGACTGGGCTGCGCTCGCCCGGTTGCGCGGCACCCTCGTGCTGCTGATGGCCATGGACAACCTTGCCGACATCGCCTCGACCCTCGTGTGTCACGGTCGGGGCCGTGACACCCCCGTCGCCGTGGTCCAGGACGGCTCGATGCCCGCCGAGCGACGCCTGACCGCCACCCTCGCCGACGTCGCGGAACGGGTGGCCGTGAAGGGCATCGGCGCGCCGGCGATCATCGTGGTGGGTGACGTCGTGGCGGCGGCGGGTGCCGCGACGGACCGTGACGCCGCCGCGAAGGTGTCGGCCGCCCGCGGTGTCGCGTGGCCCGGCTGATCGACCTGGGCGACGCCACGGACGAGCGGCTCGCCGACTACCGCGACCTGCGGGACGTGCAGCTGCGGACGAGCCTCGAGGCCGAGCACGGTCTCTTCATCGCTGAGGGTGAGAAGGTCGTGCGCCGCGCGGTGGTGGCCGGGCACGAGCCCCGGTCGTTCCTGATGGCTCGTCGGTGGCTCGACGGACTCGGCGACGTGCTCGACCGCTGGCCCCAGACGCCGTGCTACGTGGTCAGCGAGCACGTGGCCGAACAGGTCACCGGCTTCCACGTGCACCGCGGTGCGCTGGCCTCACTGCACCGTCGCCCCTTGCCCGGCGTCCATGACGTGCTGGCGTCCGCCGGGCGGGTCGTGGTCCTCGAGGACGTCGTCGACCACGCGAATGTCGGAGCGATCATCCGCTCCGCAGCAGCCCTCGGCTTCGACGGCGCGCTGCTGTCCCCGCGGTGCGCCGATCCGTTGTACCGGCGCTCGGTGAAGGTGTCGATGGGAACGGTGTTCGCCCTGCCGTACGCCCGGCTCGACGACTGGTACGCCGCGGTGGCCATGCTGCGCTCGCTCGGCTTCGTCACCGTGGCGCTCACCCCGTCGGCCGGGGCCGTCCCGCTCGACCAGGAGCTGTCGGAGACCCTGGCCGTCCGGCCGAGGCTGGCCCTGCTCGTCGGCTCGGAGGGGCCCGGGCTGTCTCGACGCTGGACCAGTGAGGCCGACGAGCGGGTGGCGATCCCGATGCACGCCGGCGTCGACTCCCTCAACGTGGCCGCCGCGACCGCGGTGGCCTGCTGGTCGCTCAGGCGCTCTCGTCCACGATGACGCTGACCGGCCAGTCTTCGGGATAGTCCGGCGCTGCCGACTCGGCCTGCTTGGTCAGCTTCTTGCGAGCGCGAGTGCTCAGCCGGTCCCCGAAGACCGTGCCCTCGAGGTGGTCGCTCTCGTGCTGCAGGCAGCGGGCCAGCAGACCGTGCCCCTCGTAGCTCACCGGGGCGCCGGTGTGGTCGACGCCCTCGACGAGCACCCAGTCCGGCCGGGGGCAGTCGACGAACGCGCCGGGCAGGCTCAGGCACCCCTCCTCGTCCTCGTCCAGCCTTCGGTCGCGTCCCTCGGGCAGGGTGACCACGGGGTTGGCGACCACACCGGCGACCGAGACGTCGTCGTCGGTGCAGTCGAACACGAACACCGCGAGGTCGACGCCGACCTGGTTGGCCGCGAGCCCGACGCCGTCGGCGGCGTACATCGTTGCGGCCATGTCGGACACCAGCACGGCCAGGTCGTCGTCGAACGACGTGACCCTGGCGAGCCGCCGGTGCAGCACCGGATCCCCCCAACGGGTGATCGGACGCACGGTCCCTCCGGTGTGCAGGCTTGGCAAGACAGCTCCTCCTCGAGCAACGAATGGTGCCACTGGCGACGAGACGGTCGCACCGGACCTTGACGGATGATGCCACCCCAGGTCACCGCACCGGGACCGGGCGGATGAGACGCAGCACACGGCGACCAAGGTGCAACTCGCAGTTACTGTTTGGCTGTACCGACCACGACGACGAGGAGACGCGGTGCCGGGACCACGCGGGATGACCAGCTACAAGCGGGACGCGATGGGCCTCGGGTTGGCGGTGCTCAACTGGGTGGCCAGCTCGCCCGCACTCGACCGGCTCCGCCTGCGCCGACCGGCCGAGCGCGCCGTCTACGAGGCCACCAAGACCGGCTACCGGACCGCCGGTGCCGTCGGCCGGACCTTCGCGAGGGTGTCCGCGACGGGCAGCCCGGCACGCCTGCCGGCGAGTCCGAGCGGCGGCCAGTTCGATCTCACCCCCACCGAGGACCAGCAGCTGATCCTCGCAGTGGTGCGTGAGTTCGCCGACGAGGTGCTCGCGCCGGCGGCGGCCGAGGCGGACTCCGCCTGCACGACGGCCGAGAAGGTGTTGGCGCAGTCGCAGGACCTCGGCCTGAACCTGCTGGAGCTGCCCGAGGACCTCGGCGGCCTGGTCGAACGACGAGCGACCACGACCTCCGTGCTCGTCGCCGAGGGCCTGGCCCGCGGCGACATGGGTCAAGCCGTCGCCTGCCTGGCGCCGGGCTCCGTCGCCACCGCACTGGCGTTGTGGGGCGACGCGACCCAGCAGCAGACGTATCTCCCGGCGTTCACCGCTGACGAGCCGTTCGCCGCCGCGCTCGCGATCGCCGAGCCGAGCACCTTGTTCGATCCGTTCCGGCTCTCCACGAAGGCTGTCCGCGACGGTGACGATCTGGTCCTGTCGGGTGTGAAGTCCGCGGTCGTACGCGGGGCCGACGCCGATCTGTTCGTGCTGGCGGCAGACCTGGACGGCCCTGGTCCGGCACTGCTGCTGGTGGAGTCCGGGTCACCCGGACTGACCGTCGAGGCGGACCCGTCCATGGGGGTGCGCGCCGCGTCGCTGGCGCGGCTACACCTCGACCGGGTCCGGGTCCCCGGGTCGGCCCTGATCGGCGCGGGTGATCCGCGGGCCTACGCGGAGTGCGTCCGGCTGTCCCGGTTGGCCTGGTCGGCGTTGGCACTGGGCACGGCGCAGGCCGTCCTCGACTACGTCGTCCCGTATGTGAAGGAGCGCAGGGCGTTCGGCGAGCCGATCGCCTACCGGCAGTCGGTGGCGTTCATGGTGGCCGACATCGGGATCGAGCTCGAGGGCATGCGGCTCGCGACCTATCGGGCCGCGGCGCGAGCCGAGCAGGGCAAGGACATCGGCCGGGAGGGGGCGATCGCGCGCCGGCTCACCGGTGAGTACGGCATGAGGATCGGCACGGACGGGGTCCAGCTGCTCGGTGGTCACGGGTTCGTCAAGGACCACCCGGTCGAACGCTGGTACCGCGACCTGAGGGCGGTCGGACTGATGGAAGGCGCGGTGCTGGTGTGATCAACCTCGAGATGCCCCGCAAGCTGCGGGCAGCCGCCAACCAGGCCCATCAGGTGGCCGCCGAGATGCTCCGGCCGATCTCACGACGTTATGACCTCGCCGAGCACGACTATCCCCGAGAGCTCGACATGCTGGCCTCTCTTGTCGACGGGCTGAACGAGTCCGGCCAGTCGTCCGGCGCCGGCGCGGTCGGTGTCCGGCGCAAGGTCGACAGCGACCACGGGGTACGCAACGGCACCAACATGGCGTCCGTGCTGTCGATCCTCGAGATGTGCTGGGGCGACGTCGGGCTGCTGCTGTCGATGCCGCGGCAGGGGTTGGGCAACTCCGCGATCGCCTCGCTCGCCGACGACGAGCAGCTGAGCCGGTTCAAGGACGTCTGGGCGGGCATGGCGATCACCGAGCCCGACTGCGGGTCGGACTCCGCAGCGATCACCACGACGGCCGTCCGGGACGGCGACGACTACGTCATCAACGGCGAGAAGATCTACGTCACCGCCGGAGCTCGCTGCGACGCTGTGGTCGTCTGGGCGACGCTCGACAAGGCGATGGGCAGGGCCGCGATCAAATCGTTCGTCGTCCGGAAGGGCACGCCTGGTCTCCGGGTGGAACGACTCGAGCACAAGCTGGGGATCCGTTCCTCCGACACGGCGACGATCGTCCTCGAGGACTGCAGGGTGCCTGCCGCCAATCTCCTCGGCTCGCCGGACATCGACACCTCGCAAGGGTTCTCGGGGGTCATGCAGACGTTCGACAACACGCGACCGCTGGTGGCGTCGATGGCGGTCGGACTGGCGCGGGCCGCCCTGGAGACGATCAGGAGGCTGCTGAGCGAGTCGGGTGTCGAGATCGACTATGACCGTCCCCCGCAGACGCAGATCGCTGCTGCGGCGACCTACCTCGCGATGGAGGCCGACTGGGAGGCCGCGTACCTGCTGATGCTCGAGGCAGCCTGGATGGCCGACAACAACAAGCCGAACTCGTTGCAGGCGTCGATGGCCAAGGCCAAGGCCGGACGCGTCTGCAACGCCGTCACGCTGCGCTGCGTCGAGCTGGCCGGCACGGCCGGTTACAGCGAACGCGACCTGTTGGAGAAGTGGAGCCGCGACTCGAAGATCCTGGACATCTTCGAGGGCACGCAGCAGATCCAGCAGCTGATCGTGGCCCGGCGACTGCTCGGGCTCGGCTCGTCCGAGCTCAGATGAGCCGACGGCCTGGACGTGAGGCTTGCGGGCGCGCAGCGCCCCTGCTGCGTCCACCGCATTGCACCCGGAGCGGCCTCCGCGTCGCTAGGGTGAACCCGATGGGCATCGCTGCCCATCGCGATCGTTGCTCGGGTGGTCGTGAGCCGAACTCTTCGCCCGGAGGGGACCGATGACGGACGGACCGAGGTCAGAGCCCGGCACCGTGGTGGGTGTGCGGATGACGGAGGGTCTGGAGCAGGTCGAGTACGAGCTGATGCTGCTGATCCGGCGGTCCCGGCAGCGAACCGCGCAGATGTCGGCCCAGATCCACCCGTCACTCGACATCGCCGGCTACCTCATCCTGGTCGCCATCAAGGAGGGCCACGACCACGACCCGCTAGGCGTGCGCGCGACCGACATCGCCGACTCGTTCGGAGTGCACAAGTCGACGATCAGTCGTGCACTCGGACAGCTCGAGGAGTTCGGGCTTGTGACGCGGGTGCCCGACGAGGAGGACGGTCGTGCCCGCCGGATCCACCTGACGTCCGCTGCGGAGCACGGACTGGCCCTGGTCGCGGAGCAGCGCCGGGTGCGACTGGCGGCGGTGCTGTCACCGTGGCGGCCGGAGGACCTGCGCTCGCTCGCCCAGTCGTTGGCCCACCTCAACACCGACATGGGTTAGCGCTCGCGCCTAGGGGAGGCTCGACCACCAGCGCGTAGCCAGCGCCTGGAACGCCGCCGGGTCCAACGCCCCCGCACCCGCGGGAACGGTCGCCAGCACCGGGACGCCCGTGGTGCGCGGCAGGTCGGTCAGGTTGCAGTCCATGGCCAGGTCGGGGTCGGCCGGCCACGAGCCGATCACGATGCCCGCGACGCGCGTACCGCCGGCGGCCAGCTCGCGGACGGTGAGATCCGTGTGGTTGAGGGTGCCCAGACCCGCACGCGCCACCACGACCGCCACCACCTCGGCGTACGGCTCGAGCTCGACCGCAAGCTCACCGAGCGTCCGGCCGTCGCTGTCCAGGCGTACCCGGACGCCGCCCGCGCCTTCCACGAGGACGACGTCGTTGCCCAGAGCGCCGATCCGACGCGCGTGCTCGCGCACGGTCGGGATGGCCACCCCGGCGCGGGCCGCGGCGGTGTCGGGAGCCAGGGGCTCGGGCAGCCGGACGTGCTCGTGGATATCGGTCAGGCCGCTGAGCTGGCGAACCCGCTCAGCGTCGGTGGGCTCGTCGGAGTCGACGCCGGTCTGGGTCGGCTTCACGTAGCCCACGTCTCGTCCGAGCCGGCGCAGTGCCACCGCGAGGGACGCCGCGACGATGGTCTTGCCGACACCGGTGTCGGTGCCGGTGACGATGACGCACCTCATCGCGCTCCGCCCAGGCCGCGCACGGCCCCGACTGCCGCGGCCAGGGCCGCGTCGCTGAGGTCGGCCCGCCCGGTGAGACGCAGCCTGGAGACGCCGTCCGGGACGGACGGGGGCCGGAAGCAGCCGATCCGCAGCCCTGATCGCGCCGCCTCGGCCTGTGCCGCCAGCGCGACCCGGGGCGAGGTCATCGGCACCGAGAGGACGGCACCCGCCGGCGGTTCGAGATGCACAGCAGCGGCGAGCGCGCCGGCCACTGCTCGCGCCCGCGCTGCACGTCCAGGCTCTACCTCCAGGACGCCGAGAGACGCCAGCGCCGCGCCGGCGGCGGCTGGTGCCAGCCCGGTGTCGAAGATGAACGGACGGGCGGCGTTGACCAGGTGCTCGATCACCACCGGGTCGGCAAGCACCGCGCCGCCTTGCGCACCGAGGGCCTTGGACAGCGTGGTGGTGACGACGAGACGGCCCGGTGAGTCGGGGATCAGTGCGGCGGTCAGTCCGCGTCCCTCCGGCCCGGCGACACCGAGTGCGTGCGCATCGTCGACGACGAGAGTCGCGTCGTGGCGGATGCAGCTGGCCAGCAGCGCCTCCAGCGGAGCGGCGTCGCCGAGGACGGAGAAGACCGACTCGGTGAGTACGAGAGCGCGGGACTGTGAGCGGGCGGTGAGCGCCGCGTCGACGGCGCCGGCATCGAGGTGCGGCACCACCGTGGTGGTGGCCCGCGCCAAGCGGCAGCCGTCGATCAGGGAGGCGTGCACGTGGGCGTCGGAGACGATCAGCGTGTCGCCGTCTGCCAGCGCCGACACGACGGCGAGGTTGGCGTGGTAGCCGGTGGAGAGCACCAGTGCCGCGGGGCGCCGCATCCAGGACGCCAGCGCGCGTTCTAGCTCGTCGTGGATGCCCAGCGACCCGGTCACCAGTCGGGACGCCGCCGCGCCGGCGCCCCAGTGGACCGCCGCGTCTGCGGCTGCCTTGGTGACGCGCGGGTCGCGGGCGAGACCGAGGTAGTCGTTGCCCGCAAGGTCGACGAGGTCGCCGAGGTCGCCGAGATCGTCGGGTCGCCGGACCTGCAGCCGCCGTGTCAGACCGGCCCGGACCCGGGTCTCGGCCCGCTCGGCGAGCCAGGCCGCGGTCGCGTCCCTCATGAGGTGGCCGCGACGACGGCGGCGGTGAGCCCCGTGCAGATCCGGCGCACGTCGTCGTCGTCGGTGACGTACGGCGGCATGGTGTAGACGAGGTCGCGGAACGGCCTGATCCACACGCCGGCGTCGAGCGCCGCCGCCGTGGCCCGGCGCACGTCGACCGGTCGGTCGAGCTGCACGACGCCGACCGCGCCGAGGGTGCGTACGTCCGCGACGCCGACGTGGGACCGGAGGGGCTCGAGTCCGGCGGCGAGCCCGCGGCCGATCCGCGCCACCTGCTCGCGCCAGGACCCTTCCGCGAGCAGGTCGAGGGACGCGGCTGCCACGGCGCACGCCAGCGGGTTCGCCATGAACGTCGGGCCGTGCATCAGCACCCCGGACTCCGAAGAGCCGACCGCACCGGCCACGTCAGCAGTCACCACCACGGCGGACAGCGTGAGGTAGCCGCCGGTCAGCGCCTTGCCGACACACATGACGTCCGGGCGTACCCCGGCGTGCTCGGCGGCGAACATCGCGCCGGTGCGTCCGAACCCGGTGGCGATCTCGTCGAACACCAGGAGGAAGCCGTGCTCGTCCGCCACCTCGCGGAGCACCTGAAGGCAGCCCGGAGGATAGATGTGCATGCCGCCGGCTCCCTGCAGCACTGGCTCGACCACGATCCCGGCGATCTCGTCCTGGTGCCGACGGGCGAGGGCGCGCACGTCGCCTGCCCATGTGGATACATCGGCGTCGAGGCCGGACGGTGGCCGGGGCGCGTGGACCTGATGCATGAGTACGTCGGTGAACATCGTGTGCATGCCCCCGACCGGGTCGCACACGCTCATCGCCGCAAAGGTGTCGCCGTGGTAGCCGCCACGAACGGTGAGCATCCGATGCCGTCGAGGTCGACCCGTCCCGCGCGCGTGCTGGAGAACGATCTTGACGGCCACTTCGACCGACACGGACCCGGAGTCGGCAAGGAACACCCGGTCCACACCGTCAGGCGTGATCGCCACCAGCCGCCGGGCGAGCTCGACCGCAGGGGAGTGGGTCAGCCCGCCGAACATCACGTGCGCCATCGTGGTCAGCTGCGCGCGTACCGCTTCGTCCAGCACGGGGTGCCGGTAGCCATGGATCGCGCACCACCAGGACGACATGGCGTCGACCACCGCACGCCCGTCGTCGAGTTGCAGTCGCACCCCGTCGGCCGACACGACCACGTACGCCGGAGCTGGATCGCTGATCGAGGCATAGGGATGCCACAGGTGCTCGCGGTCGAAGTCACGCAGCTGGTCGCCGGTCAGCGGTGGACCCGCCAGCGCGGAAGGGGATGTCCGGGGCATGGCCCGCTCAGGGTAACGGGCGGCGACCCGGCTAGATTCGCGTCCATGATCGAGGCTGCGCTTCGCCCCGCCGACCACGTGCTCACCGTGGCCCGCACCCAGGTGCTGGACCAGGGGATCGGGCTCACCCAGCAGCAGCTGACTCAGGTGCTGGATCTGCCCGACGAGGACGTCCCGGCGCTGCTCGACCTGGCCCACGAGGTGCGCATGACCTGGTGCGGCCCGGAGGTGGAGGTCGAGGGCATCGTGTCCCTCAAGACCGGGGGGTGCCCCGAGGACTGCCACTTCTGCAGTCAGTCCGGGCAGTTCACGTCGCCGGTCCGCTCGGTGTGGCTGGACATCCCGGCGCTGGTCGAAGCGGCGAAGCAGACCGCCGCTACGGGCGCCTCGGAGTTCTGCATCGTCGCGGCGGTGCGGGGACCTGACGAGCGGTTGCTCTCGCAGGTACGCGATGGCATCAGCGCGATCCACACGGAGGTGGACATCAACATCGCCTGCTCACTTGGCATGTTGACACAGGGGCAGGTCGACGAGCTGGTGGCGATGGGCGTCCACCGCTACAACCACAACCTCGAGGCAGCCCGGTCCTACTTCGCCGACGTCGTCACCACGCACTCCTGGGACGAACGCTGGGCAACCTGCGAGATGGTGCGCGAGGCAGGGATGGAGCTGTGCTGCGGAGGTCTGGTCGGCATGGGGGAGTCACGCGAGCAGCGCGCCGAGCTGGCGGTGCAGCTGGCTCAGCTGCAGCCACACGAAGTGCCGGTGAACTTCCTGAACCCGCGTCCCGGCACACCGTTCGGCGATCTGCCCGTGATGAACTCCAACGACGCTCTCCGCACAATCGCTGCCTTCCGGCTGGCGATGCCCACCACGATCCTGAGGTACGCCGGCGGACGGGAGATCACGTTGGGCGACATCGGGACCCGCGATGGCCTGCTGGGGGGCGTCAACGCCGTCATCGTCGGCAACTACCTCACCACGCTGGGCCGCGCGCCGTCCGACGACCTCGCGTTGCTCGGGGAGCTGTCGATGCCCGTCAAGGAACTGAGCAAGACACTGTGAACGGTTGGCCGACCGGTGCCTGACGAGTCGCCGGAGTGCGGGGCGTACTGCACGCAATGCGGCCACCCGGCCTCCGAAGGGGCGCATGACACGTGCATCAGTCGAAGCGGGTGGGAGCCACCCCGCTGGTGCGCCGCCTGCCGACGTCGGCTCATCGTCCAGGTGCTCCCGGTCGGATGGACCGCGCGCTGCTCCCGCCACGGCCAGGTCCGCGCGTGAGGTGCGGGCGATCACATTTGTCCGGCAGGGGCGGAATGTCCGCGGGTGGAGGGTCGTTGGCCCCGGTGGAAGGGCAGGACACCCACCGCACGAGGAGAGTGAACCGTGTCACACGTTCCGCAGATCGCTCTGAACAACGGTGTCGAGATCCCGCAACTGGGATTCGGTGTGTGGCAGGTCTCCACGCAGGACATCGAGCCGGCTGTCGCCAAGGCTCTCGAAGTCGGCTACCGGCACATCGACACCGCCGCGATGTACGGCAACGAGGCGGGAGTGGGCCGGGCCATGCGTGCCTCGGGCGTCCATCGCGACGAGATCTTCGTGACCACCAAGCTGAACAACGACGCCCACGGGTCGGACGCCGCGCAGGCGGCGTTCGACGACAGTCTCGACAAGCTCGGTCTCGACCATGTCGACCTCTACCTGATCCACTGGCCCATGCCGGACCGCAACGACTACGTCGAGACGTGGCAGGGGTTGGAGAAGATCTACGCCAGCGGGCGTGCCCGGGCGATCGGCGTGTCGAACTTCCAGCCGAGCCACCTGCGCCGGCTGGTCGCCGACACCACTGTCGTGCCGGCGGTGAACCAGGTGGAGATCCATCCCACGTTCGCCCAGGAAGAGCTGCGATCACTGCACACGCAGCTCGGCATCAAGACCGAGGCGTGGAGTCCGCTCGGACAGTCCCGGGACCTCGACAACGCCACTGTCGTGTCGATCGCGCAACGGCTGGGCAGGACGCCCGCCCAGGTGATCCTGCGTTGGCACCTGCAGCGCGGGGACGTCGTCTTCCCGAAGTCGGTGACCCCGTCGCGGATCGTGGAGAACTTCGGCGTCTTCGACTTCAACCTCGACGACTCCGATGTGAGCCAGATCAGCGCACTGGACACGGGCAAGCGGATCGGGCCGGACCCCGACCGCTTCAACTAGAGGGCCCATCCGTCACGGGCAAAGGCGCCGGTTGGCGGCGTGAGAGGGTGAACGGCATGAGCGAACAGCGGACCAAACCCGAGATCGACTTCCCCGGCGGCGAGCCGCCGACCGAGCTCGAGGTGACCGATCTGGTGGCCGGCGAGGGTGCCACCGCCAAGGCCGGCGACACCGTCGAGGTGCACTACGTCGGCGTGGAGTTCGACACCGGCGTGGAGTTCGACGCGTCGTGGAATCGCGGTGAGTCGATCGAGTTCCCGCTACGCGGGCTCATCCAGGGTTGGCAGGACGGCATCCCCGGCATGGCCGTCGGTGGACGTCGCCAGCTCGTGATCCCGCCCGATCTGGCGTACGGGCCGGCGGGCGGCCACCGTCTGGGCGGCAAGACGCTGGTCTTCGTGATCGACCTGCTCGACGTTCGGTGACGGGGCGGGCCGGCTCCTCAGGTTGGGTGGCCGAGCCGGTCGAGGGCGGTACGGATCCGTTTCGGTGAGACGGTTGACGCCGTGCCGAGCGCCTGGGCGAACAAGCTGACCCGCAGCTCCTCCAGCGACCATCGAACCTCGCGGACGTCGGCGCGGTCGATGGCCTCACCACCGAGAGCCTCGACGGCCTTGTCGTAGCCGTCCTCGAGCTCCTGCACCGCCAGCATCCGGCGGTCGTCGTCAGACACGTTGCCAGGCAGGCGCTCGATCCGGCGCAGCATCGCCCGCAGGTATCGCGGCAGGTGGCGCAGCTGGCTGCGACCGGTCTCGGACACGAAGCCGTCGTGAACCAGCCACGACGACTGTGCCCGCAGGTCGTCGGCGGCGTGCCGGAGAGGCTCCGTCCGGAGCGTGGCGACTGCGACCGCGACCTGCTGTGCCAGGTCGAGCACCTGGGCCACGGTCGACAACACGTCGTGGATGGCATCGGGCAGGTCGCCGCGTACCTCCTCCCGCAGACGCGCGAACGCGGTCTCGTCCCACACCGGCCCACCGCGGTCGGCCATCAGGTCGTCGACCGCGCAGGCGACGACGTCGTCGAGGAGAGCGGGCATGTTGCCGTACGGATTCGTGGTGAGGGCGAGCTTCGTGCGGTTGTCGAGGCGTCGGACCACCGGCGCCAGCGAGGGCTCGATCGACAGCACGAGGAGTCGGCGGGTGCCCTTCCGCATCGTTGCCCGTTGGGCTGCCGGAGTCTCCAGCACGCGTACGGCGACCGAGTCTCCCTCGTCCACGAGCGCCGGATAGCCGGTCACCTTCCGCACCCCGCTGCCAGACGTCACGCTGCGTGGGATCGTGCCTGCCTGCCAGGTGGCCATGCCGGTGCGCTCGACTGCACGAGCGGCCACCGACAAGGCACTGCGCATTCGGTCGCGCAGCTGCCGTCGCAGGGCGTCGAGATCCTTGCCGGTGGCGAGCACGGTGTCGCCATCCAGCACGCGGAAGGTCACCCGCAGGTGGTCGGGCAGCCGATCCGGGTCGAACGCCTCGGGCGGCACCGTGACGCCCGTACGAGCCTGCAGCGCGTGCGCCACGGCGGTGACCAGCGGCTCGGCCCCCGGCGTGATCGTCTCCAGGACTGCGCGTGCGTGGTCGGGCGCCGGAACGAACTGCCTGCGCCACATCTTCGGAAGGGTCTTGATCAGCGCGGTGACGAGCAGCTCCCTGTTACCGGGCACCTGCCACCAGAAGCTGTCGGCCTCGAGGTCGTGCAGCCTGGCGAGCGGGACATCGACGGTGACGCCGTCCGCTGAGTCGCCGGGCTCGAACAGGTACGTGACCGGCAGCGCGACGCCTCCGGAGCGCCACTGGTCGGGATAGTCGGCCACGTCGACGTCCGCGTCGTCACGCACCAGCAGCGTCCGCTCGAAGTCCAGAAGGTGCGGATCGGTTCGCCGAGTCTTCTTCCACCACGTGTCGAAGTGGCGGCCAGACACGACAGCGGCGCCGACTCGCTCGTCATAGAAGGTGTACAGCTCCTCGTCGTCGACAAGGATGTCGCGCCGCCGGGTCCGGTCCTCCAAGCCGGCGACCTCTTCCAGCAACGCCCGGTTGGCGGCGAAGAAGTCGTGTCGGGTGTCCCAGTCGCCGTCGACCAAGGCGTGCCGGATGAACAGCTCGCGCGAGGCCACCGGGTCGATCCGGCCGTACGCCACGGATCGACCGACCACGACCGGTATGCCGTACAACGTCACCCGCTCCGACGCCATCACGGCGGCCCGCTTCTTCTCCCAGTGCGGCTCGCTGTAGGTGCGCTTCACCAGGTGCGACGCCAACGCCTCGATCCACACCGGGTCGATCCGCGCCGCGTCGCGCGCCCACAGCCTGGTGGTCTCGACCAGCTCGGCCGCCATCACCCACCTGGGCTGTGACTTAAACAGGCCGGAGCCGGGGAAGATGCCGAACCGGGCGCCGCGAGCCCCCAGGTAGTCGCGCGACTCCGGGTCGCGGAGTCCGACGTGGGACAGCAACCCCGCCAACAGGGACCGATGAATGGCCTCGCTCGACCCCGCGGTCGACGACGGCGCGAATCCCAGCTCGCGTGCGGTCTGGCGCAGTTGGGCGTGCACGTCCTGCCACTCTCGGATCCGCAGGTAGTGCAGGAAGTCGTCGCGGCACGCCCGGCGGAACCGGTTGGACGACAGCTCCTTGCGTTGGCTGCGCAGGTGCCGCCACAGGTTCAGGTACGCCGCAAAGTCGGAGTCCTTGTCGGCAAACCGCGCATGTCGGGCGTCGGCCGCCTGCCGATGGTCGCCGGGGCGCTCCCGGGGGTCCTGGATCGACAGCGCGGAGGTGATCACGAGGACCTCCGCCAGGCATCCGTTACGGTCCGCCTCGACCACCATCCGGCCGAGCCGCGGGTCCAGCGGCAGCTGCGACAGCTGGCGTCCCACCGGGGTCAGTCGGTTGCGCGACTCTCGAGCCGACGGGTCGATCGCGCCGAGCTCGTGCAGCAGATCGAGACCGTCCTTCACCGTCCGCCGGTCCGGCGGGTCCAGGAACGGGAATCCCATGATGTCGCCCAGATCCAGGGCAGTCATGGCCAGGATCACCGAGGCCAGGTTGGTGCGCAGGATCTCCGGATCGGTGTACTCCGGCCGCGACTGGTGGTCCTCCTCGGTGTAGAGCCGGATGCAGATGCCGTCGGAGGTGCGTCCGCATCTACCTGCGCGTTGCTGGGCAGAGGCCTGCGAGACGGGTTCGATCGGCAGCCGTTGCACCTTGAGTCGCTGGCTGTACCTCGAGATCCGGGCGAAGCCGGTGTCGACCACGTAGCGGATCCCTGGCACGGTCAGGGACGTCTCGGCCACGTTCGTGGCCAGCACGACCCGGCGACCGGTGTGAGGTGCGAACACCCTGTGCTGCTCGGCACTGGACAGCCTTGCGTACAAGGGAAGCACTTCGGTACGCGGCAGTCTGCGGGCGGTGAGGAAGTCCGCTGTGTCACGGATCTCCCTCTCACCGGAAAGGAAGACGAGAACGTCGCCCGGACCGTCGTGCGACAGCTCGTCGATCGAGTCGCTGATCGCCTGGACCTGGTCACGGTCGGTCTCACCGGCCAGCGGCCGGTAGCGCAGCTCCACCGGATAGGTCCGGCCGGAGACCTCGATGACCGGTGCGTCGTCGAAGTGCGCGGCGAAGCGCTGCGGCTCGATGGTCGCCGACGTGATGATCAGCTTCAGGTCGGGGCGGCGGGGTAGCAGCCGCTTGAGATAGCCGAGCAGGAAGTCGACGTTGAGGCTCCGCTCGTGCGCCTCGTCGATGATGAGGGTGTCGTAGGCGCCCAGGCGTCTGTCCCGCTGGATCTCCGCCAGCAGCAGCCCGTCCGTCATCACCTTGACGAGGGTGGAGTCGCTGACCTTGTCGGTGAAGCGCACCGCGTAGCCGATGGCTGAACCGAGCTCGACGCCAACCTCGTCGGCGATGCGCTCCGCGACCGACCGGGCGGCGATCCGCCGCGGCTGGGTGTGTCCGATCATCCCCCGGACGCCGCGTCCGAGCTCGAGGCAGATCTTGGGTAGCTGCGTGGTCTTCCCCGAGCCGGTCTCCCCAGCCACCACGATGACCTGATGGGCGGCGATGGCGTCGGCGATGGCGTCCCGGCGCAGGCTGACCGGCAGCTCGGGCGGATAGCTGAGGGTCGGAACGGCGGCCAAACGCTTCGCCAGCCGCAAAGCGGCGGCGGAACCGGCGGGGTCCTGACTCATGGCCAGACCAGGATAGGAGCGGCTGTCCATCGGGTTTCCCCGGCTCGGCGGGTTTAGAAACCGACAAACGGGACAGAACCCCAGGGACAACCGCAAGCCGCCCGTCACCCGGGCTGCGAACGAAGGGAAGCACATGCGCCTTCGACTGTTGACGTCAGCAGTCTCGGCGGCCCTCCTCGGGGCCACCGTTCTTGGGATGGGAGGCCCGGCTGGTGCCGCTTCGGCGGCCGGTGGTTCCGGTCCGGTCGGTCATCCGGCGACCTCTCTGGCCTTCACCCACGCGAACTACCACGCGGTCAAGGCGTGCGCCTCGGCGTCCCGCCCCGGATTCGCGACGTGCCTCGCCCAACGGCTCGTCCCGGATAAGGGGACGCATGTCCGGCGTACCGCGGCCACTGGACTGACCCCCTCCGACATCCAGTCCGCCTACAACCTGAGCGGCCGGAGCGCCGGTGGGCGCACCGTCGCGATCGTCGACGCCTACGGCTATCCGAAGGCGGCCAGCGACCTGGCGACCTACCGGGCCAACTACGGGTTGCCGGCGTGCACGACGTCGAATGGGTGTCTGTCGATCGTCGACCAGAACGGCGGCGGCAACCTGCCGCCGACCGACATCGGCTGGGACCAGGAGCAGGCCCTCGATCTCGACGCCGTGTCGGCCGCGTGCCCCAGCTGCCACATCCTGCTGGTCCAGGCCGACTCGCCGAGCTTCGCCAACCTGGGTACGGCGGTCGACACGGCCGCGTCCAAGCCGGGTGTCGCGGCGATCTCGAACTCCTACGGCGGCGGTGACGCCGCAGACAGCGCCTATGGCGCCTACTACAACCATCCCGGAGTCGCGGTGACCGCGTCGAGCGGTGACAACGGCTACCAGGGAGCCAGCTTCCCGGCGAGCTCGCACTACGTCACGGGGATCGGCGGCACGACGTTGGTCGCCGACTCCAGCGCTCGCGGTTGGGGTGAGACGGTGTGGAGCGGGTCCGGTTCAGGCTGCACCACGCTGAACGCCGCGCCGGCTGGGCAGACGTACGCGATGACGCACTGCAACGGCCGCGCCATGGCGGACGTGTCTGCGGACGCCGACCCGGCAAGTGGTCTGATCATCTACGGTCCGACCAGCTCAGGTGCCTCGGCGTGGCAGCAGTTCGGCGGCACCAGCCTCGCGTCGCCGATCGTCGCCTCCGTCTATGCGCTGTCCGGCAACACCGCTGGCTACGCCAACACGATTCCCTACGCCAACCCGGGTGGACTGAACGACGTCACCTCGGGGAGGAACGGGTCGTGCTCGTACTGGTGCGCCGCCGGCAGCGGCTGGGACGGGCCCACCGGCCTCGGCACTCCGATCGGCACCAGCGCGTTCTGAACCTCCGCTGGAGCGATGTCCTGACGATCGGGGAGCCCCGCCGCGAGTTCGGCGGCGGGGTTTCCACCGATTGGGCACGATGCGCGGCCCCAGAACTGGTTGCAACGGGCCATTGCGCGAGGCTTCGCGACGGTGCAAGCGTGCCAGGCGACGTCGAGGAGGACCACACCATGCGACCAATCGTCAAACTGACCGCAGCCACTGCCGCCGTGCTCGCGGCCGGTGCGATCGGGCTCCAAGGCCCAGCCAGCGCCACCTCTCCGAGCACCGCTTCGTCGCATCGCGGCGACGGCGGCAACGTGGCCTTCGTGCATGCCAACTACCACGCAGTCCGGGCCTGCGGCGCCAGGACCCCGGCAGGCCACGCCGGTTGTGACGCGCTGCGCCTCGCGCCCAACCAGGGCTCGCGGGTCTCGCCGACCGCGGCGACCGGTGTGACGCCGGCCAACATCCAGGCCGCCTACAAGCTCACTGGCCTGAACGCCGGTGGGCGCACCGTCGCGATCGTCGACGCGTTCGGCTACCCACGCGCGGCCACGGATCTCGCTACCTTCCGTTCGCACTATGGGCTGTCGGCCTGCACCAAGGCCAACGGCTGCCTGCGGATCATCAACCAGAAGGGCGGGACCACACCCCCGCCGTTCAACCTCGGGTGGGCACAAGAGCAGGCTCTCGACCTCCAGGCGGTCTCAGCCGCCTGTCCGACCTGCAAGATCCTGCTCGTCCAGACGACGAACAACAGCTTCGCCAACCTCGGGGCCGGCGTGAACCGGGCCGCGAAGACTGCCGGCGTGGTGGCCATCTCCAACTCCTACAGCGGAGGAGACAACCCCGACTCCTCGTTGGGCCACTTCTACAACCACCCCGGGATCGCCGTCACCGCCTCCACCGGTGACAACGGTTACCTCGGGAGCGGGACCGCGCCGTACCCGGCCGACTCGGCGTACGTCACCGGAGTCGGTGGCACCACGTTGGTCAAGGCGACCAACAGCCGCGGATGGAGCGAGACCGCCTGGAACGGCGCCGGATCCGGCTGCAGCGCGTTCAACACCGCGCCGACTGGGCAGACATTCGCGATGACCAGCTGCGCCAAGCACGCGGTTGCCGATGTCTCAGCGGTCGCCGACCCCAGCAGCGGGTTGATCATCTTCGCCCCGACCAGCCAGACGAGCAGCACCTGGCAGCAGTTCGGTGGCACCAGCCTGTCGTCGCCGATCGTGGCCGCGGTGTACGCCCTGTCGGGCCACACCACCGGCTACGCGAACGCGATCCCCTATGCCCACACCAGCGGGCTGTTCGACGTCACGTCCGGGAGCAACGGCAGCTGCGCGCCGACGGTCTGGTGCAATGCCGGCACCGGCTGGGACGGACCCACCGGGCTCGGGACTCCGAACGGCACCAGCGCGTTCTGACCCCCCGGCCGCCCAAGGATCCGACGCTGAACCGCATCACCGGTTCAGCGCCGGATCCTTGCGGCCTGAGACGGGGCGTAGGGTTCGGTTGTGCCAGGATCATTGCTCGGTAACTCCGTTCGTCGTGTTGAGGACCCTGACCTGATTCGGGGACGCGGCACCTACACCGACAACCTCTCCGTCGACGGCACCTTGCACCTCGTCTTCGTCCGGTCTCCCTTTGCACACGCGCGTCTGACGGTGCGCGACACGTCTGAGGCGGCGGCGGCGCCTGGCGTGGTGGCAGTCTTCACCGCCGCCGACCTCGGCCTCCCGCCCACCCATCCGTTCTTCGTACTCAACCCCGACTGTCCCCGCCCGCCGCTGGCGCAGGACAAGGTCCGGTTCGTGGGGGAGCCGGTCGCCGCCGTCGTGGCGGAGACCGCCCGACAGGCAATCGACGCCGTCGAGTTGGTGGACGTGGACTACGACGACCTGCCCGTGGTGGCCGATCCGGAAGCCGCGCTCGAGGATGGCGCCCCGTTGCAGTTCGAGGGGATGGGTACCAACGTGGCGGCGGGGGAGCGCGAGCCGGACGGATCAGACGTGCTCAGCGACGCCGAGGTCGTGGTGCGCCTCCGGGCGGTCAACCAAAGGATCGCCGTCGCGCCGATCGAGGGCAACGCGATCCATGCCGACCCGACCGACGACGGAACGCACGAGCTGACCGTCCACATGGCTACCCAGATGCCCCACTTCGCGCGCGACCAGATCGCGTCCGTCTTCGGGATCGACAAGGCAAAAGTGCGTGTCGTCGCCCCACACGTCGGCGGCGCCTTCGGCGGCAAGGCAGGTCTGCCGTCGGAGCACGTGGTCGTCGTGGCCGCCGCCCTGCGCCTGGGCCGCCCGGTCAAGTGGACCGAGACCCGCTCCGAGGCCATGCTGTCGATGCACGGGCGAGCCCAAGTGCAGTACGCCGAGCTCGGACTGCGCCGCGACGGTGCCATCACCGGCCTTCGGCTGCGCATCGTCGGCGACGCCGGCGCGTACGCCGGGTTCGGGGGAGCCCTTGCACTGGGCCCCAGCCGGATGATGGCTCAGGGCGTCTACGTCATCCCGAGGCTGAGCTACTCCGCGGTTGCGGCGATGACGAACACGAGTCCCGTCGGTGCCTTCCGGGGTGCGGGACGGCCGGAGGCCGCGGCACTGCTGGAGCGGTTGATGGATCGCGCTGCGGTCGAGCTGGACATGGATCCCGTGGAGCTGCGCCGACGCAACCTGATCGGGTCGGATGCGTTCCCCTACACCACTCAGGTCGGCACGACGTACGACAGTGGTGACTACAGCCGCCCCCTCGATGAGGCGCAGCGCATCGCCGGATACGACGCGCTGCGCAAGGAGCAGACTCGCCGCCGCGACAACGGCGACACCAAGCTGCTCGGGATCGGCACCGCGACGTACGTCGAGATCACCGGTGCCGGCGATGGCGAGTTCGGGTCGGTGGAGGTGCACGACGATGGCACCGTCACCGCCATGGCCGGCACGTCTGCGCACGGGCAGGGCCACGCGACGTCGTTCTCGATGATCGTGGCCGATCGGTTGAAGGTCCCGCTGGAGTCGGTGCGCTACGTCCAGTCCGACACCGCGCGGGTCGCCCGCGGCGGTGGCACCGGCGGGTCCCGCTCGCTCCAGCTGGGCGGCAACGCGGTGGGTGCCGCCGCCGACGACGTGCTCCGCCAGGGCCGTGAGCTGGCGGCCACCATGCTCGAAGCGAGCATCGACGACGTGGTTCTCGGTGACGGTGGGCAGTTCGAGGTGGCGGGCGTACCCACCGCGTCCGTGTCGTGGCGCGATCTGGCGGCGCATGCGGGCCAGTCCGGCGGCGCCCTAGCCGCAGCCATGGACTTCGAGCAGGACGGGGCGACCTTCCCGTTCGGTGCGCACGTGGCCGTCGTCGAGGTCGACGTGGACACGGGCCAGGTCACGCCGCTGCGACTCGTTGCGGTCGACGACTGCGGGCAGATACTCAACCCGATGATCGTCGAGGGACAGCAGCACGGAGGTGCGGCGCAAGGCATCGCGCAGGCTCTGTGGGAGCGGTTCGTCTATGCCGACGACGGCACGCCGCTCACGTCCACGTTCGTCGACTACACGTTGCCGTCGGCCGTCGACCTGCCGGCGTTGGAGGTGTCGACCACGCAGACCCCGACGCCGCTGAATCCGTTGGGCGCCAAGGGGATCGGCGAGTCTGCGACGATCGGGTCGACCCCGGCCATGCAGAACGCCGTGATCGACGCGGTGGCGCACCTGGGCGTACGCCACATCGACATGCCGTGCACGCCGGACCGGGTCTGGGCCGCGATCTCGCGGGCGCAGGCGGGGGAGCCGCCGGACGAGTGGCGCGAACCGCCGTCCGTGTTCGCAACCCTGCCGGTCCGAGGCGCGGCTGGCGAGGACGAGGCAGCAGGCCCGGACATCTGAGCATGAAGCTCACGAAGTACGCCCACGCTTGTGTCCGACTCGAGCGCGACGGTCGGGTGCTGGTGATCGACCCGGGCGTCTACTCCGAGGCGTCCGAAGCGTTGCGGGGCGCCGACGCGGTGCTGGTGACGCACGGACACGCCGACCACGTCGACCTGGCCGCGCTCGAGGCGGCTGTGGCCGAGGCACCCGGACTCGGCGTCTGGGCGCCGGAGCCGCTGGTCCGCGAATGGGGGTCGCTCGGCTCGCGGGCAAGTGGGGTGGCCGCCGGACAAGGATTCGAGGCGGCTGGCTTCGCGGTCCGGACGTTCGGCGACTGGCATGCGTTCAACAACCGCTGGACGCCGATGATCGCCAATGTGGGCTATCTCGTCGACGGCCGGGTATTCCATCCCGGGGACGCATTCACGGTGCCGACCGAGCCGGTGGACACCCTTCTCCTCCCGACCTCCGCGCCGTGGTCGAAGACGGCAGACGTCCTCGACTACCTCGTCGCCGTCCGCCCGCACACGGCACACCAGCTCCACGACGCCTTGCTGAGTGAGGTGGGCGTCACGGCGGTGGAGACCCACGTCGAGAGGGTGGCGGCGCTTTATGGCGTCGCGTTCGACCACCTCGACACTGGTGCGTCCGTGCAGGTCTGAGGCATCACTCCGGACCCGGCGAGCACGGCGACTCAAGGCCCCAGCGGTCGCCGATGCTGCTCAGGACCGGCAACGACGACCCAGCACGGCCAGCAGCCGTTCGCTGGCGCCCGCATGTGCGGGTACGTCGAGCGCCGCAGCGAATCGCCTGGGCCGATCGCCGTCGGTGACGACGAGCGGGACCAGTACCAGCAGCTCCTCCGCCAGCCGTGGCGGCAACGGCCGGTCGTGGCCGCACGCGCGCGCGACATCCCATCCGTGCACGGCGATCTCGAGGGCACCGGTGGATGCCAGCACCGTGGCCGTGACCGGGCACCCGGCCACCGACACCAGGTCCGCGCCTTCGTTGTTGGCCCACGCTCCGAGCAGGGACGATGCCCTGCTGCGCAGCGCCTCGACGAGGTCGGCGGTCGAGGCAACGTCGGGTGCGGGACACAGCTCGACGGCGCCTGACTCGCCGGCTTGCTGCAGGGCAGTCAGCGAGTCGTGTAGGTGCTGCAGCAGCGTGCGCAGGTCCCAGCCGGCGCAGGGCGACGAGCGAGTGAGGTCGTCGGGTGCGACGAGTCCCAGGCTGGCCCTGGTGTAGGCGACGGAGCGCTCGAGCAAGCCGAACGCCCCGGCCAGCGGAGGGGCATCCACCTGGTCAGTGGACATGTGGGCCAGGCAGGCTCTTCGGCAGACCGAAGAAGGCGAACAGCTCGGTGTCGAAGAAGGCGGCGACGTGGCTCACGCCGTCCGGGCTGAGCGTCAGCACCTGGAGGTGGAACGGCCAGAACTGGTCGTCTGCGCCACGCATGTAGAGGCCGAAGGCCGGCTGACCGTTGGCCCACGTGGGGACCATGCGCATGTCGTGACGCTGGCCGGGGCACTGGGTGTCGATGAGGCGGCCGATGGTCTCCGGCCCTTGGTACCAACCCGTGAACGGTGGCATCTCCCAGACCGCGTCGTGGGTGAACATCTCGACGATCGTGGCGATGTCCTTCTCCCAGAAGGCCGTGACGTAGCGGTCGAGCAGCTCGCGCTGCTCAGGCGAAGTGGGCTCCACGATCGAGTCCTGGGTGAGCGCTGCCTGCGCGAGCTGGGCGCGTGCGCGTTGCAGGATGCTGTTGACCGCGACTGTGGTGGTGCCGAGCGCCTCCGCCGTCTCCGCGGCCCGCCACTGCAACACGTCGCGCAGGATCAGCACCGCCCGCTGTCGAGGGGGGAGGTGCTGCAGCGCGGCGATGAAGGCCAGGCGGATGCTCTCGCGAGACGCGACGATCTCGGCCGGGTCGTTGCGCTCGGAGCTGGCCATGGCGTCCGGGACCGGTTCGAGCCACGACACCTCAGGGGTCTCGATGAGCGGCTCGTCCGGGTTGCTGCTCGGGGCGCCGAGCCCGGTAGGCAGCGGCCGCTTGTCACGGCCGGCCAGCGCGGTCAGGCACGCGTTGGTGGCGATGCGGTACAGCCAGGTGCGCAGCGACGACCGGTTCTCGAAGTTGTGGTACGAGCGCCAAGCCCGCAGGTAGGTCTCCTGCACCAGGTCCTCGGCGTCGTGCACCGACCCTAGCATCCGGTAGCAGTGCGCGAACAGCTCGCGGCGGTAGGGGTCGGTCAGCCTCGGGAAGTCGTCGTCTGCTGGCTGCGCCGGACCCGCTGTGGAACGTTGCTCGGTTGTCTGCCCGCTCATCGCGGCGGCCCTCCCTCATCTGCGGTCACTGTAGAGGACCAGGCGACGGTTCTCCCGCTCGTACAGACCCGGCCTGGTGCGCGAACTCATCGGTCTTCGAGGGGTGATCCTGACCACTGCGGGGTCGTCATGGGTGTTCGCAGTACGCCTTGGAAGGAAGACCCATGGACGACACGATGACTCTGAGCCTCCGGAGTGGTCAACACGACTGCGCCGGAACTCGTCGAGCCCTAGCGGCGCCGATGAGTTTCCCCGCAGTGACCGGTCTGTAGCGACAGACGTACCGATCTGCACCCGAACCGCGAAAGGTGGTACCACCCATGGCGCGCAAGATCTTCGTGAACCTCCCAGTGAAGGACCTCGCCAGGTCCGTCGCCTTCTTCACCGAGCTGGGCTTCGAGTTCAACCCTCAGTTCACCGACGACAAGGCGACCGCCATGATCGTCAGCGACGACGCGTTCGTGATGCTGCTGGTCGAGGACTTCTACAAGACGTTCACGAAGAAGCAGGTGGTGGACCCGACCACGCACAACGAGGCGATCGTCGCCCTGTCCGCGGACAGCCGCGAGGAGGTCGACGACCTGGTCACGAAGGCCCTGGCCGCCGGCGGGCAGCGTTCGAACGACCCGATCGAGGACGGCCCGATGTACGGCGCGAGCTTCCAGGACGTCGACGGTCACCTGTGGGAGGTCATCTACATGGACCCGGCCGCGTTGGCCGACTGACACACGAGTCCGCCTGGCTCGTTGACCGCATCACCCGTACCACCGCACCACCCCGTACCAGCGCAATTGGCGTGAAGTGGCTGGGCCTTGGCCCGGATCTCGACCACTTCACGCCAATTGCGGCGTGGGGGACATGCCACCCGATCGGGTTCCGACGGTGACACGGTCGGGCTATGTCCGTCTCGTGAACGGCGGCGTAGCGTCCCCCCGCGTCACGAGACGTGAAGAGTCATCCGGAGGGAATCCCCTTATGAACTTGACCAAGCGCCGTACCACCGCCTGCGCTCTCTCGGCTATCACGCTGGCCACGGGTGCCATCGCCGGAGTCGCCGCCTCCGGCTCGGCAACGGCATCGAGCTCCATGCACACGTTGAAGTTCACCGCGATCCAAAACCAGTCACACCAGTTCGGACGTCGCGCGTTCGCCTCCACCGACATCGACCGGAGGATGGGGAAGCTGATCGGGTACGACACGGTCAGCTGCATGTTCAACGGCCATGCGTTCGTCTGCAACGTCGGGCTATCCCTTAAGGGCGGACAGATGTACGCACGGTTCACCCTGGGCCGGTCCGGCACGTTCGCCGGCCGGATCACCGGTGGTGGCGGGGCGTACCTCGGTGTCACCGGCACGCTCACCGGCCACTCGGCGCAGCGCAGCAACAGGACGTCGGTGACGGTGCACTACATGCTCTGACTCGGGCGCGCTCCACCTGCCCGCAATTGCGGCGAAGTGGTCGGGTTTCCGCCCGGATCTCGACCACTTCCCGCCAATTGCGGCAGAGAGGGGTGTGCGCGCGGGAGCGGGTCAGGGGACCGTGACGGGGACGCGCTGGGTCACCGTTGTCTGGAGCCGACCGTGGTACGTGACCTCGTAGTGGTGCACCCCGCTGGTGACGTGGCCGAAGCCGAGGCGGCCGCGACCGTTGCTGACGCTCACGCGGCCGACCCTGACGCCGCGCTCGGTCACGACTGCGTAGCCGTCCGCGTCGGCGATGCCGGGGGCGACCACGAAGATGCGCAGCCGCACCCAGTGCCGGCTGACTGAGCTTCGGACGTCGAGCTGGGGAACCGACGAGACGCGGGTGCCGATGCCGACGCGGGCCGTACCACCGACCCAATGCGGCGCGGTCAGGGTGATGCGGACGGCGACGTGGTGGCCGACGTCGCCGGCGGTGAGGCGATACCTCGATCTGTTGGCACCCGCGATCGGCTGGTTGGCGCTGAGCCACTGGTAGGACACCACCGCGGTGGTCGGTGAGTACGTGCCGGGGTGCGCGCTGAGCAACCGGCCGACGTCCGGCGTTCCGGACAGGGTCGGCGCCGAGCTGAAGCCGGCCCAGCCCAGCACCACGGGCCGGGTTTTGGCTGAGTGCGTGCTTGCCGGCTGGTAGCCGTCCGCGGAGACCGTGACGCGCACCCTGAGGCGGTGATCGAGATCTGCCGAGGTGGGCGAGTACGCCGCCGCGGTGGCACCGCTGATCGCGGTGCCGTCGGCGTACCACTGGAAGGACACGCTCGACGGCGGGACCGACCACGTGCCCGGGCTCGCCGTCATCGCCCCACCCACCAGCGGGCTGCCGGTGATGACCGGCCGGGTGACGGACGTGATCGTGCCGGGCGCGACCGGCACGGTGGCCGCCGACTCGGTGAGAGCGGTGAGATAGCCCGGTCTGCGGGCGGTGACCTGGACGGTCAGCGGCTTCGCGAGCTCCGCCGCTGTCGGGGTGAAACCCGCCGTGGTGGCGCCGGGGATCGCGGTGCCGTCGGCGAACCATTGGTAGGCGAGGGTCGGCTTTGGCGACCAGCCGCCGGGGTCGGCGGTGAGCGGGAGCCCGACCCGCGGCGTCCCCGAGATGGTCGGATCGCTGGAGCTCTGGAACGTTCCGGGTAGCACCGGTGCGGTGGCCGCCGACGCCGATGTGGCGGTGGTGTAGCCGGGCCGGGTCATCGTCACCTGCACGGTCACCTGCTGGCGAAGATCGGTGGCTTCCGGTGTGAAGGTGGGTCCCGTCGCGCCGCGCACTCGGACGCCGGCGACCAGCCACCGATACGTCGGCGTACCGGTCGGCGACCAGTTCCCGGGGGAGGCGGTGAGTGGCTGGTCCACCTGCGGGGTTCCGGAGATCGTCGGTGGTCCGGTGGTGACGAACGTCGCCGGTGCGACCGCGGCGGTCGACGCCGAGGTGGTGGACGCGGTGGTGTAGCCGACGCGGATGGCGGTGACGGTGACCGAGATCCGTTGGCCGAGCTGGTCCGCGGACGGGGAGAAGGTAGACGCGACCGCGCCGGCGACGGGGGTGCCGCCGGCGTTCCACTGGTACGTGTATTGCGCCGCCGGCGACCAGGTGCCGGTCGTGGCCGACAGCTGGGTGTCGACGCGTGGCGTCCCGGTGATCGTGGGCGCGGCTTGGACCAGAAGGTCACCGGGGGCAACCGCGGTGCCGCGGGGCGACGACGCGGTGGCCGGGTTCATTGCCACGGCGGAGGCGGTCGCCTGGACCTGGAGTCGCTGGCCGAGCTGCGCCGCCTGGGGCCGGAAGAGCCGGTGCGTGGCGCCGGTGATCGGGGCGCCGTTGGCCAGCCACTGATAGCTGTAGGTTGCGCCGAACGGCGTCCAGGTGCCGGGCAGGGCACCCAGTCTGACTCCGACCTTCGGCGTACCGCTGATCGACGGGCGGCCGGTCATCCTGAAGTCGCCGGGTGCCACCGGTGGGGTACGCAGGGTCGTCGCGCTGCCCGGCTTCATGGCGGCCGCAGACGCGGTCACCCGGACCCTGATGTGCTGACCGAACTGTGCGGTGGTCGGGCGGTAGGTGCGGCCGGTGGCGCCGGTGATCGGTACGGCGTCGGCCAGCCATTGGTAGGTGTATGTCGTCGTACCGGACGGTGTCCAGGAGCCGGGGTCGGCAGTCAGCCTGATGCCGACCTTCGCGGTGCCGCTGATCGACGGCCGCGTGGAGTTCTGCAGGGTCGGTGCGTTGATGTGCAGGAACGCGCTGGGCCACATCGACGACCCCGCGTCGATCGTCCGTTGGTCGTAGCCGCCGGCGGACAGGTAGTTGTACTCCTCGACCGTGATCGAGGAACGTGTCACCCCCATCACCCACGCCACGTGGCCGCGGGACGATCCGGGTGAGCCCTGGGCCCACCAGGCGACCGCGCCCCTCCTGGGCGTGGAGTCCACCGGGATGCCGGCGAGGGAGGCCGCGTGGCTCCAGTTGGACGCGTCGCCCCAGTGGACATCCAGGTAGTAGTTCCAGAATGGCACGCCGGCGTCGTTGTTGAGCCGCCAGGCCACGAACGAGGTGCACTCGCGGCTGTAGAACAGCCACGGGTCGACCAGGGAGTCCTGCGGCGCGTTCCGCAGGCGACTCGGATAGTCGTTGGCGCCGACCCTCGCGTAGGAGGCCGGCGCCGCGATCGCCGTCATCGTCGCGAACGCGGCTACCAGCACCAAGAAGCCTGCCAGCAGGCGCGTCAAGCCGACGCGCCGTCGGGATCGTGGACGAATCACGTGACGCAAGGTAACTGTGTGACTACTGATCCGTCAGAAGGATGGGATGATTCGAGCCGAACGGCGGGGTCTCGCGTCGTCCCTTCCGCGCCGTTCCCCGAGAACACCGAGTGAAGGCCGCCGTGCAAACCTGCCTGGATGGGCGACCGGCTAGTTGAGATTTCCATCGTCTTACAATGTGTGTTACGGTGACCTCATGGCCGACACGATCACGTTCCGACCCGATGAGGATGCCGCTCGAGCTCTAGCAGCGCTGACTCGCGACGGCACATCGGTCTCGACCGCCGTGCGAGCTGCCCTGATTGACGCGGCTCGCGAGCGGGCGCGGTCAGCCCTGAGTGCCGAGGCCCAGGCGCTGGCCGCCGACGAACAGGACCGGGCTGAGGCGGCACAGGTGCTACGGGACATGGAGAGTCTGCGTGCGTGGTGAGGTGTATCGGTTACGTGCGCCTCGCGAAGTTCGTGGACACGAACAGCGACAACCTCGGTACGCCGTAGTCGTCCAGTCCGACCAGTTCCCACTCTCGACCTGGCTGGTCGCTCCGACTTCGACCTCGGCCCGGCCGGCAAGCTTTAGACCAGAGGTCGAGGTCAGCGGACGAATGACCCGCGTGCTGGTCGAGCAAACAGCAGCGGTCGACCCTACGCGGCTGGGCGACAGCGTCGGCCGCCTCGCGTTCGACGAACTACGTCGGGTCGAAGCAGCCCTGCGCCTCGTTCTCGAACTCTGATGGATGGCGGGCACATCCCTGCGGCTCGGCCGATGCGGAGCGCCTCGATCGCCAGGTGGTCGTCGGGGCGCCTCACGCGCGGCTTCGGACTTGTGGGGCCCGGCGAGTCAGTCCGACCGATCGTCAGGCTCGTCGTCAGGGGTCTCGGTGAGTTGGGCGATAGCGTTGGCGAGGGGTTCGAGTTCGTCGCGGACGATCTCTTCGATCAGGGAGCGGTCGACGCGGAAGTACTCATGGATGACGATGTTCCTCAGGCCGGCGATGCTCATCCACGCGATGGTTGGCGCCGCAGACTTGACCTCGTCCGGTAGCGATCGGACGGCCTCGCCGATGACCGCCAGGTTTGCGCAGGATCGCGTCGTAGGCCATCGCGACGATCGACTCGTCCTGGTCGTCGAGGTGTTCGCTGTACCGCCGACACCGCCCGATCGCGGCGATGATGTCGGCGAACCGCTCGCCGGCGTCGCGGCTCACAATGGGACGAGGTCACGCCGGGCGGTAGCGGAGACGCCGTCTCGCAGGAGCGCTTCGGTGACGACGTCGACACGGACGCCGAGCAGGATGGTCAGTTCCTCCGAGATGCCGGCCACCCGCATGAGCGCGTTCCCCGCGTCGCGGTTGAGGTCGACCAGCAGATCGATGTCGCTGCCGTGGACCGCGTCGCCACGGGCGACGGAGCCGAATAGGCGGGGGTTGGTTGCGCTGTAGCGGCGGAGCACGTCGTCGATCTGCGGACGGCGTCCTGCGAGGAGGCCACGCAGCCCGGCGGCGGCGTTGGCTGCCGGTGACGACATGATCCGTCCTCCATGCTCAAAGTGTGTCCGAGGGGGGACTTGAACCCCCACCCTCTATACGAGGACTAGCACCTCAAGCTAGCGCGTCTGCCTATTCCGCCACCCGGACAAGGTGCCGGCACGAGTGCCGGAGTGCGGCGTCACTCTAGCAAACGGGGACGCCCGATCTGCCATCTGTGGGTGCAGGATGGAGCCATGACCGAACCCTCGGATTCACCTGCCTACGACCCCGCCGCCGAGGTCGTCGAGACGTGCCGAGAGCTCATCCGCATCGACACGTCCAACTACGGTGACGACTCCGGCCCGGGGGAGCGGGTGGCGGCCGAGTATGTCGCGGCGAAGCTGTCCGAGGTCGGCCTCGAACCCCGGATCTACGAGTCCCGACCAGGGCGCGCGAGTGTCGTCGCCCGCTGGGGTGACGGGGGTTCGAGCGAGCCGGCGCTGCTGATCCACGGGCACCTCGACGTGGTGCCCGCCCGGGCCGGCGACTGGAAGATGCCGCCGTTCGAGGCCGAGGTCAGCGACGGGTACGTCTGGGGTCGCGGCGCTGTGGACATGAAGGACTTCGACGCGATGGTGCTGTCGATCGTGCGGGCGCGTGAGGCGGCCGGCGCGACCCCGTCGAGGCCGATAGTGCTGGCGTTCACCGCGGACGAGGAAGCCGGCAGCCGCAAGGGTGCGCACTGGCTGGTCGACGAGTACCCCGAGCTTTTCGAGGGATGCACCGAGGCGATCGGTGAGGTCGGCGGGTTCTCCACCGAGGTCGCCGGGCAACGGCTCTATCTGATCGAGACCGGCGAGAAGGGCATGGCCTGGATGCGACTGACCGCCCGCGGTGCGGCCGGCCACGGGTCGATGCGCCATCCCGACAATGCGGTGACCGCGCTGGCCGGAGCGATCAGCGCACTGGGTTCGCACGAGTGGCCGACGCGGACCGGCCCGAGCATGCGCCGCCTCCTGGACAAGGTGGCCGAGCTCAGCGGCGTAGCCCCGGACGACGTCGACGCGCTGATCGCGCAGTTCGGCCCCGGAGCACGCATGGTCGGTGCCGGCGTACGCAACAGCACAAACCCGACGATGCTCGAGGCCGGCTACAAGGTCAACGTCGTGCCAGGCGAGGCCAGCGCGCGGGTGGACGGACGCTACCTGCCGGGCGAGGAGGACGCGTTCGCGACGGAGGTGCAGCGTCTCGTCGGCGACCGGGTGGAGATCGACGTGGAGACCTACGACGTCGCGCTCGAGTCACCGTTCGACGGCGATCTGGTCGACGCGATGGTGACCGCCTTGCACGCCGAGGACCCCGACGCCCACATCGCGCCCTTCCTGATGTCGGGGGGCACCGATGCCAAGGCGTGGAGTCGCCTGGGCATCCGGTCGTTCGGCTTCTCGCCCCTGCGACTGCCCGCGGACCTGGACTTCAGCGCGTTGTTCCACGGCGTCGACGAGCGGGTGCCGGAGGACGCCTTGGAGTTCGGTGCCCGGGTGCTCGACCGGATGCTACGGCTGGTCTGACTCGGGCTCGCTCACGGATCGCGTCAGCCTAGGTCGTCCCGGGTTCACCCAGACTGCGTTCCAAGCGGGCGGCCTACAGCGTGCGGGCGACGCGCATGATCCGGCGCCGCAACGTGATCCGGCGCCGGCCGTCGGGCAGGAGCCGGAGCCGGTCAAGCTCCCACCCGCCGTACTCCGCGTGCTCGACCAGCACTCTTCGCACCGTCGACCGGCTCTGCGTGCGCGGCAGCCACAGCCGCTGGAACTCGTACTCCATCACCGGCAATGGTGCCACTCGGTGACTGCCCGCGGACCCAGAAAGTCAGACCCCGGGCACCGTGTCGTCGGAGACGTCGTCGAGGGCTTCCACGATCTGCGGAGGGAGCTCGACGTCCTCCGCGCGCAATGAGGCGCGCAGCTGCCCCGCCGTGCGAGCGCCCACGATGGGAGCGGTGACTCCGGGCCGATCGCGCACCCAGGCCAGGGCGACCTCGGGCGGGGTCAGCTCGAGCCCTTCGGCCGCGCGGACCACCGCCTCGACGATCCCGCGTTCCCGCTCCTTGAGATAGCCAGCCAGCGTTGCCTCGTGCTGCGGCGAGGCGGCCCGGGAGTCGGCCGGGACACCGTGGCGGTACTTGCCGGTCAGGACGCCGCCGCCGAGCGGTGTGTACGCCAGGACACCGAGGCCCAAGGCGCGTGCCGCAGGCAGCACCTCGTCCTCGACTTGTCGGTTGAGCAGGGAGTACTCCACCTGCGTCGACGCCAGCGGGGCGCGGCCGTGCACGCGTTGCCACGTCGCGGCCATCGAGGTCTGCCAGCCGCTGTAGTTGGAGATGCCGACGTACCTGGCGCGGCCGGAGGTCCAGGCGTGGTCGACGGCCGACAGTGTCTCCTCCCACGGCACATCGTCGGACCACACGTGCACCTGCCAGAGGTCGACGTCGTCGACACCGAGCCGGTTCAGGGAGGCATCGAGCTGCGCCAGCATGGTGCCCCGCGACGTGTCGACCACTGGTGGGCCGCCGCGTCGACGCGTTCCGGCCTTGGTGGCCAGCACCACGTCGTCGCGCGCCACGACGTCGCCGATCAGGTCACCGAGGATCCGCTCCGACAGCCCGTCGCCGTAGCCGGCGGCCGTGTCGACGAGGGTTCCGCCGCACTCGACGAAGGCGGTGAGCTGGTCGCGCGCTTCGTGCTCGTCGGTGTCCTCCCCCCACAGCCAGGTGCCGAGTCCGAGCCTCGACACGCGCAGTCCGGTACGCCCGAGCTGTCGCCGCTGCATGTCGCGAAGGCTAGTGGAGGTGGCGACGTTTCCTGCGGCTAGGCTCGCCGCGACCACGTGGCCGGCCAAGGCGACCGGCCGCCGGTGGCACGGCTCGGGACGGGAGTGGATTCATGCGGCTGGGAGTCAACATCGGCTACGTCGCCGGTGCCGATGCCTCGGAGCACGTGAGCATGGCCGTGGAGGCCGAGCGGCTCGGCTACTCGGTGGCCTGGGCGGCCGAGGCCTACGGCTCGGACGCGCCCACGGTCCTGACGTGGATCGCGGCACGCACGGAGCGGATCGACGTCGGCAGCGCGATCATGCAGATCCCCGCGCGTACCCCCGCGATGACGGCCATGACAGCAGCCACCCTGGACATCCTGAGCGAGGGCCGCTTCCGGCTCGGACTGGGCGTCTCCGGCCCGCAGGTGTCGGAGGGGTGGCACGGGGTCCGGTTCGACAAGCCGCTGGGTCGCACCCGCGAGTACGTCGCGATCGTGCGCGCTGCACTGGCCCGCGAGACCGTGTCGTTCGACGGCGCGCACTACACGTTGCCGCTGCCGGACGGACCCGGCAAGGCGTTGAAGCTGATGCTGCACCCCTACCGCACACATGTCCCGATCTACATCGCGGCGGTGGGACCGAAGAACCTCGAGCTGACCGGTGAGGTGGCCGACGGCTGGCTGGCGATCTTCTTCGCGCCCGAGCATGCGGCGGTGTCCCTGGAGCCGTTGCGCGCCGGGCGCGAGCGCAGCGGCCGGACCATGGCCGACTTCGACGTCGCCGCCAGCGTGCCGGTGGTCATCGGCGACGACCCGCAGACGTGTGCCGAGCCGCTTCGCGGATACGCCGCGTTGTACCTCGGCGGCATGGGCAGCAGGGAGAAGAACTTCTACAACCAGCTGGCGGTCCGGATGGGCTTCGAGTCTGCGGCCAAGGAGGTGCAAGACCTCTACCTCGCCCGCAACCACCGGGAGGCGATGGCTGCCGTCCCGTTCGACTTCATCGACCAGACCGCGTTGATAGGACCCAAACAGCGGGTGAAGGATCGGTTGCAAGCGTACGAAGAGGCAGGTGTGACCACGCTGAATGTGACACCCTTCGGCGCAACGGTGCCGGAGCGTTCGCACATCCTGCGTACCGTCGCCGAAGCCCTTGACGAATCCGGACTGGGAGACTGAGCCCTCGATGGACCTGTTCAGCGCGGTCGTTCTCGGAGTCGTCGAGGGGGTCACGGAGTTCCTGCCCGTGTCCAGCACCGGGCACCTCACCATCGCCGAGAAGCTGCTAGGTCTGCGAGTCAACGACGACTCCGTCACGGCGTTCACTGCCGTGATCCAGGTCGGCGCCATCATCGCGGTGATCGTCTACTTCGCCCGTGACATCGGCCGGATCGTCACCGCGTGGGCCGTCGGCCTCGTCAAGCCCGAGGTCCGCGGCACCTTCGACCACCGCTTCGGCTGGTACGTCATCGTCGGCACGATCCCCATCCTCATCGCCGGACTGCTGGGCAAGAATCTCGTCACCGGACCGTTGCGGAACCTCTGGTGGGTCGCCGGGGCACTGATCGTGTGGAGCGCGGTGATGGTGATGGCCGAACGCGTGGGCACCCGCGACCGCGGCGAGCGGCAGGTGACGATGCTCGACGCGCTGACGATCGGAGTAGTCCAGTGCATCGCGCTCGTGCCGGGAGTGTCGCGCTCCGGCGCCACCATCTCGGCTGGGCTGTTCCGTGGACTCGATCGGGTGACCGCCACCCGGATGTCCTTCTTCCTGTCCATCCCGGCACTGGTGGCGGCCGGACTCTACGAGCTGCCGACCGCGTTGAAGGGCGGCATCGGCGTCGCCCCGACGCTCCTTGCCACGGTGATCAGCTTCGTGGTGGCGTACGCCGCGGTGGCGTGGTTCCTGAGGTTCGTCGCCGGCCACAGCATCACCGTGTTCGTGTGGTACCGCCTGGCTCTCGGCGTCGTGCTGATCGGGCTGCTGGCCAGCGGCGCCCTGTCCGCCACCTGAACGGCCGCCGAACCGCCGGCTACAGCCAGCCGGACTTCTTGAAGATCCGGAACAACGTGAACGACACCAGCAGCATGATCCCGATCGCCATCGGATAGCCGAACCACCAGTGCAGCTCCGGCATGTGGGTGAAGTTCATGCCGTAGATGCCGGCGACAAGGGTGGGGGCCAGGAACAGGGCGGCTCCGGCGGAGATCTTGCGCATGTCGTCGTTCTGTTGCACCGAGATCCGCGCCAGGTGTGCGTTCAGCGCGTTGTCGAGGAGGTGGTCCACGCTGTCGATGCTCTCCGACACCCGGTCGAGGTGGTCCGCGACGTCGCGGAAGAACGGCTTGGCGTCCTTCGGCACGCCCTCGACCAGCCCCTTGGCCAGGTCCTTGACCGGGATCCGCAGCGGGATGACGGCGCGACGTACCTCCATCGCCTCGCGCTTGAGCCGATAGATCCGCTCGGCGTCGCGGGTGCGCTCGTCGGAGAACACCGACTGCTCCACCTCGGCGACGTCGTTCTCCAGCCCCTCGGTCACGTCCGAGTAGCGGTCGACGACTCCGTCCACGATGGCGTACATCGCGGCCGCCGGTCCGTGCCCGAGCGTGGAGTTCGACTCCTCGGCGGCCTTGCGCACGCCGCTGAGGTCGACCCCACGGCCGTGGCGCACCGACACGATGTAGTTCTGGCCGAGGAAGATGTTGACCTCGCCGGTCTCGACCGCGTCCTCGGCGTCGACGTACCACAAGGTCTTGAGCACCATGAACAACCCGTCGCCGTAGCGCTCGAGCTTGGGACGCTGGTGCGCCTTGACGGCGTCCTCGACCGCGAGCGGGTGCAGCCCGAACACGTCGGCCGCGCGTTGCAGCTCCTCGGCGGTCGGCTGATAGAGCCCGAGCCAGACGAAGTCCTCGCCGGTGGCAGCCGCGAACGCCGCCGCGAGGTCGTGGCGGTGGCTGTCGGTCTCGATCCGCGTGCCGGAGTGATAGACGGCGCAGTCGATGATCACGCCGACATTGTGCCCGCTGGCAGCGCCGGGCACGGGCGCGAACTGCCGGTGCCGGCGAGCCCTAGTCTGTGCGCGTGCCCACGATGATCCTGGTACGTCACGGGCGTACCGCTGCCAACGTCGACGGCGTGCTGGCGGGCCGATCGCCGGGAGTGGACCTTGACGACGTCGGGCGTGAGCAGGCCGCTGCAGTCGCGGCGCGCCTGTCGCCCCTTCCGGTGCGGGTGGTCGTCTCGAGCCCGTTGGAGCGGACGATGCAGACGGCGACGGTGATCGCGAAGTCCGCGCCGGAACCGCTGCGAGTCCACCGCGACCGGGGACTGATCGAGTGCGGCTACGGCACCTGGACGGGGCGACGGCTCGCCGACCTCGCCAAGGAGACGCTGTGGCGGACGGTTCAGACGCAACCGAGCGCCGCGCGCTTCCCGGACGGTGAGTCGATGCCGGAGATGCAGCACCGGGCGCTGCAGGCGGTGCGCCGGTGGGACGCCGTCGTCGCTGCCGAGCACGGGCCGCACGCGCTGTGGGTCGCGGTCAGCCACGGAGACGTGATCAAGGCGATCATCGCCGATGCCCTGGCGACGCACCTCGATCAGTTCCAGCGGATCGTCGTCTCGCCGGCCTCGGTGACCGTCATCAGCTACACCGACGCGCGGCCGTACGTCGTGCACGTCAATGACACCGGCAGCGACTTGGCCGGGCTGCGGCCGCCGACGAAGCGCCGGCGCAGACGTCGTGGCGGCGACGACGCGGTCGTGGGCGGCGGTGCGTGATCGCCCCATTAGGCTCGCTGCATGGTGACGCACGAGTACGACTCACCGGACCGGTTCGTGGCCGGCACGGTGGGCCCGCCCGGTGAGCGGACGTTCTTCCTGCAGGCTCGCGACGGCAGCCGGGTCACCTCGGTGGCGCTGGAGAAGCAGCAGGTCGAGGTTCTGGGTGAGCGCCTCGGCGACCTCGTCGAGCAGATACCAGAGGATCTGGGCGGGGGCGGCACCGACGTGCCTGCCGTGGACCAGGAACCGCTCGACCAGCCGATCGACGAGGAGTTCCGCGTCGGGGCGATGACGCTCGCCTGGGACCCCGACCAGGGCGTCGTGGTGGTCGAGGCGTTCAAGGTCACCGAGGACGAGGACGAGGAGTCCGATGAGGCGCTCGTCGTCCGGCTGACGCCCGAGCACGCGCGAGCCTTCTCGGCCCGCGCGGCAAAGGTCGTGTCGGCGGGGCGGGGGCAGTGTCAGTTCTGTGGCAACCCGATGAATCCGACGGGCCACATCTGTCCACGGGCCAACGGCTTCCTCCGCGTCAATGCCGGCTGACCGGATCGAGTCGCTGCTGTCATCGCATGAGGTGGCGGTCGAGGGCCGCCTCGTCCAGGCCTCCAACGCGACGTTCTTCGGCCACGTAGGCGAGGACGACGACGCGATCCCCTGCGTCTACAAGCCGGTACGCGGCGAGCGACCGCTGTGGGACTTCCCGGAGGGAACGCTCGCCGGGAGGGAGGTGGCGACGTACGCCGTGAACCGGCTGGCCGGATGGGACGTCGTGCCGGTCACGGTGATGGGGGACGGGCCCTTCGGGCCGGGCATGGTGCAGCAGTGGATCGAGGAGGACCCCGACAAGAGCCTCGTCGACCTGGTGCCGCCAGGCGCGGTGCCGGACGGGTGGCGGCACGTGCTGGACGCCTACGACCAGCGGGACCGGCCGATCGCCCTGGTGCACGCCGACGAGCCGCAGCTGCGCCGGCTGGCA
Source organism: Nocardioidaceae bacterium (assembly GCA_050700835.1). Taxonomy (GTDB): domain Bacteria; phylum Actinomycetota; class Actinomycetes; order Propionibacteriales; family Nocardioidaceae; genus JBOHDX01. Next base: position 53,288 of record JBOHDX010000037.1, read on the forward strand.
CTCCTCGACATCGTGGTCAACAACGCCGACCGCAAGGGCGGACACGTGCTCGTCGACGCGGACGGACACGTGCGCGGCTGCGACCACGGCCTCACCTTCCATCTGGAGCACAAGCTGCGCACCGTGCTGTGGGGTTGGGCCGGGGAGGCGTTCACCGACGACGAGTGCGGTGCGCTGCACAGGCTCGCCGATGCGCTCTCGAAGCCGGCCACGCAGCAGTCGTTGCAGCAGTTGGTGGCCGGGCCGGAGCTGACGCGGGTCAGGCGTCGGGTCCGCAGGCTCCTGACGGACGGGACGTTCCCGGTCCCCGGCGGCGGCTGGCCGTCGATCCCGTGGCCCGCGTTCTGAACGTTCGCCGATAGGCTGCTGGGCATGCGCGCCTGGACTTCACTGACGGTCCCCGCGCTGGCGGACCAGGGCTTTGGTCAGGGTGGTCCGGTGCGGGTGCACGACACAGCGTCCCGCGGTCCGGTGACCGCCGAGCCGACCGGTCCGGCCCGGATGTACGTGTGTGGCATCACGCCCTACGACGCCACCCACATGGGGCATGCCGCGACGTATGTCGCCTACGACCTGCTGCTGCGTGCCTGGCGCGACGCCGGGCACGAGGTCGTGTTCACCGAGAACGTCACCGACGTGGACGACCCACTGCTGGCACGCGCGACCGCGACGGGCGTCGACTGGCGCGAGCTGGCGGACATCGAGACGGAGCTCTTCCGCGCCGACATGGAGGCCCTGCGGGTGATCCCGCCGGACCATCTCGTCGGTGCGGTGGAGTCGATCGACCTGATCTCCGCCATGATCGCGCGGCTGCGCGACCGGGACGCCACCTATGTCCTCGACGGTGACGTCTACTTCGACGTCCGGTCCGACAAGCGGTTCGGCGAGGTTGGCGGTCTCGACGACGCGACGATGACGATCCTCGCCAGGGAGCGTGGGGGAGACCCCGACCGGCCGGGCAAACGCGATCCGCTCGATCCGCTGCTCTGGCTGGCGGCACGCGACGGCGAGCCGTCCTGGCCGAGCGTGTTCGGTCCGGGCCGGCCGGGCTGGCACGTCGAATGCGCCGCGATCGCCGTCGACCGGCTGGGGATGGGTCTCGACGTGCAGGGCGGGGGATCGGACCTGGTCTTCCCCCACCACGAGATGTCGGCCGCGCACGCCGAGGTCGCCACCCAGGAGGCTCCCTTCGCCCAGGCGTACGTGCATGCCGGCATGGTCGGCTACGGCGGGGAGAAGATGAGCAAGTCGAAGGGCAACCTGGTGCTGGTGTCCGCCCTGAGAGTGGCCGGGCGCGATCCGGCCGCGATCAGGCTGGCACTGATGGCCCACCACTACCGCAGCGACTGGGAGTGGCAGAGCCTGGACCTGACCGATGCCGAGGAGCGCCTGCAGCGCTGGCGCACCGCGGTCGGCGTCTCTGCCGTCGCGTCGACGTCGCGGGCGAGCACCGAGATCAGCACCGAGATCAAGACCGAGATCAGCACCGAGATCAGCACCGAGATCAGCGCCGCGGTCCGCACCACCGTTGCCGCCGTGCGCGAGGCGCTCGCCTCGGACCTGGATGCCCCGCGCGCATTGGCGGCGATCGACGTCTGGTCGGTCTCCACGGGTGACCGGTCGCCGGCCGACGCCGACGTGGTCCGCACCCTGTGCGACTCGTTGCTCGGCGTACAGCTGTAGCGCCGGACGCCTGCAGGACGGCACGGGTCAGGCGTCGCCGGACCCGGCCTGCCGGCGCTTGAGGTAACGCTCGAACTCCCTCGCGATCGCCTCGCCGCTCGCCTCCGGCAGCTCCGAGGTGTCGCGGGCCTCCTCGAGCGCCTCGACGTACTCCGCGATCTCACTGTCCTCGCTGGCCAGCTCGTCGACCCCGCGCTGCCAGGCTCTCGACTCCTCCGCGAGGTCGCCCTGGGGGATGGGATGCTGGATGACTTCTTCGAGGTGGCCGAGCAGCGCCATCGTGGCCTTCGGGCACGGGGGCTGGGCGACGTAGTGGGGGACTGCCGCCCACAGGGATGCTGCCGGGATGCCGGCCCGCCGGCACGCCTCCTGGAAGACCCCGTTGATGCCGGTCGGCCCCTCGTAGCGCGACTGTTCGAGCGAGAGACGCTCGGCCAGGGCGACGTCGTTGCTCGTGCCGCTGACCGGGATGGGGCGGGTGTGCGGGGTGTCTGCGAGGAGGGCGCCGAGGGTGACGATCAACGTCACCTGAAACTGCTGACCGATGCGCAGCAGCTCGTCGCAGTAGGTGCGCCACCGCAGGTTCGGCTCGATGCCGCGGACCAGCACCAGGTCGCGCCCGCCAGCCGGTGCCCGCCAGCAGTAGACCCGCGTGGTCGGCCAGGTGATGGTGCGCTCGACATCCTCGCCACCACTGACCACTGGGCGGTTCACCTGGAAGTCGTAGTAGTCCTCAGCGTCCATCTCGGCGACGAGGTCGGTCTCCCACACGTCCAGCAGATGGTCGACCACGCCGGAGGCGGCGTCGGCCGCGTCGTTCCAGCCCTCGAACGCGGCCACCATGATCGGGTCGTTGAGGTCCAGTCGCTGCAGCTCGTCCACGCCGTTCAGCGTACGGGCAGGGCGGCCGGTCCAGATGTCAGACACCAATCTTGCGAGACGGGACGCACGTCCAGGTTTCGGACAGCTCGCTTGTAGCCTGTTCGCCGATGCCCGTCCCGAGTCAGGAGTCGCCCATGCCGGCGCAGCCCGATGCACTGCGCAGCGCCCTCCGAGAGCGCGTCGTCGTCTCCGACGGGGCGATGGGGACGATGCTGCAGTCGTACGACCTGGGCCTCGACGAGTTCGAGGGGCATGAGGGCTGCAACGAGATCCTGAACGTCAGCCGGCCCGACGTGGTGCGCGCGATCCATGACGCCTACTTCGAGGCCGGCGCCGACTGCGTGGGCACGAACACGTTCGGTGCCAACCTCGCCAACCTCGGCGAGTACGGCATCTCCGACCGGATCGAGGAGCTGAGCCGCGCCGGCGCGGCGATCGCCCGGGAGGCGGCGGACGCGTTCTCCACGCCCGACCGGCCACGCTGGGTGCTCGGGTCGGTCGGCCCGGGGACGAAGCTGCCGACCCTCGGCCACGTCACGTTCGCGGCCCTCCGGGACGCGTACCAGGCGCAGACGCGCGGCATGCTCGCCGGCGGCATCGACGGCGTTCTGGTCGAGACCGCGCAGGACCTGCTCCAGGCCAAGGCCGCGACCCTGGGCGCCAAGCGGGCGCTGGCCGAGGCGGGAGCGGACCTGCCGGTGATCGTCAACGTCACCGTGGAGACCACCGGGACGATGCTGCTCGGCAGTGAGATCGGGGCCGCGCTGACAGCACTGGAACCGCTGGGCATCGACCTGATCGGGCTCAACTGCGCGACCGGACCCGCCGAGATGAGCGAGCACCTGCGGCATCTGTCCCGGCACGCCCGGATCGGCCTGGCCTGCATGCCCAACGCCGGTCTGCCACAGCTGGCCGCCGAGGGTGCGCGCTATCCGCTGACGCCCGAACAGCTGGCCGACGCACACGACACGTTCACCCGGGAGTACGGCCTGGCGCTCGTCGGCGGGTGCTGCGGCACCACTCCGGAGCACATCGCGATGGTCGTCGACCGGGTCCGGGGGCGTGAGCTGACGCCCCGCACCCCGGCGCCCGAGGCGGGCGCCTCCTCGCTCTATCAGCAGGTGTCGTTCCGGCAGGACACGTCGTACCTGTCTATCGGTGAGCGCACCAACGCCAACGGCAGCAAGGCCTTCCGCGAGGCGATGCTCGACGGCCGGTGGGACGACTGCGTCGAGATCGCCCGCGCCCAGACCAGGGACGGCGCTCACCTGCTCGACCTGTGCATCGACTACGTCGGTCGCGACGGGGTCGAGGACATGAGCACCGCCGCCTTCCGGCTGGCCACGGCCTCCACCCTCCCGATCGTGCTCGACTCGACCGAGCCGGCCGTGCTCCAGGCCGGGCTCGAGCGATTGGCCGGTCGCAGCATCGTCAACTCGGTGAACTATGAGGACGGCGACGGCCCGGAGTCGCGCTTCGCGCGGGCCATGCCGCTGGTGAAGGAGCACGGCGCCGCGGTCATCGCGCTGACCATCGACGAGGAGGGCCAGGCCCGCACCGCGGAGTGGAAGGTCCAGGTGGCCGTCCGGCTGATCGAGGACCTCACCCAGAACTGGGGCATGCGGGTCGAGGACATCATCGTGGACTGCCTGACCTTCCCGATCGGCACGGGTCAGGAGGAGACGCGACGCGACGCCCTCGAGACCATCGAGGCGATCCGTGAGCTCAAGAAGCGCTATCCCGACGTCCAGACCACACTCGGCCTGTCCAACGTGTCGTTCGGTCTCAACCCTGCCGCCCGGGTCGTCCTCAACTCGGTGTTCCTGCACGAGTGCGTCGAGGCCGGCCTGGACTCCGCGATCGTGCACGCCGCCAAGATCGTGCCGCTGTCGCGGATCCCGGACGAGCAGAAGCAGGTCGCTCTCGACCTTGTCCACGACCGTCGGCGCGAGGGGTACGACCCGCTGTCGGAGCTGCTCGACGTCTTCGCCGACGTCAAAGCCGCCGACTCCAAGGCCGACCGGGCTGCCGAGCTGGCGGCGCTGCCGCTGGCCGAGCGTCTGCAGCGGCGCATCGTCGACGGTGAGCGCAACGGTCTCACCGCCGACCTCGACGCCGCGATGGCCGAGGGTCGCCCGGCGCTCGGCATCATCAACGACGACCTGCTGGCCGGAATGAAGACGGTCGGTGAGCTGTTCGGCTCCGGTGAGATGCAGCTGCCGTTCGTACTGCAGTCCGCCGAGGTGATGAAGACGGCGGTGGCCCACCTCGAACCGCACATGGACAAGACCGACGAGGACGGCAAGGGCACGATCGTCCTCGCCACGGTCAAGGGCGATGTCCATGACATCGGCAAGAACCTCGTCGACATCATCTTGAGCAACAACGGCTACAACGTCGTCAACCTCGGCATCAAGCAGCCGGTGAGCGCGATCCTCGACGCAGCCGAAGAGCACCGCGCCGATGTGATCGGCATGTCCGGGTTGCTGGTCAAGTCGACCGTGGTGATGCGGGAGAACCTCGAGGAGCTGAACCAACGAGGCCTGTCGCAGCGATACCCGGTGCTGCTCGGCGGAGCGGCGCTCACCCGGGCGTACGTCGAGCAGGACCTGGCCGGCCTGTTCGACGGCGAGGTCCGCTATGCGCGGGACGCGTTCGAAGGGCTGCGGCTGATGGACGCGGCAATGGCGGTGAAGCGCGGCGTCGAGGGTGCATCGCTGCCGGTGCCGCGCCAGCGCCGGGTCCGCCCCGTCAACCGACCCTCCGACGACGACGTGGAGATCCCGTCGCGTTCCGACGTGGCCGTAGACGTTCCGGTGCCGACGCCGCCGTTCTGGGGCGACCGGATCGTCAAGGGCGTCTCGCTCGGCGACTTCTCGTCGTGGCTGGACGAGCGCGCGACGTTCATGGGTCAGTGGGGCCTGCGCGGGTCCCGGGGCGGATCCGGCCCCTCCTACGACGAGCTTGTGGAGACGGAGGGGCGTCCGCGGCTGCGGGCCTGGCTGGAGCGCATCGCCACCGAGTCGATCATGGAGCCGGCCGTCGTCCACGGCTACTGGCCGTGCTTCTCCGAGGGCAACGACCTGGTCCTGCTCGACCCGGAGACCCATTCGGGCGAGATCGCACGGTTCAGCTTCCCCCGGCAGCGGCGCGCCCGGTTCCTGTGTCTGGCCGACTACTTCAGGCCCAAGGAGTCCGGGGAGCTGGACGTCGTGGGGCTCAACCTCGTGACGATGGGCGTCCGCGTCAGCCAGGTCACCCAGGAGCTCTTCGAGGCCAACTCCTACCGCGACTACCTCGAGCTGCACGGTTTGTCCGTCCAGCTGACCGAGGCGCTCGCGGAGTACTGGCACGCGCGGGTACGCGAGGAGCTCGGTATCGCCGGCGACGACCCGGCGGAGCTGTCCGCGATCCTGCGTCAGGGCTATCACGGCGAGCGCTACTCGTTCGGCTACCCGGCCTGCCCCGATCTCGAGGACCGAGCGACGCTGGTACGCCTGCTGCGCCCGGAGCGGATCGGTGTCGAGCTGAGCGAGGAGCTGCAGCTGCACCCCGAACAGTCGACCGACGCCGTCATCGTCCACCACCCCGAGGCGACCTACTACAACGCGCGATGACCCTGCCCGACGCCGGGTCGCGGT
>JBOHDX010000038.1:0-30710 GCA_050700835.1 Nocardioidaceae bacterium
CGCGGCCTGACGCCGCCTGCCCATCCCCACCAGCAAGGACCATCGGAGACCGCGCACCCGGCGCCACCGGGAACACCAGCACGCCCCAACCCCGACCACACCCCGCAGACGCCGAGAACCCCCAAACAACGACCAGCACAACGCGCTACTCGCGGATCCGGGTCTGACGCGGATCCGGGTCTGATCAAAGAGCAAGGCGTGCTGGACAACGACCTTGGCGAGGTGACGGTTCTGGCTGATGTTGCACGAGCGCAGCAGATCTTTCGTGGCGCACCGACGCCGTTTCGATTCACTTTTAGGCGCGAAGCTGGGGTCTGGCGGATCGACCTTCCTGGGCTCCTGACGATGGCCCAGACGGCAATCCGGCAGCTTGCACAGCGACGTGGCGAGACCTCGGGTGAGTTTGTCAAGGCGGTCGCCACCGCGATGCTGGGGCCAGGGGAGGCACGGCTCGCTTGGCAACCGATCGGACTCCAGGAGTCCGTTCCGGCAATGGCCGCGAGCCCGGTACGCTTCGGCACGCGGATGAGCCGGTCGGGCGGCCGCGTCGGGAGGCTCAGGCTCCCCGACGAGGAAGGTCCGGACTCCACAGAGCAGGGTGGTGGGCAACACCCACCCGGGGTGACCCGCGGGACAGTGCCACAGAGACAGACCGCCAGCGGCCCTGACGCTTCGGTGTCGGGGTGCGGGTAAGGGTGAAACGGTGGTGTAAGAGACCACCAGCGTGCCGGGCGACCGGTGCGGCTGGGCAAACCCCACCTGGAGCAAGGCCAAGAAGGGTCCGGCGGTGACGCCGTACCCGCGCGGATGTCCGAGGGCTGCTCGCCCGAGTTCGCGGGTAGGCCGCTGGAGGACGCCGGCAACGGCGTGCGTAGACAGATGGTCGCCGGGGTGCGGTGGAGACGCCGCGCCCACACAGAATCCGGCCTACAGGCCGGCTCATCCGCTCCGGCCGATCGGGACCCTCATTCCGGCCGATCGGGACCCTCATTCAAGGCAGCGTGAGGATCTCGGCCCCGTCGGACGTGACCAGGACGGTGTGCTCGAACTGCGCTGTACGGGACTTGTCCTTGGTGGTCACCGTCCACCCGTCGTCCCAGATGTCCCACTCGTACGTGCCCAGGGTGAGCATCGGTTCGACGGTGAAGGTCATGCCCGGCTCGATCAACGTGTCGAACCGCTCGTCGTCGTAGTGCGGGATGATCAGCCCGGAGTGGAAGCTGCTGCCGATCCCGTGCCCGGTGAAGTCGCGGACCACGCCGTAGCCGAACCGTTTCGCGTACGACTCGATCACTCGGCCGATCACGTTGATCCGGCGCCCCGGCCGGACTGCCCGGATCCCGCGCATCGTGGCTTCGTGGGTGCGCTCGACGAGCAGTCGGCTCTGGTCCTCGACGTGGCCGACCAGGAAGGTGGCATTGGTGTCGCCGTGCACCCCGCCGATGTAGCCGGTGATGTCCACGTTGACGATGTCGCCGCTCTCCAACGGGCGTTCGTCTGGGATGCCGTGGCAGATGACCTCGTTGACGCTGGTGCACAACGACTTCGGGAACCGCCTGTAGCCGAGTGTGGATGGATAGGCCCCGTGCCTGACCAGGAAGTCGTGCCCGACGCGGTCGAGTTCGTCGGTGGTCACGCCCGGCGCCACCGCCTCGCCGACCGCGGCCAACGCCTGGCCGGCGATCCGGCCCGCGACCCGCATCCGCTGCACCGTGTCGGAGTCCTTGACCTCGGGTCCGTCGAAAGGCGCGGGGCCGGGCCGATCGACGTACTCAGGGCGGGGGATGGAGTCGGGCACGGTACGCCGCGGGGACTGGGGGAACGGGGCAAGCACGGTCATCGAGCGCAGTCTAGGTCGGCCGTGCCGCGCCCGGTGTGCGGCAGGATGAGAGGTGGATGACGAGAGAGGAGCCGACATGCCTGACCGGTATTACTTCTGCCTGGTCCACCACTCCGTCGAAGGCGACCGCGGCTGCACCGCGCGAGACCGGCTGGGTCCCTATGACACCGAGGCGGAAGCAGCTCGCGCGCTGGAGAAGGTGCAGGAGCGCAACGAGGCCTGGGACAACGACCCGCGCTGGAACGACGAGGACGCGAACGACTGACGCCGGCCGCTGGATCAGTCGCCGCCGCGGCGCCGGCGTTGCGCCGCGGCGTGCGGGCTGGTCCTGTCGTCATAGCTTCGGAACTGCCGCAGCAACCCGGTTGCGGCCGCCGTGGCACCGATGCACAGCAGCCCGCCGGACCAGATCGCGAACCGCACCGACGTGGCCGACGCCAACAACCCGGCACGAGCGTTGCCGAGGATCGGGCCGGTCGAGTAGCTCAGCAGCTCCACGCCCGCCAGGCGGCCACGCAGCTCCGACGGGATCGTCTGGTTCCACACCATGTCGCGGAAGATCCCGCTGACCATGTCGGCGCCACCGGCGACTGCCAAGGCGACCAGGGCGACCCAGATGTCCGGGGCGAAGCCGACGCACGTCATCGCCGCGCCGTAGCCCGCGGCGGCAAGGGCGATGGCCACGCCCTGCCGGTGCACGTGCGCCGTCCAGCCCGAGGTCGCGGACACGGCGAGGGAGCCGACACTCGGCGCGGCGAACAGCAGGCCGACCGCCCACGGCGCATCCAGGACCGTCGCGACGAACGGCATGATCGTCGTGGTCATGCCGAAGAACATGGCGACGATGTCCACGGCGTACGTGCCCAGCAGGTCCTTGCGGCTCCAGGCATAACGCAGCCCGTCGACGATGCCGCGCACACTGGCGACGTCGCCCTCAGCCGGTACGGACACATGGCGTACGCGAAGCAGGAACGCCAGCGACACGACGTAGGTCGAGACGTCGAAGGCGTACGCCAGCCACGTCGAGCCGAGGGTGAGGACCAGCCCCGCGAAGGCCGGTCCGGCGATGGCGCCGACGTCGTACCGAATGCTTCCCAAGGCGCTCACGGCAGCCATCTGGTCGTGCGACACGACGTTCTGGATCATGGCGTCGAGACTGGGCCGCTGCATCGAGTCGGCCATGGCGAACAAGCCCGCGACGACGAACAGGACCCACGTCTTCGGGGCCGGCAGCAAGGCGTTGAGGGTCAGCAGCCCCGACAGCACGAGCATCGCCGCCTCGGCTGCCAGCACCATCCGGCGCCGGTCCAGCGCGTCGGCCAGGGCGCCGCCCCACAGCCCGAAGACCACGATCGGGACGAGCTCGACGGCGCTCAGCAGCCCGGCGAGCGCGAGGGAACCGGTCAGCTCCTTGATCTGGTACGGCAGCGCGACGTAGGTCGTCATCGAGCCGAGATAGGTGATCAGTCCCGACGACCAGATCCGCCGGAAGTCCGGAGATGTCCGCAGCGGTCGTGTGTCGAGCCGCCACGGCCGAGGACGCGGCTCGTCCGGCTCGGCCACCGCCACGGGATCGGTCACGAAAGCGCAGCGTGCCACGTTGGCCTGCCTGCACGCACGCGACTTGATCGACGCTGCGAGGATGCCGGGATGAGCGACACGCCGGGGGACGCCAGACCGACGATCGCCGTGATCGGCGGCACGGGGCCCCAGGGCCGGGGTCTGGCTCTGCGGTGGGCCGCCGCCGGACTGCCCGTGGTGATCGGCTCCCGCGACGCCGCCCGCGCCGCCGCGGCCGCGGCCGGGATCGGTCACGGCGTCACCGGTGCCGACAACCTCGACGCCGCCACCAGGGCCGAGGTGGTGGTGATCGCGGTGCCCTGGGAGGCACACGCGGACACGATCCGGTCCGTCGCTCCCGCACTGGTCGGCAAGATTCTCGTGGACTGCGTGAACCCGCTGGGCTTCGACCAGCAGGGGGCGTACGCGCTGGACGTCGCCGAGGGTAGTGCGGCCGAGCAGGCGCAGCGGCTGGTACCGGACGCCACGGTGGTGGCGGCCTTCCATCACGTCTCGGCGGTGTTACTGGGGGACGAGTCGGTCGAGTCGGTCGACCTCGACGTACTCGTGCTGGGCGACGACCGGGACGCCACCGACCTGGTCCGATCCCTGGCTGACGCGATCCCCGGCGTTCGCGGCATCTTCGCGGGCCGGCTGCGCAACGCCGGCCAGGTCGAGGCCCTGACGGCCAACCTGATCGCGATCAACCGCCGCTACAAGGCACATGCCGGGGTGCGCGTCACCGATGTCTGAGCGGGTGGTGAGCCTGGTGCCTTCGCTGACCGAGGCGATCGCGGTCAGCTGCCCAGGAGTCCTGGTCGGGGTGACCGACTATTGCTCGCATCCAGCCGACCTCGAGGCCGTCCGGGTGCGGGGGACGAAGAACCCCGACGTCGACCGCATCATCGCGCTGGCCCCCGACCTCGTGGTGGTCAATCGCGAGGAGAACCGTGCCGAGGACATCCAGGCGATACATGACGCGGGGCTGCGCATCTGGCTGACCGACCCCGAGACGGTGCCCCAGGCGCTGACCCAGCTGCGTGACCTGCTGGCAGCGCTGGGCGCAGGGCAGGTCGAGTGGCTGAACGAGGCGACTCGGGCGTGGTCGGAGCCGCACGCCGGACCACGGCGACGCGTGCTGGTGCCGATCTGGCGACGGCCGTGGATGACGCTCGGGCGGGACACGTTCGCCGGCGACCTGCTGTCCCGGATGGGCTACGACAACGTGCTCGCCGACCACGCCGATCGCTATCCGAAGGTCGACCTCGGGAAGTTGCCGGACTACGACCTCGTGCTGCTGCCGGACGAGCCCTACGCGTTCGCCGCCGACGATGGGCCGGAGGCCTTCCCCGGTACGCCAGCGGCACTGGTGTCCGGGCGGCACCTCACGTGGTACGGCCCATCGCTGGCGCGGGCGCGTTCGGTGCTCGGCGAGCAGATCGCCGACGCTCGGGTGTACGGCCCCGCATGACGCGGCTGCACCTCGAGCGATCGGGGCCGTTCATCGCCGCCGGGGCGCTGGCCGTGCTGCTGTGGATCTTTCTCGCCAGCCTGTTGTTCGCCCCGTGGTGGGCCGTGGTGGTGCTGGTCGCCTGGTGGCTGCTGCTGGTGCCGGCCACGATCAGCTGGGGCCGGCGACGGCCGGCGACCTGCGGCCTGGTGCCGGTGATCGGGATCATCGGCTGGGCCGCGCTGACCGCGGTCGGCGCGTACTGGCTCGGCTGGGGCCGCTGATTTCTCACTCGGTGAAGCTGTGCTCCTCGTCCGGGAACACGCCGCCGGCGACCTCTGCGGCGTAGGCACGGGCCGCGTCAAGCAGCACTGAATGCAGGTCGGCGTACTGCTTGACGAAACGTGGCAGGTGCCCGATCCGCAGGCCTGCCATGTCCTGCCAGACGAGCACCTGCGCGTCACAGTCAGGTCCAGCGCCGATCCCGATCGTCGGAATCGCCAGTCGTTTGGTGATGTCGGCCGCGACGTCCCTCGGCACCATCTCCATGACCAGCGCGAACGCGCCGGCGTCCTGGAGGGCTTGAGCCTCGCTGATCAGCCGCTGGGACGCGGATCCGCGACCCTGGACGCGATAACCGCCAAGCTTGTGCTCCGACTGCGGGGTGAAGCCGATGTGCGCCATCACCGGGATCCCGGCGTCGCTGAGCAGCCGGACCTGTGGGGCCACCGCGCCTCCCTCGAGCTTGATGGCGTGTGCACCGGCTTCCTTCATGAACCGCACCGCGGTTTGGAACGCCTGCTCCGGAGAGGCTTGGTACGACCCGAACGGCAGATCCGCCACGACCAGCGCCCGGCGAACCGAACGCGTGACCGCGCGCACCAGCGGGATCAGCTCGTCGACGGTCACCGGCAATGATGTCTCGTTGCCGAACACGTTGTTGGACGCGGAGTCACCGACCAGCAGGACTGGGATGCCCGCCTCGTCGAATGTCGCGGCGGCGTACTGCTCGTAGGCCGTGAGCATCGCCCACTTCTCGCCGCGTTCCTTCATCTGCTGCAGATGGTGCGTTCGGACGCGCCGGATGGGTGACGTCTGGTGGTGCGGGGCGGCGGGACCGCTGCCGTAAGGCGCGGGCTCCTCGATGGGGTTCATGGTCGGGTCCTTTGCGATCTCGAGGCCGCGCGGTGCGGTCCCCGGACTGCTCAAGCCTGACACGGAGCAATCGCGGGGTCAGCCCGGATGGCCTGTCTCGTGCGTCACCTCTCACGCCGCCTGCGGCCCGCCGCCCCCGGCCCTGGGGGCAATTGCGGGAGTGTGGCTCGGAATCGGCGCGGATCTCAGCCACTTCGCCGCAATTGCGGGGTGGTGGGGGCGCGGGCGCGCGGACAGTTTCGGCAAACGCACGCCGAGTGAGCGATCCATCACCTACCGTGATCTCGCTGCAGGGACATGGGCGTGGCTCGGGGCTGTTCAGTCGTACCTGCTGGACGGGAGCAACTCGATGAGTGGTCGGCGGGCCCGACACCGTGGTGAGCGCACGGCGGTACTGAAGACGGGTGCCCGTCTGCGCAACGTGATCGTGAGTGCTCGGGTGGCGACCGTCCTGCTGCCGTTGGTCCTCGTGGGAGTCGGCGCGTGGCAGCTGCTCGGGGCGCAGCGCTTCGACGTGGTCCTGGTGGTCGTCCTGCTGCTCGCGCCGGTCGTGTGGGCGTTGGCGATGTCGACCTGGGCGGAGCCGTCGAATCCCGACGTCGGGGTCGGTCTGAACATGGCCGCCGAACCGGACCTGCACCAGCGGCTCGCCGCGCTCGCCAAACGACTCGGGGTACGCCCGCCGGTCGACATCCGAGTGGCGGCCGAGCCGGTGGTGAAGGTCCGGGTGCGTCCCAAGGATCCGGTGCTGTACGTCGGGGCGGCGCTCTTCTGGCATCTCGACACCGACCAGCTCGATCGGCTGCTCGCCCGCGAGCTGTCAATGCTGCGGTGCCTGCGCGGCCGCGAGCTGCACCGCACGTGGGCGCTGCTGCAGAGGGTGGACCTCGGTCGCCTCACCGGCGACGAGATCCCGATCGTCGGCTGGCTGATCGCCAGGATCGGCACGGTATTGGAGGGTCGCATCACCGCCTACCTCGAGGCGTGTCGCGCCTGGGCCGACCGGGAGATCCCGTCCGACCTGCGATGCACCGACCGTGACATCGCCGAGCTGGGCAACACCGCCGAGGCCTGGTCCCTGCTCGTCGATCGGTGGGCGCACCCGGCGATCGTCATGGGTGCTCCGTTGCGTGAGCTCGGTTCCAGCACCGAGCGGATGCTCGTCGCCTGCACGCAGGCCGGTCTGCTGGACCGACCCGACGACACCGCGACGGGGCAGCCGGCGTACACCGTGTTGGCCCGCCCCGACGTGGTGGACCGCGGCTTCTCCGACTGGCTGAACGGCGAGTGGGGGTGCACCGGCAAGTCAGCCATGCCGTGGTCGGACTATCCGCGCCAGGTGTCTGTCCCGACCTGGCGCCGGGCGCTGGCGGAGGCCCTCGGGCAGCTCGAGACCCTCGGTGGTGTGACCACCGCGTCCTCGCTGGGCGACGTGATCAACCTGCTCGAGAGCACCGACCTGCGCGCCGTCGAGAACGCGCTGGCCACGATCGAGCTCAACGCACTGGTCGCCGGCATCCCCCCGGTGAGCGCCACACCGGCGGACGCTCACGACCGCACGACGTCGGCGTTCGTGGACACGGCCGTCCGGGTCGCGCTGGTCGACGGCTTGCACGTACGCCTGGCGTGGGACTGGGTCTGGGGGACCGGGCTGATCGACGAGGCCGGCAAGACCCTCACCGTCGACGGACTGTCGTTCGGTGAGCTCGGACGTCCACGACTGACCCACCTGCGCAGCTGGTTGGACGAGCACGGAGTCGACCTGGCCAAGCCACTGCTCAGCCCGGATGCTCGAGGGCTCGACCGTCAGCGCAGCGAGCTCCCTGCGCCTCCGACCCTGGCCGCAGCCCCCGCCTGAGCGGCCGCGCGCGCGGCCCGCCGGCCGAAGCCGCCGCGTCCCCACACCAGCCAGGCGACCCCCAGCCACAGCAGCGGGAACGGTGGTACGCCGTGCGCCATCATGGCGACGCTGACGCCGAGGACGACGAAGAGCACGGGCACAAGGATCCCGTTGGGTCGGGTGCGCCCCCGCCAGTGCCCTGACTGCTGGCGAGGCTCAGGTGGCGTCGGGGGCAGGTCGGCGACCAGCGGGCCCAGCTCGTCGACGTGGACCGCGTGGTACGTCTGGTCGATCCGCTCGTGCATCTCCTCCACGGTGAGCCGCCCCTCGGCATGGGCCTCGCGGATCGTCTCGGCAGTGCGGTCCCGCTCCGCGTCACTGGCGCGGAGTCGTGCAGTTGTGGTCATGGTGCGCTCCTAGGTCTGGGTGTCGTCACCGGCCAGCAGCCGGTAGAGGTTGCGGCGCGTTTGTTCGAGCAGGTCGGCGGCTTGCTCGCGTTGCGTGTCGTTGCCGGCGGCTGCCACCTGCATGGCGGCCGCACCGACGGCGCCGACCAGGCCGATGAAGTCGCGGAGGTACTCGTTGCTGGTGTCGTCGTCGTGCGTCCACAACGCGTCGAACTCGTCGGACCGCTCGGTGTATTCGGCGCGGCCGGCGTCGGTGAGGGAGAAGCTGCGGCGACCCTCGGCCTCGCTGGCCTGCACCAGACCTTCGTCCTCCAGGGCGCTCAGGGTGGGGTAGACCGACCCGGGGCTCGCCCGCCACGCGCCGTCGCTTCGGTTCTGGATCTCCCGGATCAACTGATAGCCGTGCATCGGCTCGGAGGCCAGCAGGCCGAGCACGGCGAGGCGTACGTCGCCGCGGCCGCGTCGCCGAGATCCGCGTCCCTGGGCGCCAGCCATCCAGGGCGGACCGCCGGCGAAGTCGTCGCGCATCCACGGCGGTCCGCCGTGTCGGCGCTGCCCGTGTCCGGGGCGGCGGCCGCCCTTGCGGGTGTTCTCGGCGAAGCCGCGGGCCAGGCGCTCGGGCCAGTCCGGACCTCCGGGGAAGTCGTGTGGGGGTGTCATGTTCTGTCTCCGATCGTTGGATGCCTGTATCGGGCCCATATCGTGACTGTATCTCGACCAGTCTCGATACGTCAACGATATATCGTGATACGGCAGAAGCGGGAAACACCTCCGTAACACGGAGTGCGGGAGACTGGCCCCATGGGCAAGCAAGAGGACTTCGTGCTGCGGGCGCTCGAGGAGCGCGACGTGCGGTTCGTCCGGCTGTGGTTCACCGACGTGCTCGGGTCGCTGAAGTCGGTCGCCGTGGCGCCGGCGGAGCTCGAGGCGGCCTTCGACGAGGGGATCGGCTTCGACGGCTCGGCGATCGAAGGGTTCGCGCGCGTCTACGAATCCGACATGCTGGCCAAGCCCGACCCGTCGACGTTCCAGATCCTGCCCTGGCGGGGTGAGGGTCCGGCGACGGCGCGGATGTTCTGCGACATCACCATGCCCGACGGTGGCGCGTCGTACGCCGATCCCCGATATGTGCTCAAGCGGACCCTCGCCCGGGCCGCGGACCTGGGCTTCACGTTCTACGTGCATCCCGAGATCGAGTTCTACCTGTTCAAGGGCGCCCCGATCATCGGTCAGGCACCGGTGCCGGTGGACAGCTCCGGCTACTTCGACCACACCGCGCAAGGCATCGGGCAGGACTTCCGGCGTGAGGTCATCACGATGTTGGAGGGCATGGGCATCTCGGTGGAGTTCAGCCACCACGAGGGCGGCCCCGGCCAGCAGGAGATCGACCTGCGCTACGCCGATGCCCTGTCCACTGCCGACAACATCATGACGTTCCGCGTCGTGGTGCGCGAGGTCGCCTTGAGCCAAGGCATCTACGCGTCGTTCATGCCCAAGCCGTTCACCGAGCAACCGGGGTCCGGCATGCACACGCACATGTCGTTGTTCGAGGGGGACCGCAACGTCTTCTTCGAGGCAGGCGCCGAGTATCAGCTGTCCAAGGTCGGACGGTCGTTCATCGCCGGCGTCCTGCAGCATTCCGCGGAGATCACCGCGGTGACCAACCAGTGGGTCAACTCCTACAAGCGCCTCGTCGGCGGGGGAGAGGCGCCGTCCTACGTCTGCTGGGGCCACAACAACCGCTCGGCGCTGGTGCGGGTGCCGATGTACAAACCGGCCAAGGGCCAGTCCACCCGGATCGAGTTCCGTTCCATCGACGCCGCCTGCAACCCCTACCTCGCGTACGCCCTGCTCGCCGCCGCGGGTCTCAAGGGGATCGCGGAGGGGTACGAGCTGCCGCAGGAGGCCGAGGACGACGTCTGGTCGTTGACCGACCGGGAGCGCCAGTCACTCGGGATCGCCCCGCTGCCGCACAACCTTGACGCGGCGATCAAGCTGATGGAGAGCAGCGAGCTCGTCGCCGAGACGCTCGGCGAGCATGTCTTCGACTTCTTCCTGCGCAACAAGCGGTCCGAGTGGAGGGACTACCGCCGACAGGTGTCCCAGTTCGAGCTCGACCGGATGCTGTCGGTCCTGTGATCGTGGCAGTGCCCATACGATGCCCATACGATCCCTAGCCGTTGACGGTGTCGCGTCGCCGCAGATGACTCGAGGCCGCGCGAGTGGTCGGGGGCGTGCGGTGGTGGCCTAGCCTGCTGGAATGGCAGCCGACTCGACCCGCACGGGATCGCCGGGGGCACGGCTCGCCCGCCAGGGATACCAGGACCCCGACGCCACCAAGGTCCACCTCGACCGCCTCGGGCCACTCGATGCGGACACCGTCGACGCGTGGGCACGGGTGCCAGATCCGGACCTGGCGGTGGCGTCGCTGGCGGAGATCGCCGCGCGCGACCCGACCGTCGTCGACGCGTTGTCCACCGACAGGGGACTGCGTCGCCGCCTCGGCGCCGTGCTGGGCACCAGCGCTGCCCTCGGCGACTACCTCGCCAGTCACCCGCACCTGTGGCACGAGCTGGCCGGCAACGACCTCGGGGGTCCTGCCCCCGACGACGAGGCCCTCCGCACCACCGTGCTGGACGTCCTCGGGCGGGCTCGGTCCGACGAGTCGGCCGTGGATGCGCTCCGGGTCGAGTACCACCGGCGTCTGCTCCGGCTCGCCGCGCGGGACCTGACCGAGGACTGGCCTGTCGACCGGGCCGGACTCGCGCTGTCCGACCTTGCCGGTGCCACGTTGGACGGAGCCCTGGCCATCGCCCGTCGGCGGGTCGGCCAACCGGCTGAATCCTGCCGGCTGGCCGTGGTGGCGATGGGCAAGGCGGGTGGGCGCGAGCTCAACTACGTCAGTGACGTCGACGTGGTGTTCGTCGGCGAGCCGGTCGACGGCGCCGACGAGGCGGAGGCCCTGCGTACCGGCAACCGACTGGCCTCGCACCTGATCCGGATCTGTTCCGCGCACACCCCCGAGGGCACCATCTGGCAGGTCGACGCAGCGCTGCGTCCGGAGGGCAAGGCCGGCCCGTTGGCACGCACGCTTGCGAGCCATCGCGCCTACTACGAGCGGTGGGCCAAGACCTGGGAGTTCCAGGCGCTCCTGAAGGCGCGCCCGGTGGCCGGGGACCTGGCCTTGGGCCGCGACTACGTCGAGGCGCTCGCGCCGCTGGTGTGGCAGGCGTCCACGCGCCCCGACTTCGTCGCCGATGTGCAGGCGATGCGGGTGCGCGTGGTCGATCACATCCCCGCCGACCAGCTCGGCCGGGAGCTGAAGCTGGCACCTGGCGGTCTGCGCGACGTCGAGTTCGCGGTGCAGCTGCTGCAGCTCGTGCACGGCCGTGCCGACCCGAGGTTGCGGGAGCGCGGAACCCTTCCGGCACTGGAGGCTCTGACCGCCCACGGCTACGTCGGCCGCGACGACGGGGCCTCGCTGGCGCAGGCGTACCGGTTCCTGCGTGCGTTGGAGCACCGCATCCAGCTGTTCCAGCTGCGGCGTACCCATCTGCTGCCCGACGACAACCGAGACCGTCGCCGGCTCGGCCGGAGCCTCGGCTTCCATGCGGACCCCGTCGCCGAGCTCGACACGGAGCTCAAGCGGCAGAGCCGCGAGGTGCGGCGGCTGCACGAGAAGCTGTTCTATCGGCCTCTGCTGTCGGCCGTGGCGGCGCTGCCGGGCTCGGGGCTGCGACTGACGCCGGACGCCGCGCGGGAGCGGCTGACCGCGCTGGGCTACGCCGACCCTCGCGCCGCCCTGGCACACCTCGAGTCGCTGACGTCAGGGGTGTCGCGCCGGGCCGCGATCCAGCGTCAGCTGCTGCCGGCGATGCTGTCGTGGTTCGCGGAGGCACCGGACCCGGACGCGGGGCTGCTGGCCTTCCGCAAGGTGTCGGAGTCGCTCGGCTCGACCCATTGGTACCTGCGACAGCTGCGTGACGAGGGCGAAGGCGCGCAACAGCTCGCCACGGTGCTCGCGTCCAGCCAGTACGCCACCGGCCTGATCATGGGCGCGCCCGTGTCAGTGGCCATGCTCGGCAAGCGCGACGAGCTGCGCCCGCGCAGCCGAGAGCAGCTGAGCAGCGAGATGACGGCCGCGGTGCGCCGGCACACCGACCCGCAGGAGGCGATCCGTGCGGTCCGGGCGATGCGCCGCCGCGAGCTGGCCCGCACGAGCATCGCCGACGTCCTCGGACTGCTCGACGTCGAGGCGGTCGGGGATGCGCTCACCGACCTGACGATCGCCACTCTCCAGGGGGCGCTGGCGGCCGCGACGGCCGCGGTCGAGGCGGAGCGCCGGCACGTTCTGCCGACGCGGATGGCGATCGTGGCCATGGGGCGGCTCGGTGGCCGGGAGATGTCCTACGGCAGCGATGCCGACGTGCTGTTCGTGCACATCCCCGTCTCCGGCTCGCAGGAGAAGGACGCGACCGATGCGGCCTCGGCGGTGGCGCAGGAGCTGCGGCGGATGCTGGCGGCCCCGGGCGACGACCCTCCGCTGCCGGTGGACGCCGGGCTGCGCCCGGAGGGCAAGGACGGATCGCTGGTGCGAAGTCTCGCGTCCTACGCCGCGTACTACGCCCGCTGGTCGAAGGCGTGGGAAGCGCAGGCGCTGCTCCGGGCGGACCCGGTGATCGGTGACCCCGAGCTGTGTCAGCGGTACGCCGCGCTGATCGACCCGCTCCGGTGGCCCGAACGCGGCATCGCAGAGCACGACGTGACGGAGATCCGGCGGATCAAGGCGCGAGTCGACGCAGAGCGCCTGCCCCGCGGCGCGGACCCGGCCACCCATCTCAAGCTCGGCCGAGGTGCGCTGGCCGACATCGAGTGGTCGGTCCAGCTGCTACAGCTGCGTCACGCCCATGAGATCGAGGGGTTGCGGACGCCGCAGACGCTCCCGGCGCTGGCCGCTGCGGTCCAAGCGAGGTTGATCGACGAGCCGGACGGCGCGGCGCTCGCGGCGGCGTGGCGGCTGGCCAGCAAGCTGCGCAACGCGATCGTGCTGGCCCGCGGCCGTGGGTCGGACTCGCTGCCGCGCGACCCGCGCAGTCGGGCTGCGGTCGCGCACCTGCTGAGGTACGCCACCCCGGACGCGATGGTCGACGACTACCGGCGTACCACGCGACGCGCGCACGCCGTGGTCGAGCGGATCTTCTGGGGGTGACGCGGGGGTCAGGAGGCGACCGGCGCGGCCGCGAGGCCGGCGCGCTCGCCGGTCGTCAATCCGCCCCAGACGCCGTAGGGCTCCTTGACCGCGAGTGCATGGCGAAGACACTGGTCGATGACCGGGCACCTGGCGCAGTAGCTCTTGGCGGCGTTCTCGCGGGCGCGTCGGCGTGGACCACGCTCGGACTCCGGGGAGAAGAACACCTCAGGGTCGGCCTTCATGCATGAGCCGCTGTACTGCCATTCGTACACGTCCATCAGGGGCAGGGGGAGTCGGGCGATGTTGGCCATCTGAGTGTCTCCGAACGCAATCAGCGGAAAGTTAAAAGCGTTTCGAAACTTACTCAGAACTTACTCAAACTGCAAGGGCCAATCCGGCGTTCAGGGCATAATTTTCCGCCAACCCGACATACCCGGGGACAGCCCGGCATGCCGGCCGGACACGTTCGGGTCGCAGCCTCGGCGGGTCCGGACGACAATCGACCGTATGCAGGAGCGCGGAAGTGACGGCGCTGACTCGGCCGTCGATCTCGGGGACAACCAGCGCGCTGGCTCGGACGGACTGCTATGGGGTGTGGGAGCGGTGTCGAGCCGGCTGGGAATCGCCACGCCGACCCTGCGCACCTGGGACCGCCGCTACGGTCTGGGGCCCTCCATCCGCACCGAGGGGGGTCACCGCCGCTACACCGAGACCGACGTGGCCAGGGTGGCAATGATGAGCCGGTTGATCGAGTCCGGCGTGTCCGCCGCGGACGGGGCGACCTCCGCGGCCGCCACTGCTCCCGACGCCCTGACCGGGTCCGCCGAACACCGCAGGCCCATCGCGATCGCCGGGCGCAGCAGCAGGTCGCTGGTGGCCACCATCGTGCGCTCGGCCTGCGAGCTCGACGCGCACGCACTGAGCCGCACCTACGCCAGCGTCCTGGATCGTCGCGGCGTCGTTTCCGGCTGGATGCATGTGATGACCCCGGCTCTGCGCGAGATCGGCCGGCTGTGGGGCACCGGTGAGCTCGGGGTGGAGAGCGAGCACCTGGCCAGCGAGCGCCTTGCCACCGAGCTGCGCGCGTTCGTGCACCGCTACGAGCCGCGGCGCACCGGCCCCCCGGCGGTGCTGCTGGCCAGTGCCCCCGGCGAACAACACTCGCTGCCGTTGCTGGCCCTCGAGGCAGCACTCGCGGAGCGGCGGATCTCCTGCTTCGCCCTCGGCCCCCGCACGCCCGCGACGGCGCTCGCGCGCGCGATCGAGCTCAGCAATCCTCGCGTGGTGTTCCTGTGGGCCACGATGCAGCGGGCGCGGACGGAGCCGTTGCTCGTCAGCCTCGCCGACGACGCGCTGCGTACCATCCTGATCGGCGGACCGGGGTGGCAGGTCTCGGCGGACGACCTGCCGGAGGAGGCCGAGCAGGTGGACGACCTGTCCGAGACGGTGGGCCGGATCGGCGAGCTCGTCGGCGCCTGACCGGCGAGCCACTCAGGCCGGCGCTCGCCCGATCGACAGCTGGCTGACGCCGAGGTATCTGGTGCGGAACCCGGCCTCGCAGTACGCCAGGTAGAACTCCCACATCCGCTGGAACGTCAGGTCGAAGCCCAGACCCGAGATCGCCGGCCAGTGGTCGAGGAAGCGTTCTCGCCACTGTTTCAGCGTCTGGGCGTAGTGCCAGCCCAGGTCCCGCCGCTCCAGCACCCGTAGGCCGGTGTGATCGGCCAGTGTGTCGTCGATCGCCTTCAGGGACGGGATCAGGCCACCTGGGAAGATGTACTTGTGGATCCAGCCGTACGACCGGCGGGTCGCCAGCATCCGCGCGTGCTCCATCGTGATCGCCTGGATCGCCGCCCGGCCCCCCGGTGCCAGCAGCCGGTCGAGGGTGGCGAAGTAGGTCGGCCAGTACTTCTCGCCCACGGCCTCGATCATCTCGACGCTGACGATCGCGTCGAACTGGCCGGTGACGTCGCGGTAGTCGCGCAGCAGGATCTCGACCCGGTCGGACACGCCCTCGTCGTCGAACCGGCTGCACGCCAGGTCGTATTGCTGCTGGGAGATCGTGATCGTGGTGACGTGAGCACCACGCCTCGCGGCTCGGATCGCGAGCGTGCCCCAACCGGAGCCGATCTCGAGCAACCGGGTGCCGTCGCCGACGTGGGCGTAGTCGAGGATGCCGTCGATCTTGCGGTCCTGAGCGGTTTCGAGGTCCAGGTCCTGCGGTCCCTCGATCTGGTCGGGGAACCAGGCGGAGGAGTACGTGAGGGACGGGTCGAGGAACTCCTCGAACAAGTCGTTGGACAAGTCGTAGTGGCGAGAGATGTTGGTCCGGGCGCCCGCCACGGTGTTCTCCTCGTGGGCCGGAATCCGCGCCTCGACCAGAGCTCGGAAGGTCTGCAGCGGGCGGGGCACAAGGTCGGTCAGCCGTTGCGCGAACGGCGTCAGCAGGTCCGCGAGGTCGGTGCCGCGCCCGGTGGTCCAGTCGCCCACCATGTAGGCCTCGCCGAGACCGATCTTGACGTCGGCCCCGAGCCTCGCGAAGAGCGCGGCCGGGCGCACCAAGGCCATTTCGGGCGCGTCGAGGCCGCCACGCCCCCAGACGGTGCCGTCGGGGAAGACGACGCGGACGGGCAGCCGGTTGACCGCTCGATGCACGATCGACTTCGCGACGCGAGCCTTGGCGGGCACCCGCGGTGCTCCGGCAAGTCCCGGCCAGCGCTCGGGATCAGGCGCCGGAAGGAGGGCGACGGGGTCCAGCTGGTGAGTCATCGCACACCTTCCTGCGGCACGTGGCGTGGGCGCCGGACGATCGGCTGGCGTCGCAGCCACAGCCACAGTCCGTGGACCCGGATCAGGGCGCTGATCCGCTGGGTCATGAACGGGCGGCGCACCAGCACCGAGACCAGCCTGCGCGTACCCAGCGGTCGTGGTCGGCCGGTGAAGGTCGCGGTGAACACCGACGCTCCGCCCTGCCGCAGCGCGACCGTCGTCGTGACGAGGTCGGGGGACAAGGTGAAGCGCAGGTCGTAGCGGCCGTCGACGGTGAAGAACGGCGACACGTAGAACTCCTTGTCGGTGTGCGCGGCACCCGCGTCGTCGACGTCGAGGCGGTAGACGTGGCGCTCTCCGTAGGTGTTGTGCACCTCGGCGAGGACGCAGCGCAGCACGCCTGTCCGGTCGAAGCACCAGAACACGCTCAACGGGTCGAAGACGTGCCCGAGCACCCGCGCGTTCGCCAGCATCAGCACCCGTCCGCCGGTGACGTCGACGCCGTCGAGGCGAAGGAACGCGATCACGTTCTCCTTGATCGACACGTTGGGGTCGCCGAGGTGGTCGGCGCTGTCGAACGACGCGAAGGGGCGCAGCAGCAGCGGCAGGCGAGGGAGGTGGTCGAGGTCGACCAGCCACTGGTAGACGCGGTGTGAGAAGCCGTGCTGCACGCCGCCGCGACGCCGGTGCCGGACCGTGCCCTCGACGAGGGCAGGAAGCCGCGGCACCGCGCCAACGCCGCCGGTCACCAGTCGGCCCCGAACGCTTTGGCGGCCTCGACCCCCGAGCGGCAGCCGTCCTCGTGGAAGCCCCAACCGTGGTACGCCCCGGCGTACACCGTCCGGTCGTCGGCCAGCCCGGCGAGCCGGCTCTGCGCGGCGACGGACTCCGGGGTGTAGACGGGGTGGGTGTAGACCATCGTTGCTCTGACCTGGCTCTGGTCGATCCGCTCGGTCGCGTTGAGCGTGACCACGAGCTCCTCGGGCGACGCATGCCCCTGGAGCCGGTTCATCCAGTAGCTCACCACGCAGCGGTCCGCTCCGTCGTCGCAGGAGTCCATCAGGTAGTTCCAGGATGCCCTGGCTCGTGGGGCGCCGGGAAGCAAACGCCCATCCGTGTGCAGCACGGTCTCGTTGCGCGAGTAGCCGAAGGCGCCTAGAACCTCCCGCTCCTGCGCGCTGGGGTCGGTGAGCAGTCCGAGTGCGTCGTCGGCGTGGGTGGCGACGACGACCTTGTCGGCCGTGTGCATCGCACCCCCCGAGTCGCGCAGGTGCACACCGTCGGGCTTGCGCGTGATCGCGGTGATGCCGGTGTTCGTCCGGACGTCGCCGACCGCGTCGGCGACGCGGGACACGTAGGCACGGGAGCCGCCGGACACGGTGTACCACTGCGGCGAGCCGGACAGCTGCAGGAAGCCGTGATGCTGAAGGAACCGGAACAAGTAGGCCGCGGGATAGTCCAGTGCGGTCTCATGCCCCGACGACCAGACGCACGAGACGATAGGCACCGCGTAGTGGTGGATGAAGTAGCCGGAGAACCCGTGGATGCGCAGGAAGTCACCGTAGGTCGTGAGGTCCGGGTCGGTGGCACCGTCGACCAGGAAAGCGGCGGCCAGGCGCTGGAACCGGCGTACCTGTAGGAGCATCCGGAGGAACCGGGGGTCGGCCGCTCGACGGGCCTGAGCGAACACGCCGGCAGGCCCCCGACCACCGGCGTACTCCAGACCGCAGCCGTCGCAGTGGATGCTCATGCTCATCTCGGTTGGTGTCGTTTCGACTCCGAGCTCGGCGAAGAGGCGGCGCAGGTACGGATAGGTCCGGTCGTTGTGGACGATGAACCCGCTGTCCACGAGGTGCGCGGCGCCGTTGGAGTCGGTGACGTCGTGGGTGTGCGCGTGGCCGCCGAGCCGGTCGTCGATCTCGAAGAGGGTCACCCTGTGAGTCCGGCGCAGAAGGTACGCCGCGGTCAGCCCGGATACGCCGGACCCCACGACGGCGACGGAGGGTTGGCTCACGGCTACGGCCTCACAAGCTCTTGACGGCACACGGTCTGCTCGCGTCGCCCACCGAAGGTGGACACACATGGTTCGGTGTCGAGCGTTCCGCGGATGGGTGAGCGCGGCAGGTCGAAGCAGGCGGTCCGGTCACCGGGTGGGGACGGTGGGTCCGGGGCCACGCAGGGTGTGGGCGGGATCACCGAGGGACTCGAGACGCCCGGAGAGCTCGCTGTGGTGGACCTGCTGCACCGAGCCCGGGTCTGAGAGCTCGTCCCAGGTGCGCGGGGCGGCGACAGTCGCGCGCTCCCGTCCGCGCAGTGAATAGGGCGCAATCGTCGTCTTGGCCGGATTGTTCTGGCTCCAGTCGAGGAGGACCTTGCCGGGCCGCAGGGCTTTCGCCATCCGGGACACGACCAGGTCGGGGAGGTCGCGCTCCAACGCCTTGGCCAAGCGGTGCGCGTAGTCGCGCACGACGTCACCGGACTGGCGGGCACTGATGGGTGCGTACAGCTGCAGTCCCTTGCTCCCACTGGTGACGGGCACGGCGTCGAGCCCGTCGTCGGCCAGGCGTTCGCGGATCGCGCGCGCCGCTTCGACACATTCGGCGAGGCCGGCCGGCGCGCCGGGATCGAGGTCGATCACCAGGCGGTCGGGGTTGCGCACCCCTCCGCGGGGACCGACCCGCCACTGCGGCACGTGCAGCTCCAGAGCGGCGAGGTTGCCGGCCCATACGAGGGCGGCCAGGTCCTCCAGCACCGGGTAGGTGACGGTGTCGCGCTCCTTGCTGCTACCCGGCGAGTCCAGAGTCACGGCGCGGATCCAGATCGGCGTTCCGCGAGGTACGTTCTTCTCGAAGAAGCTCTGGGAGTCGACGCCGTCGGGCCATCGCTTGCGGGTCGCCGGACGATCGGCGATCAGTGGGAGGATCACATCGGCGACTTGGATGTAGTGGTTGATCACGTCGCCCTTGGTGGTTCCGTCTGCGGCATAGAGCACCTTGTCGAGGTTGCTGACCCGGACGGTCCGACCGTCGATGTCGAGACTTCCGCGGTTTGTTCGGGTGCCAGAGCTGTCGGACATGGGATCATGCTGCCCATCTGAAGTCGATCGTGCACACCGGGAGCTGACCATGCAGACAGTCTGGAAGGGTGCGGTGTCCTTCGGGCTGGTGAACGTACCAGTCCGGCTGTACGCCGCCACCCAGGACCACGACATCCGGTTCCACCAGGTGCACCGCAAGGACGGTGGCCGGATCCGCTACAAGCGCACCTGCGACGCCTGTGGCAAGGAGGTCGCATTCGAGGACATTGCGAAGGCGACCGAGAGCGGTGCCGGTGACCTCGTGGTGCTCAGCAACGAGGATCTCGCGGCACTGCCGGTGGCGAGCGGGCACGAGATCGACGTGATCGAGTTCGTCCCCGAGGACGAGGTCGACCCGATGCTGCTGGACCGCAGCTACTACCTCGAGCCGGACGCCAAGGCGGCCAAGCCGTACGCCCTGCTGCGTGAGGCACTCGTCGACACCGAGCGGGTCGCGCTCGTCAAGATCGCGCTGCGCCAGCGCGAGTCCCTTGCGGTGCTGCGTGTCCGCGACAAGGTGATCGTGCTGCAGACGTTGCGGTGGCCCGACGAGATCCGCCAGGCCGCGTTCGACGTGCTGGAGCAGGCCGTCGAGGTCCGGGAGCAGGAACGCACGATGGCCGCCTCGCTGGTCGAGAGCCTGGCCGCGGAGTTCGAGCCCGAGCGGTTCGACGACGAGTACCGCGACGCCGTCGAGCAGCTGATCGAGTCGAAGATCACCGGTCGCGCCGTGCACGACCTGGCCCCCGAGGAGACCGAGGGCGAGGAGGACGCCGAGGTCCTCGACCTGGTCGCAGCCCTCGAACGCAGCGTGAAGCGCGCCCAAGGGCGGTCCGCCACGGGATCCTCCTCCACGTCTGCCTCGTCGAAGAAGGCCGCCACGAAGGCACCGGCCAAGAAGGCGGCGAAGAAGGCACCGGCTGAGAAGTCCGCTGCCAAGGAGTCCACCGAGAAGGAGTCCGCAGCAAAGGGATCCTCGTCGAAGAAGGCGGGCGCCAAGAAGCCACCGGCCAAGAAGGCGGCGGCCAAGAAGGGGACGGCGAAGAAGGCCGCCAGACGCAAGTCCGCCTGACCGCCGGTTCGTCAGCCGCCGCCACCTCTGGCGTCCCCGGGACCGGGGACGCCACCCACTAGGGTTTCGCATCGTGGACGACCTCGCCTTCGACATGGGCCTGCTGAAGATGCTGGGACTCCAGGTCCAGCAGGCCGAGCCCCGCAAGGTCGTCGTCGCGTGGACCGTCGGCGAGCAGCACCTCCAGCCCTACCGCATCACTCACGGCGGCGTGCACTGTGCGGTGCACGAGACGGCCGCGAGCATCGGTGCGGCCCTGTGGTTCGGCGACCGGGGGCAGGTGGTGGGGGTTTCTAATCTCACCGACTTCCTGCGTGCCAGCAGACCGGGAGACCGACTCGTGGCAACGGCGGAGCCCGTGCATCAGGGTCGGCTGCAGCAGCTGTGGGTGATCGAGACCCGGGACGAGCAGGGGCGGCTAGTCGCCCGCGGTCAGGTGCGCCTGCAGAATCTCGAAGGGCGCTGAGCGCCGGAAGCGCTCAGGTCGGGCTGCTTGTGGTCGAATTGGACCCACAGGGGCAGCGGATCGCGAGAGGGTCCCACAAGTGAGCGTGTCCGGCATGTCCACCGGGGTCGCCCGATCTGACGGGGAGTCGCCGGCGGTCGTCGCGGCCGTGGCGGCGGCGCTGGCCGTGCTGTACTCCGTGCTCACCCCGCTGCACGTGTTGATGCTCGACGGTCCGGCCCGCGCGGCCATGGTCGTCACGGCGGCCACGAGCGCGGTCGTCCTGGCTGCGGTGGTCGTGATCGTGCGTCGGCGCGCCGTGGCGGTGGCGCCGCTGGCCGTGGCGAGTGTCGCCGGCATCCCGGTGCTCAACAGCGTGCTCTATCTGCTGACCACCCGGGACGTCAGCCGCACGAACACGCTGATGCTGTCGATCGTCGGCGTGGGCGCGCTGGTCGCCCGGCGTCGCGCCGCGGTCGGCCTCACCGTGGCGGGCGTCGGCGCCTGGTTGATCGTGGTCCTCTGGGGTCATCCTCGTAGTCACAGTCTCGGATCGCATCTCGCCCACTACGGGATCCCTCTGGCGCTCGCGGTCGCCCTCGGCGCGGTGCTGAGCGTCGCGCGCCAGCGTCGCGAGCTGACGCTTCGCGGTGCGCACGACCAGCTGGTGGTCCAGGTGCGTACCCTCAATGCCGCCTCGGAGGCGTTGACCGAGTCCGAACAGCGCTATCGGAGCGTCTTCGCCGCCTCCCCGGTCGGCATCGCCCTGGCCAACGAGCGCGGCGAGTTCGAGACCGCCAACGCGGCGCTGTGCAACCTGTTGGGCCGTGAGGAGTCGGAGGTGCTGGGGCACAGCAACGCAGACTTCACGCATCCCGACGACCTGGCCTCTCAGCGTGCCGCCCAGCAGCTGCTCGAGACGGCGCCGGACGGCATCGTCCGGATCGAGAAGCGGTACGTCCGCCCGGACGGGGAGTTCCGGTGGGCGTGGGTGAGCCTGACCCACACCCTGGGGCCGTACGGCCAGGTCTGGACCCTGGCGCACGTGCAGGACGTGACCGAGCGGCGCGCCGCGGACCAGGCGGTGCGCGACTCCGAGGCCAACCTCAGCGCGGTGGCGCGGGTCATGCGCCGGATCGGCAGCGGGGAGGACGCGCGTACCACCATCGTGGAGGCGGGCAAGGAGCTCGCCGACGCAGCGTTCGCATCGTTGGTCGAACCCGACGGCACCCACAGCCTGTACGTCAGTGCCACGACGACCCCCGCGCTGGCCGATGCCCGGGTGAGCCTGTCGGCCACCTCGGCCACGGTCGAGGTGTTCCGCACCGGGAAGGCGATGTTCCTCGCCGACCCCGCCGAGCACCCGCTGGTCTCGCCAGCGCTGCTGCAGCTGACCGGTGCCAAGTCGGTCTACATCGTCCCGGTCGTGTCGACGGACACCGTCACCGGCGTGCTGCTGGTGGCCTGGTCGCACCGCGTCCTCGACATCGGCGACCGCCACGCCCGTGCGGTTCAGCTGCTCGCCGACGAGGCCGGCGTCGCGCTGAGGCAGGCGACGCTGCTGGCCGAGCTGGAGCAGATGGCCACCACGGACTCGCTGACCGTGCTGCCCAACCGGCGCGGCTGGGACCAACGCCTCGAGGGACTACTGGAGTCGGCCCGACGCAACGGTCGTCCACTGACGGTCGCACTGGCCGATCTGGACCACTTCAAGGCGTTCAACGACACCTACGGTCACCCCGCGGGCGACGAGATGCTGCGCGAGTTCGCCGGGTCCGCCCGCACGGCCCTGCGCGCCGTCGACATCGTGGCTCGCTGGGGAGGCGAGGAGTTCGCGTTCGCGTTGCCCGACTGCCCGGCGAGGCAGGCGCCCGAGGTCCTCGAGCGGGTACGTCTCAGTGTCCCGATGCGGCAGACCTGCAGCATCGGGCACGCGACCTGGGACACCGTCGAGACCGCGGAGGAGCTGATGGGCCGCGCGGACCAGGCGTTGTACGCCGCCAAGCGATCCGGTCGGGACCGGACGTACCCGGGTCCCTCGACCAGCGCCGATCGTCCCCGCCCGCAATTGGCGTGAGATGGCTCCGCCATGGCGAATCGCCCAGCCATGTCACGCCAATTGCCGACGTCAGGACGACTTCGTGGCGCTCCAACTGCCGCCGTTGGCGCCGCCGACGTGATAGGCGCCAGACATCGAACCACCGGACACGGTCCCGGAGTACGTGATCGCGGCCGAGCCGACGGTGCCGAAGCTGATCGTGCTGCCCTTGACCGTGCCCGTTCAGCCGCAACGTGCTCGCGGGTGTCGAGAGCGTGATATGGCCGCTGAGTCTCGACCCGGTCTCCTGCTAGCTGAGGACGAAGGTGCCTCAATATGCGCCGCTGTAGCGCCCCGACCACTTGCCCGACAAGTCCGCGCTGGCAGGAGTGGTCGGCGCCGGCGTCGGAGTCGACGACGGTGGTGAGGCGCTGGTGGGCGGTGGAGTAGTGGTCGATGTCGTGGCCGCGCCTGCGCCGCTGCTACTGCATCCGGAGGCGAGCATTGTGAAGGTCACAGCGGCGGCAACGAGCGCGATGCCGCCGCGAGGATGAGGTGAAGTCGGTCCGCTTCGCATGCCGTTCGTCCTTGCAACAGTCGCGTTCAGCCGCCCGGTGTTGGGATGTGCCTGACACTCAAGCGGGTGGGCGCCATCTTCTGCATCCGTAGTGACTACGTATCTCAGGCAGGTGCCGCCCCACGGGTCTGCGTACCGGCTACCGATGTACCCGGGCGGTCGGCACGTGATGCTGGCGCGTGTCCAGACGACCTTCGGGCGAATCACGCGGTCGGGTCAGGCGGCCACGCGGCGGTACGGTTCGGGTCATGGCCGCTCGATGGCCCTTCGTGGGTCGCGCCGGTGAGCTCGCGCGCATCGAGTCCCTGATCGCGTCCGGAGTCGGAGCACTCATCCTCGGCGAGCCTGGCGTTGGCAAGACAGCCCTTGTCCGCCGCGCGGAGGAGCGAGTCGGGCAAGCGATGCCGCTGGGACGCGTCATCGGCCACGCGGTGTCCAACGGTGCGCCGTTCGAGGCGTTCGCAGGGGCCCTCACGTCGGCCGACACCTCGGTACTCAGCCCAGTCGAGGTGGCTCGGAGGGTGGCCGACGGGTTCGTGCGGCCTGCCGGCACCAAGGTGCTGTTCGTGGTCGATGATGCTCAGCTGCTCGACGAGCGCTCCGCACAGGTGTTGCTGCAGCTCGCCGCCGACGGCACCTCGACGGTGCTGGCCTCGGCTCACGACCTCGATGTACCCGTCGGGATCGAGCGCTTGTGGCGCGACGGCTGGTCCGAGCGGATCGAGCTGGGTGGGTTGCCCGACGACGACGTCCTGGACCTGATCGAAGCCGTTCTGGATGCGCCCGTCGACCCGGCCGCGGCGCAAGCCTTCGCTGGCCGGGCCCAGGGCAACCCGTTGTTGCTGCGGGAGCTCGTCAGCGCCGCACTCGACAGCTCGACCCTGGTACGGCGGGGCGCTGCCTGGACGTTGGCGGGTGAGCCCCCGATCAGCAGCGGGATCCGCGACCTGGTCCGTTCCCGGTTGACGGCATTGCCCGACGCTCAACGGACCGCCCTCGAGACCGTGGCCGCCGGGGAGCCCCTCGCGGTCGCGGTCGCGGTGGAGCTGGTCGGTGAATCCATGCTGGACGCGCTCGACACCGATCGGCTGATCACGGTCCACACAGGATTGGCGGGGCCTCAGGTCAGCAGCGCGCATCCGTTGCATGGTGAGGTGCTGCGAGCCGATACCCTGCGGCTGCGTCGGCTTCGCGTTTCGCTGGCCAGCAAGCTCGAGGCGGCCGAGCATCCGTCGGCGCACGACCTCGTCCGGGCTGCACTGTGGCGCCTGGAGAGCGGACAAGACGACGAGCCCGAGCGGCTGCTCACCGCCGCGCGAGCCGCCCGGAGCCTGAGCCTCGATACCGCGGAGCGGCTGGCCCGGCACGCGCACACGGTGAGTGGCTCACTTGCGGCCACGGTGCTGCTTGCTGAGATTCTCACGCACGCCGGACGTACCGCCGAGGCTGCAACGCTGACCGAATCGCTGCCCCCGGACTCGCTCGCCACAGCAGACCGGGAAGCGCTCGTGTACTGCGCCGCGGTGGGTCAGGGATTGCGCCGCTATCGGCGCGGTTGGCGCGGAGTACTGGCTCGGCCACACTCGGCGTGCTGTTGCCCTCGCGGACACCGTCGTGCCAGTCGCCGAGACCATCCGGGACGCGCTGCCCTTCGGGGCGGCCAGCATTGAGCTGATCGCCAGCTGAGCCCTCCTCGAGGAGGGCGAGCTCGACCGGGCCGAAGAGCGCGCCAACGCGATGCGGGCGCGGGCCGCGGCTGACGGCGACCCGTTCAGCGGGCCGCGGGGGGAGTACTGCCGGGCGCGCGTCCAACTCGTGCGCGGACGACCCGCCACCGCTCTGCGCGGGTTCCGGCGCTGTCTGGCCGCCCTCACCCCGTTCGACCGGTCCTTCGTCAGGCACATCAGCTCGATGTTGGCCCGGGCGGCCGCCACCGTCGAAGACCTCTCCACCGCGCACCAGACGCTGGCTGCCTGCGCCGACGCCCCGCGGATGAAGATCTACGAGCCGGAGTTCGAACTCGCCGTGGCCGCGGTGCAGGCCGCCGAGCTGCGGATGGGCGAGGCAGCCGACCACGCTGCCTGGGCCGCCGGCGTGGCCGCCGATCGCGTCCAGTGGAACATCGCGCTCGCGGGCTACCACGATGCGGCTCGCTACGGTGCCGCCCGGGCGATCCTCATCCCGCTCGAGAGGCTGCGACCCATGTCGACGGGACGTTCGCGTGGTGCCTGATCGACCACGCTTCGGCGTCGGCTGTGCACGACCCGATCGCGCTCGACGAGGTCGCCCGCCGGTTCGAGACGCACGGCGCGATCCTGCTGGCGGCCGAGGCATCCGCCGAGGCGGCGATCGCACACTCCGCTGCCGGGCGCCCCCGGCCAGCTCGGGCAAGTGCCGCCCGCGCTGCCCTGCTTCGGGCCAGGTGCGAGGGTGCGGTGTCGCCGTGGTTGGCCGGCGCCGGCGTGGCGGTGCCGTTGACCACCCGAGAACGCCAGATCGCCGCATTGGCCACCCGCGGCAACTCCGACGCGGCCATCGCCGACCGTCTCGGCATCTCGCCGCGTACCGTGCAGACCCACCTGGCTCGGGTCTACACCAAGCTCGGCATCACCAGCCGCACCGCGATCCGGGACCATCTCAACCCCTGACGTACCGATGGCGCGCCATCAGCCACTCACGCGTACGCAGGCGTCGGGCCGCTGAGGACCACACCGGCACTGGCGCCGCCCGGGGGAACCGCGCCCGGGTGCGACCGCCCTCGCGAGATCACAGTTCCGTACGATTCCGCGGCGCTCGACCCGCTTGGAAGTGTGATCTCACGGAGTCGAATGACGGCCGCACAGGCTGGGTGCCGGGCTCGGCATCCGGTTCACCACGGATGAGCCTTCGCGGGCGGTCACCCAAACCAAACTGCAGACGGCGGCGTCTCATCGGTTGGAGGAGGAGACCGTGCCGGCAGATGGATCCGCACCATGGTTCGAGGCGTTTCCCACACGCCGGGCGGCGCTGCACAGGGTGTGGTGGACCCCGTGAGATTTTGGAGCCAGCTGTCCTCGCTGCCGCTGCGGCAGCGGTTCGTCGTGGCGCTGGTGGCACTGGCGATGCTCGCCGGGACGGTGGTCGGAACGCTGTTGGCGGCCTCCGGATCAACGTCACCGGCGCGACGTCACCCGGCATCCGCGGTCGCGTCGAGGTCGGTGAGGTCCTTTCACGATCTGCCACAGGGGCCGCCGCCGACTGTCCCGTACTGGCACGCGGGGGTGCTGCACGCGGCCGGTGCAACCATCCGGACACCCTTGAGGCAGATCGTCTCTGCCGGTGGCACGGTCCTGGCCGGGGGCTACAGCGACGCCTCGCCGTCCCGGTGGGCGTTGGTCGACGGGGCCAGGCTGCAGCCGATCCCGCATGATGCTTCGGCGAACTTCCCGACAATGAGCACCGACGGCAACCTGCTGGTGTGGGAGATCGTCCGCGCACACGTCACCACGGTCACCGCGTGGGACGTGCACAGCCGACGACTACTCGCGACCCGCCGCATCACCATCGAGCAAGCGTGCTGCTCCGGACCGGCGCTGATCGTGTTCGGAGCCGACAGCCACGGCCGGGTGTTCTACGGCGACGGCCGATCGTTGACGGTCTGGACTCCGGCGACCGGAGCCGCCCATCCGGTCCGCGGCTACGGTCGCCTGCCGGCGCTGCTCTCCCAGGTCGGACCCCAAGGACCGGTGTTCGAAGGACCCGAGCGGACGATCTTGGACATGACCGCGGTCTACGGACACGTCTATCGGCGCGGCGTCTTCCACCGGATCGGGACCATTCCCAGCTCGAACGGGTTGTGGTCGCCCGACGGGTCACTCATCGCCTATGGCGCCGACGAGAATGCGCAGATCAGCACCAAGAGCCCCCGTACCAGCGTGGTCGTGTACGACACCCGGACCGGCCATCGACGCAGAATGCCGCTGCCGAACGGGTTCGGAGAACCGCTGGCATGGGCGTCCGAGCGCTCCCTGCTCGTCGAGAGTTCGCAGCCTGCCCGGATCACCGACGTCGCCCGGTGCGACGTGGTCACCGGAGTTTGCCAGCGATCGATGCGCTACGCGCATCCGGACGCGTGGTCGTTCAGCCATCCATAGCGTGTGTCCACTTTGCGCCGAAGGTCTCCGGGACGAAGGACTCACGACCCGCGTCGGCCCGGCCAGCCCTGCCACCCGATCGGTCGGCGCCTGAGCAGGCACGCCGCCAGGTTCACGGCGCAGGCTCGAGCTCGACGTAGTCCCGGCCGCGTGCATCGTCTTAGGCACGCGCCTACCGCAATGCGGCCAGTTGCGGGATGGGCCTTGGCACGGAGATGGCTCGGCCGGGCCATTGACGGCGCCCGAGGCCCTCGGAAGGCTGGAGTGCCTCAGAGGACGGAGAGGTTCATGGCGTGGAATCTGACCGGCAGCTATGTGGAGACGTGCTCCTGCGAGCTGATGTGTCCCTGCAACCTTTCATTCGATCACGGCGCCACCTACGACTTCTGCCGGGTGACCCTTGTCTTCGACATCCGGGACGGGGACATCGAGGGGACCGGTATCGCGGGACGCCGGGTCGCCATGATCGCGGACACTCCCAAGGTGATGACCGACGGGAACTGGCGTCTCGGCGTCTACGTCGACGACCAGGCGAGCGAGGAACAGTTCGACCGGCTCGTTCAGGTGTTCAGCGGCCAGCTAGGTGGGCCGATGGGGGCCCTGGCACCTCTGGTCGGCGAGGTCGTCGGCGCGGAGCGCGCCGCGATCGAGGTCACCCACGACGGGCTGCGCCACAGCGTGCGGGTCGGGGACACGATCGACTTCGAGATCGAGGACATCGTGCCGTTCGGCGTGGAGACCGGCGAGCCGGTGCGCTTCAACGGCATGTTCCACCCGGTCGGCTCCGACCTCACCATGGCCGAGGCGAAGCACACCCGGATCAACGCGTTCGGTATCTCCTTCGAGGGCCGGACGGGACTGTCCAAGTCCGAGTTCTCCTGGGCCGCCTGACCGATGGGGTCGGCGGGCCTCGGCGGCTCCGGTCTCGCACCTATGGCCAACGCCGTGCGCGCCCGGATCGGCCTGGTGGGAGCCATGTGCGCCGTCGCCGCGGTCGGTTGGGTCTGGAGCGCGCACCAGATGCGCGGCATGGACGCCGGTCCCTGGACGAGTCTGGGAAGCGTCGGCTGGTTCCTCGGCATCTGGGTGCTGATGATGGCGGCAATGATGCTGCCGTCCGTGGCACCCGTGATCGCGCTGTACACCCGGGTCGCGAAGGACAGCTCCCTGCTCTCTCCATGGCTGTTCGTGGGGGGATACCTGTTGACGTGGACCTTTGCCGGCCTTGTCGCGTACGCGATCGGCTCTGTTGCCGCCGGCATTTTCGGGGACGTACTGGCGTGGGAGCACGCGGGCCGGGAACTTGCCGCCGCCACCTTGGTGGTCGCCGCCGCCTACGAGGTCACCCCGCTCAAGAACATGTGCCTAGCCAAGTGCCGCAGCCCTCTTGGTTCACTCCTAGGCTTCTGGCGAGCAGGAGGCATCGGCGCTCTGAGGATGGGTACGCGCAACGGGGCCTGGTGCGTCGGATGCTGCTGGGCGCTGATGGCCTGTCTCTTCGCTCTGGGGGTGATGAGCGTCTCCTGGATGGCACTGGTGGCCGGCATCATCGCGGTAGAGAAAACGGTCCCCACGAGGCGCCGCCTCACCTTTGCCGTTGCAGGGCTGCTGCTGGTCCTCAGCGTTCTGCTGCTGGTCGCACCCGACGCGTTGCCGGGTCTGACCGTACCCTCCGGCCAGACCATGAGAATGGGCTGATGGCGACCTTGACGCTCACCGCGGACCGTCGTTGCACGTAGGCGTATAGTCGTGTGTATGCCACGCATGCAGGTCTACCTCCCTGACGCGCTCTATCGCGAGGTCAAGGAGCGCCGTCTCCCAGCCTCGGAGCTGCTTCAGGAGGCTGTCATAGCCGAGTTGCGCCGGCAGGAGTTGGAAGGGCGTGCGGACGCGTTCATCGCCGAGCTGATTGCTGAGGTTGGCGAGCCGTCCGAGGCTGAGGTCGCCCGCGCGGATGCCATCGCCCGCCGGATCCAAGAGCGAGCCATCGCCTCGCACGCGGGTTGACGCATGCCGCTCATCCTCGACTCGGGCGGGCTGAGTCGTCTCGCGAAGCGCGATCGTGAAACTGCCGCGCTGATCATCACCCTGAGGCGCCGGGGGCTGTGGCCACCGGTTGTGCCGACCGTCGTCCTCGTCGAGTCGCTGACCGGAGTGCCGAAAAAGGACGTCAACACCAACCGGGTGTTGAGCGCCTGCGACATCCGGCCCGCCGTCCCCGAGCGCGTTGCCCGACGGGCAGCCGCGCTGCGCACGAACGCACGGCGAGGGTCGGCCGTCGACGCGTTGGTCGTCGCGATTGCCGAGCCCGGAGGGACGGTGTTGACATCCGACCCCGTGGACCTGCACGCCCTTTCAGCGGACACCGCAGACGTCACCATCGAAGGCGTCTAGCTGGCTGTAGGTCGCGTCAAGTCCGTGGGTGGGCGTGAGCGATCGGCTCCGAAACTCGGAGCTGGTCGAGTGTTCTTGGTCGGCACGCCTGGCAGTTGGGGTGCCGGGCGCCCACGCTGACGTAGGCGATCTCGCTGTTGGGGCGGGTCGTCTGGCTTGGTTCGGGCTGCCGCAGAGGCGAAGGACCCGGGCGCCAAGCTAGAAGCGGCATAACGTCTCGCGGCGTCTGCCATAGCGCTCGCGGCGTCTGGTCCGGGTCCTTCGTGCCCTTGAGCCTGGCACTGCTGACCGGATTTGTGAAGGGTGGGTCGGTCCTCCCGGGTCCACCTGACGGGGTCGTAGTCAGTCTGGTCACGGACCACAGCGAAGGCGATGCGGTTCGCGCGGTGCGCCATGGCGCAGGCGATGACCAGGCCCTTCTTGCCGCGGCCACGCAGCTGGGAACCGTAGACCTTGGCCGCGGGATCACTCAGCCACAACCCGACCCCGAGGTCGATGAGCGCGCGGCGCAGCTCCACGCTGCCCTCGCGGCTGATCACGCTGTCGCGGCGTTTGCCGGCCGACTCGTACTGGATCGGGTTCAGGCCGGCGGTGCGGTAGACCTGCCGGTGGTTGTCGAACCGGGCCGGGTCACCCACCGCTCCGCCGTAGTTCCCGGCCCGGACCGCAGCCCAGCCGGGCACCGTCAGCAAGTGGCGCGAACGGGCTGCGCGGAAGCAGCCGCGCCAGCTGGTCGGTGGCCCTGGTCGACCTGTGCATCCAG
>JBOHDX010000039.1:0-2553 GCA_050700835.1 Nocardioidaceae bacterium
CCACGCGGGTGGCGTGTGCCTCGTCGGTGAGCCACTCACCCACCCGACGAGACACTTGCGCATCCGCGACGCGGGTACGCACCACACCCTCGGTGAGAAAGTTGGAGGTGACGAACTCCTGGAGGCTCCGGGCCAAGGCGTCCTTGCGAGTCGGGATGATCGCCGTGTGCGGGATCGGCAGGCCCAACGGGTGCCGGAACAACGCCGTCACCGCGAACCAGTCGGCGATTGCGCCGACCATCGCCGCCTCCGAGCCCGCATGGACGTACTCCCAGAACCCGCGGTGGCGCTGCGTCATCACGAAGACCACCGCCGCGAGCAGCAGAAGGCTGAGCGCCAGACCACGCATCCGACGCAGCCCCCTGCGACGGGCGAGGTCGGCCGGCGGCAGCAGGGGCCCCGAGGCGGCAGGATCGACTGGCCCGGCGCAGCCGACGGCACCGACAGGGTCGACTGAGCCGACCGGGTCGACGCGACCAGCGGAGTCGACTGAGTCGGGGGGGTCGACTGGGGAGCCGGAGGGGGTGGCCACGGGCATCAGTCTGCCCGTCGATCCAGCCGGCGCCCGATTTGTCGGGCATCGACGGGTCCGGGGAAATGCGCGGCCCAGATTCGTTGTGAGTTCGGACCAACGGACCACCCATAAGCCCCCGGATTCGGGTACGCTCGCATAACTGGAACGTCGACTTGGGTCCGTTCCTCGCAACCGGAGGATGAACATGATCAAGCGCGCGTTGGCGTTTGCGGCGGCAACCGCCGTTGCCTCCCTAGCCCTGATCGGCGGTTCGTCCTCGGCCCAGGCCTCCAACGGCAACATCTGGGAGGCGACCTCTCCCTCGTCGGCTAGTGCCGCCAACGGGAACATCTGGGAGATCTCGTCGCCGACGGCCAGTGCCTACGGCAACATTTGGGAGATCTCACAGCCTTCGCCGACGTATCAGGCGGCCTACGGCAACATCTGGGAGTGACCCCAGCAGCCCGCAGCTGGTATCGATCCGCACTGGGCGAACTGCGAAGTCCGGTCGGACTCTTCGATCTGGCCCTGACCGCCGCAGCAGTTGCCGCCGCCTTGATCGGTGGCCTCTTTCGGTTCCACACCCCCGGCCACCCGACCTGGTGGGCCCTGCCATTTCTGTTTCTGGCGTACCTGATCGCCGAGAACCTTCGAATCAGGTTTCGCCGCGGCGAGGACACAGACGCTTGGACCTTGTCAGAGTCCGTCCTGGCACCAATGCTCTTCTACTTCGCCGCTCCGGTCGTCGTCATCACCGCTGCTGTAGCCCATGCACTGCTGGCGGGTGCGCGCAGGGCATCGCCGGTCAAGGGCGCCTTCAACGTCGCCCAGTGCGCGCTCGCGGCCGGAGTCGGAAGCCTCGTCCTAAGCCTGATGACCCATCAGGACGGGGTCAATCTGCACACCCTCGGGGCGCTCGTAGTCGCCATGGCGTGCGTCGCCGTGGTCAACAACACCGCGTTCACCCTCGTACTCGCCATTTCGTCGCGCCACTCGGTTGTGTCCGTTCTGAAGAGCCTCTCCCCGATCATCCTGCCGGGTTGGGTCGGGGGCTGGGTGGTCAACCTGCTCATGGGCCTGCTGTTCGTGATGGCGGCCGCCGGCGACCCGATCGCAGTCGTCCTGTTCCCGGTCCCACTGGTGGTCTTGTTCTTCGCCTATCGCGGCTACGCCGCGGCGCGCGCCGACCGTCAACGGCTTACCGGTCTGCGGCAGGCGGCACACGTGCTGTCCGAGCCGCTGCACCCGCGGCACGCCATCGACGACTACCTGCGGGAGGTGGCCAATTGCTTCGAGTCGCAGGGGGCCACGCTGGTTCTGCTCACCGAGGCGGGCGATTACGAGATCCACGCGTTGCAGCCGGGACCGGAGGGCGGGGTCACCGAGCGGATCGAGCCGTCCGGCTCCGACTCGTTCGAGTCGCGGCTCGCAGCCGTACCCGAGCCCCGCAGGATCACTGCCGGGGAGGACGACGAGATGGCACAGGCGCTGGGGTCCGCCGGTTGGCGGGACTGCATCTGCGCCCCACTGGTCGACGAGCACCGGCAACTCGGCGTACTCGCGGTCTTCGACCAGAGCGGCCTGGAGGGCACGGCGACCTCCGACCTCGCGGTGCTGGACGCGCTCGGCCGCGAGACCGCGCACACCATCGCCCGCGGCAGGATGTTCGAGACCGTCGTCGAGGAGCGGCGCAAGTTCGCCCAGATCCTCGGCACCACGTCGGACGGCATCTTCACACTCGCCCAGGACGGCAGCGTTCTGAGTTGGAACGCCGCATGCGAGCACATCACCGGACTCGCCGAGAAGGACGTGCTGGGCCGCAAGGATGCGCTGGTACGCCTGGAGGCCCGGACCGCGGCCGGCTCCCGGGTCGACTTCCACGGATGGTCCGCCGGCGAGGCGCTCCCCCGCAAGATCCTGCTGACCCACCCCAACGGCTCGCACCGGCGGCTGTCGGTGTCCTCGAGCCCGGCCGTCGACTTCGAGGACCAGGCCGAGACGCTGGTGGTCGTCGCCCGTGACATCACACCGGCCGACGA
>JBOHDX010000040.1:0-16693 GCA_050700835.1 Nocardioidaceae bacterium
GTCGCGCCACTGCTGGGCCACCAGCCGCGCCGTCAACGACTCCACCGCACCGATCCGGTCCACCAGGTCCCGGGCGCACACCGGTTGCCCGGCCAGCCGCTCCAGCTCACCGGCCCCACGCCTGCACAACAGAATCGAACATGTGCCCACACTCCCACCCGGCACCGACAAAACCGATCACCACGACCCCGGGCAGCCGAACACGCTCGACAAGCCGGCCAACCGGCGAAGCAGGACGCACCCGCCACCAGCCGCGCCGACCATGCGGCACGGCGCACACCGGCACGGCGCACACCGGCACGGCACGAGTGCTTCACATCGGCCCACCAGCGCACAAGCGCTCTGGTGCCGCTGACGATTTTGAGACTGCGGCCTCGTAGCCTGACACAGTGCATATGGAGTTCAGCGGCCAGATCTTCTACTGGAAGGGCCCGGCGCCCTGGTACTTCGTCATGGTGCCGGAGGAAGAGTGCCTCGACCTGGAGGCGACCTCCTCGTTCGTGAGCTATGGGTGGGGAATGATCCCGGTCACGGCGCGGATCGGGGACACCGAGTGGACGACCTCGCTGTTCCCCAAGGAGGGGCGCTATCTGGTCCCTGTGAAGGCGACCGTGCGGAAGGCCGAGCGGCTCGGGGAAGGCGAGACCGTCGCCGTCCGCCTCAGCGTCGCCTCCTGACCAGTGTCAGCACGCTCGCCTGGTCGCTATGAAAGGCGCGCTACCAGGATGTGCAGGTCCCGCTCGGCGTACAGCCGGTGCTCCCACTCCTCGTTGAGGATGCACAGCAGGCACTCACGCACCGGATAGCTGCGTGGTCGTGGCCACCCCGGCCCGTCGACAGGCCGGGTGTGACCCTCAAGTGACTCGCCGGTCAGCCCGTCGATGACCTCGCGCACGGTTGAGATCCGGTCTCGGCGAAGCTTGAGGACAGCGTCGAGCGAGGGTGGTACGGCCCGGTCTCGCGGGACACCCGGCGTGTCAGGCATGTCGTCCCACGGCAGGTCCAAGGGATGCCACCGCGACGGATCGCCGAGGATCGCGCCTCCCGGAAGCCGTCTGGCTGCGTCGGGCGTCGACACCATTGATCGTGACGTTCTCGATCTCGCCGTGAATGTCGGCGTCGACCAGCTCCACTCCGCGCATCACGACGCCCCACCACCCCGCAATCGATTGCGGGATGGGATCAGGCTCGTGCCGTTGGCCTTTGTGAGCCACAATCGTGACCGGACCTGCCTGAGAATGAGGAGCGCGCTCTCCGTGCCGCAGCGACCCCTCTTGCAAACGGTTGTGGTGTTCTGCCAGCCTGCGACCAAGGAGGAATCATGAGCGTGACCGGGCTTCCTGCCCGCGCCGAGGTCGTCCTGGTTGGCGCAGGGCATAACTCATTGGTTTGCGCGGCGTACCTCGCCCGGGCGGGACTCGAGGTCCTGGTGCTCGAGGCCGAGCCGACCATCGGGGGCAACACCCGGACCGAGGAGCTCACCCTGCCCGGCTTCGCGCACGACTCGTGCAGCAGCGCCCACGTCCTCATCCAGAGCAACCCGCTGATCCGCGATGACGAGCTCGGGCTTGTCGCCGACCACGGCCTGCACTACCTCACCACGGATCCCGCCGTCGTCCTGCCGCAGGAGAATGGCGACGTGCTGGTGATGCACCCCGACCTCGACGCGACGTGCGACGAGGTCGCCCGGTGGTCACCTGTGGACGCGTCAGCGTTCCGCACGATGATCACAGAGTGGCGCGGTGGTCTCGCCTCGGCACATGGCCGCTGGAGCTCGAACCTCCCGCAGCCGCGCGACGCGATCACCCGGGACTACCTCGCCCTGCGCGAGCGCAGCGCATGGGACGTCGTACACGAGACGTTCGGGCACCCGGTCATCCGGTCCTTCATGCTCTGGATGGCGATGGCCACGATCCAGGATCCTCGCCGGCCCGGCACCGGGTTCCTGCCCTCGTCACTCGCCGCGGGGCGTCTCGACTTCGGCTGGACCACTCCCGTCGGGGGGAGCCAGGCCCTTCCCGACGCATTGGTGCGCGTGATCGAACAGAACGGCGGCAGCGTGATCTGCTCCTGCCCTGTCGCGGGCGTTCAGGCCGACTCGTCCGGCGTACGCCGCGTGATCACTTCCGACGGCAGCGAGGTCGAGGTCGGCCGCGTTCTGGTCGCAGGCGGGCACCTCGCGCAGGTGGCCGGGATGCTCGAAGGAGTGGAGCCGACGTCCGACCTCATCGAGGCACGAGGTGCCTGGCGCCCGGGGCTCTCGGTCCTCGCCGTGCACGCCGCTCTTCGACACGACCTCGGCTATGGTTCGTCGAAGATCGCGAGCACCGCGGCCGGCTATGGCACTGCCGCCGGCATGGCCGGCCACCTCGACCGGCACCGACGTGGTGAGCTCGAGACCAGCGACCCATGGTTGCTGGTGGTCAATCAGACCGTCGCCGATCCCGCCCGGGCTCCCGGCGGTGCAACGTTCAAGATCCTGACGATCGCGCCGTACACCCTCGCCGACGGACGCTCCTGGTCCGACGTCAAGGAGGAGTACGGCGCCTGCCTGGTAGATCTGGTCCGGAATCGTTGCACGGGTCTCGAACCGGACGACGTCTTGTCGATCCGTACTGAGTCGCCGGTCGACGTCGCCGCCCACAACCCACACAACCTTGGCGGCTCCTGCCACGGCGGCGAGTTCTTGCTCGACGGACGGGTCCTGCCCGGATGGATGCGGTACGACACCGACGTCCCGCGACTCTTCGTCACCGGGGCCACCACCCACCCCGGCGGATCGGTATCCGGGCGACCCGGCCGCAACGCCGCCCGCGTCGTCCTCACCTCCCTCGGCCTCGATCCCGTGAAGGTCATGGGTGTGGGGTGAACGGCTCGGCCCCCCCGAGAGCAACGCATCCACGCGGACGTCCACCTCCTCGAAACAGTCGTCACACGACAGGTAGGGCTCGGCGTCCAGCGTCAGCCGTGTCGCTGCTTGTGAACTGAGGTTCCGAGATCGCGGGGTCATGAGGTTGCCTTCCCGGGTGTCGTGACATTGAGATAGCCGCGGATCGTCAAGGTCTCGCCTGAGCCTCACTCTGGCGTCGTGAAGAGTCTTGTAGAGCGCGTTGCGGTTGCTGCCCAACCGCTCGGCCAGGACGTCGATCGGCACGTCATCGATCAACAGGGCGACGGCCACGTGACGCTGATGCTCGGTCAGGAAGGTGTTCATGGCCTCACGCACCGCGCGGGTGAAGTCGCTCGACTCCGCGTGCGCCTCGGGACCGCTTGCCGCCGAGGGCGGTTCTCCCAGCGCGGCGAGGTCGGTCTCCCCAGATCGCCAGGCGCTACGACGCACCTCGACCGCGGTCTGCAGGATCGCGAACTTGTAAGCCCACGTGGTGAAACGGCTGCGCCCCTCGAACCGCGCCAACCGGCTGAGCACCGCCGAGGTCGCCTCATCAGCCGCCGCCTGCACGATCTCCTCGCGACGTGACCAGCCGAGATCTCCACCCTCCGGCATCCTGGCGATCTGATGGCGCGCCGCCCGCAGCATCAGCTCGTGCAGCTCGCGGATCGCCTCGTCGCGGTCATGGCCGTCACGCAGCCGGGTCACCCAGTCGTCCGCGTGCGATGGCGAGATCTGCGCCCTGACGGCGAAACGGTTCGCGTTCCTCACGGGCTTGACCTCATCCATGGGAGCCGGCTCCGATGCCGGCTGCGCGGCTTCCCATGATCCGCGCCGTCAGGTGGGGAGGGCAACCCCTGTCCACCAGGTCGAGGAGCGCGTGGAGGTCGACGTCTCCCTCCGCAGCGAGTACGCCGGCCAGCTCCTCGTCGAACCCCGCGTCCGCGAGCCGTCGGCGGCGCCACCGCATCACGTCGGCGGACGGCGTGGGCGTCGCCGTCGGTGGTATCCCGTAGAGCGGGTCAGCAGTCATGTCTGTTTGTGACCACCCACCCGCTGTCTCTTACCTGGCGGAGGGGACCGGTCGGTCCGGGTAAGGCCCTGAACCGCTGTCGACACTCATGGAGCAGAACCCGGCCTCCTTGCCGACGACAGAAAGGTTCCAACATGAGCCCCTTCACAGGACGCCGCCGCCGGTGGACGCCGTCGGTGCTGCTCGCCACGCTCGCCCTGACCGGAGCGACCCTGGTGGGCATGAACGTCGCGACCGGTGCGGCCGCGCAGACGACCTCGTCCGCCGTCTACCGCGGGATGGATCACCGAAGCGACAGGGCCGCCCTGCACCAAGCGATGCGCGCCCTCTGGGAACAGCACATGGAGTGGACCTACGCGAAGGTGGCGGCATTCGCAGCAGGAACTCCGAACCTCAGCGCGACACTGGACCGGCTCCTTCAGAACCAGAACGACATCGGCAACGCGATCAAGCCCTATTACGGCAACAGGGCCGGGAACGCGCTGGCCAAGCTACTGCGTACCCACATCAAGGAAGCTGTACCCGTACTCATCGCGGCCCAGTCCGGCGACCAGGCAAGGTCTGGACTCCGCCATCAAGGCATGGAAGGCCAATGCCAAACAGATCGCGGACTTCCTCGCCTCAGCCAACCCGCACTGGGGCAAGACCGACATGGAGATGATGATGGCGACGCACATCGATCAGACAGTCGCGTACGCCGCCGCCCAGCTGCAGGGGCACTACGCACGCTCCATCCGGCTCTACGGTCACGCCGAGCACCACATGCTGAGCATGGCCGACATGCTCAGCAACGGCATCATCGCCCAGTTCCCCAAGAGGTTCTGACCCTGACCTTTGCCTGGCCGACCACCCGTCTTTGGGCGGGTGGTCGACCGCGCTCGCCGGTCACGACGCCGCGTCGGCTCGGCCGAGGTGGGCCAGACAGAGGTCTG
Organism: Nocardioidaceae bacterium; assembly: GCA_050700835.1. GTDB lineage: Bacteria > Actinomycetota > Actinomycetes > Propionibacteriales > Nocardioidaceae > JBOHDX01. Next base: position 4,856 of record JBOHDX010000040.1, read on the forward strand.
GCTCGACGAACGGGTCGAGCCGCGCGATGGTGATCTCCGCGCCCATGGACGTCAAGGCGCCCTGCATGAGGCCGAGGTGTAACGGACAGATCACCCCTTCATGCTGAGGGACCAGGTCGAGAAACGGGCAGTGGTTCAACCTGATCTGGCTCGCTTCGGCCGAGGTTCGGCGCTCGGGCGAGAACCCCACATCGTCCAGGATCCTCACCAGGCGGTCCGTTGCCTGGTCGTCGTCCCTCGCCGATTGTTCGGATGAGGTTTCGACGAGACGGCTCCCCCAGGCGCGGCCCGCCTCGACCGCCTTGTCGACGCCGTCGACGTCGGCACTCAGGCTGGTGGCCAGCACATCGGCGAGCAGCTGGTAGTGGCGCGGCCCAGTCGGGTCCATGCCACGGTGCGCCCGAAACATCAAGGGGGGACGTCCGGGCATGGACCGCGTGGCTTCGACCCGTTCGACCCGCCCGTCGCTAGCGAGGACCTGGAGGTGGAATCGCACGGTGTTCGGATGCACGCGAAGCCGGCGGGCGATATCGACGATGCTCATCGGCGATCCGGAGGACCTCAGCGTGTCCAAGACAGCCTGACGCCGCTCGGCCATCGTCATTCCCCCTGTGGCGGCAACCCCGCCACCAGCGGGGTGTCCACCCCCAGCGACCCGAGCTTGGCAGCGCCACCGGGCGAGCCCAACGGCGCCTCCCGTCCCTCGAGCGTGTCGCTGAAGAAGAGCGCGTTGTCAACCAGGTACGGAGTCAGGCGGTTGGGCAGGTCGTCCTCGTAGTAGATCGCCTCGACCGGGCACACCGGCTCACAGGCCCCGCAGTCCACACACTCGTCGGGGTGGATGTAGAGGCTACGTCGCCCCTCATAGATGCAGTCCACCGGACACTCCTCCACGCACCCGCGGTCCAGCACGTCCACACACGGCTGTCCGATCACATAGGTCATGCGCTAGAGTTTACACAACTCCACATTGTATAAACAGTCAGCCTGAAAGGACCCCCATGGTCGCCGACGTGCTCGACGTACGCCCGCTGCGCAAACCCGGCAAGCACCCCACCATCTTCGCCGCCTACAACGCCCTCGACCACGGAGAGTCCTTCGTCCTCGTCAACAATCACGATCCCATCCACCTGCGCGAAGAGTTCGAGACCGAGCATCCCGGCAGCTACGACTGGGACTACCTCGAGAGTGGTCCTAGCGAGTGGCGCATCGAAGTCCGCAAGCTGACCTCCACTCCACTGCCCCGCCTGCTGTGTGAAACGACCCGTCTCACGACCTCGGACTCCGACGCGTCGGGCGCGGTCTGGAAGCTGCAAATGCGCGAGCGCGACCTCGACTCCAACATCATCCGGCTCCCCCCCGCCGGCACCATCGGCCCACACTCCGGGCCAGACCTCGACGTCCTGATCCACATCCTCATCGGGACGGGTCTCCTGGGAACCGAGCTCGGCACCATCTCGCTGACGGCGGGGTCACTGCTCTGGCTGCCCCGCCGCTCGTGTCGTCAGTTCACCGCCGGACCCGACGGACTCACCTACCTGACCGTCCACCAACGACGGCAGGCACTGACGCTCAGCGCGCCGGCCGAGTGACGATCCTCTGCCCGAAGGGCCCTCGCAGCGTCGAGCGTCGCGGTCAGGTAGACGTAGTTGGCCGCCTCGGCTCGAGTCGAGTCGGGTCCAGGCAGCCCGAGTCGGGATGCACTATCTCGCGCCGCGCATCCGGAAGAAGGGAAATGGCAGTGCGCCCTGCGGGAACGGGTTGGGCAGATCGAGCTTCGGGTCGGACGCGGCCGCCAGAAGCTGGTCGACGGTGAGGCGCAGAGACGATGTCGATGTGCCGTTGTTACCGAAGGACACATCGGCGTCGAGCACCACGATGTCTCCACCTTCCTGGAAGACGGCCACGGAGATCCGGCCGTCGGCCGTCTGTACGAGCGCCTTGGTTGCACCGGGGACGCTGCGCGCTGCTCGCGCCTGCCCATCCCGACTCCTCTCGCCGCACCTGTCTGGCTTGCCTCGCGCCAAGAGTGTCACCCAGATGACAATCGAGGACGTGATCGGGGCCCGGGGTCGTTGACCCGACGTACGGAACATCTCACTCATCACACAGGAGGACCCCCATGCCCCGCATCCCCGTCCACACCCTCGACAGCGCTCCCGAGAACAGCCGGGACCAGCTGAAGGTCCTGGAGGCGAAGTTCGGCAAGGTCCTGAACATCCACGGCGAGATGGCGCACTCTCCGGTCGTGCTCCAATCCTACGTCGAGCTGCAGTCGGTCATCGCCGACTACAGCCTGCTCGACGCCCCCACTCGTGAGGCCATCGCCCTCGCGGTCGGAAACGTCGACGACTGCTCCTACTGCCAGGCCGCGCACACCGGCGGCGGCAAGGCAGCCGGGCTGTCCGACGACGAGATGATCGAGATCCGCCGCGACACCGTCGAGTTCGACCCGAAGCTGGCGGCGCTGCTCTCCCTCGCCCGCGAGTACACCCGCGACGTCGGCAACGTCTCCGACGCCACCTGGCAAGCCGCGCTCCACGCCGGCTGGACCGACGAGCAGCTCACCGAGCTGTCCGCGCACGTCACGCTGAACCTGTTGACCAACTACTTCAACCACTACGTGCAGACTGACCTCGACGTCCCGGCCGCGCCGGAGATCTGAGGTCATCTCTCGGGCCTGCCGCGCACGCATCGACGCGCGGCAGGCCCGGCCTCGGTCCACGAGGTCAGGCGGTCAGCCCGCGAGCTGGTCGGCGAGCTCCGTCAGCGACCCCGCCTGGAGGTCGGGGGCCCTGAAGTAGTCCGGGTAAGGACCACCGGTTCGGTTGATCCACGCGGTGGCGAGACCCGCGCGGGCGGCGCCGTCGATGTCCCACGGGTGGACGGCGACGAGCATGGCATCCGTGGGGTCGACCCCGCTCCGCTCGAGCGCGTAGGCGTAGGCGCCTGCAGCGGGCTTCCAGAGGCCGGCGTTCTCGACCGAGAGGAGGGCCTCGAAGTGGCCGCGGATCCCGGCGCGATCGAACAGCGCGTCGGCGACCGATGCGGAACCGTTGCTCAGGGTCACCAGCCGGATCTCCGCACCTGCCAGGGCGCGGATCCCGTCCGGGACATCGGGATGCACCGGCAGGCCGGCGAAGCCCTCCATCACGTGCCGGACGGCGTCCTCGACGCCTCGGTCCAGCGACTGTCCTTCCAGGATGATCCGCAGCGCCTCGCCGGCGAGCGTCGCGAACGACTCGTTCACACCGACCGCGGTCAGCGCGAAGCCGTCGCGCAGAAGCCCCGCGAACCAGGTCTTCGCCAGGTGGGCCGGCGCCCCGACGTCCTCGAACCGCTCGCCCATCGGAGCCATGTCCGAGAGCGTCTCGTTCACGTCGAAGACGAGCAGAGCCGGGCGTGCGGAACGTTCAGCGCGAGCATTCGTCATCCCCTCACGGTAGCCAAGGTGCTCGCGGGTCCTTGCGTAAGGATGCTCACAGTCCGGGCTGGGGTGGTCGGCAAGACTCACGTAGGCCTTTCCGTGCCGTGTCATGTCCGTCGAGCCGATCAACCAGGAGTCACGATGACGATGCAGGCTGTGTTCCACGGCACCGTGATCGCCGAGAGCGACCACACCACCGTCGTAGAGGGGAACCACTACTTCCCCGAGGAGTCCATCCGGGAGGATTACTTCACTCCCACCCGGATGAGGACCCTGTGCCTGTGGAAGGGCGTGGCCAGCTACTACACCGTGACGGTCGACGGGGCGCGCGCCGAGAACGTCGCATGGCAGTACCGCAGGCCCTCGCCGCTGGTCCGCAAGATCAAGGGGCACGTGGCGTTCTACCCCCAGGTGCGGGTCGTCGAAGCATCAGCCACGACCCGAAAGGCCGACCACTGATGGCCACCTATGGTCAGGCCGAGCGGCAGGTCGACGTCGTGGTCGTCGGGATGGGCGTCGGCGGCGAGGCCGTCGGCGGAGCCCTCGCCCGGGCCGGGCTCGACGTCGTCGGGATCGAGGCCGAGCTGGTCGGCGGCGAGTGCCCCTACTGGGGGTGCATCCCGAGCAAGATGATGATCCAGGCCGCCAACCTGCTCGCCGAGGCTCGACGGGTCACCGACATGGCGGGCCAGGTCCACGGCATCACCCCGGACTGGACGCCGGTCGCACGACGCATCCGCGAGGAGGCCACCGACGACTGGAACGACCAGGTCGCCGTCGACCGGTTCACCGGCCACGGCGGCCAGTTCGTGCGCGGTCGTGCACGGATCCTCGGGCCGACCGGGTCGAGGTCCCCGATGAGGGCGTGTACGTCGCCCGCCGCGGCCTGGTGATCGCGACCGGCACCGTGCCCTCGGTGCCGCCGATCGCCGGGCTGGCCGACACGCCGTGCTGGACCAACCGTGAGGCAGTCTCGGCCGCCGAGCTCCCGGCGTCGCTGATCGTGCTCGGCGGCGGGGCGATCGGTCTCGAGATCGCCCAGACCTACCGCCGGTTCGGCGTCGAGGTGACGGTTCTCGAAGCTGCGGATCGGTTGCTACCGCCCGAGGAGCCGGAGTCGTCGACGTTGATCACCGAGGTGCTCACCGGCGAGGGCGTCACCGTGCACGCCGGGACGACGGTCACCGAGGTGCGGCACGACGGAATGTTCCACCTCACCGCCGACGGTGTCGGCGGTGATATCTCGGCCGAGCGACTGCTGGTCGCCACGGGACGCCGGTCAGGTCTGGACCGGGGCACTTTGGAGCGGTTGGGTGTGGACGGCGAGCCCGGGCTGCAGGTCGACGACCGGCTGCGGGTCACCGACGGCGTGTGGGCGGTCGGGGACGTCACGGGCAAGGGTGCGTTCACCCGCATCGCCACCTACCAGGCCGACCTGGTGGTCGCCGACATCCTCGGCCGCGACCACCCGCGCGCGGACTACCGCGCGGTGCCGCGGGTGACGTTCACCGACCCCGAGGTCGGGGCCGTCGGGCTCACCGAGGCCCAGGCAGTCGATCGCGGGATACGTGTGATCACCGGAACCGCCCAGGTCCCGTCCTCGGCGCGCGGCTGGATCCACAAGGCCGGCAACCACGGCGTCATCAAGCTCGTCGCGGACGCCGACAGCTACCTGCTGGTCGGCGCGACCTCGGCCGGTCCGACCGGGGGCGAGGTGCTCTCTGCGCTCGCCGTCGCCGTCCATGCCCGAGTTCCGGTGAGCGTGCTCGAGCAGATGATCTACGCCTACCCCACCTTCCACCGCGGGATCCAGGACGCGTTGCGGGACCTGCGGGAGTCTCACCCATGACCGAACAGGCATCGGTGACCGTGTACTGGCGACCGGGTTGCGGGTACTGCCGCGTCCTACGCCGCGGCTTGGACCGTGCCGGTCTCGAGCGCACCGAGCTCGACATCTGGCAGGACCCCGCGGCTGCCGCGATCGTGCGCTCCTACGCTCAAGGAAACGAGACCGTTCCCACAGTTCTGGTCGGCGACCGGGCGCTGGTCAACCCGACGGCGGCCGAGGTGATCGCCGCCCACGATCGCCTCACCGGCGGACCCAGTGTCCACGGCACGTCGAGCACGGCCGGCCCACCCGTCGAGGCCCCCGCGCGCCGCTCGGGGTTCTCGTGGGCTGGAATGGCCACGACCCTGGCGGTCTGCGCGCTCTGGTTCGGGCTCGCCTCGGCGAACCCCACGACCACCTATCACCTCGCCCCGCTGCTGGCGCTGCTCGCGTGGCCGCTGGTCACACGCGAGCGCCAGGGCAGGGACGACTGGCGACCTGGCCTGGTCGCAGCCGGCGGCGCGACCGTGCTGGTGGCCCTGACCACCCTGGTGTTGGTGGGCCGCGGCTCCCTCGACGGCCCAGCTCTGCTCGGCCCCGATGCCGTAGCCGAGACGGTGATCGTCTCGGCGATCGCGCTCGGGCTCGCGCTCCTCCTGGCACGGCCGCTCGACTCGCGTGAGCCGCGATCCGGACCAGTCCGCGAATGATCGCCCGCACGCCCGCCTCTCAGGCGAAAATGCCCAACCACGTGGTGACGCCGTACAGCACCCCATAGGTGCCCACCGCGATGCCGGCGGCCAGCATCAGGCGCGGCCAGGTCGTGCGTACGCCGCTCACGGTGCACTGGTTGCGGCGCCGCAGCGCCCACACGAACAGCCCGACCAGCACAGCGAGACCGGCCAGCCGGAAGAGCCAGGCGAATCCGTCATAGAGGTCGGTGGCCCACACGAACGCGGTTCCCGCGCTGACGACGCCGAGCACGGCCAGCACGGTCGGGCCCACGCAGCACGTCAGCCCTGCGACACCCGCGGCGATCCCGATGCGAATCGCGGGAACGGCTCGATGCGTGGTCTCCAGCTCCTGAGTAGTTCTGCCCACACGGCCATCCTGGACCGGCGCCCCAGCCGGCTCTGTAAGCGCGCACACGTTCCCGCAGCCGCGGTCGCCATACCGTGGCCCCATGACGAGTCGTGATCGCGACGAGGTGTTCCTCGAGCTCACCCGGTCCATCTGCCCGGTCTGCAAGCGCACCGTCGACGCCGAGGTCAACGCCAGGGACAATCAGGTGTTCCTGCGGAAACGATGCCCCGAGCATGGCGAGTTCGAGGCGCGGGTCTACGGCGATGCCGAGATGTACGTCGACAGCCAGCGGTTCAACAAGCCCGGCACCCGGCCGCTGCGCACCCAGACCGAGGTCAAGGACGGCTGCCCCTCGGACTGCGGCCTGTGCCCGGAGCACAAGCAGCACGCCTGCCTGGGCATCATCGAGGTGAACACCGGCTGCAACCTGGACTGCCCGATCTGCTTCGCCGACTCCGGGAGCCCGCGCGCCAACGGCCCCGACGGCTACTCGATCACCCTCGACCAGTGCGCCACCATGCTGGACGCGTTCGTCGCCGCCGAGGGCGAGCCGGAGGTCGTGATGCTCTCCGGGGGCGAACCCACCATCCACCCCGACATCCTCGCGATGATCGACCTGGCCCAGCAGCGACCGATCAACGCCGTCAACCTGAACACCAACGGCATCCGACTGGCCACCGACAAGCGGTTCGTGGCCGAGCTGGGTCGCCGCAACCGGGCCGGCCGGCGGGTAAACATCTACCTGCAGTTCGACGGCCTGGAGGCCGAGACGCATCTGGCGGTCCGTGGCCGCGACCTGCGCGAGACCAAGCAGAAGGCACTGGACAACTGCGTCGAGGCCGGCCTGACCGTCACCCTGGTCGCGGCCATCGAGAAGGACCTCAACGAGCACGAGATCGGACCCATCGTCCGATTCGGCCTGGGCCATCCCGCCGTCCGCTCCATCGCCTTCCAGCCGGTCACCCACTCCGGACGCCACGTCGCGTTCGACCCACTGACCCGGCTGACCAACTCCGACGTGCTGCACGCCATCGCCGACCAGCTTCCTCAGTGGTTCACGACCAGGGACTTCTTCCCGGTGCCGTGCTGTGCCCCTACCTGCCGGTCCATCACCTACCTGCTGACCCAGGGCTACCCCGAGGACCCGGACTTCGGGCTGGTGCCGATCCCGCGGCTGGTGCAGGTGGAGGACTATCTCGACTACGTCGCCAACCGGGTGATCCCCGACTACGAGATCCGTGAGGCGCTGGAGAAGCTGTGGAGCGCTTCGGCGTTCGTCGGCACCGAGACCAACGACAGCCGGCTCACCCGGCTGTCCACCCAGGTCGCCGAGGCGCTCGACTGCGCCGACGCGTGCGGCGTCAACCTTCCCGAGGCCCTGGCCGGGATCACCGCCAATGCGTTCATGATCGTGGTCCAGGACTTCCTCGACCCCTACACCCTCAATGTGCGCCAGCTGATGAAGTGCTGTGTGGAGGAGATCACCCCCGACGGCCGGCTGATCCCGTTCTGCGCCTACAACTCCGTCGGCTACCGCGAGCAGGTCCGTGCCGAGCAGTCCGGGGTACCGGTCGCCGACGTGGTGCCCAACGCGCTGCCGCTCCAGCCCCGGCTGACGGCCACCCCGTACGGCAGCAAGCAGGCCACCCGATGAGTGCCGACCTGGACGCCCAAGTGAACGCGGGGACTCTCAAGGCGTGCTGTGCCGCCGGCTACTCCACCGACCTCGTCTCGTTGCTGCTCGGCGACAGCTACCACCCGGGCGGCCTCGCGCTGACCCGGCAGCTGTTCGACCGCGTCGGGCTGGCCTCCGGGCAGCGTCTGGTCGACGTGGCCTCCGGGAGAGGCACCACCGCGCTGCTCGCGGCCCGCGAGTACGGCGCCCGGGTCGACGGCGTCGACCTGTCGGCCGCCAACGTCGCCCTCGCCACCGGATCCGCGGCCTCCACCGGCCTCACCGACCGTGCCGACTTCCACGTCGGCGACGCCGAGAACCTGCCGCTCCCCGACGGTTGCGCGGACGTGGTGCTCTGCGAGTGCGCGTTGTGCACCTTCCCCGACAAGCCGACCGCGATGGCGGAGATGGCCCGCCTGCTGCTCCCCGGAGGCAGGATCGGCATCACCGACGTCGCCGCCGACCGCGAGCGGCTCCCCGACGAGCTGACCGGACTCACCGCCTGGATCGCCTGCGTCGCCGACGCCCGCCCGCTGAGCGAGTACGCGGACCTGGCCGCCTCCGCCGGCCTGCGGGTGCTGACCACGGAGCCTCACACCGACGCGCTGAGCCGGATGATCGACCAGATCGAGGCCAGGCTCGAGCTGCTCCGGATGACCGCCAGACATCGCCTGGAGGCGCTCGGCGTGGACTTCACCAAGGCCGGCCCGGTGCTCGGCGCCGCTCGCGACGCCGTCCGTGACGGCGCACTCGACTACGTGCTGCTCGTCGCGGAGAAGCCATGCGATTGAGTAACCTGCTCGCGGGAGCAGCCGCCCTCGTCGGGACCGGTGCCGCCGGCTACGTCGGCCTGGTGACCGGTAGGCTCAGCCTCGACCTCGGGGTAGGAAGGCGAACCCGTCCTCTCGGCCCGCTGGTGGTCGACATCGCCGCACCCCGCGAGGTCGTCTATGCCGCCGCCACCGCCCCGTACGCCGAGCGTCGGCCACGCGCCATGGCTGAGAAGGTGCAGATCCTCGAGCGGGGGGACGGGATGGTGCTCGCGGCCCACCGCACCCCTGTCGGCGGTGGGCTGGTCGCGGTGACCGTCGAGACGGTCACCTTCACCCCGCCCGAACGCATCGACTTCCGGCTGGTGCGCGGCCCGGTGCCCTACGTCGCGGAGACCTTCGAGCTCGAGGAGACAGCGAGCGGGACCCGGCTCAACTACACCGGCGAGCTCGGCACAGACCTGGGCGCGCTCGGACAGCGGTGGGGCGATGTCGTAGGGCGCAGCTGGGTCGCAACCGTGCGCCGGTCCCTCGAGACCATCCGGGCGGAGAGCGAACGCCGATCCGCAGGCAAGCCGACGCCGCGCCCATGAGCTGCGCCTCGTGCTGAGACGCGGCCGGCGCGACGGTGCGGGTTCGAGCCGCGCGGCCACCAACGCCCTGCTTCACGACCTCGCCGCTGGATGTTGGCGCCCGGCCGCGTGGGCGAAGTTCCTCGTTGCGGCGGCCCGACGCTCGGTCGACCAGGCCCGTGTGCATCCACGCGCCTTGGCCGAGGTGACCGCGCTTCACGGCCTGCTCTTTGCCGTGGCCCCGCCGTCGGGTCGGCGCTGGATCTCGAGCAGCTGGCTGCTAGCGAGCACGCACCTCGGCCTGCTCGAGGATCGCTCCCACCTCGTCCCCGCCGACCTCCTCACCCTGGCCCGCGGCAACCTCCCCGCCGTCGTCGGCGCTCGGCACCCATGGGTGGCGAGCCTCGCGATGGCCACCGACTTCGTCGACGGGAAGCTCGCCAGGGGCACCGGCACGACCACGCCGTTCGGCGCCTACGCCGACGTGTTCGCCGACGCGTCGTTCTGGATCTGGTTCACCACCGACCGTGAGGATGGCCGCTGGGTCAGGGTCACAGCCGCCGCGACCTGGCTGCTGCCGGTCGCTGCGGTGACGGCGCTCAGTGTCGGGAGGGGCAGGATGGTCGACGCCCCGCGCCCGCGCTGGGTTCGACCCGCGGCCACTCTGCAGGTACTTCTTACCGGCCGCGCACTGTGGCGAGCACAGCGGCGGCGCACCTGACGGTGCCGCCCGAATGAAGCGCCACGTGTCCGCTCGAGTTGGCTTCGCGGGGCGCGCGTGGCCACCGAACGCGCTCACCCGTCGTCGGAGATTCCCGTCCCTGTGTAAGCGCGCTCACCGACCGCGACTCGGCACCGCGGAAGCATTCAGCATGTCAGCCACGAAATCGATCAAACGGATCCGACCTCGTCCAGTACGAACAAGGAGATCCTCATGACCCGCACGACCACGCCCAGCAGTGTCGGGCACAGCAGTCTTGGTCGGGCTGTCCTCATCGGAGCCGTCGCCGGGGTGATCGCCTCAATGGTGATGGCGATGTGCGCGATGATGGCCGCCTACGCCAAGGACACGGGCTTCTTCACCCCGATGTACCACATCGCCTCCCTGGTCACGAACGACTCGAACATGATGAAGTCGATGAAGGCCGACCAGATGAACGGCGACGCCTTCACGTTCCTGTTCGGTCCCGCCATCCTCGGCGCGATGATCCACATGATGACCGGCGCGATGTATGGCGCCGTGTTCGGCGTGATCGCCTCCCGGCTGCGTCTGGGACTGGCCGCGCTGGCCGGCGTCGGGATGGTGTACGGGTTCCTCGTCTTCGTGGTGAGCGCCTACATCGGTCTGCCGCTGGCAGCGGCGGTCTTCAACAGCGGCGACCCGATCAAGAACATGGCCGAGATGGCGGGCTGGGGCACGTTCGTCATCGAGCACCTGATGTACGGCGTGGCCCTGGGCGCACTCACCGCCGTCGGACTCGCCCGGTCCTCGTCCTCGGTGCCGGCCCGGGCCGTCGCAGCACAGCACTGAGTCCACCGCCGAGAGCAGGTCGGGTGGCAAGTCAGCAGCTACCCGACCCGACATCATGAGCCCGCTGATCGAGAAGGCTGAGACGATGGGAACCGAACCGCACAGTTGCCTGACCGTCACCGACCCCGAGGATCTCGCCGGAGGCGCCCGCCCCTGGTCCCCGGGACGCAGAGAGGAAGACGTGGACATCGAGCGCGCCCGATCTGCCCCCGACAAGCTGTGGTGCATGGCCGAGGTCGACATCTTCTGCGACCTCGACGCCGCCGAGATGGACGCGATGGCGCAGGCAGCGCCGATGAAGGCCTTCGCCTTCGGTGATCTCGTCTACACGCCGCACCAGCCGCTGGAGACGCTCTTCATCCTCAAGAAGGGCCGGATCCGGATCTTCCGGGTCTCCCCCGACGGCCGCGCCCTGACGACTGCGATCATCGATCCCGGCACGATCTTCGGTGAGATGGTGATCGTCGGCCAGCAGATGCACGACAGCTTCGCCGAGGCCCTCGACGACGTCGTCGTCTGCGTGATGACCAAGACCGACGTACGGCGGCTGCTCCTCGGCGACCCAAGGATCTCGGCACGGATCTCCGAGACCCTCGGCCGCCGCATCGGAGAGCTGGAGCAGAAGTTCTCCGACGCGGTGTTCAAGTCCGTGCCCGAGCGGATCGCCGGCGCCCTGGTCACCCTGGCAGCCGCCTCCTCCGGGCGCCCCATCGGTCGCGGTGTCCAGGTCAAGCTCACCCACGAGCAGCTCGCCGCGCTGGCCGCGACCTCGCGCGAGACCACCACCAAGATCCTTGGCGAGCTCGCCGACCAGAAGCTCATCACCCTAGTGCCGCGTTTCTGAAGTTTGTGGACGGTTGGCTTTCTTGAGGATCTCTTCTGCGGTCTTGGTCCAGACGAAGGGGTGGGCTCGGTCGTTCCAGCCGTCGATGAAGGCGCGGATCTTGGCGTT
>JBOHDX010000041.1:0-2030 GCA_050700835.1 Nocardioidaceae bacterium
CCGCCACCTCGGGCTCCTTCCCGCTTCCGGGAGAACGTGGGGGTTCTGCTCGACATCCGGCTACTTGATCGTGTTGATGATGGCCAGCTCGCGCTGGCGCAGCTTGTCGGTGATCGGTGCCGACCCCGCCGTCGTGGCTGCGGCGTCCTGCGCGGCGCTGCTGACGACGTACGTCTCGAACGCCTTGACCATCGCAGCCTGGCTGGGGTCGGAGTAGGTCTGGCAGACGATGTGGTAGCTGATCAGGATCAACGGGTACGCCCCGGGAGTGGTCGTCGTCCGGTTGACCTTGATGGCCAGGTCGCCGGCGGTGCGCCCGCTCTGCTGGGAGCTCTCGTCGAGCACCTTCGCCGCCCCGAGGGCCGACGGCGACACGTAGGCGGAGCCGACCTTGATCTTCGCGATTCCGAGGCCCGCCGCCTGGCTGGCGTCGGCGTAGCCGATGGTGCCGTTGCCCCCCTTGACCGAGGCCACGACGCCGGAGGTGCCGTCCGCGGCCTCACCGCCCTTGCCCGGCCAGGTCTGGGTCACGCCACCGGTCCAGGCACCACCGGAGGTCGCGTCCAGGTACTCGGTGAAGTTGAACGTCGTACCGGAGTCGTCGGACCTGTGCACCGTGGTGATGGTCGTGCTGGGCAGCGTCACACCGGGGTTGTCGGCCCTGATCGCCGGGTCGTTCCAGCTGGTGATGGTGCCCTGCATGATTCCGCCGAGCGTCTTGGGGTCGAGCTGCAGCCCGCTCACGCCTTTGAGGTTGTAGATCACCGCGATCGGGCTCACGTAGACCGGCAGCTCGATCGGGTTCGTGTTGCTGCAGCGCTTTTTCGCCTTGGGGATCTCGTCGCTGGCCAGAGCCGCGTCCGACCCGGCGAACTGAGTGTTGCCGCCGGCGAAGAAGGCGTCGCGGCCGGCACCGGAACCGACGCCGTCGTAGTTGACGGTGACGTTGGGGTTGGCGCTCTGGAACCCGGACTGCCAGGCGGCCATCGCCGACTGCTGGGCGGTCGAGCCGGCCCCGTTGAGCGTGCCGCTCAACGAGCTGTCGGTGCTTCCGCCCGACATGCCGGTGGTGTTCTCGTTCGCGGCGCTGCAAGCGGACAACGCCACGGCCATGGCAAGCGCCGCGCCCGCGGGGGCGGCGACGGCGCGCAGGCGGGTGCTGCGCAGACAGGTGCGGTTCACGATGAGGTCCCTTCTGGGATCACGACGATCACTGCGCCCAGGGCACTCGGCGACCCGGACGTCTCGGAGGCTAGGGAGGCGAAGTGACCGGATCCGTCGAGGCAGGTGAACGAGCCGTGAACTATCCGGGACCATCGCGTGGCAGTGGGTCAGGCTCCACCGTGGGCCGGTGACTCCACCGCGACGACGACGCCGTCGAGCCGGTGCGCCACGACGATCCCACCCGGCGGCAGGGCGGGGTCGGGGAGGCCGAGGGCGTCGAACACCCACGGCAGGACCGGACGATGTGTGCACAGGACCACGCGGCGGTGCCGCTCGCGCCATGACTCGGCGAGTGCGGTCACGGCCGACCGGGTCGCCTTGTCCTCGGACAGCTCGGGCGCGAGCACGATGGGCCGGTCGCGCTCGTTGGCGTAGGGCTCGACCGTCTCGATGCACCGGGAGGCGTCGCTCGACACGATCCGCTTGATGCCGTACGCCCCGAGCGCAGGCACCAACTGCTCAGCGCTCAGCCGCCCCGCCTTGGTCAGGGGACGCGTCGCGTCCGGCCCCGGCCACTGCCGCCGGGGCTCGGCTGCCGCGTGTCGAAGGATCACCAACGGCCGGCTGTGGTGCGCCTGGGCACGCGTGGCCCGGACGAAGTCGTCGAGCACCCCGCGGTCCCGGTGGTAGGTCAGTCGCTCAGCTGCCGCCTCGGGGCTCAGCCAGTCGATGTCGTCCACCTCGTCGTTGGGCACGAACGGCGAGTCGGTATCGGCGTCCCGGGCGCTCGCGGTCCAGTACGACACGTGCTTGGAGGCTGGGTACGGACGGTCCACGAAGTAGGTGAGCCGGGTCAGCGGAATGCC
>JBOHDX010000042.1:0-6872 GCA_050700835.1 Nocardioidaceae bacterium
CTGCTCAACAACCCGCCCACGTTGAGCGACATCTCGATCCCGGTGCTGTCCAACATCCCGGTCGTCGGCGACAGCTTGTTCAACCAGACGGTGCTCGTCTACATCATGTACGTCTCCGTCGCCGTCGTGACGTTCCTGCTGTTCAAGACCCGCTGGGGTCTGCGCGTCCGCGCCGTCGGTGAGCACCCGCAGGCCGCGGACACGGTGGGCATCAAGGTCAACCGGATGCGCTGGCAGGCCGTTCTGTTCGGTGGCGTGTTCGCCGGAATCGGGGGCGCCTACTTCACCATCGGGTCGACCGGGTCCTTCGACCGCGGTGTCACCGGTGGCAACGGCTTCATCGCGCTGGCCGCGCTGATCATGGGCCGCTGGCATCCCGTCGGGGCCACCATGGCGGCGTTGTTCTTCGGGTTCATGTGGAACCTTCAGAACCAGCTGTCGTTCACCGCCAAGATCCCGAGCGACCTGCTGGGCATGACGCCCTACCTCGCCACCATCATCGCGGTCGCCGGTTTCGTCGGTCGGGTGCGCCCGCCGGCCGCCGACGGCGAGCCGTACGTCAAGAGCTGAGGTGTTCGCGGTGGATACGGCGGCGACCGGCGTCGACTGGGCCGAGCTGCGGGCTGCGGCCCGCGACGTGATGACCCGGGCCTACGCGCCCTACTCCCGGTTCCCGGTCGGTGCCGCCGCGCTGGTCGACGACGGACGCGTGGTGGTCGGTTGCAACGTCGAGAACGCGGGGTACGGCGTTACCTTGTGCGCCGAGTGCGGACTGGTGTCGTCGCTGGTCGCCGGTGGCGGGGGACGCCTCGTCGCGTTCAGCTGCTGCGATCGGCGGGGTGAGCTGCTGATGCCGTGTGGGCGCTGCCGGCAGCTGCTGTGGGAGCACGGCGGCGCCGCGCTGCTGGTGGACACGCCCGAGGGCGTCCTCACGATGGACGCGCTGCTACCGCAGGCGTTCGGTCCTGACCAGCTGTCGTCCGTCGGGCCGGCCTGAGGTGGCCGACCCGCAGGAGACGCACGATGCGGTCGACGTGATCGCGACCAAGCGTGACGCTTGCCCGCTGACCGACGACCAGATCGACTGGGTGGTTGACGCCTTCACCCGAGGCGCGGTGCCCGACGAGCAGATGTCCGCGCTGGCGATGGCGATCCTGCTCAACGGGATGAACCGCCGGGAGATCAGCCGTTGGACGGACGCGATGATCCGATCCGGCGAGCGGCTGAGCTTCTCGACGCTGTCGCGTCCCACCGCCGACAAGCACTCCACCGGCGGGGTCGGTGACAAGATCACGCTGCCGCTTGCCCCGCTGGTGGCCGCGTGCGGGGTGGCCGTACCCCAGCTGTCCGGCCGGGGGCTCGGCCACACCGGGGGGACCCTGGACAAGCTGGAGTCCATCCCCGGCTGGCGCGCCTCGCTGTCCAGCGCGCAGATGCTGGCGCAGCTGGAGTCCGTCGGGGCAGTGATCTGCGCCGCGGGGAGCGGGCTCGCGCCGGCGGACAAGAAGCTGTACGCCTTGCGCGACGTCACCGGAACCGTGGAGTCGATCCCGCTCATCGCCAGCTCGATCATGAGCAAGAAGATCGCCGAGGGGACCGGCGCGCTCGTACTCGACGTCAAGGTCGGCTCCGGCGCGTTCATGAAGAACCTCGAGCGAGCCCGTGAGCTGGCGGTCACGATGGTGGCGCTCGGCACCGACGCCGGTGTCCGGACGACGGCGCTGTTGACCGACATGTCGGTGCCGCTGGGTCGTACCGCCGGGAATGCCCTGGAGGTCCGCGAGTCGGTCGAGGTGCTCGCCGGCGGCGGCCCGGCCGACGTGGTCGAGCTCACGTTGGCGTTGGCGCGGGAGATGCTCGCCGCGGCAGGTCGAGGCGACGTCGACCCCGCGCCCAGGCTGGCCGACGGTTCCGCGATGGACGTGTGGCGCCGGATGATCGGCGCCCAGGGCGGCGACCCGGGCGCGGCGTTGCCGGTGGCCCGCGAGACGCAGGTGGTGGCGGCGTCGACGGGTGGAGTGCTGGCCCGGCTCGACGCTCTGGACGTCGGGGTGGCCGCCTGGCGGCTCGGCGCCGGTCGTGCCCGGCAGGGTGAGACGGTCCAGGCCGGTGCCGGCGTCGAGATCCATGCCAAGCCCGGTGACCTGGTGCGCGCGGGTGATCCGCTCCTGACGCTGCACACGGATACGCCGGAGCGGTTCGCCCGCGCCGTCGATGCGCTGGCGGACGCGGTGACGATCGAGCCGGCCGGCAGCGGCGGAGGACCAGCCAACGCCGGACCTATCGTCTTGGACCGGATCGGCTGATCGCCGCGCCCGACGAGCAGGTGTTCATGCCTAACAAGCGGTGCTCAACGCTCAGGTTCGTCGCAGCGCTGCCGATAGACGAGGTCGGAAGGCTGCCGAAGGACGAGTCAGCCTGCTGATTACGACGCATCGTGGCGATGCGCCCCGAGGCCGGACTGAATGGAGCACCACCGTGACTCGTCGCCGCATCCCTGTGGCAGGTATGACCGTGGTAGCGCTCCTATCGGGCGGGCTGCTTCTCGTCGCTCCAGCCGCGGTGGCCGGGCCCACCTCCGTGCTGTTCACCCAAGCCCAGACCGGGTCGTGGACAGTACCGCAGGGAGTCACCAACGTGACCGTCCACGCTGTCGGCGGATCGGGTGGCTCCACGTACAACAACCAGGGCGGACGAGCTGCCGACGTCACCGCGCAGCTTGCGGTGGCGCCGGGCGAGACCTTGCACGTGCACGTCGCCGGGAACGGCAGCACCAGCGCGGCTGGGGCGAACGGTGGCGGTGCGACCGGTTGGACCAACGCCATGGGTGCCGGTGGCGGCGCGTCCGACGTCCGCGTCGGCGGCGACGACCTCGCCTCGCGTGTTCTGGTCGCGGCCGGCGGTGGTGGTGCTGACCAGTCCACTCCTGGAGCGGGCGGAGACGCGGGAGCGGTCGGCACCGACGGCATAGCGAGCTACTGCGGCCAGACCTCGACCGCCGCGCAACCGGGCGCGCCGACCGCAGGCGGCGCCGGGGGCGTGGCCTGCAATGGCTACTACAGCGGGGCGGCGGGCTCACTCGGCCAAGGCGGTGCCGGCTCTACGCACATCGGCATGGGTAGCGGGGGTGGCGGCGGTGGCGGCTACTACGGGGGCGGCGGCGGCGGCGACTACCAAGGCGGTGCCGGCGGCTCGTCCTATCTCACGCCGGGCGCAACCGGCACACAGAGCACTCTGGCCGCCTTCGGCACGCCGCCCTCAGTGCGGATCAGCTGGGTGACCCCGCCCGCCGCGAGCGTCGGGCTGACCGTCGCCGACAGCTCGCTGCCCGCCGACGGCACCTCCACGACCGCGGTGACCGCCGCGGTCGCCGATCAGTACGGCAACGCCACCCCGGGCGACACGGTCGTGTTCACCAGCGACGACCCCGGCGTCACCTTCGGGAGCGTCACCGACCGCGGCGACGGCACCTACTCGACGGTGCTGACCGCGTCGCACGCCGCGCACTCGATAACGATCCAAGCCACCGACGGTACCGCGCAGGGGTCGATCACCATCACGCAGACGCCCCTGCCGCAGGACGTTCAGTTCACCTCCACGCCGCCGGGTGCTCCGGTCGTCGGCGCCAGCTACGACGTTGCGGCCACTGGTGGAGCCTCCGGCAATCCGGTCGTGTTCTCCACGACTTCCGCCGCGTGCTCGGTCACTGGCGCGACCGTGACCTTGGTCCACGCCGGCCCCTGCACGGTCTACGCGGACCAGGCCGGTGACGGCGCCTACAGCGCGGGCCACGCCGTCCAGATGGTCACGATCGGCAAGGCGAGCACGGCTGTCACCTTCACCTCGCCGGCCCCGGCCGATGCCGTGGTCGGGCAGACCTACGCCGTGACCACCGCAGGCAGTGGGTCCTCACAACCGGTCGTGCTCACGATCGACTCTGGCTCGGCCGCGGTGTGCTCGATCGACGCGGCGACCGTCTCGTTCACCAGCGCCGGGACGTGCACCGTCGCCGCCGACCAGGCCGGCGACAGCGACTACGAGGGGAGCCACGCGACGCAGGACATCGTCGTCTCGAAGGTCGCCTCGGTCACGACCGTCGCCGTCCAACGCGCCTCCGCCGTCGCGGGCCAGCCGACGTGGGCCACGGCGACGGTGTCCGTCAGCTCCGGCCGCGTAGCCGGAACCGTGCAGTTCCGCCTCGACGGCAGGCCCGTCGGCGCACCGCTGAGCGTGGCTTCCGGGACGGCAAGCGCGGTGTTCGCGCCCTCGGCCGGTGCGCACGCGATCTCCGCGACGTTCATCCCGAGCGATCCGACGACCACGAGTGCGTCGACCGGGACAGCGGCCCTGCTCGTGGACAAGGCGGCGACGACCACGGCGCTGTCGGTTACCACGAGGTCCTTGACGGCGACGATCACCGCCGTCGCTCCCGGCGCCGGTTCGCCTACCGGCAAGGTGACGTTCACCGTCGACGGCAAGAGCGTCGGGACGGCAACGCTGTCCGGGCGCGTAGCCACCCTCCGATACTCCGCGCAGGCCGGAACGACGCGCCACATTGCGGCGCTCTACGCCGGCGACGCGAACTTCGTCCCGTCCGCGGCTTCGACCGCGCGGCGCGATCCGACCATCACGGCGAAGGTGACCAGCGCGGCACCGAGGACTCGCTTCGGCTGGTATCACGCCGCGGTGAGTGTCTCCTTCGAATGCAAGACCAACGGCGCGCCACTCACCGTCGCGTGCCCCGGCAAGGTCGTCTTGCGCCGAAACGTTGCGGCACGCACCATCTCGCGCACCATCCAGTCCACCGACGGCGGCATGGACACGGTCACCGTCCAGGTGAGCATCGATCGCACCGCCCCCGGAGTGCAGCTCCAGGGCATCGCGAACGCGGCGCGGTATTTCGCGCGCGCCCCGCACGGCACCTGCACCGCCGACGACTCGCAGTCCGGAGTCCTGCGGTGTGTCGTCACGCGCCAGGCCGGCCCGAGTGGCTCGGTTCGCTACACCGCTCTGGCGACAGACCGGGCCGGCAACAAGACCATCATCCGCGGCCGGTACACCGTCGTGCCATTCGCTCTCGACGGGGCCAGGTACGTCAACGGGGCCTACACCGTGAAGCTCGGACGTTCGTACGCCCTGCTGGCCTCCAGCCAGCTGCGTCCGCGCTACATCGACGCGGCTCCGTCACCCCGGCGGCCGAGCGGCAACGACAACTACTTCCATCGCTCCGGCAGCAACTGGGCCCTCGGCATCGCGATCACGAGGTCGCTGCGCTCGTACCGGTACTGGAACATCGGCGTCAAGGTGGGCCGTACCCTGCACGTCCTGAAGATCCGGGTGGTGCGCTGACCGCAGCGAACCGGCCCCATCCGCAGGTCACGCATGTCGGGCGTGCGCAACTGTCGGATCGCGGGTGGGGAGTGGGGGAGGAGGCCGGACTTGGAGCGCGGGGCGATCAGTGCAGCAGGAGCACGACGGTCTCGGCGACGCAGGCCGGTTTGTCGGCCCCTTCGATCTCCACCGTGTAGCGAACCACCACCTGCATGCCGGCGGGGATCGGGCTGGCCTCGGCGATCGACGCGTGCGCACGGACTCGGGAGCCGACCGGTACCGGCGTCGGGAAGCGCACCTTGTTGGAACCGTAGTTCAGCTTCGCCCCCGGCCCCCCGAAGCTGAAGATCTGTGAGCCGAGGTACGGCACCAGCGACAGGGTGAGATAGCCGTGCGCAATGGTCCGGCCGAACGGACCCCCCGCGGCACGTTCGGGGTCGACGTGAATCCACTGGTGGTCACCGGTCGCCTCGGCGAACGCGTCGATGCGCTGCTGGTCGATCTGCAGCCAGTCGCTGCTGCCCAGGTCTTCACCGATGGCTGCGACCACGGCGTCCGGGGTCTCGAGTACGCGCATGGAGTCAACGTAGCGAGCGCCTAGATGACAGTCGGGCCCGGACCCATCGTGGTCCAGGCCCGACGTCAGGCGGGGGAGGCGAGTCAGCCGATCTTGATGGCGTGGATCTCGTCGCCGAAGGTGGCGATCTTGCCGGAGGAGGCACCGCCGTTGTCGGCCTGGTAGCCGAAGGCAGACAGCGTGACCGTCGTCGGCTTGTCGAGGGTGATCACCGTCGAGGCACCGGCGGTCGTCTCCCGGCCGCCGTTGTCTGGCACAGCCGCACCGAAGTCGGTCGACCAGCCCTCGGACTTGTACTGGTAGTGGTCGTCGCCGTTGAGGTCGCTCCAAGCGACCAGCAGCGGGTACGTCGGCGACGTAAGGGGTTGGCTGGTGGTGTTGTGGAACAAGCCGTGGTAGGTGAGCAGGTATGTCCCGGCTTTCAGCCTGATATGCATGATGTCGGTGACCCCTTGGCCGCTGCCGTCGTTACCTGCAATGGGCCCGCCGACGTCATTGACCGTCTTGTCGAGGGGGTACGTGTTGCTGACGCTGCTGAGGCTCGGGTTGTTCAGGTTGCTGCGCACGTCGCCGGTCAGCTGCGACATGCCCACCGCGTTGTCGGCCAGTTTGGAGCCGTTGACCGCGTTGTCAGCGAGATCGCGACGGATGATCGCGCCGTCGGCGACGATCCGGCTGGTCACTGAGTTGGGGCCCATGTCCTGGGACTTGATCGTGTAGTTCTTGATGTCCTGGGACGTGACCATGCTGCCGGCGACGGCGCCGGTGGCGCCTGCGGCGACAACAACCCCAGCAGCGACGGCGACCGTGATGACGCGGCTGCGCGTGGTGCGACTCATCAGACCCGGATCCGCAGGTAGTTCTGGGCTGATTGGCGTGTGAAACGACGAGGGTGCCTTGCCTGCTTGGAGAATCGAGGTTGTCAAGACCTTCGGTTCTGTGAGCGGGAAGGACACCCTGTCGG
>JBOHDX010000043.1:0-116542 GCA_050700835.1 Nocardioidaceae bacterium
CCGCTTTAATGGGCGAACAGCCCAACCCTTGGGACCTACTCCAGCCCCAGGATGCGACGAGCCGACATCGAGGTGCCAAACCATCCCGTCGATATGGACTCTTGGGGAAGATCAGCCTGTTATCCCCGGGGTACCTTTTATCCGTTGAGCGACGCCGCTTCCACATGCCAGCGCCGGGTCACTAGTCCCGACTTTCGTCCCTGCTCGAGATGTCTCTCTCACAGTCAAGCTCCCTTGTGCACTTACACTCGAAACCTGATTGCCAACCAGGCTGAGGGAACCTTTGGGCGCCTCCGTTACATTTTAGGAGGCAACCGCCCCAGTTAAACTACCCATCAGGCACTGTCCCTGATCCGGATAACGGACCTAGGTTAGACATCTAGTACGACCAGAGTGGTATTTCAACGTTGACTCCACAAGAACTGGCGTCCCTGCTTCACAGTCTCCCACCTATCCTATACAAGCCGAACCAAACACCAATACCAAATTGTAGTAAAGGTCCCGGGGTCTTTCCGTCCTGCCGCGCGTAACGAGCATCTTTACTCGTAGTGCAATTTCGCCGAGTCCACGGTTGAGACAGCGCCCAAGTCGTTACGCCATTCGTGCAGGTCGGAACTTACCCGACAAGGAATTTCGCTACCTTAGGATGGTTATAGTTACCACCGCCGTTTACTGGCGCTTAAGTTCTGTGCTTCGCCGTGAGGCTAACACGTCCCCTTAACGTTCCAGCACCGGGCAGGCGTCAGTCCGTATACATCGAATTTCTTCTTCGCACGGACCTGTGTTTTTAGTAAACAGTCGCTTGGGCCTGGTCTCTGCGGCCATCACCGCTGCTGGGAGCAAGTCCCATCACGGATCCGGCCCCCCTTCTCCCGAAGTTACGGGGGCATTTTGCCGAGTTCCTTAACCATGGTTCACTCGATCGCCTTGGTATTCTCTACCTGACCACCTGAGTCGGTTTGGGGTACGGGCGGCTCTGAAACTCGCTAGAGGCTTTTCTCGACAGCATAGGATCACTCACTTCGCCTAAATCGGCTCGGCATCAGATCTCAGGCACACGAGGCACGGATTTACCTATGCCTCACCCTACGTCCTTGCCCGCGGACAACCATCGCCGCGGATGAGCTACCTTCCTGCGTCACCCCATCGCTTGACTACTACAAGATCGGGTCGCGCGCTCCTCCACATCCCTCCGAAGAGATCCGTGGATTCGGGCGCTTAGCATCACTTGATTCGTCATGGTCGTGTCAGTGCCGGTACGGGAATATCAACCCGTTGTCCATCGACTACGCCTGTCGGCCTCGCCTTAGGTCCCGACTTACCCAGGGCAGATTAGCTTGACCCTGGAACCCTTGGTCATTCGGCGGAAGGGTTTCTCACCCTTCATTCGCTACTCATGCCTGCATTCTCACTCGTGTGGCGTCCACGACTGGGTCACCCCGTCGCTTCACTCGCCACACGACGCTCCCCTACCCATCCACGCACCTGGACCACTAGGTGGCCGGGTACATACGTGAATGCCATAGCTTCGGCGGATTGCTTGAGCCCCGCTAAATTGTCGGCGCAGAATCACTTGACCAGTGAGCTATTACGCACTCTTTCAAGGGTGGCTGCTTCTAAGCCAACCTCCTGGTTGTCTGTGCGACTCCACATCCTTTTCCACTTAGCAATCGCTTAGGGGCCTTAGCTGATGGTCTGGGCTGTTTCCCTCTCGACTGCGGAGCTTATCCCCCGCAGTCTCACTGCTGCGCTCTCACTTGCCGGCATTCGGAGTTTGGCTGATTTCGGTAAGCTGATAGGCCCCCTAGACCATCCAGTGCTCTACCTCCGGCAAGAAACACGCAACGCTGCACCTAAATGCATTTCGGGGAGAACCAGCTATCACGGAGTTTGATTGGCCTTTCACCCCTATCCACAGGTCATCCCCCAGGTTTTCAACCCTGGTGGGTTCGGGCCTCCACGCGGTCTTACCCGCGCTTCACCCTGCCCATGGATAGATCACTCCGCTTCGGGTCTAGAACATGCGACTGATTCGCCCTATTCGGACTCGCTTTCGCTACGGCTTCCCCACTCGGGTTAACCTCGCCACATATCGCTAACTCGCAGGCTCATTCTTCAAAAGGCACGCCGTCACCCTTCACAAGGAAGAGCTCCGACGGATTGTAAGCACACGGTTTCAGGTACTATTTCACTCCCCGCCAGGGGTACTTTTCACCTTTCCCTCACGGTACTTGTCCGCTATCGGTCACCAAGGAGTATTTAGGCTTAGCGGGTGGTCCCGCCAGATTCACACGGGATTTCAGGGGTCCCGTGTTACTCGGGGTGTCGTTAAAGAGCCGCTGTCTTACGTGTACGGGAGTATCACCCTCTACGCTGGGGCTTTCCAGCCCTCTTCGACTTCAACAGCGGTTTATGACTCTCTGCTGACTCGGCAGAGTCAGCGAAACGGCCCCACGACCCCGTATAGGCAACGCCTGCCGGCTATCACACCCATACGGTTTAGCCTCTTCCGATTTCGCTCGCCACTACTCTCGGAATCACTTTTGTTTTCTCTTCCTGTGGGTACTGAGATGTTTCACTTCCCCACGTTCCCTCCGAGCGCCCTATGTGTTCAGGCGCCGGTAACTGGACTTTCCTCCAGCTGGGTTTCCCCATTCGGAAATCCCCGGATCACAGCTCGGTTGCCAACTTCCCGGGGCTTATCGCAGGCTCCTACGTCCTTCATCGGCTCTTGGTGCCAAGGCATCCACCATGTGCTCTTAGTAGCTTGTCGCCACAAAGATGCTCGCGTCCACTGTGCAGTTCTCAAAATACGGGCGGTCCCGTACACGTGCCCCCGCTTGCCAATCTGACGACTGGTAGTTCGAGGGCCGGTGCGGTCCAAGAGACGAAGCCGTACGGCTCGATCCCTCAGGACCCAACAGTGTGCTAGGCCGGTGCAGTCGTGATCACGAAGGTTCCACTCCCGAAGGAAGTACTGATCGAGATCCTGGCAGACACCAGCCAAATAGTCGACGTTCCACTAGTGAGCATCACTGCGTCAGGACGAGTGCCTGACCAACAGTGGTGTGGACGGCTCGAGGCCGCCTGACTGCTCCTTAGAAAGGAGGTGATCCAGCCGCACCTTCCGGTACGGCTACCTTGTTACGACTTCGTCCCAATCGCCAGCCCCACCTTCGACGGCTCCCTCCACAAGGGTTGGGCCACCGGCTTCGGGTGTTGCCGACTTTCGTGACGTGACGGGCGGTGTGTACAAGGCCCGGGAACGTATTCACCGCAGCGTTGCTGATCTGCGATTACTAGCGACTCCGACTTCATGGGGTCGAGTTGCAGACCCCAATCCGAACTGAGACCGGCTTTTTGGGATTCGCTCCACCTTGCGGTTTCGCAGCCCTTTGTACCGGCCATTGTAGCATGCGTGAAGCCCTGGACATAAGGGGCATGATGACTTGACGTCATCCCCACCTTCCTCCGAGTTGACCCCGGCAGTCTCCTATGAGTCCCCGGCCCAGTAACAAAGTCACTGGCCGCTGGCAACATAGGACGAGGGTTGCGCTCGTTGCGGGACTTAACCCAACATCTCACGACACGAGCTGACGACAGCCATGCACCACCTGTATAGAGCCCTTGCGGACCTGCTGTCTCCAGCAGTTTTCCCTATATGTCAAACCCAGGTAAGGTTCTTCGCGTTGCATCGAATTAATCCGCATGCTCCGCCGCTTGTGCGGGCCCCCGTCAATTCCTTTGAGTTTTAGCCTTGCGGCCGTACTCCCCAGGCGGGGCGCTTAATGCGTTAGCTGCGGCACGGAACTCGTGGAATGAGTCCCACACCTAGCGCCCAACGTTTACGGCGTGGACTACCAGGGTATCTAATCCTGTTCGCTCCCCACGCTTTCGCTCCTCAGCGTCAGGTAAGGCCCAGAGAACCGCCTTCGCCACCGGTGTTCCTCCTGATATCTGCGCATTCCACCGCTACACCAGGAATTCCGTTCTCCCCTACCTACCTCTAGTCCGCCCGTATCGAAAGCAGGCTCGGGGTTAAGCCCCGAGTTTTCACTCCCGACGTGACGGACCGCCTACGAGCCCTTTACGCCCAATAATTCCGGACAACGCTCGCACCCTACGTATCACCGCGGCTGCTGGCACGTAGTTGGCCGGTGCTTCTTCTGCAGGTACCGTCACTTTCGCTTCGTCCCTGCTGAAAGAGGTTTACAACCCGAAGGCCGTCATCCCTCACGCGGCGTTGCTGGATCAGGCTTTCGCCCATTGTCCAATATTCCCCACTGCTGCCTCCCGTAGGAGTCTGGGCCGTGTCTCAGTCCCAGTGTGGCCGGTCACCCTCTCAGGCCGGCTACCCGTCGAAGCCTTGGTGGGCCGTTACCTCACCAACAAGCTGATAGGCCGCGAGCTCATCCTTCACCGCCGGAACTTTCCACCACTGATGATGCCGTCAGTGGTCATATTCGGTATTAGCACCGGTTTCCCGGAGTTATCCCAAAGTGAAGGGCAGATTGCTCACGTGTTACTCACCCGTTCGCCGCTCGTGTACTCCCGAAGGAGCCTTACCGCTCGACTTGCATGTGTTAAGCACGCCGCCAGCGTTCGTCCTGAGCCAGGATCAAACTCTCCGTTGAAATCTTGCGGTCCTCACCCGAAGGCGAAGGACCGTCAACGTGAATCATCCTGACAAATACCTTCTTGTCAAAGGAATCCGCAGACAGTCACGACCGTGGCCGCAACTGTCGACGGGGCGTTACTGTCTTCGTCGACTTTTAGCACACTGTTGAGTTCTCAAGGATCGAACGCACACCTGAACACCGGCCTCTCGGCCAAGCGCTCGGGGGCAACCCGACAAACTTACCGGATCGCTCCCGGACGGTCAAACCCGTTCGGTGCGGTTCCGGACCCTGTCCAGAACCCGGAACGCCAGGTCCGCGAAGGCACCTGTCGGCAACGAGATCCGGAAGGGGTTGGCCATCCGGTCCGGCCGCCCGACCTCGCGGTCTTGCGTCCCGTCGTTCCGGCGACGAGTGGGAACACTACGTGGGCCGCTCTTGGCCCGTCAAATCGACTGGCCACGCCGTCGACGGAAGGTCGACGGAAGGTCGACGGAACAGGTGTTTGCGCAGGTCAGGGGGCTGCGGACGATCGCGCGGAGGGGCGCTGCGAGTGCGAACCCCCGTGACGTCGAACCGCATCGAGGTGATTCTGCCGACGGGCTCATGCCAGCGGACCGGCCGATGGTCAGCCGCTGACCACCTCGAGGCCGGCAACCGATCGCTTGCCCTTGCGCAGCACGATCCACCGTCCGTGCAGGAGCGAGTCCGCTGACAACGGGACGTCCGGGTCGTCCACCCGGGCGTTGTTGACATAGGCGCCGCCCTCCGCGACGGTCCGCCGGGCGGCCGACTTGCTGGCCTCGAGACCAGTGCTCACCAGGCCGTCCACCACGCTCGGGAGCCGACCTGCGGCCGCCGCCACACGGACGTGCGGGGCCTCGGTCAGGGCGGCCGTCAGGGTCGCTTCATCAAGCTCGGCGAGCTCGGCCCGGCCGAACAGCGCCGCCGCCGCCGTCTCAGCAGCGCGCAGCTCGTCGGCGCCGTGCACCAGCGCCGTCATGTCGGCAGCCAGCGCCCGCTGCGGGATCCGGACCGAGGGGCGCTCGACTCCCTGGCGCACGAGCTCGTCGATCTCCTCCAGCGGCCGGAACGAGAACATCCGCAGGTAGTCGCCGATCTGACTGTCCTCGGCCTGCAGCCAGAACTGGTGGAAGGCGTACGGACTCATCATCTGCGGATCGAGCCAAAGCGTGCCTGTCTCCGACTTGCCGTACTTCGTGCCGTCCGCCTTGGTGAGCAACGGCGTGGCGAGTGCGTGCACGTGCTCCCCCTCCGCACGCCGGATCAGCTCGACGCCGGCGGTGATGTTGCCCCACTGGTCGGAGCCACCGGTCTGCAGTCGACAGCCGTAGCGCCGGAACAGCTCGAGGTAGTCGAGGCTCTGTAGAAGGACGTAGGAGAACTCGGTGTAGCTGATCCCCGAGTCGAGCCGAGCCTTGACCACTTCACGGCCGAGCATCCGGTTGACCGGGAAGTGCTTGCCGATGTCTCGCAGGTAGTCGATGGTCGAGAGCCCGCTCGTCCAGTCCAGGTTGTTGACGACGGTGGCGCCGCGTGGTCCGTCGAGGTCGATGAGTCGCTGCACCTGTGCCCGGATCCGTTCGACCCAGGAAGCGACGACGTCCTTGCTGTTGAGGGTCCGCTCCCCCGAGTTCCTCGGGTCACCGATGAGGCCGGTCGCGCCGCCCACCAGGATCAACGGCTTGTGGCCAGCCTGCTGCAGGCGTCGTGCGGTCACCAGCTGCACGAGGTTGCCCAGGTGCAGGCTCGGAGCTGTCGGGTCGAAGCCCACGTAGTAGGTGACGGGGCCCGCCGAAAGCTCGGCGCGCAGGGCGCCCAGGTCCGTCGTGTTCGCGAGGATCCCGCGAGAACCGAGCTCGTCGAGTACGTGGGTCACGGTGGTCTGCTCCTTGGGACGCGGGTACGCCTGGCCCGGCGCTGCTCGGAAGGGTCCCAGCCTGCCGGGCCGGGCACCGTGCGGCGAGCCGATTGTCCCTGGCTGGCAGCATGGCCTGGTGCGCGACCCCCGGACCACGCTGAGCCGGCCCGCACCGAAGGTGGCGGCCGAGCTCCTGGGCTGGACGCTGCACAGCATCAGCCCGGAGGGCGTCGTCACGGTCGTGCTGACCGAGGTCGAGGCGTACTCCGGCACCGCCGACCCGGCCTCGCACGCCTGGCGTGGACGGACCCCGCGCAACGCGGTGATGTTCGGTCCGGCCGGCCGGTTGTACGTCTACGTCAGCTACGGGATGCACCACTGTGCCAACGTGGTCACCGGCCCGGACGGTGAGGCGTCCGCAGTGCTGCTGCGAGCGGGCCGCGTGGTCGAGGGGGCCGAGCTCGCCCGCCGCCGCCGCGGGCCGGACGTCGCGGACAGGTCCCTGGCGCGCGGGCCGGCCTGCCTCACACAGGCGCTCGGGATCGGCCGAGATCACTACGGGCTGGATCTCCTCGAGGAAGGCCCGATCCGGTTGGCTCCCGCCGAGCCATCCGGCCCAGTGGCGTCCGGCCTGGTGGCGTCTGGCCCGGTGACGTCCGGCCTGGTGACGTCCGGCCCAGTGGCGTCCGGCCCGCGCGTGGGGGTCAGCCGGGCCGCCGAGGTCCCCTGGCGGTTCTGGCTCGACGGCGATCCCACGGTGTCGGCGTACAAACGCGGGGTCCGTGTGCGTGCCCGCGGGTGAAGGCTCGGCCGGTCCGGATCGTCAGCCCACCAGGGCGGCCCCGTGAGCCCAGGCGCGCAATCCGTCGACCTCCGCGCGCAGCTCCCCCAGCTGCTCGCGCACCCGGTCGGGCGCGGTGCCGCCACGCGCGTCGCGCGCGGCGACGGATCCCTGGGCGCTCAGCACCGACCGCACATCCGGAGCGAGGTGCGCTGAGATGGCCGTGAGCTCGGCGTCGGTGAGGTCCCACAGCTCGATCCCGCGGCTTTCGCAGGCGCGTACGCACGCACCGGCGATGGCGTGGGCGTCGCGGAACGGGACCCCTGCGCGTACCAACCACTCGGCGACATCGGTGGCGAGTGAGAACCCCTGAGGGGCCAATGCCTCCAGGCGTTCGGTGTCGAAGACAAGGGTCGAGACCATGCCGGTGAAAGCAGGCAGCAGCATCGTCAACGTGTCCACGCAGTCGAATACCGGCTCCTTGTCCTCCTGCAGGTCCCGGTTGTAGGCGAGCGGCAGTCCCTTCAGCGTCGCTAGGAGCCCGGCGAGACTGCCGATCAGGCGACCGGCCTTGCCGCGGGCCAGCTCGGCCACGTCGGGGTTCTTCTTCTGCGGCATGATGCTCGACCCGGTCGAGAACGCGTCGTCCAGGCGCACGAACCCGAACTCCCTGGTCGCCCACAGGACGACCTCCTCTGCCTGCCGCGACACGTCCACGGACGCCATCGTCGCCACGAATGCGAACTCGGCAACGAAGTCGCGTGCCGCCGTCGCGTCGATGGAGTTGGGACTCGAACCGGCAAAGCCGAGGTCGTGCGCGACCTGGACCGGGTCGAGGCCGAGCGACGAGCCCGCGAGGGCACCCGAACCGTATGGCGAGTCCCCGGCGACACGGTCGTCCCAGTCACGGAGACGCTGCACGTCGCGAAGCAACGGCCAGGCGTGCGCCAACAGGTGATGGCTCAGCAACACGGGCTGGGCATGCTGCAGGTGGGTACGCCCCGGCATGACGACTCCGAGGTGTCGCGCCGCCTGCGCGGCGTCCGCCTCCACCAGGTCGAGCAAGAGCCGACCGAGGCGTCGAGCCGCGTCGCGCAGGTACATCCGGAGCAGGGTTGCGACCTGGTCGTTGCGAGATCGGCCCGCCCGCAAGCGGCCACCGAGCTCCGAGCCGAGACGTTCGACGAGCGCCCGCTCCAGTGCGGTGTGTACGTCCTCGTCTCCCGGCTGGGGCGCGAACGCACCCGAGGCCACGTCGGCGTCCAGCCGGTCGAGCTCCGCGAGCAACGCGGCAGCCCCGGCGTCGTCCAGCAGGCCGGCGCGTCGCAGCACACCGGTATGGGCCCGGGAACCGGCGATGTCGTAGCGCGCCAGCCGCCAGTCGAAGTGGGTGGAGCGGGACAGATCGACCAGTGATGAGGCGGGTCCGTCCGCGAAGCGCCCTCCCCACAAGGACATCGACTCGTCGTTCGTCTCGTCCATCGTCGGTCCCTTCGCCACTCAGCGCGCCGCGACGCGGAGGTCGCGCCGAGCGGCCATCTTGCTCGCCATGCCCCACAGCTCCACGAACCCCTTGGACAACGACTGGTCGAAGGAGTCGCCGTCGTCGTACGTTGCGAGGTTGAAGTCGTACAGGCTGGCTGGCGAACGGCGGCCGGACACGACGGCACGTCCGGCGTGCATCGTCATCCTGATCTCGCCGCTGACGTGCTCCTGCGAGCTCGCGATGAAGTCGTCGAGGGCTTGACGCAGGGGGCTGAACCAGAGCCCGTCGTAGGCCAGCTCGCCCCAGCGCTGGTCCACGCCACGCTTGAACCGAGCGAGGTCGCGCTCCACCGTCACGTTCTCCAGCTCCTGGTGGGCGGTGATCAGCGCGACCGCGCCGGGCGCTTCGTACACCTCGCGGCTCTTGATGCCAACCAGCCGGTCCTCGACCATGTCCAGCCGACCGACACCTTGCCGGCCGGCTCGGTCGTTGAGCTGCTGGATCGCCTGCAGAGCTGAGACCGGGGTTCCGTCGAGCGCGACCGGTACCCCGCCCTCGAAGCCGATCACCACCTCGTCCGGTTCGCGAGTCACGGACGGATCCTGGGTGTAGGAGTAGACGTCCTCCGTGGGGCCGTTCCAGATGTCCTCCAGGTATCCCGTCTCGACGGCTCGGCCCCACACGTTCTGGTCGATCGAGTACGGCGACTTCTTGGTCACGTCGATGGGCAGGTCGTGCTGCTCGGCGTACACGATGGCCTTCTCCCGGGTCCAGGCGTAGTCGCGCACCGGGGCGATGACCCTCAGGTCCGGCGCCAATGCGCCGACTCCGACCTCGAACCGGACCTGGTCGTTGCCCTTGCCCGTGCAACCGTGGCTCACGATCGATGCGCGATGCTCGGCGGCCGCCTCGACCAGGTGCTTGACGATCAGCGGCCTGGACAGGGCCGAGACGAGCGGGTAACGGTCCATGTACAGCGCATTCGCCTTCAGCGCGGGCAGGCAGAATCCCTCGGCGAACTCGTCCCGGGCGTCCACCACGACGGCCTCAACTGCGCCACACGCCAGCGCACGTTGACGAATCGTCTCCAGATCCTCTCCCCCCTGGCCGACATCCACCGCCACGGCGACGACCTCGGCGCCGGTCTGCTCGGCGAGCCAGCCGATGGCCACGGAGGTGTCGAGTCCTCCTGAGTACGCGAGCACGACCCTGTCGTCGTTCACGGTGCCTCCCATGCTTGAGTCGATGCTTGAGTCGATACGGACGGGTCGGGTCCCTGGGCGGCGCTGACGTCCGCCAGGGCGACGAATCGCTCCGCCAACGCCGTGCCCCCGTCGGGACTACGGCTGATCACCAGGACGGTGTCGTCCCCGGCGATGGTGCCGAGGACGTCGCTGCGCTGCGCGTGGTCGACCGCGGAGGCGAAGAACTGCGCCGCACCGGGGGGCGTGCGCAGCACGACGAGGTTGGCGGATGCCTCGGCACTGACCAGCAGGTCAGCGGCCAGCCGGGCCAGCCGAGCCTCCGCCGCGATCGAGTCCGTCGCCGCGTGCGGCGTTCGGTCCCCTCCCTCCGATGGCACCGCGTAGACCAGCGTGCCGTCGGCGCGGCGTACCTTCACCGCGTCGAGCTCGACGAGGTCGCGGCTCAGGGTGGCCTGGGTGACGCGCAGCCCGGCCCGAGCGAGCTCGGCAGCCAGGTCGGACTGGGACCGGATCGGTCGGGTCGCCAGGGCGTCGATGATCAGCTGCTGGCGTGCCGCCTTGGTGGTCGGCACCCGGACGGTCGCGGTCACGTGTCCGACTCCGCGCCGCCACCACCGCAATTGCGGCGAAATGGCTGCGACACTCCGGAGCCGGCAGCCACTTTCCGGCAATTGCGAAGGGAGGCGGGGGCCGGGGCGGGCGTGAGGGTCGGCATCCGGACCGTCGCGGTCACGGTGCCACCTCGGCGTCGTCGGTGCGAGCGAGGAGCCAGCACAGCAGGGCCTTCTGGGCATGCAACCGGTTCTCCGCCTCGTCCCACACGACGCTGTGCGGCCCGTCGATCACCTCGGCCGAGATCTCCTTACCGCGGTACGCCGGCAGGCAGTGCAGGACGATCGCGTCGGGGGCGGCGAGGTTCAGCAGCCCGGTCCCGAGGGCGAACGGCAGGAACGGGCTCGACCGCTCCGCCGCCTCGTCCTCCTGGCCCATCGACACCCACGTGTCGGTGGCCACGGCGTCGGCTCCGGCCACCGCGTCCTGCGGCGACGCGACGTGCGCGACGGATCCTCCGGTGGCCGCGGCGATGCGCTCGGCGGCGGCGAAGAACCCGGGGTCGGGGGCGTACTCCTGGGGCGAGCCGATCCGCACGTGCATGCCGGCCGTGGCGCCGCCGATGAGATACGAGTGCGCCATGTTGTTGGCACCGTCGCCCAGATAGGTGAGGGTCAGCCCGGCGGTGGCGCCCTTGTGCTGCCGCACCGTGGCCAGGTCGGCCAGGATCTGGCATGGATGGAACTGGTCCGTCAGCGCGTTGACGACCGGGACCCCGGCGTACGCCGCCATCTCCTCCAGCCGCTCCTGCCCGAACGTGCGCCAGACCACCGCTGACACCTGGCGGCCCAGCACCCGCGCAGTGTCGGCGATGGACTCCCGGACCCCGATCTGCGCCAACCGCGAGTCGATCACCAGGGGGTGGCCACCGAGCTCGGCGATCCCGACCGAGAAGGACAGCTGGGTACGCAGCGTGGGCTTGTCGAACAGCACCGCGACCGCCTTCGGACCTGCCAGGGGCTGGTGGAGCTGCCGGTCCGCCTTGAACGCCGAGGCCAGGTCGAGCACGGCATTCTGGTCGTCTGGCGAGAGATCGTCATCGCGAAGGAAGTGCCGCACGGTCATGAACCGCCTCCTGGTGTCGTGCTCCGGGTTGGGGCTCGGTCGAGCGCCCGGACCAGGATGGCAAGCGCCTCGTCGGTCTGCGCATCGGTCAGCACGAGAGGGGGCGCGAGCCGCAACCGGGTCGGGGTCGCCGCGTTGACGATCAGCCCGTCCGCGAGGGCGAGATCGGCCACCTCGGTGGCCACCGGACCGCCGAGGCCCACACCGACCAGCAGCCCACGGCCGCTGACGTCACGGACCCGCGGGTGCGCAGCAAGACCGGACCGGAGCCGCTCGCCCAGGACGCGGGCCCGGTCGAGCAGACCCTCGGACTCGATCGTGTCGAGCACGGCCAGCGCCGCGGCGGCCGATACCGGGTTGCCGCCGAACGTGGTTCCGTGGTTGCCAGGTTGCAGCAGGTCCGCCGCGGCGCCGATGCCGATACAGGCCCCGATCGGGATGCCACCGCCCAGGCCCTTGGCGACCGTGACGACGTCGGGCACGACCCCGGTGGCGAGGTGGTCGAACCACGCGCCGGTCCGTCCGACGCCGGTCTGCACCTCGTCGAGCCACAGCAGGGCCCCCTGCCCTCGGGTGATCGCCCGTGCCGCCGCCAAGTAGGTCGCCGGTGGAGTGATGGCGCCCGCTTCTCCCTGGATGGGTTCGAGCACCACGGCGGCGGTCTCGTCGTCGACGGCCGAGGCCAGCGCGGTGTCGTCGCCGTACTCGACGAAGGTGACGTGCCCGGGCAGCGGTTCGAACGGCTCGCGGTAGGCCGACTTGTGGGTCAGCGCCAGGGCTCCCATGGTGCGGCCGTGGAAGGAGCCCGTGGCGGCCACCAACCGAGTTCGGCCAGTACGCCTGGTGAGCTTCAGCGCCGCTTCGTTCGCCTCGGTGCCGGAGTTGGTGAAGAACACCTTGCCCGGGTGGCCGACCAGGTCCAGCAGCCGCTCAGCGAGCCGCACCTGCGGCGGTGAGGCGAAGAAGTTGGACACGTGGCCCAGCGTGGACAGCTGCGCGGTGACCGCGGCCACCACGGCAGGGTGCGCATGGCCGAGGCAGTTCACCGCGATCCCGCCGAGCAGGTCGAGGTAGCGCCGGCCGTCGGCGTCCCACACCTCGGCGCCGGCGCCTCGCACGAGGACGAGCCTCGGCCACCCGAACGTGTTCATCAGCGCACCGGAGTACCGCTGCGTCCAGTCGGCGGGGTTCGTGGTCGCGGTCATGCGCTGGCCCCGGACACCGACCTGGTCATCGTGCCGCCGTCCGGCAGCACCATGGTCCCGATGCCTTCCTCGGTGAACACCTCGAGCAGCAACGAGTGCGGCACTCGGCCGTCGATGACGGTCGCGCGGGGAACCCCGCCACGGACGGCGCGCAGGCAGGCATCCATCTTCGGCACCATGCCGCTGGCGAGATCCGGCAGCATCGCCTCGAGGTCGTCGGCGCCGATCTGGCCGACGATGTCGGGGCTGGCCGGCCACGACGCGTACAAGCCGGCGACGTCGGTGAGCACCATCAGCTTCTCCGCCTTCAGCGCCACGGCCAGGGCGGCCGCTGCGGTGTCGGCGTTGACGTTGTGAACCTGACCGTCCTCGTCGGGGGCGACCGTCGATACGACCGGGATGCGTCCCGCATCGACCAGGTCCAGCACGGCCTCGGGCCGCACGTGCACCACGTCTCCGACCAGCCCGATGTCGACCGGGGCGCCGTCGACGAGGGCACTGGTGCGCGCGGCGGTGAACAACCCGGCGTCCTCGCCCGACAGTCCTACCGCCCGTGGCCCGTGCTGGTTCAGCAGACCGACGAGCTCGCGGCCCACCTGGCCGACCAGCACCATCGCGACGACGTCAATCGTTTCGGGGGTCGTCACGCGCAACCCGCCCCGGAACTCGCTCTCGATCCCGAGCCGGCCCAACATCGCGGAGATCTGGGGGCCACCACCGTGCACCACGACGGGGCGCAGCCCGGCGTACCGGAGGAACACGACGTCCTCGGCGAACGCCTTCTTCAGCTCCGGGTCGGTCATCGCGTGGCCGCCGTACTTGATCACCACCGTCTTGCCGTGGAACTGCTCCAGCCAGGGCAGCGCCTCGGTCAGCGTGGCGGCCTTGGCCATGGCGGTCGTCCAGGCGGTGTTCATGGGTCCTCGTGTCGTGGCTGGATGGTCGGGGGCTCAGGTGGAGTACGCGGAGTTCTCGTGCACGTACGCACTGGTGAGGTCGCTGGTCCAGACCGTGGCCGCGGCCACGCCGCTCTTGAGATCGACGAGCACGTGCACGTCTCGGGCTGACAGGTCGACGCCCCTGGGGTCGTCACCGGGCGCGCTCTCCCGGCACACGAGCACACCGTTGAGGCGGACGTCCAGGTCGGCGGGGTCGAACCTCGCGGGTGTCGTACCGACCGAGGCCAGGATGCGGCCCCAGTTGGGATCGCGACCGTAGATGGCGCACTTGAACAGGTTGCTGCGGGCGATCGAGCGGCCCACCGCGAGGGCGTCGTCCTCGGAGGCGGCCCCGACC
Source organism: Nocardioidaceae bacterium (assembly GCA_050700835.1). GTDB lineage: Bacteria > Actinomycetota > Actinomycetes > Propionibacteriales > Nocardioidaceae > JBOHDX01. The sequence continues at coordinate 14,149 of JBOHDX010000043.1, forward strand.
ACCTCGACGGCGATCTCGTGGTCGGCCCCCTCGGCATCGGCGAGCAGCTGGCGGGCGAGGTCCCGGCACGCACGGAGTACGGCAGCGGCGAAGTCGCCCGGGGCAGGGGCGATGCCCGAGGCGCCACTGGCCATCAGCAGCACAGTGTCGTTGGTGGACATGCAGCCGTCGCTGTCGAGCCGATCGAACGTCAGCCTCGTGGCCGCGCGAAGGGCCCTGTCGCAGGTGGCGGGGTCGACGTCGGCGTCGGTAGTGAGGAACACCAGCATCGTCGCGAGCGCCGGGGCGAGCATTCCCGCGCCCTTGGCCATGCCGCCCACTCGCCAGCCGGGTCCCTCGACGACGACCTGTTTGGGGTGGGTGTCGGTGGTCATGATCGCTTCGGCGGCCGCGTCGGCCCCGTCGGAGGTGGCGGCTGTGGCCGCGCGGCGTACACCGTCGAGCAGGTCGTCGCGGTCGTTGAGCACACCGATCAGCCCGGTGGAGCACACCTGCACCTCGACCGCGCCGATCTGGAGCGTTTCGGCCACCGCTTCGGCGGTAGCGTGGGTGATCGCGAACCCGTCGGCACCGGTGTAGCAGTTTGCGCCTCCGGAGTTGATCGCCACCGCCCGGACACAACCGCCGCCGATGGCCCGCTCGCTCCAGAGCACGGGGTTGGCCTTGCACCGGTTCGCGGTGAACACCGCCGCGGCTGCGCTGAGCGGGCCGTCGTTGACCAGCACGGCCACGTCTGGGTTGCCGCTGGGCTTGAGGCCGGCGGTAACCCCCGCAGCCCGGAACCCGGCCGGAGCCGTGACGCTCACGGTGCGAGTCCGGTCAACGGGAGCCCCGTGGTCTCCGGCAGGCCGAGCGCGATGTTCATCGACTGGATCGCTCCCCCGGCGGTCCCCTTGGTCAGGTTGTCCATGGCGCCGACCGCGACCAGCCGACGGGCCCGCTCGTCGACGATGACCTGCAGGTGGACCATGTTGGCGCCGAGCGTCGCCTGCGTCTGTGGCCAGCAGCCGGAGGGAAGCAGGTGCACGAAGGGTTCGTCGGCGTACGCCTTGGCGTAGGCGTCGTGCACGGTCTCGCCGTCCACGCCGTCATGCAGAGGCGCCGAGACGGTGGCAAGGATGCCGCGCGGCATCGGCGCCAGCACCGGAGTGAACGAGACGCTCGGATCCGCCGCGCCGAGGACCCGAAGGTTCTGCTCCATCTCCGGGATGTGCCGATGGCCGCCCCCGACGCCGTACGCGCAGGCCTGTCCCATCACCTCACTGGCGACCAGGTGCGGCGTCGGGGCCCTCCCGGCACCCGAGGTGCCGGTCACAGCGACGACGACGACGTGGGGGACGACGAGGTGCTCCGACACGGCGGGCGCCACCGCGAGTGTGGTGAGGGTCGGGAAGCAGCCAGGCACCGCGATCCGGGTCGCCCCGGCCAGCACGGTGCGTTGCCCCGGCAGCTCCGGCAGGCCGTAGGGCCAGGCCCCCGCGTGAGCACCGCCGTAGAACGCTGCCCAGGCGTCGACGTCGGTGAGGCGATGGTCGGCGCCACAGTCCACGACGAGTACGTCCGGAGCCATCGCAGCGGCGATCGGAGCAGACTGACCGTGCGGCAGCGCCAGGAACACCACATCGTGGCCGGCGAGCGTCTGCGCCGTCGTCTCGGTCAGCACCCGGTCTGCCAGCGGCACCAGTTGCGGGTGGTGCTCGCGCAACGGCGTACCCGCACTCGACCCGGCCGTGAGGGCACCGACGACGACGTGTGGATGCCCGAGCAGGAGGCGCAGCAGCTCTCCTCCGGCGTAGCCGCTGGCGCCGGCGACGGCGACCCGGTATCCAGTCATGTGCATGAGTATGCAGGAACGCGTACGTTCATGCAAAGCATTGTGCTGCGACCTCCGGGCCACAAGCCGCGGATCGGCGGGCCACAAGCCGCGGATCGCCTGACCATAAGCCGCGGATCGCGGTTAGGTGCGGGGGGTGGCTCCGCGGGCCACGGCGGCCGCGACAGCGGCGTCGCGCGCTCGGGCGGTGTCGGCCTCGGTCAGTGTCCGGTCGGGCGCCCGGAACCGCAGCGCGAACGCCAGCGACTTGTGACCCGGCGGGACGGGGTTCCCGGTGTAGACGTCGAACAACCGCACCGACTCGCACAGCGGACCGGCCCCGGAGCGAAGCGTGTCCGCGACCGTCTGTGCGGGCACACCGGAGTCGACGACGAGCGCGACGTCCTCCTTCGCCACCGGGTACGTCGAGAAGCCCGGAGCCACCACGACCTCGACCGCCGACGCGAACAACGGCTCGAGCGACAGCTCGACGGCGCAGGCGCGCGGCGGCAGGTCCCACGCCGCACTCACCGCGGGGTGCAGTTCGCCGGCATGCCCGACGACCTCTCCACCAACCCGGAGGGCCGCGCAGCGTCCCGGGTGCCACGGCGCCAGCGTGGCCGCCTCCACCGCGACGTCGACGCTCAGGACGCGCCCGACCTCTCGCGCGACCGCGACGGCGTCCCCCCAGGCGACCCGTCGACCGTCACCCCACCAGCCCGACGCGTGCCGCTCGCCGAGCAGGACCGCTGCTAGGTGCAGCGGCTGGTCGGGGAGCGCACGATCCAGGGCGGCCAGCTGGGCGTCGCTCGGGCGCGCCAGGACGCCGGGAATCGGCGCTGCGGGACGCTCAGTCCCGGGCAGGAACACCGGTGCGGTCTCGAAGATGGCCAGCGACTCCGCGCCGCGGCTGACGTTGCGGGCGGCGGTGGCCAGCAGACCCGGCAGCAGCGTCGTCGTGAGGTGCGGCTGGAGCTCGGACAACGGGTTCTGGATGCGGAGGGCGCGGCGCCGGTCGTCGTCGGGCGGCAGACTCAAGCGGTCCCAGTCGGCGGCGCCGACGAACGGGCTGGTGGTCACTTGAACCAGGCCGGCCCCCGCCGCCGCCAGGCCGATCCGGCGCCGGTTGCGTTGCCGCGCGGTCAGGCCCCTGCCGGCGGGCGCGACCGGCAGCACCGACGGCACCTTGTCGTAGCCGACGACTCGCAGCACCTCTTCGACGAGGTCGTTCGGGTCGCGCAGGTCGGGGCGCCACGGCGGCGGGACCACGGTCAGCGGGTCGGACTCCTCCACCGCGCAGCCGACGACGCGCAGCGCGCTCACCGCGGTGACCGCGTCGATCTCGACGCCGCTGACCTGCTGCGGGAGGCGACTGACCATCGAGATGGTGGCGGTCGCCGAGGGCGCTCCGACGGCTGTGACGCCGGGCTCGACCCACCCACCGCCGTGCTCGACGAGCAGCTCGGCGACCCGCTGGGCGGCCGCCCACGGGATGGTCGGGTCGACTCCGCGCTCGAACCGCTTCGAGGCCTCCGACATCAGCTTGTGCCGGCGAGCGGTCCGGGCCACCGACACCGCGTCGAAGCCGGCTGCCTCGATCACCACGTCCGTCGTCTGCGGTCCGAGCTCGGTGTGCTCCCCGCCCATCACGCCGGCCAGTCCGATCGGCCCGCTGTCGTCGGTGATCAGGAGGTCCTCTGCGTCCAGGGTGCGCACCGCCCCGTCGAGGGTGGTCAGCTTCTCCCCCGTCTGGGCCCGCCGGACGACCACCGGACCGCGCAGCGCGGCGCCGTCGTAGCCATGGATCGGTTGCCCCATCTCGAGCATGACGTAGTTGGTGACGTCGACGGCAAGCGAGATCGGGCGCATGCCGGCCAGCTGCACCCTGCGCGCCAACCAGCGCGGTGTCGGCCGCGTCGGGTCGAAACCGGACACTCGCCGGGCAACGAACAGCGGGCAGCCGGCGGGGTCCTCCACCCGGACCGGGTAGGCCGGCTCCGAACCGGTGTCGAGATCGATCCCAGCCGGGTCGTGGAACGCCGTGGAGTAGGCGATCGCCGTGTCACGGGCCACCCCGCGTACCGATAGGGCGTAGGCCCGGTCGGGGTTGATCTCGAACTCGATCACGTCATCGCGCAGGTGCAACAGCTCGGCGGCGTCGTCGCCCGGCGACGCGTCGTCCGGGCCGAGCACCATGATGCCGCCATGGTCGTCGCCGAGGCGCAGCTCGCGCGGGGAGCAGATCATCCCGTCGGACACGTGGCCGTACGTCCTGCGGGCGCCGATCGCGAAGCCGCCGGGCAGCACCGCGCCGGGCAGCGACACCACGACGAGGTCGCCGGCGTCGAAGTTGTCGGCGCCGCAGACGATGCCGCGCGGCGCACCCGCGTCGGACAGGACCGCGCCGACGTCGACCTGGCACCAACGCACGGTCTTGCCGTTCGTGTGCGTCTCGGCCTCGAACGACAGGACGCGCCCCACCACCAGCGGGCCTACGACGTCGGCGCCGTGGGACTCGAGGGCCTCGAGCTTGAGCCCCAGCGCCGTCAGCCGCGACGCGAGCTCAGGCACGTCGACGTCAGCGGGCAGGTCGACGTAGTCGCGCAGCCACGACACCGGCACCCGCATCTAGAGCTCCAATCCGAAGGGCAGCGTGAACCGGACGTCACCCTCGACCATCTCGCGCATGTCCGCGATCCCGTGCCGGAACATCAACGTGCGCTCGATCCCCATGCCGAAGGCGAACCCGGAGTAGCGGTCCGGGTCGATCCCGCAGGCGACCAACACCCGGGGGTTGACCACGCCGCAGCCGCCCCACTCGATCCAGCCCTCGCCCTTGCAGGTCCGGCAGGACTCGAGCGCAGGTGACGCGCCGTGACAGACGAAGCACCGCAGGTCGACCTCGGCGCTGGGTTCGGTGAAGGGGAAGTAGGACGGCCGGAACCTCGTGTCGGTCCCGTCCCCGAACATGGCGGCGAAGCGGTCCAGCGACCCCTTCAGGTGAGCCATCGTGATGCCCTCGTCCACCACCAGCCCCTCCACCTGGTGGAAGACTGGCGTGTGTGTCGCGTCGAGCTCGTCGGTACGGAACGTGCGGCCCGGACAGATCACGTAGATCGGCGGCGTGCGGGTGAGCATCGCGCGCGCCTGGACGGGAGACGTGTGCGTGCGCAGCACGATCGCGGCCGTCCGCGGCTCGACCCAGAGCGTGTCCTGCATCGTGCGCGCCGGGTGGTCGGCACCCAGGTTGAGTGCGTCGAAGTTCATCCACTCGGCCTCGACCTCCGGCCCCTCGGCCACCTCCCAGCCCATCGCCACGAACACGTCCGCGATGCGCTCCTGCAGCGTCATGAGGGGGTGCCGCGCGCCACGCGGTTCGATGTCCCACGGCAGCGTGACGTCGACGGCCTCGTCGACCAGGATCCGCGCCTCCTGCTCGGCCTCCAAGACGGTGCGCCGGTCGTCCAGCGCGGTGCTGACCGCCTTGCGGGCCTGGCCGACGCGCATCCCGGCCTGCTTGCGCGCCTGCGGCGGCAGTGCGCCGATCTCCCGGTTGGCCAGCCCCAGCGGCGACCGGTCACCCGCGTGCTCCAGGCGTACCCGCTTCAGGTCCTCGAGACGGTCCGCCAGGGCGATCGCGGCTAGTGCCTCGTCGCGCGCCTTGTCGACCTGGTCGGCGTGCAGAGGCGTGACCTCGACCGGGTCGTAGTCACTGGTGGGGCCGGACATGGCTGCCTCTCGAGTCGTCGCCGTCAGATGGGGCAGAGTCTAGGAAGCGGCCGTCGGCCGGGGCCAACGGGTTAACCGAGCCGGACCCTCAGTCCGAGAGCCCGTCCGGCTCGCTGCATGGCAACCACACCCGCACCCGGGCGCCGCCACCTGGTGCGTCGTCGATGCTGACCTGCCCGCCATGGGCCGCCACGACGCCCCGCACGACATACAGGCCCAACCCGCTGCCGCCGCGGGGTCCCGACTTCCAGAAGCGGGTGAAGACACGGCTGCGGATCTCCTCAGGGACACCTTCGCCCTCGTCGTCGACGAGCAGCGTGACACCCTGGACACCGCCCTGCACCTCGGCAGCCAGCCCGACGGAGACGGCTCCGTCGCCGTGGCGGAGGGCGTTCTCGACGATGTTGGTAACCACCTGACCGACCCGGATGTCGTCACCCCACACGGTCGGCAACGGTCCCGCGGCGGCGACCTGGAGAGCCCGGCCGCTGCCGGCGGCGATGTTGTCGAGCACCTTCTGGACCACCTTGGCAAGGTCGAGCGGCTCGGTCCGGATGGCCAGCCGCCCGGAGTCGATCCGCGCGGCGTCCAGCAGCTCGGTGATCAGCCGTCCGAGGCGGTCGGCGTCGCTGTCGACGGTCTCCAACATCAGCAGCCGCTGCGAGTCGGTGAAGCGCTCCCACTTGCCCAGCAGGGTGGCGACGAACCCTTTCACCCCGGTCAGCGGTGAGCGCAGCTCGTGGGCCACGGTCGCCACGAGGTCGGACCGATCGCGATCGTGCCGGGCTCGGACCCGGGCTTCACGGATGCTGACCACCACCTGTTCCACGAACCCGCGGGGCCGGTCCCGGATCAGCCGGGCGGTGATCAGCAGCTCGCGTCCGTCAGGCAGGTGCCACGACTGCTCCGCGATGCGGGTACGCGTGACGAGGCCGTCGTAAGGGTTCGAGCAGTCGTACCAGCGGTGGCCTTCCAGATCGTCCACGCTGAGCACGTCGCGCAGGTGTCGGCCGAGGATGCGCTCGGCGGTCCCGCCGAGGATGCCGGCGACGGCCGCGTTCGCGCCGATAACGGAGCCGTCCTGGTCGGCGACGAGCACGCCGTCCGGCAGGTCGTCGAGGCGAACCGTCTCCTCGCGTGGTGCCATCAGTCCTCCACCTGGCGAACCGGCTGCCCGACCTCGCCAGGCGACAGGTTAGTCGCAACCGGCCGGGGCCGGCGTCCGCTGCGCTGAGCGCGCGCCGAGGCGTACAAGCAGACGACCGCGGCGGCGGCCAGGTTGAGGCTCTCGGCGCGGCCGTGGATCGGGACCCGCACGACGTAGTCGGCGAGGCCGACGACGTCGTCGGGAAGACCCCACGCCTCGTTGCCGAACAGCCAGGCGGTCGGGGCGGCCAGCTGGCCCGAGTCGATCGCGTCGTCGAGGTCGAGCGCACCGGCCCCGTCCGCCGCCAGCACCTGCAGGCCACCGGCCGCGCACGCCGCCACCGCGGCCGTCGTGTTCTGCCCGACCACGACGTCGACGTGGAACACGCTGCCGACGCTGGCGCGTACTGCCTTGGGGTTGTAGGGGTCGACGCTGTGCCCGGTCAGAACCACCGCTGCGGCGCCGGCGGCATCCGCACACCGGATCAACGTCCCGGCGTTGCCGGGATCGCGTACGTCGGCCCCGAGCACCAGCAGCGGCGGCTGCGCGGCCAGCACCTCAGGCAGGCCCACGTCTCGGAACCGGCAGACGGCGACCACGCCCTGCGGTGTGACGGTGTCGGTGATGGCCGCGACGACGTCGTCAGTCACCTCGTGCCAGGGCACGTCGTGCGACGCAGCGGCTGACGCAAGCCCGGGGTGTCGGCGGATGGCGGCGCCGGTGGCAAAGACCTCGACGGCGGCTGCGGCCTCGAGCGCCTCCCGTACGGCTTGCGGCCCCTCAGCCAAGAACTCGCGGCGCTCGGCCCGGAACGCACGCGTGGCGAGCCGCCGCGCCCGTCTCACCCGCGCGGATCGCGGCGTGAGCGGCGCGGTGCCCGCCACCTCGGGTGACAACCCTGTGCCTTTGGCGTGCCGGCCCAGCGCGGTGCGCTCAGGCGGCGGCCTCGTCCTTGGTCTTGCTGGGGGCGTTGACGTCCGCCGGCAGGGCCTTCTTGGCCAGCTCGACCAGCGCGGCGAACGCGGCCGGGTCGTTGACCGCCAGCTCGGCGAGCACCCGACGGTCGACCTCGACACCGGCGCCGTGCAGCCCCTGGATGAACCGGTTGTAGGTCATGTCGTGCTGACGGACGGCGGCGTTGATGCGAGTGATCCACAGTCGACGGAAGTCACCCTTGCGGGCCCGACGGTCGCGGTAGCTGTAGACCAGAGAGTGCTGGACCTGCTCCTTGGCCTTGCGGTAGAGCCGCGAGCGCTGGCCGCGGTATCCCGCCGCCCGCTCGAGGGTCTCCCGGCGCTTCTTCGATGCGTTGACGGACCGCTTGACGCGTGCCACGTGAGTACTCCTTGGTGCTGGTCGGCCGCCCGGGGGGCCTGCCGAGGTGGGTCAGAACAGGGGCACTGCGTCAAAGGCCGAGCAGCCTCTTGACGCGCTTGGTGTCGGCCTTGCTGATGGTGGCGTCGGCGTCGTCCAGGCGGGTACGTGCGGTGGACTGCTTCTGCATCAGGTGCGTCTGGCGGCGTCCCTTCGCGTGACGCAGCTTGCCGGTGCCGGTCAGCTTCACGCGCTTCTTCATGCCGGAGTGCGGCTTCATCTTCGGCATCAGGGCCTCATTTCTGGTCGGTTCTCGATGGTCGTTGCCGGGGTGAGCCGGGTGTCTGCGCTGGATCGTGGCGGCCAGGCTTCATGTTCGCGCTTGGTGTTGGTGCGCCGGGTCGTCACATGCCTTCGTCGAGGTTCTCAGACCGGCGGCGCGGCTTCTTCGAGGCGGCCGGCTCGGTCGCCGGGTGATCGGCCCGATCGGCGCGATCGGCGGCCCGCTCGGCCTCGCGCTCAGCTTCGCGTTCGGCGGCGACCCGGACCTTCTCGGCCTTGACCTCAGCCTTAGCCTCGGCCTTCTTCTTCGTCGGCCCCAGAACCATGATCATGTTGCGTCCGTCCTGGCGGGGCGCCGACTCGACGAAACCGAGATCCTCGACCTCGGAGGCGAGCCGCTGCAGCAGCCGGAACCCAAGCTCGGGACGGTGCTGCTCGCGGCCGCGGAACATGATGGTGATCTTGACCTTGTCCCCCTGCTTGAGGAACCGCACGACGTGACCCTTCTTGGTCTCGTAGTCGTGCGAGTCGATCTTGGGCCGGAGCTTCATCTCCTTGATGACCGTGTTCGTCTGGTTCCGGCGCGACTCGCGGGCCTTCTGGGCCGTTTCGTACTTGTACTTGCCGTAGTCCATCAGCTTGCAGACGGGTGGACGGGCCGCGGGCGCCACCTCGACGAGGTCGAGGTCGGACTCCTGCGCCAGTCGCAGGGCGTCGTCGATGCGAACGATGCCGACCTGCTCGCCGTTGGGACCGACAAGCCGAACCTCGGGGACGCGGATCCGGTCGTTGACGCGCAACTCTGTGGTGATGTGTCCTCCTGTGGTTGACGCTGGGGTGCTGCTGGTGCTGCTGGTGCTGCTGGTTCTGCCGACGGCCTGCGCGCACCAAAAAGCCTCCGTGCGTGCACGGAGGCCACCAGGTCATCGCCACTCGGCGACGCCGTCGACGAATGTCGGCGGGACCGGACCCGACGACCGGGGGTCGGTGCGGGTGGGAGGTGGACTCCGCTTGGTGACTGCCCCTCAAGAGATGGTGCCCAAGCACCACAACCGAGCACACGGGCAGTCGGTCTGAGCCAAGGCTACCAGCCGCCGCCGCGCCGGCGCACATTCGCAGACGTACCCCCGCGGGCCGGGGGCGAGCCGCCGGTCAGTCACCGTGGGTCGGGGCGACCCAGGCGTACCCAGCCCCGACCGGCGCGAGCACCTGTCCCTGGGAGACGTGGTCGAGGTCGTCGCCCTCGATCACCAGCTGCACTGGTCCGGCGACGTCGACCACGACCGCCGCCGCGCCTTCCGCCAACGCGGCCTGCGCCACCTGCGGCGTGGCCAGCGGCACCGGCCGCGCCTGGGAGTCCCACGCCTGCAGTGGGCCGACCCCGGTGAACGCGAGCAGAGCGAGCCGGCCGTCACGGCCGCGCATCAGGACCGCCGCCATGTGCGCGGTCTCGTCCCCGGCGAGGCCATGCTCGGCGGTCTCGACCTGGTCAGCGTTCGTGACCACGGGAACCAAGAGGCGACAGGTGGCCACCGCGGCGAGAGCGGAGCCGAAGGGCTTGCCGTCGGCGTAGCCCGCAAGGGCCTCGGCCACGGCCGGGTCGGCTCCCCCGTCGTCGCCGGCGAAGCCTGGGTCGAGAAGGTCAGGCACCTAGGCACGGTAGTCCGATTCGCACCGTGGGGCAGACTGGGGTCATGGCGTCGTACAACACGATCACGTGGCTGCCGTGGACGGTGCTGCTGTTCGCAGGCGGCCTGTTCCTCGCCTGGCGAGCCTGGCGCGCCGGCGACTACCCGGCGGCCACCCGGCGGGTCGGGTGGGCGCTGGTCCCGTGGGCCTTCCAGCTGCTGGGGCTCTACCTCTTCGTGTGGCGGTTGATCACCGCTGTGTCGTTGTTCGCCGGGCACTTCGTGTTCAGTCCGTCGGCGTGGATCGGACTGGCCGTCGGAGCCCTCGGCGTCGGCCTGATCGCCTTCGGTCTCAAGATCGACCGTCAGCGCACTCGCGGGGGCTGGGCCTTCTGGCGACGCCGTCGCCGGACGACCGGGGACGCGGCCAAGGCGAGCACGGCCATCACCGGCAGGCGCAGTGCGCCCGCCGCGTCCGCCGGCGACGACATGGCCGACATCGAGGAGATCCTGAAGCGTCGCGGGATCAGCTGACGTGGGCGTCTCCACGCCGGCCATCTCGAGTGCACCCACCGAGTCCCTGCCGACGTCCCTGCCGACGTCGGTGGCCGAGCTCGCCGCCCGGATCGCCGGCAGCGTGCCGGCGCTCGCCAGCTGCCGGCTGGTCTGCATCGACGGGCCGTCAGGGGCCGGCAAGACGGTCCTGACCGATCAGCTGGCCGAGCGCCTCGGCGCCGACTTCCCAGACCTGGGCGTTCAGGTCGTGCACGTCGACGAGCTGTGCAGAGGGTGGGACGACGCGCCACGAGTCTCGCGCCGGGTGCGCGAGGACCTGCTGGTCCCGCTGGCCGTCGGGCTACCGGGCTTGGTGCCCACCTGGGACTGGGTCGAAAGCGCCGGGGGCCCGGTGGTGCGGGTGCCGGTGTCGGACGTGGTGCTCGCCGAAGGCGTCGGCGCCTACGGCAGGTCGATGGAGCCATGGCCGTCTCTGGTGATCTGGGTCGACGCGCCCGAACCGGTACGCCAGGCGCGCGCCTTCGCCCGTGACGGCGACGGATACCGGCCCCACTGGGCCGGCTGGGCCGCCGACGAGCGTGTGGTGCACGAGCGTGAGGGCACCCGTGCACGGGCCAACGTGCGGCTCGACACCGCTTCGTGATCAGTGCGGTGCGTGGGCGTCGACCTGGGAGCGGAGCCGGCGATAGGCAGCGAGCGCGCGTTCGCCGTCCGCGCGCTGGATCGCCATCACGGCACACGTCGAGCCGTCCGACACGTCGAGCATCGCCCACGGCGCGCCGCGAGCCAGCCCCACCGCCACCACCTCCGCCCACGCGAATCGGTGCCGCCGGAACCCGTTGAGCACGACGATGCCCTGTTCGTCGGTGCGCAACGACGTCCGGGCGATCGCGTACAGCACGCCGAGCGCCCCCACCAGGCAGCCCACCAGGGTGATCCGTTCGAGATAGCTGAAGCCGTCGCGAGACGTGGAGGGCAGGGCAACCCACATCACCACGGAGATGGTGGTCAGGCAGCCGCCCGCGGCGAGCGCCACGACCCGAGCGCCCAGCGGGTGGTACGTCGTACGGTCCGACGGCGCCCGCATGGCAGACATGCGTGCCACCCTCCTCAACGAGCCGGTGCGTTCCTAGTCACAGCCGACAGGCCACGATGTCGGTGACCAGCGTGCCCCTGGCTCCGATCTCCCACAGCTCGTCCATCACCTGCTGGGCACGGTCACGCGGCACCATCGAACGTACGGCCACCCACCCCTCCCGATGAAGAGGCGACACGGTCGGCGACTCGATCCCCGGCGTCAATGCCACCGCTCGTTCGACCAGCTCCACCCGGATGTCGTAGTCCATCATCACGTACGTCCGCGCGACGAGGATCCCCTGCAGCCGGCGCGCGAACACGTCGAGGCCAAGGGGCTCGTCGGCGGACCGTCGCCGGATCAGCACCGCCTCGGACTCCACCACGACGTCTCCCACGATCTCGAGGCCCGCCTGCCGCAGCGTGGTGCCGGTCGAGACCACGTCGGCGACCACATCGGCGACCCCGAGGCGTACCGCACTTTCCACAGCGCCGTCGAGACGTACAACTGTCGCGTCGACGTGCTGGTCGGCGATATAGTCCGCGACGACTCTCGGGTACGACGTGGCCACCCGATGACCGTCCAGGTCGCCCACCGCAGTGATCGTCCCCGCCGGGGCGGCGAAGCGGAGTCGCGACCGGCCGAAGCCGAGCTGCATGACCTCCTGCGCGGGCGCGCCGGAGTCGAGCAGCAGGTCACGGCCGGTGATGCCGACGTCGAGCGTTCCCTCCCCGACGTAGACCGCGATGTCGCGGGGTCGGAGGTAGAAGAACTCGACGTCGAGCGCCTCGTCGAGCAGCACGAGCTCTCGTCGGTCGTTGCGCTGGCGGTAGCCGGCGTCGCGCAACATCTGCGCAGCGGCCTCCGACAGCGATCCCTTGTTGGGCACGGCGATCCTGAGCATGGGTCCTTCCTTGCGGGACGAGAGGTGTCCGCGCTGGGCGGGCGGTCGGCGACGGCATCGGCGTGCGCGGGCACATGCGTCACAGATGGGCGTAGACGTCCTCGAGGCTCAGGTCGCAGGCCAGCATCAGCACCTGCGCGTGGTACAGCACCTGACTGATCTCCTCGGCGGCCCGCTGGCGTGACTCGTGCTCGGCGGCCATCCACGACTCGGCCGCCTCCTCGACCAGCTTCTTGCCGATCGAGTGCACGCCCGCGTCGAGGGCCGCGACCGTCCCGGAACCGTCCGGCCGCCGGGCCTGCTTGTCGGCGAGCTCGGCATAGAGCTGCTCGAACGTCTTCACAGCCCCGCAGCCTAGGACGCCGTGCTCGAACCGAAGCCGGACGTCCGCGACGCGGGACCAAGCGCACGCAGCGCCAGCGCCATCGCCACCGCTGCCGACGCGGCCTCTCCGCCCTTGTTCTCCTGGCTGTCGGGCAACCCGGCGCGCGCGCGTGCCTGGTCGATGTCGTCGCAGGTGAGCAGTCCGAAGCCGATCGGGATGCCGTGGTCGAGCTGCACCCGTGCGAGACCGTCGGTGGCTGCCCGGCAGACGTAGTCGAAGTGGGGGGTGCCGCCGCGGATGACCAGCCCGAGGGCGACGATCGCGTCGTGGGAGGGCGCGAGCGCCGCGGCCATCAGCGGCAGCTCGAAGGCGCCGGGGACGCGGGCCAGGGTGGGGGTGACGATGGTGGCGCGAGCGAGTGCTCTGATCGCCCCGGCCAGCAGCCCCTCCATGGTGATGCGGTGCCAGGTGGACGCCACCACCGCGACCCGCAGTCCGGATCCGTCGAGGCTGCCGAGGTCGGGGGCGCCGGATCCGCTCACGCGCCGGCCCCGGTGGTGCCCCGCGCATCGGACCTGGCATCTGCGCCCGACTCATTGGTGTGTTGTGCCGGGAAGGATGGTGCCGGCGCATCGGAGTCATGGGTCTTGTGGATCCCGGGGAGGAGATGTCCCATGCGGGCCGCCTTCGTTCGCAGGTAGTGCAGATTGTCCAGCGTCGGCGCCGTCGCCAGCGGTACGCGCTCGCGTACTTGCATCCCATAGCGCTCCAGCCCCTCGGACTTGGTCGGGTTGTTGGTCAGCAGGCGTACCGACGTGATGCCGAGATCGGCGAGGATCTGGGCGCCGCTGCTGTAGTCGCGGGCGTCCGCGGGCAGCCCCAGTGCCAGGTTGGCGTCGACGGTGTCGTGCCCCGCGTCCTGCAGCTCGTAGGCTCGCAGCTTGTCGAGCAGACCGATGCCACGACCCTCATGGCCCCCGAGATACACCACGGCACCGGACCCCTCCCGGGCCACAGCGGACAGTGCTGCCTCCAGCTGCTCGCCGCAGTCGCAGCGGATGGATCCGAGGGCGTCGCCGGTCAGGCACTCCGAGTGCAGCCGCGCGAGAACCTCCGCCCCGTCACCGAGGTCACCGTGCACCAGGGCAACGTGCTCGGTGCCGTCGATCTCGTGGCGGTAGCCGTGAGCGGTGAAGATCCCGTGGTGCGTGGGCAGTCTGGTGGTGGCCACCCGGACCACCTGGCGCTCGTGCCGCCGTCGATAGGTGACGAGGTCGGCGATGGCGATCATCGCGAGGTCGTGCTCGTCGGCGAATTTCCGCAATGCCGACGCCCGCTTCATCGACCCGTCGTCCTCGACGATCTCCGCGATCACTCCGGCCGGGGCCAGCCCGGCGAGTCGCGCCAGATCAACGGCCGCTTCGGTGTGACCGGCGCGGGCCAGCACTCCGCCGGGCCGGGCCCGAAGCGGGAACACGTGTCCCGGACGGGCCACGTCGTTGGGGCTGCTGCACGGGTCGGCCAGCACCCCGATCGTGCGCGCCCGGTCGGCCGCGCTGATCCCGGTGGTCACCCCGGCGGCAGCGTCGACGGTGACCGTGTAGGCGGTGCGCATCCGCTCGCGGTTGTCCGCCACCATCAGCGGGAGCGCCAACCGGTCGAGGGCGTCACCGGTCATAGGCACGCACACCACGCCGCTGGTCCACCGCACTGCGAACGCCAGCAGCTCGGGGGTGGCCGACTCCGCAGCGAAGATCAGGTCGCCTTCGTTCTCACGGTCCTCGTCGTCGACGACGACCACCGGCCGGCCGGCCGCGATGTCGGCCAGCGCACGTTCGACGCTGTCCATCCGCACGGGGTGCGGGTGCGAAGTCTCACCGGTCACGACGGGCTCCTACGGTCTCGATGCTCGATCGGTCGGCGAGCGGTCCCGCCGACTCGTCCCGTGCGACGCGCCGCCACACGAAGAACCCCCAGATCACGAACCCGGCGTACACCGCGTAGAGGGTCGCCGACGGATAGAACCTGAAGTGGATCAGCTCGGGCACGCCCACCAGGTCCACGGCCACCCAGGCCAGCCAGAAGTCGACCCAGCCACGCGCCATCGCGTACGTCGCCAGCACCGACCCGACGAAGATCCAGGCGTCGGCGAGGTAGTACCACCACGGCACCGGGAACCCGGCTCCCACCGCACGGAAGATCACGAAGCACAGCGCCACGGCGACAAGGGCGACGGGCAGGTAGGTGAGCCGCTCGGAGGCGGTGGCCCATCTGGGCGCTACCGCCTTGCCGGCGGTCTGGCTCCGGGTCTGCTGCCAGCGCCACCAGCCGTAGACACTCACGACGATGAAGAACACCTGACGGGAGGCCTGGCCGTACAACGTCGCGCCTTGCGGGTTGGAGAACGCGACCCCCAGGAACACTGTGAACAACAACGCGTTGCCGACGATGCCGACCGGCCAGGCCCACACCTTGCGGCGCATTCCACCGATCGCGGACGCCAGACCGAACGCGTTGCCGATGATCTCGCGCCACAGGATCGGGTGGCCACCGATGGTGAGCTGGGCGTCGAAGAGCCAGTTGATCAGGTTCATGCGGCATCCCCTGCCGTCGCCGGCATGCCGAGCAGACGCTCGACGTACTTGGCGATCACGTCGACCTCGAGGTTGACCCGATCGCCCAGCCGCTTGGAGCCGAGGGTGGTGGCGGACAGCGTCGTCGGGATCAGCGACACGGCAAACCACGCGGGGTCGCCGTTGTGTACGTCCACCACGGTCAGCGAGGTGCCGTCGACCGCGATCGAGCCCTTTGCCGCGACATAGCGAGCCAGGTGGTCCGGGACGGACAGATGCACGACCTCCCAGTGCTCGCTGGGGAGCCGGTCGAGGAGGGTGCCCGTGCCGTCGACGTGGCCCTGCACGATGTGGCCGCCCAGCCGGGTCCCGGCGTGGACGGCACGCTCGAGGTTGACCCGGTCGCCGGAGACGAGGTCGCCGAGCGACGTCTTGTCGAGCGACTCACGCATCACGTCGACGGTGAACGTCTCCGCGTCGTGGTCGACAACGGTGAGGCAGCAGCCGTTGACGGCGATGGACGCGCCGGGTGCCGCGTCGGATACGACCAGTGGACCTCGCAGCGTCAGCTGCACCGCGTCGCCTTGGTCGGCGAGCGCCACCACGGTGCCGAGCTCCTCGACGATGCCGGTGAACATCAGCGGACCTCCACCACGGGCCCCGGCGGCGCGGACATCGACGTGGACCGATGCCGGGGGGTCGGATCGCCGCTTGCCTGATCGGCGCCGGTCTGGGTGTCGCCGGTCGGGGTGTCGCCGGTCGGGACCGCGCCGGCTGAGCCGGCGCGGCTGGGGACTGCGCCGACCAGGTTTTCGCTGGTCGGGACTGCGACGGTCGTCGGGAGCGGACGCATGACGACGCGGATGTCGGAGCCCACGCGCCGCACGTCGGTCACGTCGAAGCGATGGATGTCCGACATCGAGGCGGTGCCGGCCGGTCCGAGCGCCGGTCGGCCGTCACCAAGCAGCGCCGGCGCGAGGTAAGCGACCACCTCGTCCACCAGGCCGGCCGCGACGAACGCACCCGCGAGGCACGGTCCGCCCTCCAGCCACACCTCGACCACGTCGTCCGCCCATAGCGACGCGAGCACGGCGGTCACGTCACGGGTGCGGATCTGCACCGTCGGTGCCGCGTCGTCCCAGACCCTCGCCGAGTCCGGAATCTCGCGACGGCCCACCACGACCCGGAGCGGCTGCCTCTCGACGGGGAGCGGCACGTCGTCGTCGTAGCGGGCCACGAGCCAAGGGTCGTCGACGAGGACGGTGCCAGTGCCGACGACGATCGCGTCGGCCCGGGCCCGACCCCGCTGGACGTCGAGTCGCCCTTGTCCGGAGGTGATCCAACGGCTCGTCCCGTCGGTGGCAGCGCTTCGTCCGTCGAGAGTCGCCGCATATTTCCAGGTGACCCACGGTCGGGCGCGGCGTACGGCGGTGAGCCAGTGCTCGTTGACCTGCGCGGCCTCGTCGGCGAGCAGCCCGGCCACCACGTCGACGCCCGCGGCTCGCAGCGCCTGGGCACCGCCGGAAGCCACCGGGTTCGGGTCGTCGACCGCGTACACGACTCTCGCGATCCCTGCGTCCACGAGCGCCCTCGTGCACGGGTCCGTCCGCCCGGTGTGGTGGCAGGGCTCCAGGGTCACGACGGCCGTGGCGCCGCGCGCCGCAGCACCGGCGCCCCGCAGCGCGTCGATCTCGGCATGTGGCGTCCCTGGGCCGCGGTGATGGCCCTCGGCGATGACGACGCCCTGGGGGGAGACCAGCACCGCACCGACCCGAGGGTTCGGAGACACCCGATGCGCAGGGAGGCGTGCGAGCTCCAGCGCACGGCGCATGGCCGCCACATCTCCGCGGGCGGCGCCGCTTGTCCGGCTCGCCTCGCCGACCGCGGCAGCGCAGTCAGTGACCGTGTCGCCGGTGGCGGCCGTGCCGGTGGTGGTAGAGGCAGCGGAGGTGTCTGTCTGGCCCGCAGAGAACTCGCCCGTGGCGGTAGCGGCGGTGCCGGTGTGCTCTGTCACCGGAGGTGACCCTCTCGTCCGTGATGACGCGGACTCCGGGGTCAATCGCGACGTCGGATGCCGTGTGCAGCCCACGAACTGTGGACACACGGATGCGACTGCGTGCTGCCTCCCATCCGGACTTTCACCGTCGGTCCTGGAGTTCCACCAGGTCAACCGTCCGCGGGTGTCACCACCTACGGCCGGGTCGCGGACTGTCACCGCCGGCTCGGAATTTCACCGACCCCGGAGCACGCGAGCATCTGCTCGTCTATCGAGCAGTATGCCACGGGAGGCGCCATCTGCGGCAGGGCCTTCAGCCCCCTACCCACCCGCCCCCGCGCTTCGGCAGCCTCCCGGACTCCCGCTCGGCGCCGGCTGCCTCGCGCCCTGCACCGGCGACCCCAGCCCCGCGGCCGCGACCCCCCCACCTCCACCCGGTGCGGAGGACCACCCGGTGCCGAGGACACGCGGTGCAGAGGAGACCCGGTGCGGCGGGTGGTCAGCGCGCGGCGGACTCCGCCAGGCGGCGCAGCCCCTCCACCGCGGCCTGGGGGTCGTCCGCGCCGAACACTGCCGAACCGGCGACGAATACGTCGGCGCCCGCGCTCGCGCAGCGCTCGATCGTCTCCTCCGAGACGCCCCCGTCGACCTGTAGCCAGACCTCGCCGCCGGAGCGCCCGATGAGGTCGCGGGCGCGCACGATCTTCGGCAGGCACACGTCGAGGAACGACTGTCCGCCGAACCCGGGCTCGACCGTCATCACCAGCACCATGTCGAGCTCCGGCAGCAGGTCCGCGTACGGATCGATCGCGGTGGCAGGCTTGAGCGCGAGTCCGGCGCGGGCGCCGAGGCCGCGCAGTTCGCGGGCAAGGCGTACCGGCGCCCCGGCGGCCTCGATGTGGAACGTCACCGAACGCGCGCCGGCC
The DNA here is from genome assembly GCA_050700835.1 of Nocardioidaceae bacterium. Lineage (GTDB taxonomy): Bacteria > Actinomycetota > Actinomycetes > Propionibacteriales > Nocardioidaceae > JBOHDX01. The sequence goes on from JBOHDX010000043.1 coordinate 32,377, forward strand.
TCCGCGTAGGACGGGGCCCAGCGGTCCGGGTCCTCGATCATCAGATGGCAGTCCAGCGGCAGCGACGACGCCCTGACCAGCGACTCGACCACCGGCAGGCCGACCGTCAGATTGGGCACGAAGTGGTTGTCCATCACGTCGACGTGCACCCAGTCGGCCCCGGCCACTGACTTGACGGCAGCACCGAGGTCGGCGAAGTCGGCGGACAGGATGCTCGGCGATATCTGGATGGCCATCGCGCCGGAGTCTAGTGGCGCGCCAGGCGGCGTCAGCGGCGGCGCAGCAGGGCCAGGAACATCCCGTCCGTCCCGTGACGGTGCGGCCACAGTTGGAGGTACGGCGCGGCCACGTCGGCCAGCCGCTCGACCGTCACACTCTGCATCACCTCGGTCGCGTCCAGCAGGTCGACGTCAGCGCGGTCGGCGCGTACCCGCGCGACGACGTCGACCGTCTCGGCGCGGTGCGGCGAGCAGGTGACGTAGGCAGCAACACCCCCGGGCCGCGTCGCGTCGAGGCTGCGGTGCAGCAGCGTCGTCTGCAGGTGCGCGAGCGGAGCGACGTCGGCCGCGGTTCGTCGCCAGCGCGCCTCCGGCCGTCGACGCAACGCGCCCAGCCCGGTGCAGGGAGCGTCGACGAGCACACGGTCGAACGCGTCGTTGCGCCACGTCGACTGCGTACCGTCGGCCACCACGACGACTGCCTCTTTCAGCAGGCGCAGGGAGTTGGCCACCAGCAGCGCGCGGTGCGGATGGATCTCCTGTGCCATCACGCGGGCGTCGCGGGCCGTGGCCAGCGCCGCCAGCAGGGCGGCCTTGCCACCTGGGCCGGCACAGGCGTCCAGCCACCAGCAGTCGCGGCCGTCCACCGCAGTCGCGGCCGCCGCCAGCGTCACCAGCTGCGAGCCCTCGTCCTGCACCCCGGCCCGACCTCGGCGTACGTCCGGGATCGCGCCCGGGTCACCACTAGTGAGGGTCCGCGCGTACGGCGACCAGCGCCCGTGAGTCGCGTCCGACGTCAGATCGTCGGGGTCCAACAACCCGGGTCTGGCCACGAGGGTCACCGCCGGGGCCTCGTTGTCCGCCCGCAACAGCGCCTCGGTCTCGGCCACGGAGGCCCCGAGGGCGTCGTAGAAGGCGTCGACGATCCACCGGGGGTGCGAGTGAACGATCGCCAGGCGTGCCAGCGGCTCGCACTCGCCGGCCGGGGCGACGACGTCCATCCACGCGTCGAAGTCGCGCCGAGCGACCTTGCGCAGCACCGCGTTGACGAGGCTGGTCGGACGGTGACCGATCATCAGTCGGGTCAGATCGACACTGGTGTCGACGGCGGCGTGCGACGGCACCCGCATCCACAGCAGCTGGTGGCATCCGAGCCGCAGCACGTCGAGTACGCCCGGGTCGAGCCGCGACAACGGCCGGTCCGTGCAGGTGGCGAGGACGGCGTCGTAGCTGCCTTGCCGGCGCACCGTGCCATGGGTCAACTCGGTGGCGAAGGCGGCGTCCCGTCCCTCGACCCCTCGCTCGCGCAGCAGCGCCGGCAGCGTCAGGTTGACGTAGGCGCCGTGGGTCCGGACGGCCGCGAGCACCTCCCACGCAACCCGTCGAGCGCTGTCGACGGTCGGCGGCACCACGTCAGTCGTCCCCCGAGGCGGCTTCCGTCCCGAGCCCGAGCACCGTGCCGGGAGCCAGGCGTACGCCGCGGGCCCAGGCCGACGCTGGCATCGCGCGCTTGCCCGGTGGCTGCACCCCGCCGAGGGCGACGTCGACGGTGGCCGTGCCCACACGCACCTCGTGCTTGTCGACCTGTATCACGCCCGGCTCGAGCTCGTCGGAGTCCAGCAGCCGCACCGGACCCAGCTTCAGCCGGTCCGGACCCAGCGTGGTCCACGCACCTGGCGCCGGCGTGCACGCACGGATGCGTCGATCGACGTCGAGGGCCGGTGCGCCCCACCTGACTCGCGCGTCGTCGACCTCGACCTTGGGCGCCAGGCTGACGCCCTCGTCCGGTTGTGGTGTGGCCACGAGATCCCCCTGCTCGAGATGGTCGAGCGTCGAGGTGAGCAGGCCGGCACCGTGCACGGCGAGCCGGTCCAGCAGTGTCCCGGCGGTGTCGTCGGCGCGGACGACCTCGGTGCACAGCCCGTAGGTCGGCCCGGCGTCGAGCTCACGAACGATCCGGAACGTGGTCGCTCCCGTCACGTCGTCGCCGGCCATCAGCGCACGCTGCACCGGCGCCGCACCCCGCCACGCGGGCAGCAGGGAGAAATGCAGGTTGACCCATCCGTACGCCGGGACGTCGAGCAGCTTCTGGGGGATCAACGCGCCGTAGGCGACCACAGGGCAGCAGTCCGGGGCGATCGCGGCCAGGCGCTCGGCGAAGTCCTGGTCGCCCGGCCGACTCGGGCGCAGCACCTCGATCCCCTCGTGCTCGGCGCGCGCCGCGACCGCGGACGAGGCCACGCGTCGGCCACGGCCGGCCGGTGCGTCCGGACGGGTGAGTACGGCCACCACGTCGTGACGGCTGTGCAGAAGGCTCTCCAGCGAGGGGACAGCGACCTGGGGGGTGCCGGCGAAGACGACCCGCACGTCACATGCCCTTGCCGAACATCGGGTGCGGGGACACCTTCACCAGCGGGTCGCTGCCCGGCGCCCAGTCTGCCTCGCGGATGGCGCGCATCGCCGCCTTGTGGGTCTCCCGGTCGAGCCGATCCACGAACAGCACTCCGTCGAGGTGGTCGCCCTCGTGCTGGATGCACCGGGCCAGCTGGTCGGATCCCTCAATCACCACGGGATCGCCGTACATGTCGACGCCGTGCGCTACGACGTCCATGGCTCGCTCGCAGTCGAACGTCAGTCCCGGGATGGACAAGCAGCCCTCGGGTCCGAGCTGTCGCTGCGCCGACAGCGTGAGCTGCGGGTTGACCAGGTGGCCCACCGCACCATCGACGTAGTAGGTGAAGACTCGCAGACCGACGCCGATCTGCGGTGCGGCCAGACCCTGCCCCGGCGCCCCGAGCATCGTGTCGGTGAGGTCCGCCACCAGCGTGCGCAGCTCCTTGTCGAAGTCGACCACCGGCGCAGCCTTGGTACGCAGCACGGGGTCGCCGAACAGTCGGATGGGCTGGATGGCCACGCTGGCTGGCTCCTCGGTCACGGCTCGGCACCCGAACTCGGCCGGTGCGGCGCTGGCTGGGACTGGCGGGGTTGGCACTCAGTCTAGGCAGGCGCCACCCCGGGGCAGCACGCCCAGGTCCACCAGGCGGTGGCGCGTCGTCATGGCATCGACGTGCACGTCGGCCCTCCAGCCCGCGCGGCGAGCGGCTTGCACGTTGGCCGGCACATCGTCGATGAAGTAGGTACGCCCGGGGTCAAGCTGGTAGCGGCGTACCAGCAGGTCGTAGATCGCCGCCTGCGGCTTGACCATGCCCTCATGTCCTGACACAACGGCGCCGTCGACGCTGCCGAGGAAGTCGAACGCGCCGAGGGCGATCTGCCAGGAGTAGCTGGAGATGTTGGACAGCACGTAGGTCTGGATCCCGCGTGCGCGCACCTCGCCGATGAGGGCGGCGGTGTCGTGGTGCACCTGTCCGACCATGTCGAGCCAGCGATCGCGGTAGGCCCGGATCAGGGCGGCGTGCTGGGGGAACCGCTGTGTCCGCTCGGCGATGGCGCTGTCCCAGTCGCCGCCCGCGTCCTGGGCGGCGTTCCACGACAGCGGGCACACGTGGGTGAGGAACTCGTCGACCGCCGACTGGTCGGGGAGCAGCTGCTCATACAGGTAGCGGGGGTTCCAGTCGAGCAGCACTCCGCCGAGGTCGAACACGACGGCGTCAACACAAGAATCGACATTGGCGTCGCCGGGGCGGCGCCAATGTCGATTCTTGGGTGGGTGGTCCGGCTGGACGGGGCGGGTCATGAGGTCGAACCTAGCCAGCCGAGCCGTTGGGTCGACTGGGCAGGTCGTGCGACTGCGGCATCACCCCAGCTCGGCGGGGTCGACCTGGACGCGCAGAGTCGGCAGCTTGCGCGCACTGCGGGTCGCTTGCAGAGCCCGCAACGCCGCGGCCAGCGCGCTGGACCGGGACCGCGGGGTCCGGACCACCAGTCGCGCAGTCTCGCCGTCGAGGGGTACAGGGCCCAGCACCTCGGCAGGATCGGGCCAGGTCCAGCCGGTCAGCCCCGCCAGCTCCGTGATCGGCCCGGTCACCGTGGCCAGCCGGACAGCCGGCGGGAGCCGGGCCGCCCGGCGTTCGCCGAGCTCACGGACCGCGAACCCGGCCGGGTCGGCCCGCACGAGCGCCTGCAGAACGGATCCACGCGGGTCGCCCACCGCCACCACCTGTCCCCCGCGGTCGACCGGGCGTACCAGCGAGACCGCGTTGCACCACCGTCTGAGTGCCTCCTCGCCGGTCCGCAGGTCGGAGCGGTCCAGCATCAGCCACGTGTCGAGCAGCACCGCCGCGGCGTAGCCGTCCGCCGCAGGCGGCTCTGCCCCTGGCGTGGCGACGACGATTGCCGGCGCCGGACCCACCGCATCGACGAGATGTCCGCCGGTCGAGTGCCGGACCACGACCTGCGGGAACGAGCGCCCGAGCTCCTCGGCGGTGCGCGACTCCCCGAGCACGGGTGCCCGCAGAGCGGTCCCACCGCAGTGCGGGCAGCGCCAGCCGCTCGCGAGTGCTGCGCACCACCGACAGGCGGGCACGGCGTCCGCCGCGCTCTGCCCCAGTGGGCCTGCGCACACCTCGCACCGAGCCGGTTGCCGGCATCGCTGGCAGGCCAGGGCGACGCGATAGCCGCGCCGGGGAACCTGGACCAGCACGGGTCCGGCGGTCAGTCCGGTACGCACGGCGTCCAGCGCCTCCGACGGCAGCCGGGCAGAGCGGGCCGCGGGATCGCGCGCGAGCGCGTGGTCGCTCGCGGCACCGACGCGGACGCGGGGTGAGCGCACGCGCCGGCGGGCCGGCGGCTCGGAAAGCTCTGTGCACCAGCCGGACTCGACCAGGGCCTGCACGTCAGTCGAGCGGGCGTGAGCGGCGAGCAACGCGCCGGCGTTGCCGTGGTGCGCTCGCATCAGGAGCACCTCGCGTACGTGGGGATATGGCGCCCGCGGCTCCGCGTGCAGATCGTCTCCGTCATCCCACACAACGACGAGGCCCAGATCGCGGGCGGGTGCGAAGGCAGCGGCGCGGGTGCCGACCACGATGCGGACCTCCCCGCGCGCCAACGCCAAGAACGCGCGGTAGCGCGCGGACGGTCCGAGGTCGGCAGTCAGCACCACGTGATTGCCGGGGCCGAGCGCAGCCGTCAGCGCGGTGTCAACCCGTGTCACGTCGCGTACGTCGGGCACGCAGATGACCGTGCCCCGACCTGAGCTGAGGGCCGCAGTCGCAGCCGCGGCGAGTCGATCCGGCCAGGCCGTCGTCGGCGTCGACCATGCGGCCCGCGGCGACTCCCCGTCGGCGAGACGGGACAGGAACGTCGCTCCTGCCGGTTCGTCCGGCCAGACGGGTTCGTGAGAAGTTTCCACCGCCGCGACGGAATGGCCATGCTCCTCCCGCTCGATCCGGGCATGGCGCGCCGGCACGGCGAGACGGGTGACGTCGGCGAAGCAACCGGCGTAATGGTCGGCCACGGTGCGACACAGCCCGGCGATGTCGTGGGTCAGCACCACTTCCGGCGAGACGGCGCGGGTGATCCGGGCAAGCTTGCCCATGTGCTCGCTGTGCGCTGTGCGTGCGAGCACCAAGCCCGACACCAGCCGACCCGCGAAGCGCACCATGACCCGGCAGCCGGGCAGCACGTCACCGTCGAGATCCGCCGGGACCTCGTAGTCGAACGGTCGGTCCAGGTGCGCCAGCGACACCGCCACCGCGACCCGGGCCACCGGCAGATGCGCCGCGGCGCCCGACGCCGCGCCGGGGTGGTCCGAGGGGCGAGTCACACGCTGGTTCTATCAGCCGGGTCGGACCCCCCGGGGCTTCCATCCACAGGTTCGCGACCAAGGTCCGGTCGGAGCGGTGAAAGGGTTCGCGACCAAGGGCCCGGTCGCCGGGGGAGCCGCGGTGTGCTCGGAGCTCCGGCGACGCCACTTCTCATGGCGGCTTGGTACTTCTCATGGGTTACACCCCATGAGAAGTACCGGTTTACCACGAGAACGTGGTAAACCGACGCCGCGGCAGCCACCGCTGGGTTAGGCGCGGGCGGCGGTCCGCAGGTCGTCGGCCCGGTCGGTCCGCTCCCAGGTGAACTCAGGCAGCTCGCGACCGAAGTGCCCGTAGGCGGCTGTGCTGGCATAGATCGGCCGCAGCAGGTCGAGGTCGCGGATCAGCGCGGCCGGACGCAGGTCGAACACCTCACGGACCGCTTCGGAGATCCGGGTCACCGGCACCGTCTCGGTGCCGAAGCAGTCGACGTAGAACCCCACCGGGTGGGCCTTGCCGATCGCGTACGCCACCTGCACCTCGCACCGTCGGGCGAGGCCCGCGGCGACGACGTTCTTGGCGATCCAGCGCATCGCGTAGGCGGCGGACCGGTCCACCTTGCTCGGGTCCTTGCCGGAGAACGCGCCGCCGCCGTGCCGCGCCATGCCGCCGTAGGTGTCGATGATGATCTTGCGGCCGGTGAGCCCGGCGTCGCCCATCGGCCCACCGACCTCGAACCGGCCGGTCGGGTTGACCAGCAGCTGGTAGTCGGCGTGCGCGAGGTCGAACGTGTCGAGCACCTCGTCGACGACGTGCTTCTTCACGTCCGGCGTCAGCAGCCCGTCGAGGTCGATGTCTCCCGCGTGCTGACTGGACACCACCACCGTCTCGATGCCGATCGGGGTGTTGGTCTCGTCGTACTCCACCGTCACCTGGGTCTTGCCGTCGGGCCGGAGGTAGGCCATCGTGCCGTCCTTGCGGACAGCGGAGAGCTGCTGCGCGAGCCGGTGCGCGATGGTGATCGGCAGGGGCATGAGCTCGGGGGTGTCGTCGCAGGCATAGCCGAACATCAGGCCCTGGTCACCGGCCCCCTGCCGGTCCAGCTCGTCCAACGCAGCGCCGTGCCGCTCCTCCCACGAGTCGCCGACGCCCTGGGCGATGTCGGACGACTGCGAGCCGATCGACACGGTGACCCCGCAGGACCGGCCGTCGAAACCCTTCAGGGACGAGTCGTAGCCGATGTCGAGGATCTTCGCCCGCACCAGCTTCGCGATGTCGGCGTAGCCCTGGGTGCTGACCTCGCCGGCCACCACCACCAACCCGGTGGTGAGCAGCGTCTCGACCGCGACCCGGCTGGTCGGGTCCTGCCCCAGCAGCTCGTCGAGGACGGCGTCGCTGATCTGGTCGGCGATCTTGTCCGGGTGACCCTCGGTGACGGACTCCGAGGTGAAGAGGCGACGGCTCACGTGTTCTCCTGACGTGCGGTGACGAGCGGTGCGGCGGCTCCGGCGCAGCGAGTACGCCCCCAGCCCGCCAGCGAGTTGTGCTGCGCCCACACTATCGGGCGGCGCCGGTGATGCCGTGCACCGCTCGACGTGTGGCGGCACGGCTGCGGCGTCAAGCGCCCCAGGTGGCGCACACAAGGTCCCAGACGAGGTCGGCCAGCGCCTCCTTGGGGCCGAGAGGCACGGACGTCTGCGAGCCGTCCGCCCCGAGCACCACGGCCTCGTTGTCGGTACGCCCGAACGTCTTCCCGGCGCTGACGTCGTTGACGACCAGGAAGTCGCAGCCCTTGCGGGCCAGCTTCGCCCGGCCGTGCTCGAGCACTCCGGCATCGTCGTCGCCGGTCTCGGCCGCGAACCCCACCAGCAGAGGTTGCTTGCCCGAGCGAGCGGAGACCAGCTCAGCGAGGATGTCGGGATTCTGCACGAGGTCGAGGGCGGGCGCGGCCCCGTCCGCGGACTTCTTGATCTTAGTGGCTGCGCTGTCTCGCGGCCGGAAGTCGGCCGGTGCGGCCGCCATGATGACGGCGTCGGCGTCGGCAGCTGCGCCCAGCACCTGTTCCCGCAGCTCGCTGGTGGTCTCGACGCGGACCACGTCGGCACCTGCCGGGTCCGGCAGCGCGACATTCGCCGCGACCACCGTCACCGTGGCGCCGCGGGCTGCGGCGGTGCTCGCGAACGCGTAGCCCTGGCGACCCGACGAGCGGTTGCCCAGGAACCGCACCGGATCGAGGTACTCGCGGGTCCCGCCAGCGGTGACCACGACATGTCGCCCCACCAGGTCGGGTGCCAGCGAGGCGGCAGAGCGATGCAGCAGGCTGCGCGCCAGGTCGAACACCTGCGCCGGGTCCGGCAGACGCCCCTTGCCGCTGTCGGCGCCGGTGAGTCGGCCGGCGGCGGGCTCGACCACGATCGCCCCGCGAGCGCGCAGCGTCGCGACGTTGGCGCGGGTGGCGGCGTGCTCCCACATCTCGGTGTGCATCGCCGGCACGAACAGCACCGGGCACCGAGCCGTCAGCAGGGTGTTGGTGAGCAGGTCGTCAGCGATGCCGTGGGCAGCCTTGGCCATCAGGTCCGCCGTCGCCGGAGCCACCACGACCAGATCGGCCTGCTGTCCCAGGCGTACGTGCGGCACATCTGCGACGTGGTCGAACACGTCGGTGCGGACCGGTTCGCCGGACAGCGCCTCCCAGGTCGCAGCGCCCACGAACTGCAGCGCGGCCCTGGTGGGGACGACGGTGACGCGATGCCCGGACTCGGTCAGCCGGCGCAGCAGCTCGCACGCCTTGTAGGCGGCGATCCCGCCGCCGACACCCAGCACGACGCGCGGAGATGCTACGGCTGGCCCGGCTGGAGCGGTCACGCGTCAGCGTCGAGGGAGGAGGTCACGCCTCCTCGGGCTCGACGTCCTCGCAGGTCAGCAGGTCCCCGTTGATCTCGCGCAGCGCGATCGACAGTGGCTTCTCCTGCACGTGCGTGTCGACAAGGGGCCCGACGTACTCCAGCAGGCCCTCGCCGAGCTGGGAGTAGTAGGCGTTGATCTGGCGGGCTCGCTTGGCGCTGTAGAGCACCAGCTTGTACTTCGAGTCGGTCTTGGACAACAGGTCGTCGATGGGCGGGTCGGTGATGCCCTCGGCGGTGGAGCGGGTGCCGGTCACGGCGGGTGGCCTCGCAGTTGGTCGGGAAGATGATCATCGGGCGGACATGGACGCGTCCGGCCCACAACGGACCAAGGCTACCAACTGGCGGCAGGCTTCCTGCACATCGGCGTTGACGAGCGTCACGTCGAACTCCCGCTCGGCGGCCAGTTCCACCCGCGCCGTCACCAGCCGGCGGGTCCGCTCTGCCTCGTCCTCGGTGCCGCGGCCCTCGAGCCGATGGACCAGCTCGTCCCAGCTCGGTGGCGCCAAGAACACGAACAATGCGTCCGGCATCGCCTCCCGGACCTGCCGGGCGCCTTGCAGGTCGATCTCGAGCAGCGCCGAACGGCCCTGCGCCAGCACCCCCTCGACGGGCGCGCGAGGGGTGCCGTACCTCGCCGCGCCGTGCACGACGGCCCACTCCAGCAAGGCACCGTCGGCGACCATCGCGTCGAACTCGGCGTCGCTGACGAAGTAGTAGTGCACGCCGTCGACCTCGCCCGGCCTCGGTGGACGAGTGGTCGCGGACACCGAGATCCACACCTCGGGATGCTGCTCGCGCACGCACGCGGCGACGGTCCCCTTGCCGACCGCGGTCGGACCTGCGAGCACGACCAGCCGGGCGGGGTCCTGGCAGGCGCCCGGCTCAGGCGCGGTCGGCAAACTCACGCTCGAGCGCGGCGATCTGGTTGGCGCCCAATCCGCGCACCCGGCGGGTGCCGGCGATCCCGATCCGCTCCATGACTTGCTGCGCCCGCACCTTGCCCAGCCCGGGCAGGGACGACAGCAGATCGACGACCTTCATCTTGCCGATCACGTCGTTGCGTTGCCCCTCGTGCAGCACTTCCCGCAGAGAACCACCGGAGTGTTTGAGCCGGTTCTTGACCTCCGCCCGCTCACGCCGCGCGGCCGCCGCCTTGTCCAACGCAGCCTGCCGTTGTTGCGGCGTCAGCGGAGGAAGAACCACGGTCGTCACCTCGTACTTCTAAGCCGGCAGAGTTGTCCCGCCAGGGTGCCCATGCGCCGAGATCGAGGACGAGAGCAACCTAACGACCGAAGGCTCGGCCGGGCAAACCCCGGCGCGAGCCATCGGAGCGTCAGGTCACTTGCAGTTCTTGCTGATCCACGTCGTGACGTTCTGGCTGGCCTTGGTGATGTCGCTGCTGGTCAGCTGCTTCTCGGCGGCCTGCAGCTTCGCCAACGTCGCCGGGCTCGCCGAAGCCAGCGACGACGGGTTCGACAGGTCGACGCCGGCCGCCTTCACCTGGTCCGTGAACGACTTGAACGCGTCGCGCAGCTTGCTGACATCGCTCTTGATCGCGCTCGGAGCGGCGTCGGCGGCCTTGTCCAGCGCGGTCTGCGCACCGGCCAGGTCCTTGGTCGGGTCGATGCTGCTGACGGAGTTCTTCAAGGCGCAGAAGGACGCAGCCGACCCGCCGCTGCTTCCCCCGCAGGCGGTCAACCCGGTCAAGGCGAGGACCCCGCTCACGATGCCTACTGCCAGTCGTCTCATGGTCTTCCTTCCCCTGTGCACGCCCGTCGGCGTCCAATCGCCCCACATGCTCGCACAGCGACAGGGCACGGAGGTCGGTGCTCCGAGGGGTGTCGGGCCCTGGCGAGCAGTGCATCCGTGGTGTCCGTCGGTGTGGTGGCGCGCCACAGTTCGGCCGGACACCACCCGGCTCACGACGGTCAGCGCAGTGCGTCGAGGACCCGGGCGGCCGCGTGGCGCAGCGGCACCGGACCCGGACCGGCCGACAGCACGTCGCGGCTGGTGCTCGCCAGCACCCGCGGCCGCTCCGCGCCGAACACTCGATCCAGGTCGGCCACGTCGGCGCCTTGGGCACCGAGCCCCGGCGCCAACAGCGGTCCGTTGACGGCCAGGTCCTCGTCGGTGTCGGCGATGGTCGCCCCGACCACGACGCCGAACGATCCGAGCGGTTCGCAGCCGGCGTTGAGGGTGCGTACCTGGGTGAGGATCGCGCCCGCGACACTGCCGTCCCCGGATCGGGCCCGCTGAACACCGGCACCCTCGGGGTTGGACGTCAGCGCCAGCACGAACACACCCTTGTCGTACGCCTCGGCGGACTCGATGAACGGCCTCAACGACCCCAATCCCAGGAACGGGCTGACCGTGATCGCGTCCGCGGCCAACGGCGACGCCGGGTCGAGGTAGGCCTCGGCGTAGGCCGCCGCGGTCGACCCGATGTCACCGCGCTTGACGTCCAGCAGCACCAGCGCGCCAGCCTCGCGGGCGGCGGCGATGGTGCGTTCCAGGACGGCGATGCCGGCGGAGCCGTGCCGCTCGAAGAAGGCCGACTGCGGCTTGAGCACCGCCACCTGCTCGGCCAGCGCCTCGACCACGGTGAGCGCGAATCGCTCGAGCCCCCAGGCGGTGTCGGGGAGCCCCCACGCCTCCAGCAGCGAGCCGTGCGGGTCGATGCCCACGCACAGCGGCCCCCGGGTCCGCATCGCGGCGTGCAGCCGTGCTCCGAACGTCTCACCCATCGAGGTCCTCCTTGGCTGTGCGGCGACGTGTCATCGGTGCGCCCGGCCGATCACGTCGGCGGGGTTGTTCAGACCCCGTGCGGCCAGCTCGTCGCGCAGCTCGTGCACGACTCGCATCGGCGCTGTCGGGTCGTGGAACGCGACCGTGCCGACCTGCACCGCGGTCGCGCCGGCGGCGAGGAACTCCAGGGCGTCGAAGCCGGTACGGATCCCGCCGACGCCGATGACGGGTACGTCGGGCATCGCCTGGTGCACCTGCCACACACAGCGGACTGCGACCGGGCGTACCGCCGGGCCGGACAGGCCGCCGGTGACCCCGCCGAGGACGGGGCGGAGGGTGATCGGATCGATCGCGATGCCGAGCAACGTGTTGATCATGGACAGACCGCTGGCGCCGGACTCCATCACCGACTCGGCGATCGACACGATGCTGGTGACATCCGGCGACAGCTTGGCGAACACCGGGATGTCCCGGGGCACGTCACGGCGCACCGCCGACACCACGTGCGCGGCCTGGAACGGGTCACAGGCGAACACGAGTCCGCGGTTCTCGACGTTCGGGCACGAGATGTTGACCTCCACCGCGGTCACGCCCGGGCTGTGCCCGACCCGGCGGGCGAGCTCGGCGTACTCCCCCAGCGACGACCCGGCGATGGACACCACGGGCCGGGCGCCGCGCCGCACGAGCCACGGCAGGTCGTTGGCGAGGAAGGAGTCGATCCCGGGTCCCTGCAGGCCGATCGAGTTCAACATGCCGGACGGGGTCTCCACCATCCGTGGCGTGGGACGGCCCGAGCGCGGGTCGAGCATGATCGACTTGGTCACGATCGCGCCGAGCTCGCCGACGTCGAAGAACTGGTCGAGCTCGCGGCCCGCCGCCGCACAGCCCGAAGCGGTCATCACGGGGTTCGGGAGGGTGACGCCGGCGAGGTCGACGGTCAGGTCGACGTCGCTCCTCGCCACTGGTGCCACCTGGGTGTGCGCGACCATCAGTGACCTCCGGTACGCGGGGCGCCGACCGTCTCCGGTGGCACCGTGCCGACGTCGCCCCAGCGGACCCGGTCGCCCCGGAACACCGGGCCCTCGACGCAGGACCTGACCATCCGGGTCATGCCATCCTCACCGACGATCGGCAGTACGCAGGTCATGCAGATGCCGACGCCGCAGGCCATCGACTCCTCCACCGCGCACTGGCTCCAGGCACCGTGCTGCTCGGCGACCGACGACACCGCCGCCAGCATGCCCATCGGACCGCAGGCGTAGACGACGTCGGTGCCGGTGCGCGACAACAGGTCAGGCAACACATCGGTGACCCTCCCCTGCACGCCGACGGACCCGTCCTCGGTGGTCACGACCACCGACGAGGCCGAGCGGCGAGCCTCCAGCACCCCGAACAGGCGGGGTTCGGCCGCCGCGCCCAGCACCATGTGCACGGCGCTGCCGCGTTCGCGCAGCCGTGCAGCCAGACCGAACAGCGGCGCACTTCCGTACCCGCCGCCGACGAGGGTGCACGGCACTGGCTCCTTGGGCAGCGCGAACGGCCGGCCGAGAGGACCGACGACGTCGACCACGTCGTGCGGTCGTCGGCCGGCGAGCCACGCGGTCCCTTGGCCGTTGACGGCGAACACCACCTCGACGGTGCCGCCGTAGGCCCCGCTGCGTTTGGCCCGGTAGATGGAGAAGGCCCGGCGAAGCAGCATCGGCGTCTGGTCACCCCCGACGGCCAGCGCGACGAAGGTGCCAGGACGTGTGCGCTCGGCGATGCCGGACGCGACCAGGGTCAGGTGGTGGTAGCCGCCGACCTGCTTGAGCGACAGCACCTCGCCGGTCACCTGGATGGGGCCGGTCGCCGTCGTCGCCCGCGCCTCGGCCGCGCCGCCCTTCGCGACGGTGCGCACGCTTGTCATGTCACCGCCTGGGTTTGGTTGCCGCCGCTTGGTACCCCGCGTACTTCTCGTGGAGGTTTGGCACTTCTCACGGGGCGCAACCCATGAGAAGTACCGGCGTACCACGAGAACGTGGTAAACCGGCGAGGCCGCGGAGCGGTGGGTGGGGTCATGTGGCGCCCTCCGCCCACTCCTGGAGTGACCGGACCCCGATGTCCCCGGAGCGCAGCGCCTCGATGCCCTGAACCGCCGCGGCCAGACCCTGCACAGTGGTGATGCAGGGGATGTTCTCGGTCACCGCAGCGGTACGGATCTCGTAGCCGTCCAGCCGAGGGCTTCCCCCGGAGGTGGTGCCGTGCGGGGTGTTGATCACCAGGTCTATCTCGCCGGACCGGATCTTGGCCACGATGCTCGACTTGCCGTCGCCGGACTCGTCGGGGCCCATCTCGTGCAGCTTCCTGATCTCCTCCGCGTCCACTCCGTTGCGGCGCAGCACGTCTGCGGTCCCGCGCGTCGCGAGGATGCCGAACCCCAGGTCGGCCAGCCGTTTGACCGGGAAGATCATGTGCCGCTTGTCGCGGTTGGCCACCGAGACGAACACATTGCCCTTGACCGGCAGCCCGCCGTAGGCCGCGGTCTGACTCTTGGCGAACGCCGTCCCGAAGGACGAGTCGATGCCCATGACCTCGCCGGTCGACCGCATCTCCGGACCCAGCACGGTGTCGACTGTCTTGCCCTCGTAGGTGCGGAACCGGTGAAACGGCATCACCGCCTCCTTGACCGCGACTGGTGCGCGCGGCGACAGCAGGCCCCCGTCGCCGGTCGCGGGCAGCAGCCCCTCCGCGCGCAGCTGCGCGATGCCGGCCCCGAGCATGACCCGGGCCGCTGCCTGTGCCAGCGGCGTCGCGGTGGCCTTGGACACGAACGGGACGGTGCGTGACGCCCGCGGGTTGGCCTCCAGGACGTACAACACGTCACCGGCCAGGGCGTACTGCACGTTGAGCAGTCCGAGCACCCCGACTCCGGCCGCGATCGCCTCCGTGGAAGCCCGGATCCGGTCGATCTCCTCGCGGCCGAGGGTGATCGGAGGCAGTACGCACGAGGAGTCGCCGGAGTGCACCCCCGCCTCCTCGATGTGCTCCATGACCCCGCCGAGGAACAGCTCCTCACCGTCGTAGATCGCGTCGACGTCGATCTCCACGGCATCGTCGAGGAACCGGTCGACCAGCACGGGGTGGGCGGGCGAGATCTGGGTGGCGCGGTTGATGTAGGACTCCAGCGCGTCGTCGTCGTAGACGATCTCCATCCCGCGTCCGCCGAGGACGTAGCTCGGTCGCACCAGCACCGGGTAGCCGATCTCGTCGGCGATCTGCTTGGCCTCCGGGTACGACGTGGCGGTGCCGTGCTTGGGAGCCGGCAGGTCGGCCGCGGCGAGCACCCTGCCGAACTGGCCGCGATCCTCCGCGAGGTCGATGGCCGCGGGTGAGGTGCCGACCACGGGTACGCCCTGAGCCTCCAGTGCGCGCGCGAGGGCGAGCGGGGTCTGCCCACCGAGCTGGACGACCACCCCGGCGATCGGTCCCGCCTGGGACTCGGCGTAGACGATCTCCAGCACGTCCTCGAGGGTGAGCGGCTCGAAGTACAGCCGGTCGGACGTGTCGTAGTCGGTCGACACCGTCTCTGGGTTGCAGTTGACCATCACGGTCTCGTAGCCGTCCGCGGACAACGCCATCGCGGCGTGCACGCAGGAGTAGTCGAACTCGATGCCCTGCCCGATCCGGTTCGGCCCGCTGCCGAGGATCAGGACCGCCGGCCTCGTGCGTGGCGCCACCTCGGTCTCCTCGTCGTACGACGAGTAGTGGTAGGGGGTCCGGGCGGCGAACTCGGCCGCGCACGTGTCCACGGTCTTGTACACCGGACGGATCGCCAACGCGTGCCGGACCCCGCGGACGACGTCCTCGGTCAGGTCCCGCAGGTCGCCTATCTGCGCGTCGGAGAAGCCGTGCCGCTTGGCCAGTCGGAGCAGCCGCGGGGTCAGCTCGTCGGCCTCGCGTACCGACGTCGCGACCTCGTGCAGCAGCAGCAGCTGGTCCACGAACCACGGGTCGATCGATGTGGCGGCACACACCTCTGCGGCGGTCGCACCGGCGCGCAGGGCGTCCATCACGAGCTTCAACCGGCCGTCGTGCGGTGTCGCGGCCGCCTCGAGCAGGGCGGTCTTGTCGCCGGGGTCGCCGGCCCACGAGAAGAGCGCGGAGGAGCTGTCGAGGGAGCGGAGTGCCTTGTTGAGCGCCTCGGTGAAGTTGCGGCCGATCGCCATCGCCTCCCCCACGGACTTCATGTGCGTGGTGAGCCGAGGGTCAGCGGACGGGAACTTCTCGAACGCGAAGCGAGGCACCTTGACCACCACATAGTCCAGGGTGGGCTCGAAGCTGGCCGGCGTCTCGTGAGTGATGTCGTTCGGAATCTCGTCGAGGGTGTAGCCGATCGCCACCTTGGCGGCGATCTTGGCGATCGGGAAACCCGTGGCCTTGCTCGCCAAGGCGCTGGACCGCGAGACCCGAGGGTTCATCTCGATGACGACGACCCGACCGTCGTCGGGGTTGACGGCGAACTGGATGTTGCACCCCCCGGTCTCGACCCCGACGGCCCGGATCACGCCGATGGCGATGTCGCGCAGCCGTTGGTACTCGCGGTCGGTCAGCGTCATCGCCGGAGCCACCGTGATCGAGTCGCCGGTGTGAACCCCCATCGGGTCGAGGTTCTCGATCGAGCACACGATCACGACGTTGTCGGCCTTGTCCCGCATGACCTCCAGCTCGTACTCCTTCCAGCCGAGAATCGACTCCTCAAGGAGCACTTCGGTGGTCGGGCTGGCGGCCAGGCCCATGCCGGCGATGCGGTGCAGGTCCTCCACGTCGTAGGCCATGCCAGACCCGGCCCCGCCCATCGTGTACGAGGGGCGCACCACCACCGGGTAGCCGAGGTCGTCGACGGCCGCGAGGCAGTCGTCCATCGAGTGGCAGATCGCCGACCGGGCCACCTCGGCGGCCCAGCCGGCCGGCAACGACTCGACGATCCGCTTGAACGACTCGCGGTTCTCCCCGGCCTCGATCGCGTCGACCGATGCGCCGATCAGCTCCACGCCGTAGGCGTCGAGGACACCGGACTCCGCCAATGCGATCGCGGTGTTCAGCGCGGTCTGTCCGCCGAGGGTCGCGAGCAGCGCGTCCGGGCGCTCCTTGGCGATCACCTTCTCGACGTACTCCGGGGTGATCGGCTCGACGTAGGTCGCGTCGGCGAAGTCGGGGTCGGTCATGATCGTGGCCGGGTTGGAGTTGACCAGCACCACGCGCAGCCCCTCGGCGCGCAGCACCCGGCACGCCTGGGTCCCGGAGTAGTCGAACTCGCAGGCCTGGCCGATCACGATGGGGCCGGAGCCGATCACCAGGACCGACGTGATGTCGGTACGTCTCGGCATCAGGCCTCGACCCCCTTCGTCCCTCGCTCCGACTCCATCAACGCTGCGCCTCCGGTCGCCTCAGTCGCTCCACTCGTCCCTCGCTCCGACTCCATCAGCGACAGAAACCGGTCGAACAGGTAGGCGGCGTCGTGCGGTCCGGCGGCGGCCTCGGGGTGGTACTGCACGGAGAACGCCGGTACGTCGAGGCAGCGCAGTCCCTCGGCGACACCGTCGTTGAGGCACACGTGGCTGACCTCGGCCCGACCATAGGGAGTCGCGAACGGCTCAGGCTGACCGGCTTCGACACCGGTCTCCGGTCCGGCGCGCCCTGGTGCCCGGACGGCGAAGCCGTGGTTGTGGGAGGTCACCTCGACCCGTCCGGTGGCTAGGTCGAGCACCGGCAGGTTGATGCCACGGTGGCCGTACCTCAGCTTGTAGGTCTGCAGCCCGAGCGCCCGGCCGAGCATCTGGTTGCCGAAGCAGATGCCGAAGAACGGGATCCGGCGTTCGAGGACGTCCGCCAGCAGCGCCAGCGGCCCGCTCGTCGCGGCCGGGTCGCCGGGGCCGTTGGAGAAGAAGACCCCGTCGGCGTGCAGACGTTCGACATCGTCGATCGTGGCGTCGGAGGGAAGCACGTGCACCTCGACGCCACGTCGGCGCAGCAGCGCCGGGGTCATGGCTTTGATCCCTAGGTCGACGGCCGCGACGGTGAATCGCCGCTGTCCCTGGGCGGGCAGCACATAGGGCGTGGGGGTGGTCACCTCGGCGGACAGGTCCGCTCCCGCCATCGAGGGCTGCCGTCGTACTGCCGCCAACAGGGCGTCCACGTCGGTCGACGCCGACGAGATGCCGACTCTCATCGCGCCGCGCTCTCTCAGATGGCGGGTGAGCGCCCGGGTGTCCACGCCGCTGATCCCGACGACCCCCTGGGCGGCCAGCTCGTCGCCGAGCCCGCGGCGGCTCCGCCAGCTGCTGGCCACCCGCGACGGGTCACGCACGACGTAGCCGGCCACCCAGATCCGGCCGGACTCCGGGTCCTCGTCGTTGACGCCGGTGTTGCCGATGTGCGGAGCAGTCATGACCACGACCTGGCGCTGGTACGACGGGTCCGTCAGCGTCTCCTGGTACCCGGTCATGCCCGTGGAGAAGACCGCCTCACCGAACGTCTCACCGACGGCGCCGAATGCCTCGCCGGTGAACGACCGACCGTCCTCGAGCACCAGGATCGCCCTGGGCCGGCCGGCCACGCGGGAATCGACATTGACGTCGTCCGGGCGGGTTGAATGTCGATTCTCTGGTACGGCGGTCACGCCGGCACTCCTTCGCGCTGGTCGACCAGGCCGCCGTCCAGGACCGTGGGCCGTCCCCGCAGGAACGTCGCGACCACGGTGCCCGGGAGGCTGCGCCCGGCGAACGGGGTGTTGCGCGACAGCGACGCGGTCCGGCGTGGATCCACCAGACGGGTCGCGACAGCGTCATAGAGCACCAGGTTGGCCGGCTCACCCACCGCCAGCGGCCGGCCCTGCCCGGAGACCCGGCCGATGCGAGCGGGTCGCGTGGCCATCCGGTCGGCGACACCAGCCCAGTCCAGCAGCCCGGTGTCGACCATCGACTCCTGCACCACCGAGAGTGCGGTCTCCAGCCCGAGCATCCCGAACGCGGCAGCGGACCACTCGCACTCCTTGTCCTCGCTCGGGTGCGGGGCATGATCGGTCGCGACCGCGTCGACGGTGCCGTCGGCGAGGCCGGCCCGCAGCGCCTCGACGTCAGCAGAGGTACGCAGCGGGGGGTTGACCTTGAACACCGGGTCGTAGCTCGTGGCCATCTCGTCGGTGAGCAGCAGGTGATGTGGGGTGACCTCGGCGGTCACGTCCCAGCCCTTGGACTTCGCCCAGCGGACGATCTCGACCGACCCGGCCGTGGACACGTGGCAGACGTGCAGACGCGAGCCGACATGCGCGGCGAGCAGCACGTCACGCGCGATGATCGCCTCCTCCGCGACGGCCGGCCAACCGGTGAGGCCGAGCACCCCGGACAGGTCCCCCTCGTTCATCTGCGCTCCTGCGGTCAGCCTCGGCTCCTGCGCGTGCTGCGCGATGACACCGTCGAACGCCTTGACGTACTCAAGGGCTCGACGCATCAGCACGGCGTCGGACACGCAGCGGCCGTCGTCGGAGAACACCCGGACGCCGGCCGCCGAGTCGGCCATCGCCCCGAGCTCGGCGAGGTTCTGTCCGCCGAGCCCGACCGTCACCGCACCGACCGGCCGCACCTCGCAATAGCCGCCGGCGCGGCCGAGGTTCCAGACCTGCTCGACCACGCCGGCAGTGTCGGCCACCGGGTCGGTGTTGGCCATCGCGTGCACCGCCGTGAACCCACCCAGAGCGGCGGCGCGGGTCCCGCTGAGCACGGTCTCGGCGTCCTCCCGCCCGGGCTCGCGAAGGTGGGTGTGCAGATCGACCAGGCCCGGGAGGGCGATGAGTCCCCCGGCATCCACGACATAGGCGCCAGACGACGCGTCGGCTGCCGCGTCGACGCCGCTGGCCACGACCACGCCGTCGCGCAGCAGCAGGTCCGTCGGCTCGGCGCCGAGCGGGCGGGCGCCGAGGACGAGGTAGTCGGTCATGCGCGTCCCTCGGGCTGGTCGTCGACGGCGTCCGTAGCCGACGGAGTGGTGTCGGCACCGGACAACAGCAGGTAGAGCACGGCCATCCGGACCGCGACGCCGTTGGTCACCTGCTCCACGATCACCGACCGGTCGGAGTCGGCCACGTCGGCGGCGATCTCGACGCCGCGGTTCATCGGTCCCGGGTGCAGCACGAGGGCGTGGTCGGGCAGGAGGCCCATCCGTCGGTTGTCGAGGCCGTACCGACGGCTGTACTCGCGGGCGCTGGGGAAGAACGCGTCGTTCATGCGCTCCCGCTGGACCCGGAGCATCATCACCGCGTCGGACTTGGCCAGCACCGGGTCGAGGTCGTAGGCGGTGGAGACCGGCCACGACGACACCCCGAACGGCAGCAGGGTGGGGGGCGCCACCAGTGTCACGTCCGCCCCCAGCGTCGCCAGCAGCAGAGCGTTGGAGCGAGCCACCCGGCTGTGCAGGACGTCACCGACGACGGTGATCCGCCGGCCCGCCAGGTCGCCCAGGTGGCGGCGCATGGTGAAGGCGTCGAGGAGCGCCTGCGTGGGGTGCTCGTGGGTGCCGTCGCCGGCGTTGACGACGCATCCGGTGGTCCACTTGGAGTGTGCGAGCCGGTGCGGCGCCCCCGACGCGTGGTGCCGGAGGACGACCGCGTCCGCGCCCATGGCCTGCAGGGTGAGCGCGGTGTCTTTCAGGCTCTCCCCCTTGGACAGGCTCGACCCCTTGGCCGAGAAGTTGATCACGTCCGCGGACAACCGCTTGGCAGCCGCCTCGAACGAGATCCGGGTGCGGGTGGAGTCCTCGAAGAAGAGGTTGACGACGGTGCGGCCGCGCAGCGTCGGCAGCTTCTTGATCGGCCGGTCGGCGACGCTACGCATCTCGCCGGCGGTGTCGAGGACGAGGGTCGCGGTCTCGCGATCGAGATCGGCGGCGCTGAGCAGGTGCCGGATCATGGGGTCTCCTCGCTGCCCTGGGCTGGTGCCGGGTCAGTGACGATGACGACCTCGTCGCGACCGTCGAGCTCGGCGACGTTGACGCGGACGTTCTCCGCCAGCGACGTGGGGAGGTTCTTGCCGACGAAGTCGGCCCGGATCGGCAGCTGCCGGTGGCCACGGTCGACCAGCACCGCCAGGCGCACGGCGTGCGGACGGCCCAGGTCGTTGAGCGCGTCCAGCGCGGCCCGGATGGTACGCCCGGAGAACAACACGTCGTCGACGAGCACCACGGTCATGTCGTCGATCCCGGTGTGCGGGATGTCGGTGTGCTCCAACGCCCGCGCCGGGTGCAGCCGCAGGTCGTCGCGGTAGGGGGTGATGTCGACCGAGCCGCACGGGACCGGCGTGCCCTCGACACGGGAGATGTGGTCCGCGATGCGCTGCGCCAGCGGCACGCCTCGACGGGGGATGCCGAGCACCAACAGGCCGTCGGAGCCGCGGTTGCGTTCGAGGATCTCGTGCGAGATGCGGACCAGGGCCCGCGCTACGTCGCGCTCGTCGAGCACGGTACGGGTGGGGGCACCACCGGGGTGGGATCGACTGGAGTATGGCCATCCACCGGCCTGGTCGCGATCAGCGGGAAGCTGCGAAGAGTGCGCAGGAGACACCGCCCGACCTCCTTCTCCGCCTCACGGGACGGCCGCTTAAAGGATGTCTTCGGACCGCACCGTACCAGCGTCCGCGGACACCGGACGCGACGGCCCGCCGGACCCAACTCCGGGGATCTTGTTGACCGCGCCAAGGGTGACGCATAGGGTCACTCTGCGTAGTCGAGCCACGGGCTCGGCCCTGACCTCTCGGAGCCACCGTGTCCGCTGAATACGCCAAGGCGCTTGGCGGTCGGCTGCGTTCCATCCGCCAACAGCAGGGATTGTCCCTCCACGGCGTCGAGGAGAAGTCCAAGGGCCGGTGGAAGGCCGTCGTCGTCGGCTCGTACGAACGCGGCGACCGGGCCGTGACCGTGCAGAAGCTGTCCGAGCTCGCCGAGTTCTACGGCGTTCCGGTCGAGGAGCTGCTACCCGGTGGATCGTCCTCGGTGGCCGCTGCGCTCGAGACGCCGCCCAAGCTGATCCTCGATCTCGAGGGGCTCCAGCACGTGGACGCGGCGGAGGCTGCCCCCCTAGCGCGCTACGCCGCGACGATCCAGGCGCAGCGCGGTGACTACAACGGCCGCGTGTTGACGATCCGGCAGGACGACCTGCGTACCCTCGCGGTCATCTACGAGGAGCAGCCGAGCGTCCTGGCCCACCGCTTCATCTCCTGGGGCGTGCTGCGCCGCATCGACTGAGCGCCCGCCCGGCGCGGTTAGGACACGAAACCTTCCTGGCGCAACCAGTCACGTGCTACCAGCGCCGGATCGTGACCGGCGATGTCCACCTCGGCGTTGAGCCGCAACATGGTCGCCGTGGTGATCTTCCTCATCACCGGCGCGAAGATCTGCCGCAGCTCGGGATGCTGCTTCAGCAACGACTCATTGATCACCGGCGCCACGTTGTACAGCGGGAAGTAGTGCCTGTCGTCCTTGAGCACGGTCAGACCCAGCGCCTTGATCCGCCCGTCGGTGGTGAACACCTCGCCGAAGTTGCAGTCACCCTGGTCCGTAGCGGTGTAGATGATGCCGGTGTCCAGGATGCTGACCTTGCCGATCTTGTGCAGGCCGTACGCCTTGAGCATCGGCCGGAAACCGTCGGTGCGGTTGGCGAACTCACTCTCCACGCAGAACGTCCGCTGGCTAGGGGCCAGTCTGGCGAGGTCTGACAGCTTCGACACGCCGAGCCGCCGGGCGACCTCGTCCGGGGTCGCGAACGCGTACGTGTTGTTCATCGGCGCGGGGCGCAGCCAGGCGAGGTTGTTCTTGCGGGCGTCCTCGTTGCGCACCGCCCGCCACTGGGGAATGCGGCCCTTGATCGGCTTGGCGTGGCCGAGGTAGTCGATCCAAGCGGTCCCGGTGTACTCCAGCTCCACCTGCACGTCGCCGCGCAGCTGGGCCTGCCGGGCGGCGACGCTCCCGGCGATGCCGGCTTGGTTGGTCACGTCGGCACCGGCGACCTTCAGCAGGATCGCCGCCATGTTGGCCAGGATCAGCTGCTCGGTGAAGTCCTTGCCCCCGACAGTGATGTGCACGCCCGACAACGAGTCGTAGTGACGCACGGTGCCCGGCCCGGCAGCCGGGATGTAGCCGTTGGCAGACTGCAGCCCGCAGCCGGAGGCGACCAGGCTCAGGCTGCCCGCCAGCGCGATGAGCGCCACCAGCAGTGCTGCCGGGCGTCTGCCGGGACCGTCTGTCCGGCCGGGTTGGCGCGGGCGGGTCATCATCACATTCCTCTCGGCCGGGCCAACGCCTCCACGACGCGTCCGAGCCAGTCGATGAGCAGCGCGAGAGCCGCCACCAGCACGGCGCCGCAGACGATCACAGGTTGCTGGTTGAGCTTGATGCCGGTGTTGATCAGCGAGCCCAGCCCTCCCGCACCGGTGAACGCCGCGAGGGTGGCCGTGCCGGTGAGGAGCACCAGGGCCAGGCGTACCCCGGCCAGGATGACGGGTACGGCGAGGCGCAGCTCGATCCGGAACAGCACCCCGAGGGCCGACATGCCCATGCCGCGGCCGGCCTCGACCAGACGTGGGTCCACCTGCTGCAGGCCGACGATGGTGTTGCCCAGCGCCGGCAGGATGCCGTACAACGCGAGCGCGAGGACCGCTGGCAAGAAGCCACGGCCGATCCACATCGCGGCGAGCACGATCAGGCCGATCGACGGCGCCGCTTGGCCGACGTTGGCGATGCCGACGAACAGGGGGCTGCTGCGCCGCGCCCACCCGCGGGTCAGGACCACGCCGAGCGGGATCGCGATCGCGACCACGAGGGCGGCCGCCGCCACCGTGAGCTGGATGTGCTGCACCGTCAGGTGCTGCAGCTCGGTGCGGTTGAGCGAGAACCCCTCCGAGGTGCTGAGGCCGGCGGTCCGGACGTAGAGCGCGACCGCGGCGACGGCGACGAGCACGAACACCGGCTGGCCGATCCAGCGCCACCAGCCGGTGCGTTCCACGGTCGGCGCCGCCACGGACTCGGGCGCCTGCTCCACCTCGAGCGCGGTGCGTGGGTCCTGCCGATCGGCGGTGGCCCCGACCCGATCGTCCCGGGCGGCCGTGCCCGTCGGGGCTGGGCTCATCGGCCCTGCTCCGCACCGGCGGTCTGCAGATCCTGGATCGCCGCCATGATCGTCTCGACCCGGATGGCTCCTTGGTACGCATCCCGCCGGCCGGTCACCAGGACGACCCCGTGGCTCGACGTGAGCATCGTGTCGAGGGCGTCGTTCAGGGTCGAGGCGAGGCTGACGACGTCGAGGTTCTCGTCCCTCTTTACGTCCGTCAGCGCTGCCGGGCGAGCCAGGTCGCGCACCGACCTCCAGCGAAGCGGGCGTTGCCGCTCGTCGAGCACGACGACGTGACCGCGACCGGCCTCGTCGGCACGACGTCGTGCGTCCGCGGGGTCGTCGCCGACGGTCGCGGTGACGGCGGTGTCCAGCTCGACGTCGCGGACCCGGGCGAGGGTCAGCTGCTTGAGCGCGGCCCCGGCCCCGACGAAGCCCTCGACCGACTCGTCCGCCGGATGCGCCAGGATCTCGCCCGGCGTGTCGTACTGAACGATCCGCGAGCCTTGCGCGAGTACGGCGATCCGGTCGCCCAGCTTGACCGCCTCGTCGAAGTCGTGGGTGACGAACACGATCGTCTTGCGCAGCTCCTCCTGCAGCCGCAGCAGCTCGTCCTGCAGGCGTTGACGGGTGATGGGGTCGACGGCACCGAAGGGCTCGTCCATCAGCAGGACCGGGGGGTCGGCCGCCAGTGCTCGCGCCACACCGACTCGTTGCTGCTGGCCCCCGGACAGCTCGCGCGGGAATCGCTTGGAGTACGCCGCGGCGTCGAGCCCGACCAGGTCGAGCAGCTCGTCCACCCGGTCGCGGATCCGGGCACGGTCCCACTTGAGCATCCGCGGCACCAACGCGATGTTGTCCGCGACGTTCAGGTGCGGGAACAGGCCACCGGACTGGATGACGTACCCGATGTGCCGGCGCAGCCGGTCCGGGTTGCGGGTGGTGACCTCCTCGCCGTCGAGCTTGATGCTGCCGCTCGTCGGCTCGATCAGTCGGTTGATCATCTTCATCGTCGTGGTCTTGCCGCACCCTGACGGTCCGACGAGCACGACCATCTGGCCGGCCGGGATGTGCATCGAGAAGCGCTCGACGGCGGCAGGCTTCTGGCCTGCGTACCGCTTGGTGACGTCCGTCAGGTCGATGTCGACGCCGCTGACGTCGCCGGTGCCCGTCGACTCGGCGGCCGGAGCCGCGTCGGTGGCGGGATCCACGGTGGCGGTGGAAGCAGTCTCAGACACGGATACCCCTCGAGATGGTGAGACGACGGACGCCGACGAGCAGGGCGTCCAGGACAAGAGCGAGCACGATCACGCCGAGCGTGCCCACGAGCACGGAGTTGACGGCGTTGGCACCGCCGATGCGGGCGAGGCCGGAGAAGATGAACCCGCCGAGGCCTGGACCGGACACGAACGCCGCGATCGCCCCGATCCCCATGAGCATCTGACCGGAGACCCGGACTCCGGTGAGGATGACCGGCCACGCCAGCGGGATCTCGATGCGGCGCAGCGTCTGCAGCCGGCTCATGCCCATCCCGCGCGCTGCATCCACCAGCGCGGGGTCGACACCGGCCAGGCCGACGACCGCGTTGCGCAGGATCGGCAGCACCCCGTAGAAGACGAGCGCCACGACGGGCGGGTAGACGCCGGTCCCCATCACCGCGATCAGGAAGCCGAGCAGGGCGAACGACGGGAGGGTCAGGCCGACCGCGCTGGTGGCGGTGGCGAGTGCGGCCGCGCGGCTGCGATAGACGAGGGCCGCCAGAACAATGCCGATGACAGTGGCGAGGATCAGCGACTGCACGACCATGGAGAAGTGCTGATAGCCCTCGAAGACGATGATTTCACGACGGTCCTGGATGAACGACCACAGACTCAAACCGGCTCCTGCTCCGTCGACAGTGGGCGGACGCCGCGGTTCTGGTCACATAGTTCTCGAGAACGACGCCAGGCAAATTCGCCCTACGTTCCTATCGAAACCGACGGAGGATCGCAAACCGGGATGAGCGGAATCCGGCTCGGACGACGGTCAACCCGCAAGTGACGGCTTGCGTTCGATCAGCCGGCCCAGCAGGCCGTTGACGAACGCCGGTGACTCCTCCGTCGACAACTCCTGGACGAGGCCGACAGCCTCGCTGACGGCAACCCCGTCGGGTACGTCGTCGGCGTACAGGATCTCGAAGGCGCCGATGCGCAGGACGTTGCGGTCGACTGCCGGCATGCGCTCCAACGACCAGCCCACGGAGTACTCCCCGAGCAGCGCATCGATGCGTTCCCGGTTGGTGACCACGCCCTCCACCAGCCGCACCGTGTAATCGTTGACCGGCGGGTCGGCGAGCGCGACGCGTTCGGGCAGGGTGCCGTCGAGCCCGAGACCGCGCATCTCGCCCTCATACAGGATGTCAAGGGCTCGCTTGCGCGCCTTGCCGCGGGCAGACATCAGCCGCTGACACGTCCCAGGTAGCTGCCGTCACGGGTGTCGACCTTGACCGTCTCGCCGGTGGTGATGAACAGCGGCACCTGGATCTCGTAGCCGGTCTCCAGCTTCGCCGGCTTGGTGCCGCCGGTGGAGCGGTCGCCCTGCAGCCCCGGCTCGGTGTAGTCCACCTTCAGCTCCACCGACGCGGGCAGCTCGATGTAGAGCGGGGTGCCGTCGTGCACCGCGACCGTCGCGTCTTGGTTGTCCAGCAGGAAGTGAGCCGCCTCACCGACCGTGTCACGGGACAAGTTCGTCTGGTCGAAGGTCTCGGTGTCCATGAACACGTAGGAGTCGCCGTCGTGGTAGAGGTACTGCATCTGCCGCTTGTCGACGTTGGCGGTGTCGACCTTGACGTCGGCATTGAACGTCTTGTCGACCACCTTGCCCGACATGACGTTCTTCAGCTTGGTACGCACGACGGCGCCGCCCTTGCCCGGCTTGTGGTGCTGGAACCACACGACGGACCACAGCTGTCCGTCGAGATTGAGAACCATGCCGTTCTTGAGGTCGTTCGTGGTGGCCATGTCCGGGCTCGTGTCCTTTGCGTGGGCGGGTCGAGGTTGCCTCAGCGTCAGCCGACGACGCGCAGCTGCTTGCTCGCGGTGGTGAGGATGTTCGGACCGTCCGCGGTGACGACGAGGGTGTCCTCGATGCGAACCCCACCCCGGCCGGGCAGGTAGACCCCCGGCTCGATGGTGATCGTGGTCCGGTCGGCCAGTGTACCGGTGGTCTTCGCACCCAGGAACGGGTCCTCGTGGATCTCCAGACCGACCCCGTGGCCGAGTCCGTGCACGAACTTGTCGGCGACGCCCGCCTGCTCCAGGGACGCGACCACGGCCGCGTCGACGTCCTTGGTGGCGGTGCCGACGACGGCGTGGTCGACGCCGATCGCCTGTGCCGCCTCGACCGCCGCGTAGATCTCCGCCTGCCACTGCGCCGGCTCTCGGGCCACCACGAACGTGCGGGTGCAGTCGGCGTGGTAGCCCATGACCCTCGCCCCGAAGTCGATCTTGAGCAGGTCGCCGCGGGCCACCTCTCGGTCCGTCGGCTGGTGGTGGGGTACCGAGCTGTGCGGGCCGGAGGCCATGATCGTGTCGAACCCGATCGCCTCCGCGCCGAGCTCGAGCATCGCGGACTCCAGCTGCCGGGCCAGCGAACGTTCGGTGCGCCCGACCAGCTCGGAGTCCAGCAGCTGCTCCAACGCCTGCGAGGAGATCGCACATGCCGAGCGCAGCGCGTCGACCTCGGGGTCGTCCTTGATCGTCCGCAGCGCCTCAACGGCGCGCGCCAGCGGAGCCAGCTGCCAGCTGCCCGCGGTCTCCGACAGCTGTTGGTACGAGTCGTAGGACACCTTGTCGGTCTCCAGCCCGAGCCGTCCGGCGTCGTGGGCGTCGACCGCGGTGGTGACCAGCGCCTGCGCGCAGCTGCCCTTGACCAGCACGGGCTCGAGGCCGGTCTCGACTGCGCCCTGCTCGATGTAGCGCCCGTCGGTGGCGAACACCGGGTCGCCGTCGGCGCGTACCAGCAAGGCGCCGTTGGATCCGGTGAATCCGCACAGGTAGCGGACGTTGACCAGGTCGGTGACGACGGCCCCATCGAGTCCGCGATCGGTCAGCAGCTCGATCAGGCGGCGGCGGCGGTCGACGTACGACATCGTCATGCGCACAGCCTGTCCCGGCGCTCCGGCGGCGGGCAACCCGGGGTCGGGTACCCGGAGTGCCGGGTGCCCGGTGGCTGGTGCCCCCGCGCTTCACACGCCGCACGTACCGCCGAATCGGGTGTCAGTCACCCGAGCCGCGCTTCACACGCTGCCCGTACCGCCGAATCGGGCAATTCGGGCGTCTAGCGGTACCGCCGGCGTGTGAAGCCGGACCCGGGGCACCGGTGCCCCGGTGCCCCGGGCGTGTGAAGCCGACCCGGGGCGGAGCGCGCGGCTGTCGACCCTCAGCGGGAGATCTCGGCGTACGCCGCGGTGAGCAGTGCGGGATCGGGAGCGGTGAGGATGACCGGCCGAGCGAGGTCCTCCAGCACGACGAACCTCAGCTGGTCGCCACGGGCCTTCTTGTCCACGTGCATCGCGTTGAACAGCTCGGGCCACAGCCCCGGCCGGTACGTGGTGGGCAGACCCAATGACTCGAGCAGCTCGCGGTGCCGCTCGGCCACACTCGGTTCGAGCACTCCAGCGAGACGTGCCAGTTCGGCTACGAAGCGCAGGCCGATCGCCACCGCTGCGCCGTGCCGGAAGTGATAGCGCTCGACCTGCTCAACGGCATGGCCGAACGTGTGCCCATAGTTGAGCGCCTCGCGCCCGATACCACCGCTGGCCGCAGTCTCGCGCAGGTCGGCGGCGACGACACGGGCCTTCACCCGGACGGACCGCTCGATCAGGGTCGGCAGCACGTCGCCGTGCAGGTCGAGCGCGGCCTTGGGGTCGGCCTCGATGAGGTCGAGCAGACGGGGGTCGGCGATGAAGCCGCACTTGACCACCTCGGCCATGCCGCTGACCAGCTCGTTGCGGGGCAGCGTGTCCAGCACCGACAGGTCGCAGACGACTCCGGCCGGCTCATGGAACGCTCCCACGAGGTTCTTGCCCTCGGCCGTGTTGACCCCGGTCTTGCCACCCACCGCCGCATCGACCATCCCCAGCAGCGTCGTCGGCACGCAGATGTAGCGCACGCCACGCAGCCAGGTCGCCGCCACGAACCCGGCAAGGTCGGTGGTGGCTCCGCCGCCGAGACCGATGACCACATCGCTGCGGGTGAAGCCGCTGCGTCCCAGCACCGACCAGCAGAACGCCGCGACCTCCGGGCGCTTGGCGTCCTCGGCGTTCGGTACCTCAACCGCGTGTGCCTCGACACCCCGGCGTACGAGCTCGGCGCGCAGCAACTCGCTCGGCCGGGAGAGTGCCTGGGGGTGGATCACCGCGACCCGGCGAGCGGCGGGGCCGACCAGGGCCACGGTCGAGTCGATCAGGTCGGTGCCGATCACGACGTCATAGGCGTCGGCGGTATCCACGGGTACCCGTCGGACGAGGTCGTTCACCGATCACCTCCGGTCGCAGCGAGTGCGGCCACGATGGCGTTGCACACGTCACCAGGAGCGAGTCCGTCGGTGTCGACGGTGAGCGTCGCCACCTCGAGGTACCACGGGCGCCGCTGGTCCATCAGGGCCTTCATCTGCGAGCGTACGTTGCCCAGCAGAAGCGGCCTGGAGACACCGAGGCCGACCCTGGCAGCCGCCTCGGCCAGACCGACGTCGAGGAACACCACCCGATGCCCGGCCAACGTGGCGCGCACATCGTGGCGACTGACTGCTCCGCCACCGACCGCCAACACCCCCGGATGCGTCTTCAGGGCCGCCGCGACCGCAACCCGCTCGAGCTCACGGAAGTGCGCCTCACCGTGGTCCACGAACAGGTCGGAGATGCTCGACCCGCTGGCTGCCACGATGTCGTCGTCGGTGTCACGCACGGGTACGCCGAGCCGGTGGCCGAGCAGCACTGCGACCGTCGACTTGCCGGCTCCGGGTGGGCCGACCAGCACCACGAGCGGTGGTCCGTCGGAGAGCCGATCGCCGGACGGCGCGGCATCCGGTCGGGTCGCGGACGCGACTGGCGCATCGCTCACGGAGCCTCGCCCACTCGCGGCAGGGCGGCCAGATAGGCGTCGTGGTTGCGCCGAGTCTCGGCCACCGAGTCGCCGCCGAACTTCTCCAGCACCGCGTCGGCGAGCACCAGCGCCACCATCGCTTCGGCCACGATGCCCGCGGCCGGGACCGCGCAGACGTCGGATCTTTGGTGGTGCGCGACGGCCGGCTCGCCGGTGGCGACGTCGACGGTACGCAACGCTCGCGGGATCGTGGAGATCGGCTTCATCGCTGCCCGGACCCGCAGCACCTCGCCCGTGGACATGCCGCCCTCCGTGCCGCCCGAACGTCCGGAGAGCCGACGTACCCGCCCGTCCGAGGTCGCCATCTCGTCCTGCGCGAGCGAGCCGCGCATGGCGGCCAGGTCGAACCCGTCGCCGACCTCGACTCCCTTGATCGCCTGGATCCCCATCAACGCACCGGCGAGCCGCGCATCGAGCCGGCGATCGCCGTGCACGTGGCTGCCCAGGCCCGGCGGTAGTCCGTGCGCCACCACCTCGATCACCCCGCCGAGGGTGTCCCCGTCGTCATGCGCGGCGTCGATCTCGGCGACCATCGCTGCGCTGGCACTGGGGTCGAGGCAGCGGACGGGGTCGGCGTCGAGCCGCTCCGCGTCGTCGGCGGTGGGTATGCACCCGGCTGGCGCGGCGACGCTCCCGATCCGCACCACGTGACTCACGAGCGTTGCGTCGCAGGCGGCGGCCAGGAACTGCTGCGCGACCACGGCCAGGCCGACCCGCGCGGCCGTCTCCCGCGCGCTCGCGCGTTCAAGCACCGGCCGGGCCTCGGCGAACCCGTACTTCTGCATGCCAACGAGGTCGGCGTGTCCGGGCCGAGGGCGGGTCAGTGGGGCGTTGCGGGCCAGACCCGCCAGCTCGTCGGGGTCGACTGGGTCGGCCGCCATGACCTTGTCCCACTTCGGCCACTCCGAGTTGCCGATGCGCAATGCGATCGGACTGCCGAGGGTGCGGCCGTGCCGCACACCGCCGAGGATGTCCAGCTCGTCGCGTTCGAAGCTCATCCGCGCCCCCCGGCCGTAGCCGAGGCGTCGGCGGGCAAGCGCGTCGCCGATCAGCTGCGTCGTGACGGGTACGCCGGCCGGCATCCCCTCCAGGATCGCCACCAGGGCAGGCCCGTGAGACTCTCCCGCGGTCAGCCAGCGCAACATGGTCGGAAGTCTGTCACGCGGGTGACCACCGCTCTCCCAGCCACTCGCCGTGCACCGCCCACATCACCCACCGTCACGCGGCGCCCGCTCGAACTCCCCCGCCATCCGACAGTTACACACCGCCACCAACCCGGAAACACCCACTCCCCCGCCATCCGACAGTTACACACGGCCACCAACCCGGAAACACCCACTCCGCCGCCATCCGACAGTTACGCACGCGTGCGTAACTGTCGGATGGCGCTGAGGACGAGGACGGGTGGCCTGAGGACGAGGACGAGTGGCGCTGAGGACGAGGAGCGAGTGGTGGGGAGGAGGCGGATCATCAACGCGGGGAAAAGGGACGCCCGGCCCGGGCGGTCAGCCGGTGAGCCAGACGATCAGCGGATGGCTGACGGCGCCGAGCCAGGCACCGACCAGCATGAAGGGCCCGAAGGGGTACGCCTTGCGATCCACCACCCGGACCAGGGCGAGCACCCCGCCGACGACCGCGCCGAGCAGGAAGCCGGCGTACAGGCCGAGGATCAGCTGCGACCAGCCCAGCCAGCCAAGGGCCATCCCCAGAAGCCCGGACAGCCGCACGTCGCCGTACCCGAGTCCCTTCGGATAGACCCACCACAGCGCGAAGAAGACCACGAACGCCGAGATCCAGCCCACGGCGGCCTGCAGGAGAGCTTCCGCATCGCGCTCGGCCGCGAAGCCGGCCAGCAGCAGGAGCGCCACGATGAGGTACGACGGGGCGATCAGCCTCGTCGGCAGCAGCCGGGTCCGCCAGTCGATGTAGGCCAAGGCGGCGCCGACCACGCTGAGGAACACCCAGACCGGCCAGGACGCGTCGAACCCGATTGCGGCACCGATCGTGCCCGCGGGCACCGCGGCGGCGGTCGCGAGTCGCCACCTCAGTCCGCGGCGGGCAGCGAGCTCGCCGTACGGCGTCTTCGGCGGCGTCGGGGGGGCCGACCGACGCGACCCACCGGAGTCAGTCCCGTCGCCGCGGTCGGTATCTGCTGCCGTCTCGACGTGCGCCTCGGACTCAGACTCGTTTGCGTCCTGGTCGTCGGCGGCTGCAGGCGCGCCCCGCTGATCGGCTGCCGCCTCCTCGGCGTCCGCATCGGCGGACTCCGCAGCAACCTCGGGCTCCGCAGCAACCTCGGGCTCCGCAGCAACCTCGGGCTCCGCAGCAACCTCCGGCTCCGGTTCCGGCTCCGGCAGGCGGCCGATGGCCGTCGGCATGGCCCATCCACCCGCGGCGGCCAATACGGCCATGCACGCCATCGCCAGCAGGTGATCCGAGGTCACCCGCGCGAGCGTAGTGGCCGTGGCCCGCGGTCCGGGCGCGCAGCACCGCGTCGGTGTACAACCAAGCGCGCATCCCCCGCCCAGCGTGGGGCGCCGGTGGCGAACCCTCCGCCTCCGGAACGCTGATCCGCGGCCGTACCCACGCGGAAACGACGACCCGGAAAGAGCGCGGGGTCGAGGCATTCGCGGCAAGGGCGGAGGCGGCGGATGGACGACCGGCGTGCAGCGGAGGGCAAGAGTCAGGCCGGAATGGTGTAGGGCCCTGCGAACACGCCCGTCGGGTCGTAGCGCGACCGCACGGCGCGCAGACGCGCGAAGCTCGAGCCGTAGTAGGAGCGCATCGGCCGTCCCGGCTCGAGGTAGTTGACGTAGGCACCGACCGACGTGGCGGCGACGGCAGCGTGCCCGGACCGGATCCAGGCGAGTCCGGACGACACCTGAGCCGGGGGTGCTCCCACCGGCAGCCCGATGTACCACTGGATCGTGGCCTCCGCGGACCGCCACGGAAAGGCCCCCGCGCCGGTCCCTGGCGAAGCGATCCGGCCGCCGAGCGGGTCGAGGATCACCGAGGCCGACCCGCCAGAGGACGCCCTCGTGCGTACGACCGACAGCAGGGAGCCGATCACTCGCGGCCCCATCGGCGTACCAAGCACGTCACTGCCGGCGACGAACGACTGGCGTGGCTGGGTCCCGACCGGGGGCAGATGGCACTGCTCGTCAGTGTCGCCGAGGCAGCCGGCGAGGAGCCTCACCGCATCGTGATGGGTGTGCACGGTGAACGATGCCGAGGTTGGCGGCTGCCCGACCGAGGACTCCACAGCCGCGGCCGCCGCATGCGCGTCGCCGGTCAGGCTGACCCCGAGGATCTTGACCGTCCAGGTCCCCCCAGAGATGTCGAGGTGCACGTTGGACCACGACGAGCGCGGCATCGTGACGAGCTGTCGCTGCCACCCGCGGAGCACGGCGGCCGCCTGCGAGATCGGCCAGGACAGGAAGTAGAAGCCGACCGAGTGCGCCGGCGACGTCGCCATCTGTATGGAGCACAGCACCGCGAAGTTGCCTCCTCCGCCGCCCCGCATCCCCCAGAACAGGTCCGGGTCACGGGTGTCGTCTATGGTGCGGACCCGGCCGTCCGCGGTCACCACGGTCATCGACGCGACGGTGTCGCAGGTCAAGCCGTACGCGCGGTCCTCGACCCCGATCCCCCCACCGAGGGTGAGTCCGGCTGCTCCGACAGTGGGACACGTACCGGTGGGAACCGTGCGGCCACGCGGATCCAGCGCACTATGGACGTCGAACAGCTGGGCACCGGCCCCGACACCGACCTGGCCGGTCGAAGCGTCGTACCGCACTCCGGCGAGGCCAGTGGTCCGGATCACCACTGCGCCCGTGCGGGCCGAGGC
Organism: Nocardioidaceae bacterium; assembly: GCA_050700835.1. Taxonomy (GTDB): domain Bacteria; phylum Actinomycetota; class Actinomycetes; order Propionibacteriales; family Nocardioidaceae; genus JBOHDX01. The sequence goes on from JBOHDX010000043.1 coordinate 66,074, forward strand.
GCCGACGTAGGAGTGGCCGCCGGAGCGGGTGGCAACCGGAAGGCCGAACCGCCGGACGAAGCGCACGGTCTCGGCAACGTCGTGCGCCCGGGCTGCGGTGACGACCGCCACCGGTGCGCGGGAGTCGTACCTCGGGTCGTACAGCCGGTGAGCTGTGCCGAACCCCGCCTGCCCCGGTCGAAGGAGTGTCCCGTCGATGCTGCGGGCCAACGCTTGCCAGTCTGCCGCGGTGGGTCCGCTGCGCGCTCCCGTCGGGGTCGGGTTGGTGACCGGTCCAGACCCGGTGCCGGTGCGCGTCGGCGGGCTCGCGGCCGAGCCGTCAGAGCCGCTGCAGCCGGCCAGCGCCAGGGCTGGGATGCTCAGGATCCCGAGCGCGGTACGCCGGGAGAGGCCCGTGCCAGTGGAGGGCCTTGCGATGTCGGTCACGGGAACAGTCTGCGCCTGCGCGCCGGCTGACCAAGGAATCGACATCGCAGCAGCCACAGCTACCCGAATGTCGATTCCTCCGTCCCGGAACCCGGCGGCGGCCGCAGCTGCGCCAGCGCCGCGTCCCGGAGCACCTCGGCCGGCACGGAGCCACCTGTCATCGCCGTCACCTGCAGGGCCGCCTGGTGCGCCAGCAGATCGAGCCCGGACACCACCCGGACGCCCTGCTGCCCGGCACGCAGCGCCAGCGGGGTCGGCCACGGCACATACCCCACGTCGAAGACCGTCCCGGACGATCCGAGCAGCGGATCCGGCACCACGTCGCCGGCGTCACCCGGGACGGTCGACACCACCACGTCGGTACGCCGCGGCCACGACTCGTCGAGGCGAGAGACGGACACCTCGACGCCGAACGCGGTACCGGCCGCCGACGCCCGCGCGGCGCGCGACACGTCACGCACCTTCAGGTGCACGTGGGTGACCCCCAGGGTTGCGAGCGCCGCCAGCGCCGACACCGCCGTCGCACCGGCGCCGACCACGACCGCATGAGTGCCTACCGGCACACCCGCCTCGGTGAGCGCAGCGACCATCCCCGGCACGTCCGTGTTGTCACCCGATCGCCGGCCGCCGGCCAGCACGACCGTGTTCACGACACCGGTACGCGTCGCCATCTCGGTCAGGTCGTCCAGCAGTGGCACCACGGCGTACTTGAGTGGCATCGTCAGCGACAGCCCCCGCCACCGCTCGTCGAGACCGGCCAGGAAGCCGGGCAACGCCGACTCGTCCGTGTCGTGCGCGGAGTAGCCCCAGTCGAGCCCGAGCCGGGAGTACGCCGCGCGGTGCATCGCCGGGGACAACGAGTGCGCGATCGGGCTGCCGATCACCCCGCAGCGGGGCGGCTCAGCAGAGCGGGCTGGCGACACAGTAGGTGGTGAGCTCGGCGACGTCCCGGTTGTGCTGGCCGGCCGTGTTCTCGAACAGTGTCTTGCCGGTCTTGATGTTGACCGTGACGAAGTACAGCCACGATCCCGTGGTGGGCGACGCGGCCGCCTTGAGGGCCTGCTCACCGGGGTTGTCGATCGGGCCGGGTGGCAGCCCCGGATAGAGGTAGGTGTTGTACGGCGAGTCGATCTTGCGTTCTTGATCGGTGGTGTAGACCTCGCCGCGCTTCTTGGTGATGTAGTGGATCGTCGAGTCGAACTGCAACGGCATCGAGACCTTGTCGCGGTTATAGATGACGCGGGCCACCTTGCCGAAGTCCTGCGGCAGCCGCGCCTCGGCCTGCACCAGGCTGGCGACGGTGAGCAGCTGCTTGGGCGAGACGCCGAGCGCCTTGGCCTTTGCGGACAGGCCGAACGTCGTGGCTTCTTGGTTGTACCTGTCCACCATCATCGTCAGCACCGACTGCGCTGTGGCGTGCGGCGGGATCGCGTACGTCGCCGGGAACAGGTAGCCCTCCACCTGGCCGGCGGCGTAGCTGGGAAGTCCCAGGCTGCCGGGGTGGGTGAGTGCCGAGGTCAACGACGCCTTGCTGATCTTGGTCTTGGCGACGATGGCCTCGACGATCTGGTCGGCGGTCTGACCCTCCGGGATGGTGAGCATCGTCTGCACGAGGTGCTTGCCGTCCACGAGGTACGTCAGCGCCGACTTCGCCGACATCTGGTGGTGCATCTGGTAATAGCCCGGCTGCACCGTCTGGGTCCCGGCGGCGGTGGTGAACGCGCTGACGCTGCCGACGACGCCGGCGTCGAAGAGCCGCTGACCGACGACGCTGAGATTGTCCCCCGAGTGCACCTGCACCACCACGGAACCGCTGCCCGACCCGGTGTAGTCCTTCGGTGACGAGAGAGCGCTGTGCAGGAAGTCCATGCCCTTGGTGACCGCGAAGAACAGTCCGCCGACGACGATCACGAGGGCCACCAGCACCGCCAGGCATCCCCGCAAACGGCGCGGGTGGGAGCGATGATGACTCTGGCCCAACAGTCCAGGATTGCTCTCAGGGTCGCGATCGGTATCGCTCTCGGTGCTGCGCTCGCTCACGGGCTTCCCAGGGTCTCGCCTGGCGCCGAGCCGGTGCTGCGCTCGGTGTCCAGAGCCGTTTGCAGGATCACGACCGCGGCGGCCTGGTCGACCACCGCCCGACGTCGCGCCCCCCTCTTCCCCCGGTCACGCAGCACCCGCTCGGCCGTGACGGTCGTCAACCGCTCGTCGACGAGTCGCACCGGGACCGGGTCGGCTGCATGAGCCAGTCGAACAGCATAGCCGCGGACCTTGTGGGCGGCCGGGCCTTCCCCCCCGGACAGAGATCTCGGCAGCCCCACCACGATCTCGAGGGCCTCGTGCTCGCGGGCCAGCGCGACGAGCACAGCGACGGAGTCGTCTCCCGCCGGCACCGTGACGACCGGGGTCGCGAGCAGCCCCCCCGGGTCGCTGCGCGCGACCCCGATCCGGGCGTCCCCGACATCCACCCCCAGGCGTACGCCTGGGCGCACGTCAGGCCCCCTCGTGCGCGCCGAGCGCCTGCTCCACCCGCTCAAGCGCCTCCTGGGCCCGCGCAGGGTCAGCGCCGCCGCCCTGGGCGACGTCGTCCTTGCCGCCGCCGCTGCCGCCGAGTGACTCCGCCGCGGCCCTGACCAGCGCGTTGGCCGACAGCCCGCGTTCGCGGCCGGCGTCGTTGACTGCGACCACGACGGACGGTTTGCCGTCGGTCGAGCCGATGATCGCCACCACACCCGGCCGCTCGACGGGGATCCGGCCGCGGATGTCGAGCGCCAGCTTGCGCACGTCACCGGCGCCCGCGCCGTCCGGCGTCCGGTAGCCGACGTACTGCACCCCGGCGACGTCCTTGGCGGTGGCCGCGATCTGCCCCGACTGCGCCAGCAGCCCGGCGACCTTCACTCGCTCGATCTCCTTCTCCGCCGCGCGCAACCGCGACACGAGGTCGTCGATGCGCTCCGGCAGCTCCTCCGGGCGAACCTTCAACGCCTCGGTCAGCTGTGCCACCAGTACGTGCTCGCGCGCCAGGAAACGGTACGCGTCGGAGCCAACCAGCGCCTCGACCCGGCGTACTCCGGAGCCGATCGAGCTCTCGCCCAGCAGCTTGACGACGCCGAGCTGGCCGGAGGCGCCGGCGTGCGTGCCGCCGCACAGCTCCCGCGCCCAGTCGCCGACCGAGACGACCCGGACCTCGTCGCCGTACTTCTCGCCGAACAGCGCCATCGCCCCGGAGGCCACCGCCTCGCGCTGCGTCATGACGTCGGCCCGGACCGCGAGGTCGGCCAGCACGAGGTCGTTGACCCGCGCCTCCACGTCGGCAAGCACGCTCGCGGGAACCGCACCGGCTGCGGAGAAGTCGAACCGGAAATGCCCCGGCGCGTTCTCACTGCCGGCCTGCGTGGCGGTCTCCCCGAGCGCCTCGCGGAACGCCTTGTGCACCATGTGGGTCGCCGTGTGCGCCCGGCTGATCGACCGCCGCCGCTCGACATCCACCCGCCCGTACGCAGAGGCGCCCAGGTTCAGCTCGCCGGAGAGGACGGTGACCCGGTGCACGATCAGCCCGCTGATCGGAGACTGGACGTCCAGGACCTCGACCCGCGCACCGTCGCCCAGGTCGATCACTCCGTGGTCCGCGAGCTGGCCACCGCCCTCGGCATAGAACGGCGTCCGGTCCAGCACGAGCTCCAGCTCGTCGCCCTCGCGGGCCGCGGTGACCGTCCCAGCCCCGCTCACCAGGCCGCGAACGGTTCCCTCCGAGACCACCTCGTCGTAGCCGGTGAACTGCACCGGTGTGCCCAGCAGATCGGCGATCTCACGGTAGGCGGACACGTCCGCGTGCTGACCCTTCTTCGCCCTCGCGTCGGCCCTGGCCCGGTTCCGCTGCTCGTCCATCAGCCGCCGGAATCCGCCCTCGTCGACGCTGAGACCCTGCTCCGCGGCCATCTCCAAGGTCAGGTCGATCGGGAAGCCGTAGGTGTCGTGCAGCGCGAACGCGCGGTCGGCGCCGAGCACGGACGCGCCCTCCTGCTTGGCCTGCCCGGCCGCCAGGTCGAAGATCTGTGTGCCGGTGAGCAGCGTCTGGCGGAACGCCTCCTCCTCGCCATAGGCGATCTGGCTGATCCGCTCCCACCCCGTCTGCAGCTCGGGGTACGACAGCACCATCTTGGCCAGGCTGACCGGCAGCAGCTGCGGCAGTGACGACTCGTCGACGCCGAGCAGCCGCATCGACCGCACCGCCCGGCGGATCAGCCGGCGCAGGACGTACCCGCGGCCCTCGTTGCCCGGAGTCACGCCGTCGCCTATCAGCATCAGCGCGCTGCGGACGTGGTCGGCGACGACCCGAAGCCGGACGTCGTCGGTGTGGTCGGCACCGTAGCGTCGCCCGGACAGCTCGCTCGCACGCTCCAGTACCGGGAACGTCTCGTCGATCTCGTACAGATTCTCCTTGTCCTGAAGAAGAAACGCGACCCGCTCGAGCCCCATGCCGGTGTCGATGTTCTTCCGTGGCAGCTCGCCGGTGATGGGAAAGTCCTCCTTGCCGCTGCCTTCGCCCCGGACGTCCTGCATGAACACCAGGTTCCAGATCTCCAGGAACCGTTCCTCGTCGACGATCGGCCCACCGGGCGGACCATAGCCAGGTCCCCGGTCGTAGAAGATCTCACTGTCGGGGCCGCACGGACCGGGAATCCCCATCGACCAGAAGTTGTCCACCAGGCCGCGACGCTGAATCCTCTCCGCAGGGACGCCGATCCCCCGCCACAGCTCGATCGATTCCTCATCGGTCTCATAGACCGACGCCCACAGGCGGTCGGCGTCGAAGCCGTACCCGCCGTCGTCTTGCGACGCGGTCAGCAGAGCCCAAGCGAGTTCGATGGCGCCCTGCTTGAAGTAGTCGCCGAAGCTGAAGTTGCCGCACATCTGGAAGAACGTGCCGTGCCGGGTGGTCTTGCCGACCTCCTCGATGTCCAGTGTGCGCACACACTTCTGGACACTGACTGCGCGAGGCCACGGGGGTGTCTCCCGGCCCAGAAAGTACGGCACGAACGGCACCATGCCTGCGTTGACGAACAGCAGGTTGGGGTCGTCGAACAGCAACGGCGCCGACGGCACCACCGTGTGTCCCGCCTGCTCGAAGTGGTGGAGGAACCTGCGGCGGATCTCAGCCGTGTCCATGGGTGTTCCAAGCCTTCCTGGGGTGATTCTGCGCAGAGTCGGTGGCGGACAGGGGTCAGTTGGCCAGCGCCTGGAGCCGCGACGCGTCCGCGTCGGCGTGCTCCTCGAGCGCCGGCCGGCTAGCTCGTGCCTGCGCCGGCAGGCCCCATCGCTGCACCAGGGTCGCGTCGTGCTCGGCCATGCCTGCTCGCACCTCGTCGCCGAACGCCCGCAGGCCCACTCCGGCGGCGCCGATCTGGTCGGCTACGCCCGCGGGCGTGAGGCGGTAGGCCAGACGCCGTGCGCGGACAGAGGCGTAGACGCCCGCGCCGGCACCGGCGACGAACCACACGACGCGCCCCATCATTGCTGCGACTCCTCGATCTCGTCCGACCCCGCCCTGCCGGGCCAGATCCCGTTCGACACCCACGGTTGTGCCGACTCGGCACGGGGGACGTCGTGCTGCATCGGGGCCATTCTGGCGGCTTGCCGACCGACCCGCTGCCGGATTTTCCGGCGCCGCTGGAAGTCACGGCGCACCAGCGAGCCCACCCGGTCCCGGTTCGCCGGCAGCAGCGCCCGCCGCAGGCCGTGCGAGAACGACGCCAGGCGTACCAGCGGCTGACCGAGCGTCGCCCGGACCACCTGCTCGGTGGACGGCACGATCAGCAGGTCGCCGTCACTGGTCCGGATGGCGTCCCCATGCCGGGTCTGCGTGGGCACCACCCGCAGGGCCGGCACCCGCGCTGCCCTGCCGCGGTGGGGTTGCGGCTGCGGGTCAGGCGCTGGCTTCGCCTCAGGCTCTGAGGCAATGCTGGGCGTCGGCGCGGTCAGCCGGACCCGGATCTCCGCGATGTCGGCGTGCGCCGTGATCAGGTCGCGACGGGTTCGGTGCAGCACCAGTAGGCTCGCCGAGGCGCAACCGACCGCCACCACGGCGACGACGAGCGTGATCACCTCGACCCCGGACATGCGCTCGACCCTACCGCCCCGCCTCTGCCGGGAGTTGTCAGTGGAGGGTCATGATCCGACCGCTCGATCGGCGCGCCGGAAACCGATAACAACTCGTCGCGCAGTCACCGACCCGTGGTCAGACGTCGCGCAGGATGCGCCGCAGGCGATCGAGCCGGTCCGCATAGTCCGCCTCGGCCCCGTGCCGCGACGGCTCGTAGTAGTCCTTGTCGGCGACCACGTCCGGTGCGTACTGCTGCGGCACGACTCCGCGGGGGTCGTCGTGCGCGTACGCGTAGTCGTGCCCGTGACCCAGCGTCTTGGCGCCGGCATAGTGTGCGTCCCGCAGGGCGGGCGGCACCGCACCGATCAGACCTGCGCGTACGTCCGCCTGGGCGGCGTCGATGGCCCGGATCACCGCATTTGACTTCGGCGCCAGCGCCAGCGCGATCACCGCCTGGGCGAGAGCCAGCCGTGCCTCGGGCAGGCCGATCACGGCGACCGCGGCGGCCGCGGCGGTCGCCGTCTGCAGCGCGGTCGGATCGGCCATCCCGATGTCCTCGCTGGCCAGGATGGTCAGCCGGCGGGTGATGAAGCGAGGATCCTCGCCCGCCTCGATCATCCGGGCCAGGTAGTGCAACGACGCGTCCACGTCCGAACCGCGGATCGACTTGATCAACGCACTCGTCACGTCGTAGTGCTGGTCGCCCTGCCGGTCATAGCGCACCGCTGCCCGGTCGACCGCCAACGCGGCGGCTGCCACGTCGACCTCGGCGGCGCCGGTGGACTGGACCGCGCCCGCGGCAGCCTCGAGATACGTCAACGCACGGCGAGCGTCGCCCCCGGCGAGCCGCACCAGATGGTCCACCGCCTCGCCGGTGACGGTGACCGCGCCGTCGAGACCTCGGGGGTCGACAAGCGCGGTCTCTACCACGGCCCGCACCTGCTCGTCGGTGAGCGGCTCGAGGGTCAGCAACAGCGACCTCGACAGCAGTGGTGAGATCACCGAGAAGTGCGGGTTCTCGGTGGTCGCGGCCACGAGCGAGACGAGCCGGTTCTCGACGCCGGGCAACAACGCGTCCTGCTGCGCCTTGGAGAATCGGTGCACCTCGTCGACGAACAGCACCGTCTCGCGGCCGCCACGGGCCAGCTCGGCGCGCGCGGCGTCGATCACCGCGCGTACCTCCTTGACCCCGGCGGCCACCGCGGATACCTCGACGAACGTCCGGTCCGTCGCCGCGCTGACCAGAGCCGCGATCGTCGTCTTGCCGCTCCCGGGCGGTCCCCACAGGATCAGCGACATCGCCTGGTCGCCGTCGATCATCCGTCGCAACGGGGACCCGGGCGAGCGCAGGTGGTCCTGCCCCACGAGCTCGTCGAGCGTACGCGGCCGCATCCGGACCGCCAGCGGTGCCGACCGGTTGGCCGCGTCGGCGAGCGTGCCGCCCTTGGTGGGGACCACGTCGCCGGACGGCAGGTCGAACAGCCCGCCGGCGTCGGAACGGGTCGCGCACACGGCTCGACCCTAGCCGTCCCCTCCCCAGGGCGAGTCGTCAGTCGTTCGCGCAGCCACAACTGCCGAACCGGCTCGAAGATCAGGTCCGGGGAGAGGCGAAGTCAGCCGACCCGGCCGGCCGACTTCGCCTTCATCGCGGCCTTCTCCATCGGCTCGGCGAAGTGGCACGCCACGGTGTGGTTCGGGTTGCCACCGATCTGCAGCAGCGGAGGTTCCTGCTGCGCGCAGATGTCCTCGGCCTTGAAGCAGCGGGTACGGAAGCGGCAGCCACTCGGCGGGTTGATCGGGCTCGGGACGTCACCGACCAGCCGGATGCGGTCGCGGCGGCCGCCGATCACGGCCTGGCCCACCTCCGGCACCGCGGACAGCAGGGCCTGCGTGTACGGGTGGTGCGGGCGGTTGTAGATCGTCTCGCGATCACCGAGCTCGACCATCTTGCCGAGGTACATCACCGCGATGTCCGGGCAGAAGTGCCGGACGATCGCGAGGTCGTGCGCGATAAACAGGAACGCGATGTTGAACTCGCGCTGCAGGTCCTGCATCAGGTTGATGACCTGGGCCTGGATGGACACGTCGAGCGCCGAGACCGGCTCGTCCGCCACCAGCAGCTTGGGCTGCAGGGCCAGCGCCCGCGCGATCCCGATCCGCTGCCGCTGACCGCCGGAGAACTCGTTCGGGTACCGGTTGTAGTGCTCGGGGTTCAGGCCGACCACCTCGAGCAGCTCCTGCACCCGTGGCAGCACCTTGTTGCGGGGCACCACATTGTGCACCTTCAGCGGTGTGCCGATGATCGTGCCGACAGTGTGCCGGGGGTTCAGCGAGGAGTAGGGGTCCTGGAAGATCAGCTGCACCTCGCGGCGCAGTGGCAGCATCTGACGCTGGCTCAGCCGCGCGATGTCGCGGCCCTCGAGCATGATCGATCCCGAGGTGACGTCGTAGAGCCGGGTGATCAGCCGCCCGGTGGTCGACTTGCCGCAGCCCGACTCGCCGACGAGGCCCAGCGACTGCCCGTGGTGCACGGTGAAGCTGATGTCGTCGACCGCCTGGACCTGCCCGATCACCCGGCGGACCAGGCCGGAGGACTTCACCGGGAAGTGCTTGACGAGGTTCTTCACCTCAAGCAGGGGGCCGGTCTCTTGAGCGGGGGTCACCGGCGTCAGCGCGCTCGTCTGCGTCATGCCGTGGTCTCCGTCTCATCGGCCTCGAGGACGCTTTCCGGCTCAACCTCGAGCGTCGGGAGCACGTCCAGCACCGTGTTCGAGTCGACCGTCGCCTCGAACTCGTGCATCGTCCCCGCCGGGTCTTTGAGGTGGCACCGCTTCAGGTGTCCGTTGCCGCTCGGCGCCGGCGTCAGCTCGGGCAGCTCCCGCGCGCACAGCTGACCGGGCACGTCACTGACGAAGCGGCAGCGCGGGTGGAAGGAGCACCCGGTCGGTGGTGACAACAGGCTCGGCGGCGTGCCCGGGATCGGGATCAGCCGAGCCTCCGGGTCGCTGTCGAGCTCGGGCACGCTGTTGAGCAGACCCCATGTGTAGGGCATCTCCGGCCGGGACAGGATGGTCTTGCAGGTGCCGAACTCGACTGCCCGCCCGGCATACATCACCAGGACGTCGTCGGCGGTCTCGGCGACCACCCCCAGGTCGTGGGTGATGATGATGACGGCGGAACCGAAGTCGCGCTGCAGGTCTTGGAGCAGGTCCAGGATCTGTGCCTGCACGGTGACGTCGAGAGCGGTGGTGGGCTCGTCCGCGATCAGCAGCTTCGGGTCGTTGCACAGCGCCATCGCGATCATGGCCCGCTGCCGCATCCCGCCGGAGAACTGGTGCGGGTAGTCGTCGATCCGTCGCTGCGGCTGTGGGATCCCGACCCGGTCGAGCATCTCGACCGCCTTCTTCTTCGCGGTCCGGTTCGACACCCTCGGGTGGTGTGCTTCGTACGCCTCGGCGATCTGGTTGCCGATCGTGTAGAAGGGGTGCAGGGCGGCCAGGGCGTCCTGGAAGATCATCGCGACCTCGTTGCCGCGCAGCCGCCGCATCTTGGCCTCGGACAGGCCGACGATCTCCGACCCGCCGACCCGGATAGAGCCGGTGATCTGGGACTGCTTGCGGTCGTGCAGGCCCATCACGGCCATCGACGACACCGACTTGCCGGACCCGGACTCGCCCACGATGCCGAGCGTCTTGCCCAGCTCGACCGAGTAGCTCAGACCCGTCACCGCCTCCACGACACCGTCGGCGGTGGGGAAACGAACCGTCAGGTCCTCGACCGTCAGGAAGGCTTCGCCGCTGCTGGGGCTGGAGATGGGAGACGTCTCCTTGCTCAGGTCGAGGGTCACGACAGACGCACCCGCGGATCGATCAGGCTGTAGCCCACGTCCACCACGAGGTTCGCGAGCACGATCGCCACGGCACCGATCAGGACCGTGCCGAGCACGATCGGCAGGTCACCACGATAGATCGCCTGCAGTCCGGCCAGGCCGATGCCCGGGATGTTGAAGATCTGTTCGGTGAACACTGTACCGGCCAACAACGTGGCGAAGTCGAGGCCGAAGATGGTGATCACCGGTGCCAACGCGGCCCGCAGGGCATGCTTGAACACCACCCGGCGTTCTCGCAGGCCCTTGGCTTTCGCGGTGCGGACGAAGTCCTCGGTCAACGCCTCGACCATCGCCCCCCGGCTGTAGCGCGCGTAGGACGTCGAGTTGGTCAGCCCGAGTACCAGCCAGACCAGGATCAGCCCGCTCGCCCACTTGATCGGGTTCTGCAGGATCGGGTTGTAGGCGCTGTTGGGGAAGATGCCCCACGAGTTGACCAGCAGCAGCCAGGCCAGTAGGGCGACCACGTAGTAGGGGATCGAGCTCACGGTCAAGGTTGCCCCGACCGACGCTCGGTCGAACAGGGTCCCGCGTCTTCGCGCGGCCAGCACGCCGATCAGGACCCCGACGCACAGATAGATGATCGACCCGCCGACCGCGATGGACACGGTGGCGGGGAAGCGTGCGATGAGGTACTGCCAGACCGGCTGGTTGATGATGAACGAGTAGCCGAGGCACGGCGCCGAGCACGGGATGCGGGCCGCACCACGGTCGATCGAGCGACCGGTGAACACCCCGCTGGCGAACTGCATGTACTGAGTCGGCAGCGGCTGGTCCAGTCCGAGCGACTTCTTGATGGCCGCCTGGGTCTGCGCGGTGCACCGAGGCGCCGGACAAATGGCTTGGGAGGGGTCCTTCGGGCCGTAGGTGAAGAGGGTGAAGACGGCCACGGATGTCACGAAGATGACCAGGATGGCGCCCACGAGCCGCCGAATGATGTACCCCAGCATGTCCCACTCCTCGGTCGCCGTGGTCGGGGAAGTTGCAGGTCAGATCGGCTCGCCCACGCACCGCCTGGTGGGAGCGTAAGCCCCCACCAGGCAGCGTGTGAACGATTCGTTGCAGTTCAGAACAGGTGCGTCACCGTCACTGGCTGACGAACATGTCCATGAACGTCGGCATGCCGAGCGTGTTGTTGATGTGCATGCCACCGATCTTCGAACCACGCAGCATGATCGCCGCCGAGTATCCGGTGTTGACCACTGGGTAGTACTTCTGCTCCATGAACTTGTCCAGCTCGCCCCACTTCGGCGCCGCCTGCGTGGACGGGAGCTTCATGTTCGCCAGCAGCTTCGACTGGAAGTCGGGCTCGTTGAAGTTGGACTTGTTCGGGACACCCGGCTTGTTAGCCTGGCGACCGTCGAACAGAGGCGGGAACCACGATCCTCCGGACGGCCAGTCGGAGCACCAGCCACCCGTACGGATGTTGATGTCCGCGCTCTGGTCGGCCAGCACGTTGCGGATCGTGTCCGTCGTCGTCGCGACCGGGCTGGCCTTGAAGCCGGCAGCCTGCAGTGACGCCTTGACCTTCTGCATCGCGGCGACGCTGGTGGGGTCGTCGGTGGTGTAGGGCCACTTGATCTCGAAGCCGAGCTTGCCGGCCGAAGCCAGCAGGGCGTGCGCCTTCTTGACGTCGGTGACCGACCCATCCTGGCCCGGCAACGCCTGGTAGTTGATCCGGCCGGGAATGCCGGGCGGCAGGATCGCGGTGCCCGGGACCCGGGTGACGCCGACGATCTCGCCAGCGGCCTTCCAGGCGTCCTTGTAGGGGTATGCCCAGCCGATCGCCTGACGGACCTTGAGGTCAGGGATCTTGTTCATGTCCATGTACCAGAAGAAGGTACAAGGCTGGCTGCCGGTGACGACCCGGTTCGCGGCCTGCGAGGTCGCCTGCCGGTAGTCCGCCGCCAGCACGTTGTCATAGGACAGCGTGGTCTGGAACTGCGGCTGGTTACTGATCAGCTCCGAGTCGTCCTTCTTCTGGTTCTGCGACCAGTTGAAGGTCCACGTGTCGGCGTACTGGTGCCGACCCGGGTCGGTGCTGGGGTCCCAGTTGGGGTTCTTGACCAGCGTCAGGGACTGCCCCGGCGTGTAGCTCTTGAACATGTAGGGACCGGTGGCCAGCGGGTGATCGCCGTAGGCCGTTGGGTTCTTCATGTTGTCCGCCGACTGCGGGATCCCGGTGAACATCGGGAACGACACGAAGTAGGGCAGGTCCGGGAAGGGCTGGCTCAGGTGGATGATCACCTTGTTGCCCGAAGTCGACACCCCGGGGAAGTTGAGGCCGCTGTCGTACGGGCCCTGGTACTTGTCGCCGCCCTTGAAGTACTGGATCTGGTAGGTGGGTCCACCCGCCAGCTCCTTCTGGGCGAACGACCGCTTGATCGCGTAGGCGATGTCGGCGGCCTGAACCGGCTTGCCGTTCTCGTACTTCAGCCCGTTCCGCAGGGTGAACGTCCAGGTCAGGCCGTTCGAGCTGACATCACCGAGGTTGGTGGCCATGTCGGGTACAAGGACCATGTTGCCGTCCTTATAGATGTACTGGGTCAGGGACCGGGTTACCAGGTTGGACAGGATGGCCACCGAGTCGACGTAGTAGGCCACCGTCGGGTCGAGGGAGTTGGCGCTGACGTACGTCACGACGTTGATCGTGCCGCCCTTCTTCGCCCCTGGCACCGCGGCGGCCGGAGCCTGCGCGTTGGCGTCTTGGGCCGCGCCGGCGCCCCCGCCGGTCAGGTTGGAGGAGGAAGGAGTGGGTGAGGTGCTGCCCCCACTGCTTCCCCCACAGGCCGCAAGCGTGAGCAATGCGGCGGCCGCGGCTGTTGCCACAGCGGGCTTCAACATTCGCATCGAAAAGTACCCACCTTTCCTGGCTGGTCGATGCATCTCTCGGTGAGGATTCACCGACGAGTCTTGGGGTCGAACGCGTCGCGGACGGCGTCGCCGAGCAGGTTCAGCGCCATCACGAAGGCGAGCACGCCGAGCAGGGGCTCCCACAACCACAGGCCGTAGGAGTCGAAGTAGTTGACCGACTGAGCGATCGTCTGCCCCCAGCTGGGGCGGTCGGTCAGGCCGATGCCGAGGTAGGCGAAGGCGGCCTCGGCCGCGACATAGGCGGGCAGCCCGAGCGAGATCGACACGACGATGGGCGCCAGCAGGTTGGGCAGCAACTCCTTGAACAGGATCGAGCGGTAGGGCACGCCGATCACCCGCGCGGCTTGGATGAACTCGCGCTCTCGCAGCGAGAGAATCTCGCCGCGGATCAGCCGCGCAAGACCCATCCAGCCGAACCCGCCGAGGATCAGGATCAGGGTCCAGAACCGCCAGGTGCCGAGGGAGTTCGGATCTGACGCGAACCGGGACACCAGGATCGCCGCGACCATGAAGGCCACCAGCAGGAACGGCAGCGTGAGGAAGACATCGATCACGAACGAGATGACCTTGTCGAGCCAGCCGGTGCTGAAGCCCGCCACCAGTCCGATCAGGATGCCCATCACGGTGGCCAGCACGACCGACGCCGTCGCCACCTCGAGCGAGGTGCGGGCGCCATAGACCCACTCGGCGAACAGGTCGTAGCCGGTGCCGATCGCCACCCCGAACGGGTGGTGGATGTCGAAGCCGTGGTCGGGGGGCCCCACCAGCGGGTAGGTGTCGAAGCCGATGTCGCTGCTGGAGTTCGCCGCCCGCAGCGTCACCCCGGCGAGCTTGGTCCACAACGGGGCTCCGGCTCCCACGAGGACGAAGAAGACCACGACTGCTGTCGACGTCATGGCGACCTTGTCGTGACGCAGCCGGGTCAGCGCGATCCGGACCGGTGACTTGCCCGCGATCTGCTTGCCGCCCGAGCTGTCCGGAAAATCGACATGCTCTTCGCTGGCAACTTCGATCGGGGGCAGTGCCATGGTCACCTTCCTCGGACTGCGGATCTCGCGTCGTCGTTCAGCTCGGCAGCGGGTGGCTGCACCGGACCGGACTCTAGATCACTCGGTCTCGCTGTTTGGACTACGACTGGTAACGAATTGGGAACGCTTGCGCTGGGCGTGTTTGGACGAAGCGCGGCAACTCGGGCTCCGTGCGCGTCCGAGTTGCCGGGAACGTCCGCGAAACTGCCGGGATCATCCTCGGACGGGGCGCTCCGGTCGTGCATCGACACCCGCTTCGCGCCGCTGGGCGGCAGTGATCGGGCTCGGGGCGCCGGTGAGCGGGTCGCCGCCGGAGGCCGTCTTGGGGAACGCGATCACGTCGCGGATCGACTCCGTTCCGGCGAGCAGTGCACACAACCGGTCCAGTCCGAGAGCGATCCCACCGTGCGGTGGGGGGCCGAACGCGAACGCATCCAACAGGAAGCCGAACTGGCTCCGGGCCTCCTCGCGGGACAGCCCGATCACGTCGAACACGCGTTGCTGCACCTCCGACCGGTGGATACGGATGGACCCGCCGCCGATCTCGGAGCCGTTCAGCACGATGTCGTACGCCTGACTCAGCGCCTCACCCGGGCGGTCCTGGAAGTCGGCTTCGTACTCGGAGGTCGGCGCCGTGAACGGGTGGTGGATCGCGGTCCAGCCGGTGCCGCCTCCGTCGAGGTCGACCCGGTCGAACATAGGCGCGTCCACCACCCACACGAACTCCCAGCGGGCGTGGTCGATCAGCCCGCACCGCTCCCCCACCTCGAGCCGGGCGGCTGCGAGGAGGCCGAGTGCTTCCGACCGTGGGCCGGCGGCGAAGAAGACGCAGTCACCCGCGGCGGCCCCGGTGTGCGTCGCGAGGCCGGCCCGCTCGTCGTCGGAGAGGTTCTTGGCGACCGGCCCGGACAGCTCGCCATCGCTTCCGACGAGGACGTACGCCAGGCCCTTGGCGCCTCGGGACCGTGCCCACTCCTGCCACGCGTCGAGCTCGCGCCGCGCCTGGCCGGCGCCCCCGGGCATGACGACTGCGCCCACGTGCCAGTCGTCCCGCTTCGGGGCGAAGACGCGGAAGGGCGTCTTGGCGAAGTAGTCGGTGCAGTCGACCAGCTCGCACCCGAACCGCAGATCGGGCCGGTCGATGCCGAACCGGGTCATCGCCTCGGCGAAGGTCATCCGCGGGATCGGCGTCGCGATGTCGTGGCCGACCACGTCGCGCCACAGCCTGACGAGAACCTGCTCGGTGAGCTCGAGGATGTCGTCCACGGAGGGGAAGCTCATCTCGATATCGAGCTGGGTGAACTCCGGTTGCCGATCGGCCCGGAAGTCCTCGTCCCGGAAGCAGCGGGCGATCTGGAAGTAGCGCTCCATGCCGGCGACCATCAGCAGCTGCTTGAACAGCTGAGGTGACTGCGGCAGGGCGTACCAGCTGCCGGGCTGCAGGCGCACCGGGACCAGGAAGTCGCGGGCGCCCTCGGGCGTCGACCTGGTGAGGTAGGGCGTCTCGATGTCGAGGAAGCCTCGCTCCGCCATCACCTCGCGGATGATCCGGGTGACCTCGGCGCGCATCCGGATGTTGTGGGCCATGTCGGCGCGACGCAGATCCAGGTAGCGGTAGTGCAGCCGCACCTCTTCGTTGACCGGTGCGGTGTGGTGCTCCTCGACGGGGAACGGCAGCGGCGCCGACTCCGAGAGCACCTCGACGTCGGACGCGATGACCTCGATCTCCCCCGTCGGCAGCGCGGGGTTGGCGTTGCCGGTCGGCCGAGCCGACACCTCACCGGTCACGCGCAGGCAGTACTCGCTGCGCAGCGGACCGGCGACGTCCTCGTCGCGGATGACCACCTGCGACACGCCGCTGCCGTCACGCAGGTCGACGAACGCCACGCCACCGTGGTCGCGACGACGGGCCACCCAACCGGCCAAGATCACGGTCTGGCCGACGTGCTCGGCACGCAGGTTGCCGGCATCATGGGTGCGCATCACGTGGGCTGCTCCTTCTCGATCAGGCGGGGCCGCAGGTCGGCCGCCGGGGGTGTCCAGATGTCGGGATCGGCGACCAGCTGCTCGCCGCTGCGGATGTCCTTGACCTCGCCTGGAGCCCCGTCCATGCCCGGGAACCAGACCCACGGGATGCCACGGCGCTCGGCGTACCGGATCTGGCGGCCGAACTTCTGAGCGCCTGCCGCCACCTCGGTGGGGATCCCGCGGTGCCGGAGCCGGGCGGCGATCGCGTCGGACTCGGCCCGGTGGTCCTCGTCGACGAGCGCGACGAGCACGGCCGACGGCACCACGCGGTCGCTGCCGAGCAGGTCGCGGGCGAACAGGGGTACGAGCACCCGGCTCAGCCCGAAGGAGATGCCGACACCGGGGTAGGCCACCTTGCCGTCGCTGGCCAGCGCGTCGTACCGGCCGCCGGAGCAGATCGAGCCGAGGTGCTCGAAGCCACGCATCTGGGTCTCGAACACGGTGCCGGTGTAGTAGTCGAGGCCCCGCGCTATGCGAAGGTCGGCCACCACCTCGAGCCGGTCGGACACCGCCGGTGCACAGCCCTGCATCACCGCCTGCAGCTCGGCCAGCCCGGTGTCCAGCAGCTCGTGCTTCACGCCCAGCGAGCGGACCCGCTCGACGAACGACAGGTCGTCGGTGCGGATGGCGGCGAGGTCGAGGCAGGCCTGCGCTTGCGCACTGGTCAGTCCCGACTCCTGCTGCAGCACGCGTGCCACGTCGTCCTCCGACGTCTTGTCGAGCTTGTCGACGACGCGCATGACCTCGCCCGGGTCCGCGATCCCGATCCCGCGGTAGAAGCCCTCGATCAGCTTGCGGTTGTTGACCTGCAGGACCAGCGGGGGCACGGGCAACCCGGACAATGCCTCGGCCATCACCCTCGCGACTTCCACGTCGGCGTGGAACGGCAGGGTGTCGCGTCCGACGATGTCGATGTCCACCTGGGTGAACTCGCGGAAGCGGCCCTCCTGCGGTCGCTCGCCCCGCCAGCAGCGCTGGATCTGGTAGCGCCGCAACGGGAACTCAAGCTTGCCCGCGTGCTCGAGGACGTATCGCGCCAGGGGCACGGTCAGGTCGAAGTGCAGCCCGATCCCGGCGTCCGACGACTCGTCGTCGGCTTGCAGCCGGCGCAGGACGTACACCTCTTTGCTGGTCTCACCTTTGCGCAGCAGCTGTTCCATCGGCTCGACCGCGCGCGTCTCCAACGACCCGAAGCCGTGAAGCTCGAACGTCCGTCGGAAGCGGTCGATGATCGCCAGCTCGGCGATGCGCTGACCCGGCAGCAGCTCGGGGAACCCGCTGAGCGGTCCCGTCCTGGCCATGGCTCACAACCCCCGTTTGGGGCCGGTCGCGGACGGCAGGTCGACCAGGTAGGGGTTGGTCGCGCGCTCGTGTCCGATCGACGTCTGGGGTCCGTGGCCGGGCAGCACGACGGCACGGTCGTCGAGCGGGAGCACCTTGTCGGCGAGGCTGCGCAGCATCGCGGCGTGGTCCCCCCCGGGCAGATCGGTACGCCCGATCGATCCCGCGAACAGGACGTCTCCGGCGAACACCACTTCGGGGACGTCCTCCGGCCCGTCGTACCCGCTGCGGAACAGCACGGACCCCGCGGTGTGACCGGGCGCATGGTCGACGGCGAAGGTGAGCCCGGCGATCTCGAGGTCCTGACCGTCCTCGAGGGTGCGCAGGTCGTCGGGCTCGGCGAAGCAGTAGCCGGAGCCGACCATCAGCGCGGCAGAGTCCGGGGAGATGTCCGCGAGCGGGTCCTTCAGCAGGTGGCGGTCGGCAGGGTGCAGCCACGCCGGCGACGAATAGGAGCCGGCGATGGGCACCACGCACCAGACGTGATCGATGTGTCCATGCGTGAGCAGGACACTGACCGGCTTGAGCCGCTGCTCCCGTACCACGTCGGCGACGCCGTCGACGGCGTCCTTGCCGGGGTCGACCACGACGCACTCGCTGCCCGGCCGGGTCGCCACCACGTAGCAGTTTGTCCCCCAGGGGCCGGCGGGGAATCCGGCGATGAACATCCAGGCTCCTGACGGACGGTGGCGGCCGGTGGCGACGCACGTACGTTACGGCAGCGCCGCGCGCGTCACGGCATGGGCACAATCCTCGCGTCCGAGGCGGATCGGGGTGGACGCCTTCGCCTCTGCTCTTAGACTGACCCACTGTGCCCGTCGGAGGCACCAGTCCGTCTCGGGGAGACCGAGCGCGAGCGGCCGGAGAGGGCGCCATCGTGGCCACCAGGAGCAAGCGTCGCCGGGCCCTGGCCCGCGCGCATTACGAGCGGCAGATCGCGCGCCGCGGTCGCGCGCTGCGGCGCCAGCGAGTGTTCGCCATCGTCGGTTGGGTCGTGCTCGGACTGATCATCGTGGCGGCCCTGCTCTGGTTGGTGGCCGGCCGGGTTGACGACGGGTCGAGCACGGCCGGTGGCTTCGCCGCCTCGATCGGAGTGGCTCGGTGACCGAGCAGGATCGGTCGGTCGACCCCTGGGGACGCATCGACGACACCGGCACGGTCTACGTGCGCACGAGGGACGGGGAGCGGGTGGTCGGGCAGTGGCCCGACGGTGATCCGGTTGAGGCGCTCGCCTTGTACACAAGGCGTTTCGACGGCCTGGCGGTCGAGGTCGACCTGCTCGTACGCCGGGTGGGCAAGGGTGCGCTCTCGCCCGACGAGGCAACCAAGGCGATCGCATCGCTGCGCGACAGCATCGCCGGAGCGCAGGTGGTCGGCGACCTCGACTCGCTCGGCCAGCGGCTCGACACGCTTGGTCCGTTGCTCGACGAGCAGCGCGCCAAGCGGCGGGCCGACCGCGCCGCGGCGCAGTCCGAGTCGCGTACCGCCAAGGAAGCCCTGGTTGCCGAGGCGGAGCGACTCGCGGAGGGCGACGACTGGCGGGCCGGTTCCGACCGGCTGCGCGAGCTGCTCACTGACTGGAAGGCGCTCGCCCGACTCGACAAGTCGACCGACGACGCGCTCTGGCACCGGTTCTCCTCTGCCCGCACCATCTACACCCGCCGGCGCAAGGCGTACTTCGCGGAGGTGCACGAGAAGCGGGACGCCGCGGGCGTCGCCAAGGCGAAGCTCGCAGCCAGGGCCGAGGAGCTGGCGACGTCCAGCGACTGGGGACCGACCGCCGGCGCGTTCCGCGATCTGATGCGGGAGTGGAAGGCCGCGGGTCCGGCGCCGCGCGGTGCGGAGGCGCGCCTCTGGGCGAGGTTCCGCGGTGCGCAGGACTCGTTCTTCGGCGCCCGCGACGCCGAGAACGCCAAGACCGACGCGGAGTACTCCGCCAACGCGCAGGTCAAGCTGACGCTGTTGGCCCAGGCGGAGACGCTGCTGCCGGTCACCGATGTCGTCGCCGCGCGGTCGGCGTTTCGTGACCTCTCCGATCGCTGGGATGCCGCGGGCAAGGTCCCTAGGGCGCAGATGCGCGACCTGGAGGGCCGGATGCGCGCGGTCGAGCAGACGATCGCGGCGGCCGAGCAGGACCGCTGGCAGCGCAGCAACCCGGAGGCACGGGCCCGTGCCGAGGACGCCGTGCGCCAGTTGGAGGAGGTGCTCGCCGGGCTGCAGGGGGATCGGGAGAAGGCCGATGCGGCCGGCGATGCCAAGGGCGTACGCGATGCGGACGCGGCCATCGAGGCGCGGCGCAGCTGGCTCGACGCGGCCCGGACCACCCTCGCCGACTTCACCTGACCCCCCGCGATCCGCGGGTTCTGGCCCGCCCATCCGCGGCTTCTGGCCCGCCCATTCGCGGGTTCCGGCCATCGCTGGGACCTGTCGTAACGGCCCATTCACCGCCGACCCGACAGCCCCGCTGTGGATAACCTCGGCCGCCCGATCCGAGTCTGAGCCACCCTTCCTTCATGTCGGTCGAACTGATCACCCGCCTCAACGATGGCCACCCCTTTCTCGGCCGTCAGGCACCAGACCTGGGCCTTTCGCGACCCGCCCTGCGGAGCATGCTGCGACACCACGAAGCGCGCCGAGTCCTCCACGGCGTCTACGTCGACGCCTCTCGCTCCGATGACCGTGAGCTCCGGGCCGAGGCCCTTCATCTCGTGATGCCGTCGTACGGCGTGCTGTTCGGAACCACCGCGGCATGGCTGTTCGGAATCGATGCGTTCCAGCCGGAGGAGAGATTTGTGCTGACGCCTACTTGTGTGGTGCCACACGGCGCCGCCAGACCCACGGGGAACGGCATCCGCGCGGTGGAGGGTTACATCGCCGCCACAGACATCACCGAGATCAACGGCCTACGAACAACGACGCCCGGTCGTACCGCGGCCGATCTGCTGAGACGTCTGAGGCGACCGTTCGCTATGTCGTCCGCGGATGCGCTTGCCCGAGCCGAGCTCATCTCGATCGGTGATCTGCGCGAGCGTATCGACAGGTTGCGGGGCTACCCCGGCATCATTCAGGCGCGAGAGCTCCTCCCGTTGATCAACCCGCGTGCCGAGTCCCCCGGTGAGTCGTGGCAGCGGCTTCGGTTGATCGATGCCGGCTTCCCGGCTCCACAGGTTCAGTACGCCGTCATCGATCATCGGGGCCGGGTGCTGGCACGCCTCGACCTCGCATATGAGTCCATCCGGCTGGGCACCGAGTACGACGGGGCGCCATTTCACAGTCATGACAGCGACGTGCGACGCGATGCGGAGCGCCGAGAGTTTCTCGGACAGGCGTTCGGGTGGCGATTCGTCATCGCGCGAGGAGGACATCCTGGGCCATGATCCGAGCTACGAGATCGCGGTCGGTCAGCATCTAGGCATGGAGCCGGCTCCGCGCATGTGGTGACTCCGCGCGGGCGTACCTCTGCACCGTGAACGGGGCTGATGCAAACCCGCGGACCGGCAAGCCAAAACCCGCGGACCTGCAAGCCAAAACCCGCGGATGGGCGGACCAGAACCCGCGGATCGGCGTTATTGGTTGACGCGGTAGACGTCGAAGACGCCCTCGACACCGCGGACGGCGCGGAGCACGTGGCCCAGATGCTTGGGGTCGCCCATCTCGAAGGTGAACCTGCTCTTGGCGACGCGGTCGCGACTGGTGGCCAGCGACGCAGACAGGATGTTCACATGGTGGTCCGACAACACCCGGGTGACGTCCGACAGCAGCCGTGCACGGTCGAGCGCCTCGACCTGGATCGCCACCAGGAACACACTGCTCGCCGTCGGGGCCCACTCGACCTCGACGAGCCGCTCCGGCTGGTTCGACAGGCTCTTGACGTTGGGACAGTCCGCCCGGTGCACGGACACGCCGGCGCCGCGGGTGACGAACCCGAGGATCGGATCCCCCGGCACCGGCGTACAGCACTTGGCCAGCTTGACCAGCACGTCGGTCGTCCCACGCACGATCACGCCCGCGTCACCGCGCGGAGTCCGGCGGCGCCGGTCCGCCTCGGGCGTGATGATCACGGCCTCGGCCAGGTCCTCCGCCGAGCCCTCCTCACCACCGTGCAGCTCGATGATCCGGTGCACGACGTTCTGGGCGCCGACGTTGCCCTCGCCGACCGCGGCGTACAACGCAGACACATCCAGCAGGTGCAGCCCTTCCGCGACGGCCTGCAAGGTGTCGCGGCTGAGCAACCGCTTCAGGGGCAGCCCCTCCTTGCGCATCAGCCGGGCGATCGACTCCTTGCCCCGCTCGATCGCCTCCTCCCGGCGCTCTTTGGTGAACCACTGCCGGATCTTGGTACGTGCGCGGGGACTCTTGACGAAGGCCAGCCAGTCGCGGCTCGGACCGGCCCCGGGCGCCTTGGACGTGAACACCTCGACCACGTCACCGTTGTCGAGCGTCGACTCCAGCGGCACCAGCCGGCCGTTGACCCGTGCGCCTATGCAGGCGTGGCCTACCTCGGTGTGCACGGCATAGGCGAAGTCGATGGGGGTTGAGCCGCCGGGCAGCGACATGACGTCACCGCGGGGGGTGAACACGTAGACCTCGCCGGAGTTGATCTCGAACCGCAGCGAGTCGAGGAAGTCTCCCGGGTCGTCGGTCTCGTGCTGCCAGTCGAGCAGCTGGCGCAGCCACACCATGTCGTTCTGCTTGGCGTCGCTCGCGGCCTTGTCCGTGTCGCCCCCGTTGACCGCGTCCTCCTTGTACTTCCAGTGCGCGGCCACGCCGTACTCGGCGCGACGGTGCATCGCGAAGGTACGGATCTGCAGCTCGACCGGCTTGCCCTGCGGCCCGATCACCGTCGTGTGCAGCGACTGGTACATGTTGAACTTCGGCATCGCGACGTAGTCCTTGAACCGCCCAGGCACGGGGTTCCACCGGGCATGCAGGACACCGAGCACCGCGTAGACGTCTCGCAGCGACTCGACGAGGATGCGGATCCCGACCAGGTCGTAGATGTCGGCGAAGTCGCGGCCACGCACGATCATCTTCTGGTAGATCGAGTAGTAGTGCTTGGGTCGGCCGGTGACGGTTGCCTTGATCTTGGACGAGCGAAGGTCGGACTGCACCCCGTCGATGACGGCGGCCAGGAACTCCTCGCGAGACGGCGCCCGATCGGCCACGAGTCGGACGATCTCGTCATAGACCTTGGGGTGCAGCGTCGAGAACGCGAGGTCCTCGAGCTCCCACTTGATCGTGTTCATGCCCAGCCGGTGGGCCAGCGGGGCATAGATCTCAAGCGTCTCGCCGGCGATCCGCTCCTGCTTCTCCTGCCGCAGGAACCGCAGGGTGCGCATGTTGTGCAAGCGGTCGGCGAGCTTGATGACCAGGACCCGGATGTCCTTGCTCATCGCGACGATCATCTTGCGGATCGTCTCCGACTGAGCGGTGTCGCCGTACTTCACCTTGTCGAGCTTGGTCACCCCGTCGACCAGCTGCGCCACCTCGTCTCCGAAGTCGGCCCGCAGCTCGTCCAGCGTGTACGGGGTGTCCTCGACGGTGTCGTGGAGAAGCGCGGCGCACAGGGTCGGGGGGGTCATGCCCAGCTCGGCGAGGATGGTCGCGACGGCCAACGGATGAGTGATGTAGGGGTCACCGCTATAGCGCTTCTGCTCCACGTGCAGCCGCGCGGCCGTCTCGTACGCCCGCTCGATGACGCCGAGGTCGGCCTTCGGGTGCGTGCTCCGCAGGATCCGGAACAACGGTTCCAGCACCGGGTTCGCCGTGCTGCTCCGGCTCCCGAGCCGGGCCAGGCGGGTACGCATCCGGGCCGGCGTGGAGGCAGACTCCGACACGACGGCGGCTCGGCCGTCCTCGGGAGTCTGCTCGACCGTCACGTCGCTCCTCGTCGTCCCCGCGTCGACGACGCGTTCGTCCAGTCTAGGCGCCGGTCGTGGGACGCCCGGGCGGTCAGACCGTGCGTAGTGCCGTCACCGGCAGGTCGCCGAGGCGCGCGCGGCCGTTCAGGAACCCCAGCTCCAGCAGCACCACGACTCCGACCACGTCGGCGCCGGTCTCCCGGACCAGGTCAGCGGTCGCGGCCACGGTTCCTCCGGTCGCCAGGACATCGTCGAGGAGCAGCACCCGAGAGCCAGGCCCGAACGCGTCGGCCTTCACCTCGAGAGTGGCGTCGCCGTACTCGAGGCTGTACGACACGGCGTGGGTGTCGCCGGGCAGCTTCCCCTGCTTGCGTACGGGCACGAATCCGGCGCCCAGCGTCAGGGACACCGGCGCGGCCAGGATGAAGCCGCGCGCCTCGATGCCGGCGACAACGTCGATCCGCCCGTCAGCAACGCTTCGCGCCGCATCGGACAGGGCCGCGACGATGTCGGTGAACGCCTGGTGGTGCGCCAGCAGCGGCGTGATGTCCTTGAAGACGACGCCCGGCTCCGGAAAGTCGGGGACGTCACGGATCAACCGGTCGAGCCAGCCCTGCGCCACAGCTGCGTCGACCCCCAGCGTCGAACGGTCGGTCACTTCTTGCGCCGGGACCGCGGCGGTCGCTTCGGCTGGACCCGCCCGGCCTGCCGGGACGCGGCGACCTTGCGGACCGTCGGCGCCGCTGCGGCGCCCGACGGCGTGACAACGAGCCCGTCCGACACGACCGGCACCTCACCGGCGGTGGTGGGCTGGCGCGCCCGCTTGTTCAGGACCCGCTTGGTGTGCGCACTGACGGCGTCCTCGGCCTCCTTCAGCTGCGACGCGAGCGGCGTCGCGATGAAGATCGACGAGTACGTGCCGGCGGCCATGCCGACCAGCAGGGCCAGCGACAGGTCCTTCAACGGCCCTGTGCCCAGCACGATCACGCTCACGACGAGGATCGCCGCGACCGGGATGATGGCGGTGATCGACGTGTTGATCGACCGGACCAGGGTCTGGTTGACCGCGAGGTTGGCCGACTCCTTGTAGGTCCGGGTCAGGTTGGTGGCGAAGTTCCGGGTGTTCTCGCGCACCTTGTCGAAGACGACCACCGTGTCGTACAGCGAGTAGCCCAAGATCGTCAGCAGGCCGGTCACGGTGGCCGGCGTCACCTCGAATCCCGACCACGCATAGACGCCCACCGTGATGATCAGGTCGTGCGCCAACGCGACGATCGCCGCGACCGACATCTTCCATTCTCGGAAGTAGGCCCAGATGAACAGCACCACCAGGATGAGGAACACGATCAGGCCCGTCTCGGCCTTGTTCGCCACCTCCTTGCCCCAGCTCGGGCCGATGGAGTTCTGACTGATCTCGGTCGCGCCGGCAGCGGTCAGCGCGTGCTCGACCTTGTTGGCCTCGGTCTGGGTCAGCGGCTTGGTGGTCACGACGACCGCGTCGGTGCCGGACGTGAACGCGGTCGGGTCGGCGGCGTTCGGGATGCCGACACCCGACGTCGCGTCGATCATCTTGGTGACGTTGCTCTGCGTGGCCGAGATCTTGGCGGTGAACTCGACGCCGCCCTTGAACTCGATGCCCATGTTGAGGCCACGCACGAGCAGGCCGGACAGGGCGAACAGGACGATGAGTCCGGAGATGGCGTACCAGAGCTTGCGCCGGCCGACGAAGTCGAACGAGATGTGGCCCTCGTACAAGTTGTGCCCGAGGCTCGACAGCTTGCCCATCAGGCGTTCCCTTCCTGGGTACGGCGCCTGGCCCGGCCCATCTGCGAGACCGACCTGCCCTCGATGCCGAGGTGTTTGGAGTCGAAGCCCGACAGCTTGTGGCCCTGGCCGAAGAACTTGGTCCGCGCCAGGATCGACACCAGGGGCTTGGTGAAGAAGAAGACGAGGGCGACGTCGATCAGCGTGGTCAGACCCAGCGCGAACGCGAAGCCGCGGACCACGCCGATGGCGAAGATGTAGAGCACCATCGCGGCGAGGAACGACACCGTGTCGGCCGCCACGACCGTCATCCGCGCGCGTTTCCAGCCCGCCTCGACTGCGAGGCGCAGCGACTTGCCGTCGCGCACCTCGTCACGGAGCCGCTCGAAGAACACGATGAACGAGTCGGCCGTGATGCCGATCGCCACGATCAGTCCGGCGATGCCCGGAAGGGTCAGCGTGAACCCCAGGCCCTTGCCGAGCAGGAGCACCAGGGAGTACGTGATGGCAGCCGACATCGCCAGGGACGCGATCACCACCAGACCCAGCCCGCGGTAGTAGAGCAGGCAGTAGATGACCACCAGGATCAGTCCGACGATGCCCGCCAGCAGGCCGGCGTCGAGCTGGGTGCTCGCCAGCGTCGGGCCGATGGCCTGGACGCTGATCGCCTTGAAGGACAGCGGCAGCGCGCCGTACTTCAGGGAGTTTGCCAGCGAGCTCGCGGAGGACTGCGTGAAGTTGCCGGAGATCTGCGCCTGTCCACCGTTGATCGGCTGAACCACGGTGGGCGCGCTGATGACCTGGCCGTCAAGCACGATCCCGAACTGGCCCGTTCCCCCGTTGGACTGGGCGAGGGCCTGGCTCACCGTGGCGAACGTGGAGGAGCCGGACCCGTTCAGCGAGAGGTTGACCTGCCACTGCGCGGACCCCTGTTGGAGGCCGGCGCTCGCATCGGTGAGCTGGGTGCCCTCGATGATCGCCGGGCTCAGGAGGTACTTCTGGCCCTGCTGGTCACAGGTGATCAGGGGCGCCGTGGGTACGTCGTTGACCTTCGGCGACTGGTTGGTCTTGCCGGGACAGCTGAACGCGGCCAGCTTCGACTGCAGCGCGGAGTAGGCCCCGGTGAAGTCGGACGGCGGTGCGCTGCGGTTGGCCATCTTCAAGGCGTCGTCGAGGCTGAGCTTGGTCCAGTCCGTGACCTGGGCGACCGGGGTGGTCGGGCCGGTGGTCGGCGACGTCGTCGGCGCGGACGTCGGGGGTGCGGTCGTCGCGTGCTTCTTGGGGTTGGCACTGAGCCCCGCGACCATCCACGACGAGACGCCGCGCTGCTTCGACGTCGACGGCTTCTTGGTCGGCTTGGTGGACTTGGTGCTGCCCGGCTTCGTCGGACCCGTGGTCGGCCCAGTCGTCGGCGCGGTCGTCGGCGCGGTCGTCGGCCCAGTCGTCGGGCCAGTCGGAGGGGTCGTGGTCCCCGTGCCTTGCGCAGCCGCCCACACCAGCCGGAACCGCAGCAGTGCGGTCTTGCCGATCTGGTTGGCGATGTTCTGCTTCTCCTTGCCGGGGATCTCGACGACGATCTGGTTGCCGCCCTGGGTGCTCACCTGCGCCTCGGAGACACCCGTGCCGTTGACCCGCTGCTCGATGATGTTGCGGGCCTGGCTGATCTTGTCTGACGTGATCGACTGACCCCCGACTGCCTTGGCCTGCAGCGTGATACTGGTGCCGCCCTGCAGGTCGAGACCCAGCTTCGGGCTCCACTGGCCGGCGGCCGCGACCGCGGCGTACAACGCGATCACGACCAAGAAGAACGCCACGAGGGTGCGCCCTGGTCGGGACGTTTTCGTCGCCACTGCTTGCTGCTCCTTGTCGCTGGCCCGGGTGCCTGAGCGCCCCCGAGTCGTGGTGGTCAGGTCCGGCTATCGCCTTGGCGGCCCTGGTCGTCCTGGTCGTTCTTGTCGAGGTTGACTCCCGTGTTGTCGTCACCGGGATCCATGTCGCTCGCCGACGAGTCGCTGTCCCGGATCACGTTGCCGATCGCGTTGCGGTGCATCGTGATCATGACTCCCGGCGCGACCTCCAGCCTCACGGTCTCGTTGCCCATGGATCTGATCGTGCCGTGGATACCCGACGTGGTCATCACCCGGGCACCCAGCTCGAGGGTCGACTGCATTCTCGCCGTCGCACGTGACCTGTTGCGCGCGGGCCGCAGGATGAGGAGCCAGAAGACGAGGACGATCAGGATGATGGGGATCAGCGAGGTCAAGCTCTTCACTCAGGCTCCTGTCACTTGCAGGCGGTGACGTGCGGACGTGGACGAGCCACGACAGACGCCGCGACCGAGGGGGCAGTCTAACCAGGCCACACCCGACGAAACTTCGCGCGAGGCCTTGTGCGGGTGACGATTCGAGTACGAAGCCACGCCCCACCGCCGAGGCGACCTCGCTCAACCGTACGTCAAGGCGTCCTGACCGGCGGGAGCCGACAGCCCGAGGTGCGCCCAGGCGGCGCGGGTCGCGATGCGTCCGCGGGGTGTCCGGGCCAGGAACCCGAGGCGGACCAGGAACGGCTCGGCGACCTCCTCGACCGTCTCACGCTCCTCACCGACCGCAACAGCCAGCGTGGACACACCGACCGGGCCCCCGCCGAAGCGCCGGCACAGCGCGTCGAGCACTGACCGGTCGAGCCGGTCGAGGCCGAGGGCGTCGACCTCGTAGAGGTCCAGTGCGCGATGCGCCAGGGGCTCGTCGACGTGACCGTCGGCCCGCACCTCGGCGTAGTCACGGACCCGGCGAAGGAGACGGTTGGCGACCCGCGGGGTCCCCCGCGAGCGGGACGCGATCTCGTCGGCGCCAGGACCGTCGGCGTCGACGCCGAGCAGTCGCGCGGAACGGTCCACGATCCGGCGCAGCTCGGGCGGATCGTAGTACTCCAGCTGAGCGGTGAACCCGAACCTGTCGCGCAGCGGACCCGGCAGCAGCCCCGCCCGCGTGGTCGCGCCGACCAAGGTGAACCGCGGGATCTCGAGCGGGATCGCGGTGGCCCCGGGCCCCTTGCCCACAACGACGTCGACCCGGAAGTCCTCCATCGCCATGTAGAGCATCTCCTCGGCGGGCCGCGACATCCGGTGCACCTCGTCGACGAAGAGCACCTCGCCCTCGTTGATGCTGGACAGGATGGCGGCGAGGTCACCGGCGTGCTGGATCGCCGGACCGCTGGTGATCCGCAGCGGCACCGTCATCTCAGCGGCGATGATCATCGCCAGGGTGGTCTTGCCGAGCCCAGGCGGTCCGGACAGCAGCACGTGGTCAGGTGTGCCGCCGCGGGACCGTGCCGCCGCCAGCATCAGCGACAGCTGCTCGCGGACGCGTTCCTGCCCGATCAGCTCGTCCAGGGTCCGGGGCCGCAGCGTCGCCTCGACCGCACGCTCGTCGCCGTAGGCGTCGGCGTCGACCAGATCTCGGGAGAGGTCCTCGGTCCTGCCCTCGGTCCTGGCCTCGGTCCTGGACTCCATCATGCGCTCGGTCATGCGCGGGCCAGGGTCTGCAGGGCGGCCTTGAGCAGCGCGGGTACGTGCGGGTCACCGTTGGCCTGGGGCGCGACCGCATCCACCGCCGCGTCGGCCTCCCGGGTCGACCAGCCGAGACCGAGCAGGGCGCCATGCACCTGGTCGCGCCACCCGCCGGATGCGCCGATCGACGAGGGGGCCGACCGGCCGGCGCGGGGGGTGCCGACCCGGTCCTTCAGCTCGAGCACGATCCGCTGAGCGCCCTTGGCGCCGATGCCCGGCACCCGCGTCAGTGCCTTGAAGTCCTCGGTCACGACCGCGCGCCGCAGGTCGTCCGGGCCGTGCACGGCCAGCATGGCCTGCGCGAGCTTCGGGCCGACGCCGCTGGCCGTCTGCACCAGCTCGAACAGCGAGCGCTCGTCGGCGTCGACGAAGCCGAACAGGGTCAGCGACTCCTCGCGTACGACCAGGGAGGTGGCCAACGTGGCCTGCTCCCCCACGCGGAGCCCGGCGAGGGTGGCCGGCGCGCACTGCACGTCGATCCCGATGCCGCCCACCTCGATCACCGCGCCGGTCGGGGACACGGCGGACACCCGGCCGCGCACGGACGCGATCACCGTGCACCACCCGCGGCAGCGACGGCCGCGTCGAGCCTGGACTGGGCAGCGCCGCGCCACAGGTGGCAGATCGCCAGCGCCAAGGCGTCGCTGGCGTCGGCAGGGCGCGGCGCCGCCGTCAGCCGCAGCAGCCGGGTGACCATGGCGGCGACCTGGGCCTTGTCGGCCCGACCCGATCCGGTAACGGCGGCCTTGACCTCGCTGGGGGTGTGTAGGGCGACGCGGATGTCGAGCCGGGCCGCGGCGACCATCGCCACCCCACTGGCTTGCGCGGTGCCCATCACGGTCTTGACGTTGTGCTGGCTGAACACCCGCTCGACCGCCACGGCGTCGGGCTGGTAGCGCTCGATCCACTCGCACAGGGCGCGCTCGATCGTCACCAGCCGGGTCTGGACCGGCTGGTCGGCGGCGGTCCGGACCACGTCGACGGCCACCAGCGTGAGAGGCCGGCCGAGCTCACCGTCGACGACACCGAGACCGCAGCGGGTCAGCCCCGGGTCGACGCCCATCACCCGCACGGTCCACCCACTTCGGCTCGCGGCTAGAACACCTGTTCGGACCGTCACGCTACCCGCGGCGACCGACGGGTTCGGCCGCGACGCGCCGAGCCGCGCCTGCGGAGTGGTCAGACCAGGGCGGCCATGACCTCGTCGGAGGCGTCGAAGTTCGCGAACACGTTCTGCACGTCGTCGGAGTCCTCGAGGGCATCGATCAGGCGAAGCACCTTCTCGGCGCCGTCCACGTCGACCTCGACGGTGACGGACGGCACGAACGACGCCTCCGCCGACTCGTACTCCATCCCGGCGTCGCGCAGGGCGGTACGCACGGCTACCAGGTCGGTGGGCTCCGAGATGACCTCGAACGCCTCGCCCAGGTCGTTGACGTCCTCGGCACCGGCCTCCAGCACCGCGACGAGCACGGAGTCCTCGTCGACGGCGCCGGTCTCCTGCTCCTGCGGGACGATCACGACGCCCTTGCGGGAGAACATGTACGACACGGACCCCGGGTCGGCCATCGATCCGCCGTTGCGGGTCATCGCGGTCCGCACCTCCATGGCGGCGCGGTTGCGGTTGTCGGTCAGGCACTCGACCAGGAAGGCCACGCCGCTGGGTCCGTAGCCCTCGTACATGATCGTCTGGTACTCCGCGCCTCCGGCTTCGAGCCCGGATCCACGCTTGACGGCCCGGTCGATGTTGTCGTTGGGGACCGACGACTTCTTGGCCTTGATGATCGCGTCGTACAACGTCGGGTTGCCGTCCGGGTCTCCGCCGCCGGTACGTGCGGCCACCTCGATGTTCTTGATCAGCTTGGCGAACAGCTTGCTGCGCTTGGCGTCGACGACCGCCTTCTTGTGCTTGGTGGTAGCCCACTTGGAGTGGCCCGACATCAGCTCTCCCTCACCTGGCGCGCTGGCCTCGTCTGCATGGCGAACCTCGCCGCGTGTCCGGGCACGATCCTACCGAGGCGGCGATGCTCAACGACGGGCCCGGACCAGGTCGACGAAGTAGCGGTGCACACGGTCGTCGCCGGAGATCTCCGGGTGAAACGACGTGGCGAGCAGGTTGCCCTGGGCGACCGCCACGATCCTGCCGGTGGCGGGCCCGGTGGACACGGAAGCGAGCACCTGGGTGTGCTGGCCGACCTTCTCGACCCACGGCGCCCGGATCAGGACGGCGTGGAACGCGGAGTCGAACGGCACGAAGTCGACGTCTGCCTCGAAGGAGTCGACCTGCCGGCCGAACGCGTTGCGGCGCACGGTGACGTCGAGACCACCGAACGTCTCCTGCCCGTCGATCCCGCCCTCGATCCGGTCGGCCAGCATGATCATGCCGGCGCAGGTGCCGAAGGCAGGGAGTCCGCTCCGGATGGCGTCGCGCAGCGGTTGGAACAGGTCGAACACGACGGCGAGCTTGTGCATGGTGCTCGACTCGCCACCCGGCAGCACGATGCCGTCCAGGCCGGCCAGCTCGGTCGGACGACGGACCCGGCGCGGCTCGGCGCCGGCGTCCGCGAGCATGCGCAGGTGTTCGCGCACGTCGCCCTGCAGGGCAAAGACTCCGATCGCGGGGGACGTCGTCACACCTCGATCCTAGGAGGTGATCAGGGAGCCCACGTCGCTCCCCTGCGGGTGGTCAGGACACGCTGAACCTCGACACTGCGGACGTGCTGTTGCCGGCCTGGTCGGTCACCACGACGGTCAGCTGAAGACTCGTGGGAACCCCGGCGAACACGGAGTACGGGATCGCGATCGACCAGGTTGGGGCGACCTTCGCACTGAGCCCGGTCCCGCAAAACGCCGTCGCGAACGCGCTGGCGTTGTTCCCCTTCGTTCCGGTCTTGCCGTTCCAGCAGGTACCGACGCCGGTGTTGCGCAGCTCGTACCGGATGCTGGCGACTCCGCTGGCGGAGTCGGTCGCCGTGCCGCAGGCGCCTGGGCTCGGCGCGCAGGTCTGCGACCAGCTGCCGGTGCCGGTCCCCGGCTTGTTGTCGTACGCCTGCCCGTTGGCCGGCGCGGTGATCCGGACCACCGGTGCCTGACCATCGACGTTCAGCGTCACGGCCTTGGTCGCCTCCACGTTGCCGGCCACGTCGGTGGCTGCGTATGTCACCACGGTGCTGCCTTGCCCGACAGCGAAGGTCGCTATCGAGCCGGGAACGGTCACCGGAGAGCCACTGCCGACGGTGTAGGTGATCGAGGCGACGCCGGTGCCGGAGTCGGTAGCGCTGACGGTGACAGTCGGGTTGGTCGCCACGATCCATCCGTTGGCGTTGGCGACCGGGGCGGTGGACAGTGTCGAGACGGGTGCCACGATGTCCGGCGTGAACGGCGTGCGTGGGCCGACCGCGCTGGACCAGGGGCCGTAGGTCGCGGTGACCGCATAGGACACGTCGGTCACCGGTGCCGGCTCGGCGCACTGGAGCGCGGCCGTGCTGCACACCATGGTGCTGCCACCGTCGCTGGCGTACCGGCGCAGGACGTAGCCGGACACCGTGGCACCGTCTGCGCGGGTGACCGCGGGCCAGCTGACCGTGACGGACGAGCCGGCGCGGCTGACGGACGGTGCCGCCGGTGTCAGCACCGAGCCGGCGCTGGCGGCGAACTGACCGGAACCGGTTTGCAGCCAGGCCGCCTGAGCGGCGGCGGGAACGAGCAGGACGCATGCCGCGAGCACGATGGTGGTGGCCATCGCCCTGCTCAGCACTCGTGGCATGCGTCCCGTACCTCGTTCTGGTGTACCTCGTCCTGGTTGCCGCCCTCGCGACCGGGTTGCTGCTCAGTCGCGGACGACGGTCAGCTGCTGGCGCCGGTGGCGGTCAGCGTGACGGTGAACGTCGCGCCCTGGCAGCCGTCGGTGGCCGCGTTGCTCATGGTCACCGAGAAGTTGCGAGACGCCGACGTGGCACCGGAGGCGATCACGTCGGTGTCGGGCAGGTCGGCGCCGGTGACGACCGACGGCAGGCAGCCGGCAGTCGAGTGCGCGGCGTCGACCGTGACGCTCTTCAGGCTCACCATGGCCAGCGTCACGTTGTAGCCGTTGGGGTTGGTGACGGTGAACGGCACGGTCACGCTGCCGGTGGGGTACAACCCCGACACGTTGGAGACCGCGACGGTGAGCGGCTTGGAGGTGACGGCGGTCGCCGTGCCGGTTCCGTCACCGCTGGTGGTCCACGCGGCCAGCGCGACGCCGGCCCCGAGGAGAGCGGCAGAGGTGACGCCGACGAAGGCGATCCGGCGGGTGGTGCGCTTGACGGAGATGCTCATGGCGGGCCGCGCCCTTTCTGAAGTCGAAAGGGACGGTCGGTTTCGCCTCTGCTCCGCACCGGGCCTTCAAGGGCGACCAGCTCGCCCGGTGCATCATCGCTCCGTCCAGGATTGATGACGCAATCGTCGGCCGGGGGCCGCGCAGTTCCAAGTGATCCGGGCCGATCTCGACGGTCCGGCCAGGCGGTTCCAACCGATCGTCTGATGAACACTCGTGACTCAGAGTGACATTGAGCCGCTGAGCGTGATCGCGGTCACGCCGGCGGTACGTCTGGCGCCCTGGTCGGCGAGCGACGCTGCCAGTGCGCTGCCACCTCTATCCGGCCCTCGTCGAAATGCGCCCGGAGCCCGTGCCGGGCGAACGTCGCCAACACATCGTCCAGCAGGACGTCGCCCGGCGCCGCGTTGGCCGAGTCGCCGTGCCAGAGGTTGACCTCCAGCATCCCGTGGTCGACGGCGTGCCAGACGTCCGCGGGGGTGAACCACACGATGCCCTCGGGTGGTTCACCGGCGTCGTCTCGCCGAGTCAGCTCGGTCGTGGCCGCCCAGTGGTCGTCGACCGCCTGGAGCACCACCACACCGATGGACGGAAGCTCGTCGAACACCTCGTCGAGCCGGTCATGGTCGGTCACCGCGGGCCAGCCGGCCTCGTCCGCGCGCCAGTCACGACGCGCCGCTCTGACCGCCTCCGCCGCCACGGTGGAGCCGTCGCCGCCGAGCTCCGTCGCCGCCAGGTCCGCGACCTCGGCCAGCACACCGGCGTCGTCGATGAGCCCGGCCCGCACCAGTACGCGCGCGAAGTCGTCGACCCGCTGCCGCGGTCCAACCTTGGGGCCGGAACGGAACAGCGGACTCACCAACCGCGCTCGGCGAGTCGGTGCGGCTCCGGGATGTCGTCGACGTTGATGCCGACCATCGCCTCACCCAGCCCCCGCGACACCTTCGCGATCACGTCGGGGTCGTCGTGGAACGTGGTGGCCTTGACGATGGCGGCGGCGCGCTTGGCAGGGTCGCCCGACTTGAAGATGCCGGAGCCGACGAAGACGCCCTCGGCCCCGAGCTGCATCATCATGGCCGCGTCGGCCGGCGTGGCGATGCCACCGGCGGTGAACAGCACGACCGGCAGCTTGCCCGCCTCGGCGACCTCCTTAACCAGGTCGTACGTCGCCTGGAGATCCTTGGCCGCCACGAACAGCTCGTCGGGCGACAACGAGCTCAGGCGACGGATCTCGGCGCCGATCTGGCGCATGTGCATGGTGGCGTTGGAGACGTCTCCGGTGCCGGCTTCGCCCTTGGACCGGATCATCGCGGCGCCCTCGGTGATCCGCCGCAACGCCTCGCCGAGGTTGGTGGCGCCGCACACGAAGGGCACTGTGAACGCCCACTTGTCGATGTGGTTGGCGTAGTCGGCCGGTGTCAGCACCTCGGACTCGTCCACGTAGTCGACGCCCAGCGACTGGAGCACCTGGGCCTCGACGAAGTGTCCGATCCGGGCCTTGGCCATCACCGGAATGGACACCGCCTCGATGATGCCGTCGATCAGGTCCGGGTCGCTCATCCGCGCGACACCGCCCTGGGACCGGATGTCGGCCGGCACCCGCTCGAGCGCCATCACGGCGACGGCGCCGGCGTCCTCGGCGATCTTGGCCTGGTCGGCGGTGACCACGTCCATGATCACACCGCCCTTGAGCATCTCGGCCATGCCGCGCTTGACCCGGCCGGTGCCCCGCTGGGTCGTCGACGTGATGCTCGCTGAGGTGTCGGCGGAGTCGGTGGTGTCGGTGGTGTCGGTCACGGTCAACCTCGGAATGCGTTCGGTGCGGGACGACGCCGTACGCCCGGGTGCTGCCCGGGGACGGGTCCAGGAATGCCTCCAGTCTAGGGGGTCAGGACGCCGCGGCGGCCGCCTGGCCCACGGCCCAGCGGAGACCGGCCGGCACGTCGGTGTGGACGAGCACCGGCGCGGGCCACGGGGCGTGGCCGGCCAAGTGGAACCAGCGCACGAGTGGACCGCGACGACGGTGCCGGATCCGGTCCGCCAGCTCGTTGTGGAACCGCACCGCCAGCGCGACGCGTTCGCAGGCCGCCGACAACTCGAACAACATCGCGCGGACGCCATCGTCGGACCCGCGCCACAAGGCCGCGACGTTCCCGGCGTCGTCGAACACACTGACCAGGGCGCGGGTGAGGGCGGACTCGTCGGACTCGTGCCCGGCGCTGCCGCGTGGCTGCCGGGTGCGCTCCACGGCATCGACCAACACCAGTGCCGACGCCGGATCCAGCCCCGCGCCGATCGCGACGCTCGTGGTGGCCGCCGCGCGCACGACCAGCTGATGGTCTAACGACGCGTGGGCGGTGGCCAGGCGCATGTGCAGGCGGTCCATCCGGCCCGCGACCGACGACAAGGTGACGGCGACGGCACCGGCCGCCAGGACGGCCAGCAACAGCCAGACTGCGAGGGCCGCGCTCATCCCCCTCCCCTCCTCCCGCCGGTGCCGACAACCGTCTCGTAGACCCGGAGGATCTGCTGCGTGACGACGCTCCAGTCGTACACACGGGCTGCCGTGCGTGCCCCCTCCGCCCGCACACGGGCCGCCGGGTCGTCGAGGTCGGACACCACGGCCGCCGCCAGGCGCCCCGGATCACCGGTGGGTACGAGAGTCCCCCACCGGCCGCCGCCGAGCACGTCGCGGAAGGCCGGGAGGTCGCTGGCCACCACCGGCGCACCTGCGGCCATCGCCTCCACCAGCACCACCCCGAAGCTCTCGCCCCGAAGGTGCGGGGCGACGTAGACCGCGGCCCCGGCGAGCAGCCGGTCGCGTTGGGTGTCGTCCACCGTGGCGACGCGCACGGCATCGCGAAGCGCCGGCTGCACCCGGTTCCAGACCACCGACTCGTCGCCGTTCCCGGCCACCACCAGCCGCGACTGCGGGCGCGCGGCGTGGATCTGCGGCCACGCGTCCAACAGGACGCCGAGGCCCTTGCGCGGCTCCTCGTACCGGCCGAGGAACAGCACGGTCGGTCGTCGGTCACCGTCGCCGGCCGAGGCCGGGCCGAACTGGGCGAACCGGTTGACCCACACCCCGTTGGGGATGACCACCGCGTCCTCGCCGA
Source organism: Nocardioidaceae bacterium (assembly GCA_050700835.1). Lineage (GTDB taxonomy): Bacteria > Actinomycetota > Actinomycetes > Propionibacteriales > Nocardioidaceae > JBOHDX01. The sequence goes on from JBOHDX010000043.1 coordinate 102,384, forward strand.
ACGCTGCCCGCAGGCGGGACCGCGCCTGCTCCGACACGGCGATCCGGGCGCTGATCTTGTCCATCGCCGGGCGCAGGATGCCGGCCGACGCGGTCATCGCCCGGGAGCGTTCCATCGCGGTGTGGAACGTCGCGACGACCGGGCCAGTGGCGGCCCACAGGGCCAGCACGGACACGCTCGGTGTCGCCGGCTCGTGCACGTGGAGCACGTCGAGGTCGTGCTCGCGCAGCCAGCGACGGGTGCGGGCCATCGCCGCAGGCCCGAACGTCAGCCGCGCCACGGAACCGTTGTAGGGCACGGAGACCGGGCGGCCGGCCGGCACGACGTAGTCCGGGTGACCGGTCAGGTCGTCGGACTCGCCGGGCGCGAGCACCGTGACGTGGTGGCCTAGGAGGTGCAGCGATCCCGCCAGGTCACGCACGTGGTTCTGCACGCCGCCGGGGGTGTCCAGGGCGTACGGGCAGACCAGGCCGACGCGCATCAACGACCCCTGTCGGCGGTGGTCTCGACGCCATCTGGGTACGGATCGAGGTCGGCGGCGAACACCCGCTGCAGCATGTGCCAGTCGGCGGGGTCGCGCCGAATGACCCGCCCGAACGTCTCGGCCACGTCGGCGGTCATTGCGGCCAGGCCGGCGTGCCCCGGACGCGTCGGGACCTCGTCGTGCACCCACAGATGCATGACGCCAGGCCGTTCGGTGTCGTACGACGTGCTCACCGGGAGCAGCAGCGCACCCGTCTGCTGCGCGAGCAGAGCAGGCCCGAGAGGCATCCGGGCCGACTCCCCCAGCAGCGCGACCTCGACGCTGTGCCGGGACAGGTCCCGGTCGGCCAGCAGGCACACGAACTGCGCCTCCCGCAATCGCCGCGCGAGCACGGACATCGGTGCTGGTCCTCCTGTCAACGGCAGCACCTCCATGCCCAGTGAAGCGCGGTAGCGGACGAAGTCGTCATACAGCGAGTCCGGCCGCAGCCGCTCCGCCACGGTCGTCAGCGGTGCGACCTCCTGGCAGGCCCAGGCGCCGGCGAGGTCCCAGTTGCCCATGTGGGGCAGCGCCGCCACCACGCCACGGCCGGACGCGATGGCGTCGCCGACCCGGTCGGTGTGGTGCGGGATCACGCGTCGGCGCAGCATCTGCGGATCCCACGACGGCAGCCGGAAGGCTTCGCCCCAGTAGCGCAGGTAGGACCGCATCGCGGCCCGCGACAGGTCACGCAGCGCCGCGCCGGTGGTCTCCGGAGCGGCCCGGGCGAGGTTCCGCTCGAGGTTGCGCACACCGCGTCCACGACGTCGCCAGGCCTGGTCGGCCACCGCGCGCAGCGCGGGATCGACGAGGCGTTCGGGTGTCCGCTTGGCAACCGCCCACCCCGCCCGGTAGGCCCACGTCTCCAGGCGGGCGGCGATCACGGGTCCACGAACGCCTGACGGCGCACCAGGATCATCCGCTGCACCACCGTGATCCCGCTGGCCGCTGCCAACGCCCACAGCGTGATCGTCAGCAGGATCGGCAGGTCGAGCACGTCGGAGAAGAACGTCATGACCAGGATCGCGGTGAGCCGGTCGGCGCGCTCGGCGATCCCGCCCTTGGCCTGCATGCCAAGGCTCTCGGCCTTGGCCCTGGCATACGACGTCACCGAGCCCATCACCAGGCACCAGAGGCAGACGCACGCCAGCACCCGGTCGTCACCTCCGCCGGTGAACCACAGCAGGAGGCCACCGAAGATGGATGCGTCCCCGACCCGGTCGAGGGTGGAGTCCAGGAACGCACCCCATCGGGACGAGTGGCCGGACGTACGCGCCATGTAGCCGTCGATGAGGTCGGAGAACACGAAGACGGCGATCACCACGACGCCCAGCCAGAGCCGACCGACGGGGAAGAAGACGAGCGCGCCGGCCGAGACACCGACCGTGCCCACGAACGTGACCGCGTCCGGGCTCACTCCCCAACGAAGCAGCGTGTTGGCGATCGGCGACAGCAGTCGGGTCCAGAACTGTCGGAAGCGTTCAAGCATCGTGGTCGGGATCTCCGTCGTCGGTGCGGCGGGGCGAGCGGGGCGGTGGCGATGCTATCGCCGGGGTCTTGTGCGCCGGGTCACGGCGGGTGTTGTGTGGCGCAAAGGTCAGGTCCGGACCGTCGACGGAGGTAACCGATGCCAGACAGATCAGCCGGCCACACGGGCGCGGAGGTCGATGCCCCGGGGGCACGACGACCCGAGGGCGTCCGCAACGTCGCCCTCGTCGGCCCGTCGGGTGGTGGCAAGACGACCCTCGCCGAGCACCACCTGCTTGCCCACGCAGTGATCAACCGCGCCGGAACCGTCGAGGCCGGCTCCACGGTGAGCGACTTCGACGAGGCCGAGCAGAAGCAGCAGCGCTCGATCGGGCTCTCGCTGATGCCGTTGTCCATCGGCGACGTGAAGGTCAACCTGCTCGACACCCCCGGGTACGCCGACTACGTCGGCGAGTTGCGGGCCGGGTTGCGAGCGGCTGACTGTGCCCTGTTCGTGGTGTCCGCGGCCGAACCCCTCGACGTCGCGACCCGCGCGCTGTGGCAGGAGTGTGCTGGCGTCGCCATGCCGCGCGCGGTCGCGATCACCAAGCTCGACCACGCCAGAGCCGACTACGCGGGCACACTCGCGGCGGTCCAGGCCGCGTTCGGCGACAAGGTGATGCCGCTCTACCTCCCGAACGACGACTCGACCGCACTGTCCGGGCTGCTCAGCCAGCAGGTCTTCGACTACTCCGACTATGCCGGAGCGGGACGTACCCAGCGCGATCCCGACGACACCGAGCGGGCCGCCATCGAGGCCTCCCGTGGTGCGCTCATCGAGGCGGTGATCGAGGAGTCCGAGGACGAGACGCTGATGGACCGCTACCTGTCCGGCGAGGAGGTCGACGTCGACACGTTGATCGACGACCTCGAGACGGCGGTGGCGCGCGCGACCTTCTTCCCAGTGCTGCCGTTGTCGGCCACCACGGGGCCCGGGATCGGGGAGCTCGACGAGATCATCACCAGGTGCTTCCCAGGCCCGGCCGAGCACCTGATGCCGGCGGTCTTCACGGTGGCCGGCAAGGCCGTCGACGACCTCACCTGCGATCCGGGCGGGACACTGCTGGCCGAGGTCGTCAAGACGACGAGCGACCCCTATCTGGGCCGGGTGTCGCTGGTGCGGGTGTTCTCCGGCACACTCCGGCCCGACAGCGCGGTGCACGTCTCCGGACACTCGTCGGCGTTCCGCGAGGGTGACGCCGCGCACGACGACCACGACGAGGACGAGCGCGTCGGAGCGCTCGCCTGCCCGTTGGGCAAGGCGATGCGGCCGGTCGACCAGGCGATGGCCGGCGACCTGGTGGTGCTGTCCAAGCTCAGCCGGGCCGAGACCGGCGACACGATCTCCGACAAGGACCGGCCGCTGCTGATGGAGCCGTGGACGATGCCGGAGCCGCTGCTGCCGATCGCGATCGAGGCGCACGCGAAGTCCGACGAGGACAAGCTGAGCCAGGCGCTGGCGCGGCTTGCCGCCGAGGACCCGTCGGCGCGGGTCGAGCACAACGCCGAGACACACCAGCTGGTGCTGTGGACCATGGGCGAGTCGCACGCCGAGGTGCTGCTCGACCGCCTCGGGCAGCGCTACGGGGTCACCGTGGACCGGGTGCCGGTGCACGTACCGCTGCGCGAGACGTTCCTGCACGCGAGCTCCGGGCATGGGCGGCACGTCAAGCAGTCGGGCGGCCATGGACAGTTCGCCGTGTGCGACGTGACCGTCGAGCCGCTCGGGTCCGGTGGCGGCTTCGAGTTCGTCGACAAGGTGGTCGGAGGCTCCGTCCCCCGCCAGTTCATCCCCAGCGTCGAGAAGGGCGTCCGGGCGCAGATGGAACGCGGCGTGGCCAGCGGTCACCCCGTCGTCGACATCCGGGTGACTCTGCACGACGGCAAGGCGCACAGCGTCGACTCCTCCGACATGGCCTTCCAGACCGCCGGAGGCCTCGCGTTGCGCGATGCGGCCGAATCCGGCGAGATCGCCATGTTGGAGCCGGTGGACGACATCAAGGTTCTGATCGACGATGACTTCGTCGGCGCCGTCATGGGCGACCTCTCCGGCCGCCGGGCGAGGGTGCTCGGCAGCGAGGCGATCGCCGGCGCCCGCACCATGGTGCACGCCGAGGCGCCGGCGACCGAGTTGCTGCGCTACGCCACCGACCTGAGATCGCTCAGTCACGGCACCGGGTCGTTCAGCCGTACCTTCGCCAGGTACGAACCCGTCCCCGCCCACCTCGCCGCCAAGCTCACCGCCAGCTAACCGGCGGTCCGCGGGTTCTGGCCCGGCGATCCGCGGATTCTGGCCCGGCGCGGGTTCTGGTGCACCTGATCGAAGGACAGACAGATGACGAACCGCTCGTTCGGCTGGGTGAGCTACGGGCCGTCTGCCGTGCCGACCACGTCCCGGGAGGGCCTCGCCGACCAACGCCCTCCCGAGATGGCCGACGTCGCCCGGCTCGCGCGGCGTGCGGTACGCGGCGTGGTGCGCGCCGCGCGTGCCGAGGAGGGCACCACGCTGGCGAGCCTGCTGCGGCAACACCTGGCGGGTGACGCAAACGCCGACTTCTCAGTCGTGGAGGAGGGGTGGCCGGCGTACCAGCACGTGAATGTCCAGGCGGGACTCGACGCGTGGCTGGCGGCACCCGACCGGGATCACCAGCTGGTGGGGGTCATCGGGTTCCAGCATCGGGACTTCGGCTTGGCCGAGCTGCTCGCCGGCCAGGAGTACGGTCCCGCGGCCATGCGACCCGGCAACGTAGCGCGCAGCAACCTCGCGAGCGGTCCCTCCGGTCGCGTCGAGGCGTGCGTGCGTTGCGGGCTCTACCTGGTCACCGATGGGGGGCGGCGCACGGCCCTGCTGCTGAGAGGGGCCGAGCCACACTCCGGGAACGACCGCGTCACCGTGCAGATCGCGAGCACCGACTCTGCGTTCGCCGCCACAGCCGCGGCCGAGATCCGGGCATCTGCCGTCGAGCACAACGTGTTCCGCGGGCAGGTTCTGTCCTTCGGCGGCGAAGTCTTCGGTCGCAGAGAGAGCCTGATGCAGTTCCACGAGCGTGTCCCGATGGACGCGGCCGAACTGATCCTCCCCGCCGAGGTCCGCGCCGCCGTGGAGCGACAGGTGATCGAGGTCGCCCGCCACAAGGAGCAGCTGTTGGCGGCCGGGCAGCACCTCAAGCGAGGACTCTTGCTGTACGGACCTCCGGGCGTCGGCAAGACGCACACCGTGCGATACCTGACCGGCAGCCTGACCGGGACCACGGTGATCCAGCTGACCGGAGAGGCGCTGCATCTCATCGGTGAGGCGTGCTCGGTGGCGCGCACATTGACCCCCGCCATGCTCGTCGTCGAGGACGTCGACCTGATCGCCGAGGACCGGGGCATGCACCCCGGTCACCACCCGATGCTGTTCCAGCTGCTCAACGAGATGGACGGGCTCGCCGAGGACGCCGACGTCATCTTCGTACTCACGACGAACCGGGCCGATCTGTTGGAGCCGGCGCTTGCTGCTCGACCCGGCCGGGTCGACCAGGCGGTGGAGCTCCTGCTGCCGGACACCGCAGGCCGGCGCGCGTTGTTCGAGCTCTATCGCGGCCGGCTCGAGGTGGACACGAGCCGACTCGACACGGTCCTCCGACGCACGGACGGGGTCACGGCGTCGTTCCTCAAGGAGCTGCTGCGCCGCGCAGCGGTGCTCTCCGCCGAGCACTCGCCGCCGGATCAGCGCGGGCCGCTGACGGTGTCGGCGGACGAGCTCGACGCGGCGTTGGACGAGCTGCTCGACACCCGCAACGCCATGACGCGGGTCCTACTCGGCGGCGAGAAGCCCGCGGCCAGCTAGCCGGGCCAAGCGGCCACCAGCAGCGCTCTCGTGTCGGCGAGCAGCTGCGGCAGCACCTTGGTCTGACCGATCACGGTGATGTAGCTGGCGTCACCGGACCACCGAGGCACCACGTGCTGGTGCAGGTGGGACGACAGCGAGCCGCCGGCAACCCCGCCGAGGTTCAGTCCGACGTTGAACCCGTGCGGGGACGACACGCGGCGTACCACCCGGACGGTGTCTTGCGTCAACGAGATCAGCTCGGCCGCCTCGTCGGCGGTGAGATCCTCGAGCTCGGCCACGTGGCGGTACGGCACGACCATCACGTGTCCGGGGTTGTAAGGGTGGAGGTTGAGCACGGCGTACACCCGGCGGCCCCGGGCCAGCACGAGACCCTCGTCGTCGGGGAGGCTCGGGATCCGGCAGAACGGGCACTCGTCGTCAGGCTCGTCGGCGTCACCGGTGATGTAGGCCATCCGGTGCGGCGTCCACAGCCGTTCGAGACCGTCCACCTCGCCCACGCCATGCTGGACCACCTCCGGCGGACCGCCACCGACTGCGGTCATACCTGCGCCCGCTGCTGCACCGCCCGCACGATCCGGTCGATCGCCTCATGGACCGGAACGCCGTTGTCCTGGTCGCCGTTTCGGTAGCGGAACGAGACGGCGCCCTCGTCGATGTCGCGATCGCCGGCGATGAGCATGAACGGGATCTTCTGCAGCTGGGCGTTGCGGATCTTCTTCTGCATCCGGTCGTCGGAGGTGTCCAGCTCGACCCGGATCCGGTTGCTGCGCAGGCGCTCCGCCATCTCGGCCAGGTGGTCGACGTGCCGCTCGGCGACCGGGATCAGAACCACCTGCACCGGTGCGAGCCACGGCGGAAAGGCGCCGGCGTAGTGCTCGGTCAACACGCCGACGAAGCGCTCGATCGATCCGAACAGAGCCCGGTGGATCATCACCGGCTGCTGCCGGGAGCCGTCGGCGGCGGCAAACTCGAGCTCGAAGCGCTGCGGCTCCATAAGGTCGACCTGGATCGTGGACAGCTGCCAGGTGCGGCCGATGGCGTCGCGGGCCTGCACGGAGATCTTCGGTGCATAGAACGCGGCGCCGCCGGGGTCGAGCACCAGCTCCAGGCCGCTGGCGTGGGCGGCGGCCTCAAGCGCCCTGGTGGCTCGCTCCCACTCCTCGTCGGTGCCGATGGACTTCTCCTCGTCCCGAGTGGACAGCTCCAGGTAGAAGTCCTCGAGGCCGTAGTCGCGCAGCAGGTCGAGCACGAACGTCAGAAGTGAGCGGATCTCGGCGTCGAGCTGGTCGACGGTGCAGAAGATGTGCGCGTCGTCCTGCGTCATCCCGCGCACCCGCGTGAGCCCGTGCACCACGCCGGACATCTCGTACCGGTAGACCGACCCGAACTCGAACAGCCGCAGCGGCAGCTCACGGTAGGACCGCCCGCGAGCGCGATAGATGAGGCAGTGGAACGGGCAGTTCATCGGCTTGAGGTAGTAGTCCTGCCCGACCTTGGTGATGTTGCCCCGGTCGTCGGTCACCTCGTCGAGGTGCATCGGCGGGTACATGCCCTCGGCGTACCAGTCGAGGTGCCCGGAGGTCTCGAACAGCTCCTTCTTGGTGATGTGGGGCGTGTAGACGAACTCGTAGCCCGACTCCTCGTGGCGTTGCCGCGAGTAGTCCTCCATCGTCTTGCGCAGCACCCCGCCCTTGGGATGGAAGACGGGGAGCCCTGAGCCGATCTCGTCTGGGAAGCTGAACAGGTCGAGCTCGTTGCCCAGCCGGCGGTGGTCGCGCCGCTGTGCCTCCTCCAAATGGGTCAGATGGGCCTCGAGAGCGTCCTTCGACTCCCAAGCCGTGCCATAGATCCGTTGCAGCTGGGGGTTCTTCTCGCTCCCACGCCAGTACGCCGCGGCCGTGCGCATCAGCTTGAACGCTGGAATCCGCTTGGTGGTCGGCACGTGTGGACCTCGGCATAGGTCCTTCCACGCCAGTGACCCGTCGCGACGCACGTTGTCATAGATGGTCAGCTCGGCACCCCCGACCTCGACGGTCTCCGCACTGTCCGCCCCCGGCTCGGCACCGGCTCCGCCCTTGAGCCCGATCAGCTCGAGCTTGTAGGGCTCGCCCTCGAGCTCCTCGCGAGCTGCGTCGTCTGTGACCACTCGGCGCGAGAAGCGTTGACCCTCCTTGATGACCTTGCGCATCCGGGACTCGATCGCCTCGACGTCCTCGGGTTTGAACGGCTCGTCCACGTCGAAGTCGTAGTAGAACCCGTCCGTGATCGGCGGCCCGATTCCGAGCCTGGCGTCGGGGAACAGCTCCTGCACCGCTTGCGCCATCACGTGGGCGGTGGAGTGCCGCACGATCGCCCGACCGTCGTCGGTGTCGATGCCCACCGGCTCGACGGCCTCGCCGTCGCGCAGCTCGTACGCCAGGTCGCGCAGCGCGCCATCGACCCGTGCGGCGATGACTGTCGCGTCGTCGGCGAACAGCTCCCACGCCTTCGTGCCCGTCGTGACCTGTCGCTCCGCCTGGGCGGGGCCGGACACGGTCACGTGGATGTCGGACACGGTTCTCTCCTTCGCGTACGCGTGAACTGCCGCCGGCGGGTTCCGGCCCCATGATGATCGAGACCCGGTGGTTGCGGGCCGCCCCGATTCGGCGGTTCAGCCCGGCGATCGTACCGAGCCGCGACCTGTCTGCCCCAACCGATATCGCGGTCAATGTCGGGCGCCAAGCCCGCCCATCCGCGGGTTCTGGCCCAGCCCTCCGCGGGTTTCGGCCCGACGGCCTAGCTGCCACTCCAGCAGGCGAGGACGTCGGTGGCGATCTGATACGCGATGTCGGTACGCGACTGGTGCTGCGGTCCGGCGCTCACAGGCAAGCGACTCGCGTCCACCAGCAAGGTCTTGCCGTCCTTGAGGAACGCCACGTTGCCGCCCCGCGTCTCGAATGCTGGGAGTCCAAGTCCGGAGAGCCCGGAGAGCGACTGAGTACGCCCGAGGCGGTGCCGGAGGCCGTCGAAGTACGTTCGTCCCGAGGCGGCATCCGGCAAGTCCTTGACCGTCAGGACCAGTGGGCCGGACGGGAGGGCGTACCTACAAGTATAGACCTCGTGAGCCCAGGTGGCCTTCACCGGCGGAGTTGCGGTCATCGCCAGGGTCTTCGCGACGTCTGAGCGGATCTCCGGCGAGCAGATCATCCGGGCCGACGCCGACGGGCCTGACCTTCCAGACATGTCCGACATCGACGTTCCGGGTGCCATCGACATGCCCGGCGACATCGACATCTTCGGTGTCCTGCTCGATCCCGGCTGGGCGGCTTGGGTCGCTCCGCAGCCGGTCGCCAGCGCGACGACAACCGCGAGCAGGCCGAGCTGCCGCGTAGGCGTACTCATCCGATGCTCCCATCCACGTTTCACACGTGGTGTTCGGAGCGGGAACCCCGGCGGCTGGGTCCGACGCCGGAGCAGAGGAATCTGACCGCGAGCTACTGGCTACGCCGCTGCCGGCGTTCAAGTCGACGCTGTGGCACGCGCTGGACATCCTCGCCGTCACGGCCCGCTGCGCCCGCCAGCGTTTCGGCGCCACAGACCCGCCCTGGTCGCTGATCGGCCTGTCGCACGCGGCCGCCTACTGCCCCCCTCCCGCCCTCGCCCTCGCCCGCCTGATCATCCGAACCGGCGGCCTACCGGCATGCCCGCGATCGGCCGTCAGCGTGCCGACCACGCCGTCACCGTGCCGAACAGCCCGTCACCAAACAAACCCCGTGTCAACGGCGTCTGCATCTCCAGCGACGGGTTCGTCTGCAAAATGAACGACGGACAACACCCGACAGGCCGGCTCGTGTCTCAGTTCAGTCCCCGTCAGCGGATCCGTGATCGAGACAGCTGGTTCGGGGTAAGTCGTCGTGAGGTATGGGTGAGAGATGCTCAGCCGCCGTTGGTCCCTGGCGGGACAGCTACCCGATTGAAGCTCAATTTACCGTCGAACTCTGCTGGAATGTTTCGTCCACCAATGCCCCTGTTGAGGCGTCGAGGAACATCCACTCAACACACGGCCCAGTCGGCGCTACTGTCGCGTGCATGCCGCGCGACGCAGGATGCGCCAAGACGGTGTGCACAAGCCTCCATCGCCCCACTGTCACACTGCGGCGCCGACCGCGGAGTTGAAGGGCGTGACGAACTCCCATCGAAACCTTCGCCCATTACCGAGCCCGGAATTGGCGGCCGTCGAGGTCGTCGAACCGGGCACGGCGTCCATGACAGACGACCAGTACACCTCCGCAGTCAAGGCTCTGGCCGTGATGATCAACAAGTGGCGAGCCAGCCAGTCTACGGACGGCGCGAACCTGCCGTGGGCGGCCTGACCACGGCCTGTCCGGCTGTTGCTCGGTTGTCGCTGTCCCGTTGCTCTTGTTCGCGGTGGAGCGACCATCCACGCGGTGCAAGGAAGGGATTCGATGATGGCTCGACGATCACAACTCCACCACGCCGCCGCGATCCACGCGAGAGCCGGTGCGGCAGGTTGCGGTCTACACCCGCCGCTCGACCGATGAGGAGCATCAGCCGTACTCGATCGAGGCGCAGACGCTGCGGCCAGACGCTTACGTTGCTTCGCAGCCCGGCTGGGTGAAGGTTGCTTCGTTCAGCGACAACGCCTCGGCCAAGGACACTCACCGCTCCGGCTTGCGCGCCGCGCTCGCGGCTGTCAGGTCCGGGCGCGGATCGACGATGCTGCTCGTCCTCAAGGTGGACCTCTTCTCGCGGCGCCAGCGTGACCTCGTCTCGCTGGTCGAAGAACTCACCGGCCTCGGGGTCGCGTTCGTGTCCGCCACCGAAGGCTTCGACACGTCCACACCGGCGGGGAGGGCGATGTTGCAGATGCTGGGCACGTTCGCGGAGTTTGAACGCGAGATGATCATCGATCGAGTCGTCGCCGGCATGAGCGCCACGCTGCGGCCGGGCGCTGGCCCGGCGGAGTCCGACCCGACGGCTACCAACTCAACCCCACGACGAAACACCTCGTCGTGAAGGACGACCTGCGAGACCGGCTCACCGCGCTCCGCGCGAAGACCCCACCGCTGCAGGCCCGACGCGACGAACCGGCCGACGAGGACGGCACCACGGTTCGCACAATGGGCAACCTGGTGGGCGATACTGGGTTCGAACCAGTGACCTCTTCGGTGTGAACGAAGCGCGCTACCACTGCGCCAATCGCCCCGGGCCTGCATCCGGTCTGAGCGTCGTGCACGCATCGACCGACGTCACCCTAACCCATCGTGTGCGGCGGCAAGCACGGCCCGATAGACAGGTGCCGTGGGGGACGAGGCGACCGACTTGTCCGGTCTCAGGAGGAAAGTCCACAAGAAATCATCCGACCGGGACGGTTAGGACGTGCGGTCAGGGGAAGGAACCCCTTGTCGGCTTGGCGCCTCCGTACCCCGGACCTCGGTCGTTCCTCCAGTTGACGCGGACGAAAGGGCCCCTCATGACACGCCAATCCCCCTCGGTCAGTTGCCGAACGATGTTCGAGCTCGCCTGTGATCCGCCCGGTACCCAGGTTAGTTGCCAGTTGTCCTACGACCGGGACGACCCATACGCGGTGACGGCCGCATTCAGCCTCGGCCACCAGAACGTCTCCTGGGTGTTCGCGCGCTCGTTGTTGGCCGCCGGTCAGTACGCCCCGACCGGGGACGGCGACGTCGTGGTGCGGCCAGTCCTCGACGAACGCGGCCAGGCGCAGGTGTGTCTGGAGTTGATGTCTCCGGATGGCATCGCCGTCCTCACCACGCCGGCCCCAGAGGTCCAGCGGTTCGTGCGGATGACAGAGCGTCTCGTTCCAGACGGCGAGGAGTCGCGGCACATCGACGTCGACGACGCCGTCCAGCGCATCCTCGCCAACGCCTGACCACATCACCGATCCGGGCTCTCCGTACCGGCTACTGTCATAGGCAGTAGCCCGCAGGAGGAACCCCGTGATCTTCGCCCATGACACCGAGCATTCGCTGCTGTGCCTGGTCGCGCTCATCAACACGGACTCGGATGACCGAGACCAGGACGGGCTGCCGGACGTACCAGCCCTCCATGACTTCGTCCGACAATGGGACGTCAGTGACATCGGGGCGCTCGACGATACCGATCTGGCTGCCGTACGCGCGCTGCGGCTAGCGTTCCGGGCCGTGTTCGACGAAGGATCGGTAGCCGATGCGGCCGAGCGTGTCAATGCCATGTTTGCCGGCGCCAAGATGTGCCCCCGGCTGACCCATCACGACGGCTACAGCTGGCACATGCACTACTTCGCCCCCAATGCGACGCTGGCGGAGCATCTCCGCATCGACGGAGGCGTGGCCCTCGCGCAGGTCGTGGCCGCTGGCGAGCAGGACCGGTTGCAGGTCTGCGACGCGCCCGACTGCTCCTCGGTCCTCGTCGACCTGTCCCGCAACCGTTCCAAGCGCTACTGCGACTCTCGTACGTGCGGCAACCGGCTGCACGTGGCGGCTTATCGCGAGCGTCGACGCGCCGAGGCCGCCGGCTGACGGTTCACCAGTCGATCACGGGTCGAGGTCTTGGGCGGCTCGGTCGGCCCAGACCTGCCGCACCCCGGCCGTGACCGAGCCCGGCGCTGCCAGCTCGCGGTCGTCACAGCGCCGCACCGGTTGGACATCGCGCGTGGTCGACGTGAGGAACAGCTCTGTCGCCTCGTCGAGCGCCGACATGCGCAGCACCCGCTCGGTGGCGCCGCACCACTCGATCACCAGAGCGCGGGTGATCCCGGCCAGGCAGCCGGACGACGGTGGCGGGGTGACGAGCTCACCGTCCAGGACGGCGAACACGTTGCTCCCGGTGCCCTCACACAGCTCTGCGCGCGAGTTGGCGAAGATCGCCTCGCTGGCGTCTCGCGACCGGGCGTGCGCCAGCGCCACGACGTTCTCGGCGTAGGACGTGGTCTTCAGTCCCGTGACCGCTCCGCGCTCGTTCTTCACCCAGGGCACGGTCACGATCGCCGCCGGCGGCGACTCGACGATCTCGTCCCCCGCGGCGACGATCAGGGTCGGCGACCGGCCACCGCGACCGGAGCCGAGCGGAGACACACCGCCGGTCACCGTGATCCGCACCCGAACGGCCGGGTCGTCGACGCCGTCGAGCACGGCGGCCACCGCCGCGCGTAGCCGCTGCTCGTCGACCTCCGGAAGGCCCAACCCCGCCGCGGAGGCGGCAAGACGCCGCAGGTGCCGGGTCAACGCGAAGGGTCGTCCGTGCACCGCTTTGACCGTCTCGAACACGCCATCCCCAACGGTCACTGCATGGTCGAGCACGCTGAGTGCCGGTGCGTACGGGTCGTCAAGCAGTACGTCGTCGATCCAGACTCGCATCCGATTCGCTGCCTCTCCCCTGGGTTCCTGACGGCCGGACCCTCTCGGTCGATCCCGGCCGGCGTACCCGCTCAGTGTGTCGCGTCGAGGCACTCCCGCGCCCGCCGCACCGCCCCCGCCCCAAGTTGGGCGCGGTCGCCCGAATCAGTTAGTGTTTGCACTCGCGCCAGGGGAACATGGGCGCTGCGCGGACGTGGCTCAGCTGGTAGAGCATCACCTTGCCAAGGTGAGGGTCGCGGGTTCGAATCCCGTCGTCCGCTCGGAGCGGTTTCAGCCGGCTCGACCCGGTGGAGTGGCCGAGAGGCGAGGCAACGGCCTGCAAAGCCGTCTACACGGGTTCAAATCCCGTCTCCACCTCGGTCCCCATGGGGACACGGTCCGCGAGGACCTGGGCGATTGGCGCAGTGGTAGCGCGCTTCCTTGACACGGAAGAGGTCACTGGTTCAAACCCAGTATCGCCCACCAGATAACCGCAGGTCAGAGGCCCTTTCGAGGGTCTCTTGCCAATTTCGGGAACATACGGGGAACAAGCAACAGCCATTTTTGGCTGCTCCTGACCCGGCGAAGCCTCAGCGCCAGTTGCCTACGGGCCTGGCATCGATGAAGCGCTCGATCGACTCGACCTTGATCCGCAGCGTCTTGCGGCCAAGGCGTACGGCGTCGAGCTGACCGTCGGCAATGTAGCGACGAACGGTCCGCGTCGACACAGCCAGCGGCTTGGCAGCATCGGCGAGCGAGACGAGACGGCGGGAGATGGTGGCAGTCATGATGACCTCCTGGGTTCGCGACCGTCCGACGACGGCCTCACTCCCCCAAGGCCGCGGTCTGTCCGCGGGTGGCCGCGCATGGCGCGATGTTCCGGTCCCTCTTGGCCCGCTGGGCGACTTCCCGCGCGGCTGTTCGCCGCAAGGCGATC
>JBOHDX010000044.1:0-30489 GCA_050700835.1 Nocardioidaceae bacterium
GCTCGTGCCGCCGTCCACCACCGGCGCGTCCCTGTCGCACTCACCTACGCGCGCGGCGTCAAGCAGCGTCCCGTCGGCGGGATTCGTGTCGTCGGTCAGCGCCGGACCGACGGCGGTCGCCAGCAGGGCGGCCCCCTTCTCGCCACGCTCGTTCCTCTCGATCGGCATCGGAGGGCGCATCCATGTGCCGGGACGCGCGGACGCCTGGATGCTGACCGACCCGCACCTGCTGTGGGCGGTGGACGCGACGGCGTCGTTCTCCCGGCACGGGGTGGCGGACCAGACCTTGCCTCTACGACGGTTCGCGCACCCGGGCCGTCAGCCGGGCCAACGGTGGTTCCGCAGTCCGGTCGGGCCGGGACTGGAGCGGCAGATCTCCACTGGGCCTGGCTCGTTCAGCTGCGTCGCGTGCCGGTTCGGCGACTACCTGGGCATCGACCTCCCGTTGTGGCAACCGGCCGCCACTCCCGGCACGAGCTTCGTCTTCGCCGACCACCACACGGGCAGCTGGGCTCTGCGGCGAGGCAGCCGTCGGATCGCCCGGGGCGCCGACTTCATCGGGCTGTTCACCAAGGTGCCGCCGGCACCGGCCCGCTACACGCTGTCCGCGACGAGCGTCCCCGACCTGCCGGGTCTCGTGCTCTCGAACCACGTCTCGGACGTGTGGGGGTTCCGCTCGGGCCACGGGAGGTCGGCGCTGCCGCTGATGATGCCGAGCTACGCCCCGCCGGTGCGGATCAACGGACGAGCGGTCGCCGCGCGGATTCACTTCCGGTTGGCGTTCCCGCACACCGGGCCGCGCAACCAGCGGGTGAGCTCGGCGCACGCAGCTGTGTCCTACGACAACGGCCGGCACTGGAGCCCGGTGCCCCTGACCAGACTCGACGGTGACTCCTTCCGGATGGCCTACCAGGACCCGCCCGCCTCTCACGGGCGCCGGTTCGCGTCGCTGCGCGTGTCGGCGACCGACTCCGCAGGGAACACGGTCCGGGAGACGGCGCTCCAGACGTACCGGTTGCTGCCTCGCCGGACGATGCACGCAGCCGTCACCCACGCGCAGGCCCACCGTCCCGCCCGGTCGGTGGCTCGGCTGATCAACCGGGTCGCGACGCGGCCGCAGCGCGTCTGCCGCTCCCTGCCCGGGTCCTTCCACTGCTTCGCGATCCTCGACAAGGTCGGTGCCGCCGCCAGGACCGCCTCCCAGCAACCAGCCGGGTACGGTCCGGCGGCGCTGCGCGGTGCCTACGGCCTGACACCGGGCCCGAGCGCCGGCCAGACCGTCGCGATCGTGGACGCCTACGACGACCCGAACGCCGAGCACGACCTGGCCGTCTATCGCCGCCAGTACGGCCTGCCGGCGTGCACCACCGCCAACGGCTGCTTCACCAAGGTCAACCAGAACGGGCGCGCCGGCCGCTACCCGGCGCCGGACGCGGGCTGGGGAGTCGAGATCTCCCTGGACCTGCAGATGGTCTCGGCGGCGTGCCCGGACTGCAAGATCGTGCTGGTCGAGGCCTCCCAGCCCGACACACGAGACTTGGGTATCGCCGCCGACACTGCCGCCCGGCTGGCACCGGTGACGAGCCACTCCTACGGCATCGCGGAGTTCACCGGTGTGCACAAGCAGGCCAAGCACTGGCGCCACCCCGGCTCCACGACGGTGGTGTCGACAGGCGACAACGGCTACCAGCCCGCGGCCTTCCCGGCCTCGATCCCGCAGGTGATCTCGCCGGCGGCACCCGGCTCACCCGGGCCAGGAAGGCGCGTGGTTGGCGCGAGCGGGCCTGGGACTTCGCCGGCAGTGGCTGCTCCGGATACTTCGGCAAGCCGTCCTTCCAGCCGGGTACCGCGTGCCCGATGCGGTCGATCGCGGACGTGTCGACCGACGCCGACCCCGCCACGGGCGTGGCTGTCCGTGACACCTTCGGGCTGGGCCGTCAAGGAGGCTGGATCGTCGTCGGCGGGACCAGTGCGGCGTCGCCGTTCGTCGCGGGCATGATCGCTGCCGCCGGCACCGGTGGCACTCTGACCCTGGCGGACCTGTACGCGAATGCGGCTTCGTTCAACGACGTCGTCGGCGGCAGCAACGGCTTCTGCAGGGGCAACTACATCTGCACAGCGGTGCCCGGTTACGACGGACCGACGGGGCTCGGGACCCCTAGGGGGCTGGCTGCGTTCTCCGTCCCCGGGCAGTGACCCCGCCGGCGCCACCAGCGGTGGGAGAGTGGCTCCCATGCTGCGTGTGGGGCTGACCGGCGGGATCGGATCCGGCAAGAGCGAGGTCAGTCGCCGGCTGCGCGACCGCGGTGCGATCGTCATCGACGCCGACGTGCTCGCTCGCGAGGCGGTGGCGCCCGGCAGCGACGGGCTCGCGGCGCTCGTCCACGAGTTCGGCGACCACATCCTGGCCGAGGACGGCAGCCTCGATCGCCCGGCTCTGGCGTCGCGCGTGTTCGGTGACGGGGCCGCTCGTCGGCGCCTCGAGGCGATCACCCATCCGCGCGTACGCGCCCGCGCGACCGAGCTGGAAGCGGCCGCCCCCCAGGACTCGATCGTCGTGCACGACATCCCGTTGCTGGTCGAGACAGGTCAGCAAGACGCCTTCGACGTCGTGCTGGTCGTCGACGTGCCTCCGCAGGTGCAGGCCGACCGGCTGGTCGGGAACCGCGAGATGTCCGGCGCAGAGGCGTGGGCCCGCATCGGTGCGCAGGCCTCCCGGGAAGAGCGAACCGGTGCCGCCGACCTCGTGGTCGACAACACCGGTTCGTTGGCTGGCCTGGACGCCGCAGTCGAGGAGCTATGGCAGTACCTCCAGGAGCGGCGGGCCAAAGGCCCGGCCTGACAGGGGACGATCAGGCCGCCAGGTCTGGATCTGCGAGCTTGCGCAGCCGCATCAGTGCTTCGCGTTCGAGTTGGCGCACCCGCTCGGCCGAGATGCCGTGCCTCGCGCCGATGTCTGCCAGCTTGTGCTGGCGACCGTCGAGCAGCCCGTAGCGGGCCCGGATGATGTCTGCCTCGCGCTCGTCGAGCTGGCTGACGAGGTCGGCGAGCCGGTCACGCGACTCGACGTCGAGGAAGGTGACGTCCGGCCCCGGCATGAGCTCACGTGCCACCAGGTCGCCTAGCGAGGTGTCACCGTCCTCGTCGACCGGGGTGTCGAGACTGACGTGGTCACGGCCCCAGCTCAGCAGGTCGATCACGCGGTCGACGTCGACGCCGAGCTCGTGGGCGATCTCGCCTGGCTCCGGCTCGCGACCGAGCTGGCGCTCCAAGGTGCGGCGAGCAGCGCCGATCTGGTTGAGCTCCTCCACGACGTGGACAGGAAGGCGCACCACGCGGGCCTGCTGGGCGATGCCGCGGGTGATGGCCTGCCGTACCCACCACGTGGCGTAGGTCGAGAACTTGAAACCCTTGGCGTAGTCGAACTTCTCGACCGCGCGGATCAGCCCGGTGTTGCCCTCCTGGATGAGGTCGAGCAGCGGCATCTGGGCCCGACCGTACTTGCGGGCGATGGAAACGACGAGTCGGAGGTTGGCGGTGACGAACTCCTGCATGGCCCGTTGTCCCTCGGCGGCCAGCCAGCGAAGCTCTTCCTCGGTCGCCCGCCGGGGTGCACCGCCCTTGCGTCGTTCGACCCGGCCCTCGGCCAGCAGCTGCTCGGCCAGTAGTCCGGCCTCGATGGCCTTGCTCAGCTCGACCTCACGGGCAGCGTCCAACAAGGGCGTGCGCGCGATCTCGTCGAGATACATGCCTACGCTGTCGCGGCCCTCACCCGTGCTTCGGGTGGCGCGCGACGTGGTGACCGTCTGTGCCACAGCCATCAACTCCTTCGTCCCGTCCGGATCCCCCGGGGTCCGGCACCTGTTAAGAACGCCTCGGCGGGGCGGGAGATTCCTTGCCCGTGGTGGACCCGTGGTGAAAGGTCGTTCACTGGCAAGGACGTACGGGACGAGCCTGAAGTTGCCGCTCTCAGGGACTTATTAGGGTCTCCGCGGAGCGGCAGCCGGGGCTTACCCTGAGGTGTGGCGACTGAGCTGCTGAGCCCTTCTGAGCAGGCTCTGCGCCTGCGACCGCGCGGATCTGAGGGTACGGGCGGTGGGTCGGGCGTCGTTGGATGCGGCGGCGCTGAGGATCTGCGACATCCGCAGCGCGACGGCGTCTCGAGCACGACCTAGCTGGGTCAGCAGGTGCTCGGTTCGGGTATAGAGCGAGTCGTGTCCCGCTGAGCCACTGGCCAGTGCCGCCGTGTCCGCCAGCAACGTGTCGGTGCCGAAGGTTCCGACGCTCGCGTTCAGCTGCTTGTAGATGCGTCCGAGCTCAGTCAGCCCTCTCAGTCCGGCGGGCGGGCGCCGCATGATCTGGGTGATCACCCGACCGTCGGTCCGGTAGTCGGCGCGCAGCCCGACCAGGGAGAGCAGCGTCGGGCGTACGTCGGTTTCGTCCGCCCAGGTGCCCTTGCGACTGTAGGCAGGGACACTGGCACCGCCGTTCGGATCGGCCACGGCCGGGCTCTGCTCCGGACTGCGGCCGTCGATGCCGCGACGCTTGACGCCCGGGCCTGCGAACGCGGTCCAGGTAATGTCGATGTCCGGGCTGTAGTAGCCGTGGTTGTAGGCGAATCCCGGATTAATGACCACCCCGGCGGGACATGCGGACAGGCTGGCGCTCTGACAGAAGTAGTAGTCGGGCTTCGGGAAGATCGTGTACGTCGGTGTGCGTAGAGGGTCGGCGGTGGCCATGTGCAGGATGCGTTGCTCGGTCGCACCCGCCTGGTAGTTCACGATCTTCTCGCCGCTCACGCCGCTGTACGGGTTGTCCGCGGTGAGGGCCGCGGTGTCACGCTCGAGCTGGCGCACGGCAGGGTCGTTCGGCGTTGGTTGCGGCTGCGCCGGGTTGCCGGTGACGTACATCGCGGCACCTTGCGGCTCTACCGCGAACGGGGTGGTGTCACCGGTCTGAGAGGCGAGGAGCTGCGGCAGGTTCGCCTGCAGCTCGCCGATCTGGCCGGCGGCGTACGAGCAGGTGCTGCCGGTGCAGGACGGCTGGATCGCACGACCAGCGTTGGCGCCGTCGAAATGGTCGTTCTCCTCGGCGCCGATCACGAATTCGGTGTTGGCGGCCGTGATGCCGTCCTTGTGCAGCCGGTCGAGGAACTTGGCGAAAGCGCTGTCGTAGGCGGCGGCCGCGGCCTTCTCGCAGGGGTCGCCCGGGCCGAGGGCTCCGGTTCCGGCGGTGCTGCAGCCGGTGGCGCCGGGCTTGCGGTCGTGGATGTCGGAGATGTAGGCGTAGGTGACAGGGACGCCGGCCTCCTGCATGTCGGCGACGTAGGCCAGGGACTGCGACGCTGTCGGGTTGAAGCCAGGGAAGCCTGGGCGCTGGTTGGTGAAGGCGCCGTACATCGGGTTGCCGTTGAGGTCGGTCAGATTGCCATGAGAGTCGGTCACCGGGTAGCCGTGTGAGGTGAGGTTGGGTGTGCCGGCGCCGAGCTGTGGCGCGACGTACCGGGCCCCGAACAACGCTTGGTACCCGTGATAGCCGCCCGGTTGGTCGGGCAGCGCGTCGGCGACCGCCGTGTGGGAGGGCGCCGACTGGCCATACTTCACCGCTTGCGCTTCGGCACAGATGGCCTGGCCCTTGGCACAGTGCAGCGCGACACCGACGTAGTCGGCGACCTCGTTGTCCTTGAAGGAGTCGGGGTCGGCGGCCAGTTGTTGCGCCTCCGGCGAGCCCGCCCCGAACACTGCGGGAATGTCGACCGAGGTGTTCTCCAGCACCATGTTTGCGGTGGAGAAGTCGCCCACAGTGCAGCCGGCCCGGGTGAAGGCCGGCCAGGGCGCCGGGGTGGTGCGACCGGCGAGGCGGGGGTGGGCAGGGTCGGAGTAGACCATCGACGGACTCAGGTCCGTCGTGGAGGGAGCGTGCGTACTGGTGTCGTACACGGGTGAGGTCCAGTAGTTGAAGGAGCTCGCCGGCGACGTGGATCCGTCGGGGTTGTAGGTCTTGTACGAGTTGCTCACCGGCTGCCCGTGACGGTCGCCGTACAGACCGGAGTAGAGCGCCAGGCTGTCCTCGGCGGTATGTGCGATCAGCGGCGTGTGCATGTTGGACAGGATCGTGCCGTGCCGCTTGAGGAAGTTCAGCAGCGTGGGCATCTGCTGGAGGTCGGACGGGACGTTCGGGTTGTCCCGGAACAGGTGCACGTTGTCGAAGGTGATCTCGATGACGTGCTTCACGCCGTGACCCAGGTGGCACGAGGTACCGTGGCCGGCCGGGTGCTTCGGGGGTGCCGTCCCGGCCACCGACTGGGTCGCGGCCGCGGGGCTGGTCAACAGGGCCACCACGGTGGCTCCGCCGGCCAGCGCTACCAGATGGACGTACCCCTTCGGGCCGTTGCGACGTGCGGACATCGGACTCCCCTCCTCGTGCCCGGACGAAGCGTCCGGCGAACCGTCGAGCACGCTACGCCCAACCGCATCGGTGCGAAAGAGAACAGACGGGGACGATTCGACGAACTCGCAACAGCCCCGCCAACCCCCCGCACACCCCCACCCGCGATCCGACAGTTACGCCCCCGTGCGTAACTGTCGGATCAAGCCCAGGGAGGTGGGTGCGCGGTGCGGCGTGGGTGGCTGGAGCGGGTGGGTGCGCGGTGCGGCGTGGGTGGCGTGCCTACGACGGCCGTCGCGGCGCAGCTACCGTCCCCACTCCGTGATCCGACATTTACGCACTCTTGTGGGTGCGGACGGCTCGTCCCGTTCAGGGCGTCCACGTCGGGTCGCCGGACCCGGTTCCTGCAATAGTGCGCACTTCGGCACCACGCGGCCGCGGTGCTTGGCGATGCTGCGCACAACCGCACCACTCTGCGACCGTGCGCTGGTGCCTAACGTCGCGACTTCCGCGCCGTGCGTGCGTAACTGTCGGATCGCGGGTAGGGGTAAGGGATCGGGGTGCGTAACTGTCGGATCGCGGGTAGGGGTAAGCGACCGCGGGTGCGCCGATTTCGGAGTGCTCAATTGCGCACCTTGCCGTCCGTGACCGTGGCGGCGTCGGTGGCGTGCGTACGACGGCCGTCGCCGGCGCAGCTACCGTCCCCACCCGCGATCCGACAGTTACGCCCCCGTGCGCAACTGTCGGATCAAGCCCAGGGAGGCGGGTGCCCGGCGCAGCTACCGTCCCGACTCCGTGATCAAGCCCAGGGAGGTGGGTGCGCGGTCAGTGCGAGGCGGCGTCGTGCTTGGCGCCGGCGGTGTCGATGATCCAGGCGTACTCGTACGCCCGCTCCTTCCACGCCTCGTAGCGTCCCGAGACCCCTCCGTGTCCGGCTGACATCTCGGTCTTGAGCAGCAGCGCAGAGTCGCCGGTCTTGGTGGCCCGCAGCGCCGCGACCCACTTCGCCGGCTCGACGTACAGCACCCGGGTGTCGTTGAGGCTGGTGATCGCCAGGATGGGCGGGTAGTCCTTGGCCTCGAGGTTCTCGTAGGGCGTGTAGGACTTGATGTAGGCATAGACCTCGGCATCGTGCAGGGGGTCGCCCCACTCGTCCCACTCGATCACCGTCAGTGGCAGTGACGGGTCCAGGATGGACGTCAGCGCATCGACGAACGGAACGGCCGCGACAACGCCCGCGAACGCATCCGGTGCGAGGTTCAGAACGGCGCCCATCAGCAGCCCGCCCGCGCTGCCGCCGAGGGCCACGAGTCGGTCCGTCGAGGTCCATCTCGACGTGACCAGGTGACGAGCGCTGTCGACGAAGTCGGTGAACGTGTTCTTCTTCGTCAGCGTCTTGCCGTTCTCGTACCACGCGCGACCCATCTCGCCGCCGCCGCGGATGTGCGCGACCGCGAACACCATGCCCCGGTCGAGCAGGGACAGCCGCGCCACGTCGAAGCCCGGGTCCATGCTGATCTCGTACGAGCCGTAGCCGTAGATGAGTGCGGGCGCCGAGCCGTCGCGGGGGACGCCGCGACGGCAGACCACCGAGATCGGTATCTGGGTGCCGTCCGCGGCGGTAGCCCACTCCCGGTGCTGCTCGTAGTCGGTGGCGTCGTAGCCACCAAGCACCGGCTGCTGCTTGCGCAGGATCAGCTCTCCGGCCGCAACGTCGTAGTCGTACACGGTGGACGGCGTGACGTAGGAGCCGTAACCGAGCCGGAACAGTGGCTGTGCCCACTCCGGGTTGCTCCCAGCACCGCTGGTGAAGAGCTCCTCCTCGAACTCGATCTCGTGCGCCTCGCCGTAACCGTCGTCCTCGAGGGGCAGCACGGACAGCCGGGTCAGTGCAGCCCGTCGGAAACCGACGACGACGTGGCCGGCGAACGCGTCGACGCTCTCCAGCCGAGTGTCGTCACGGTGAGCGATCACGGTGCGCCAGCTGTCCGGCCCGGGCGACGTGACCGGCGCCTCGGCGAGTTGGAAGTTCTCGGCGCCGTCGTTGTGCAGCACCAGGAAACGGTCCTCCCCGGAAACGACGGCGTGCTCGACGGAGTACTCCACGCCGACCCGGCGGGCCGACACGACCGTGAAGTCCGCATCGGGTGTCGCGGCATCGACGAAGCGCACCTCGCTGGTGATCTTGCTGGCCGCCTCGATCATGATGTAACGGTCGCTGCGCGTGGATCCGACGCTCACGCCGAAGCGTTGGTCGCTCTCCTCGAACACGATGTCGTCGGTATCCGCAGCGGTGCCGAGCCGGTGCTTCCAGACGCGGTAGGGGCGCCAGGCGTCGTCGACCGTGGTGTAGAACAACGTGGACGCGTCTAGTGACCAGGTCGCACCGTAGTAGGTGTCCTCGATGGCATCCGCGAGCAGTTCCTGGGTGCGCAGATCCTTGACCCGCAAGGTGAATCGCTCCGCACCCGAGATGTCGACGGCGTACGCGAGCCGGGAGCCGTCCGGGCTGACGGTGAACGTGCCGACAGAGAAGAAGTCGTGCCCCTCGGCCTCGACATTGCCGTCCAGGAGAACCTGCTCGCCGGGGATGTCCGTGTCGGCTTCGAGGCTCGGCGGTGTCCAGTCGTCGGGCGAGTCGACTGGGCACCGGCAGCTGATCGAATACTGCTTGCCCTCGACGGTGCGGGAGTAGTACCACCACTCCCCGCGGCGGGCAGGGACCGAGAGGTCGGTCTCTTGGACCCGGCCCTTGATCTCCTCGAAGACGTGCTGACGCAGGTCGTCGAGGTGGGAGTTCTGGTGCGCTGTCCAAGCATTCTCGGCCTCGAGGTACGCAATCACCTCGGGGTCGTCCTTGTCCCGCAGCCACTCGTAGTGGTCGATGAACGTATCGCCGTGATGGGTGCGCTCGAGCGGCACCCGCTTGGCGACTGGTGGGCTGGTCGGCGGAGCCGAGGTGTCAGGCTCCGTCGGAGCAGGAGTGGTGGCGCTATCGGCGGTCATGAGCGCGACGCTATCCGCCCTGGACCGGAGAATCGACCTTGTGGTCGTCATGGCAACCCCGATGTCGATTCGTCGGTTCGCTCGGCGTGAGCTCCGGGTCGTCCTGACGAAAAGTACGCACGGGACCAGGCTCAGTCTCGGCGGTCTCGAAACGGACTGTCACGAGGCCGCGTCCGGACCCCCACACCCAGCCGCGACCATAAGTGGTGTGGATGACGTCGGCCCCGGGCGCCCACGGTGTGCTGACTCGCGAGCCGGCCACCGGCAGGTCGTCGGCGGGGAGGTCCGTGGCGACGATCCCGGTTTCCTCGGACTCTGTGAAGAGGTCGTCCTGGATCCAGTCGGACAGACCCGAGACGCCGACCCCGAGGAGCCGGACCCCGTCTGAGGTGTCCGTCTCGGACAGCAGCCGCAGGGCGAGCCCGGTGACCACCCGGCGGTCGTCGGTGGGACCGGCGAGGGTGGCCGACCTTGTCTGCGTGGAGAAGTCGTGCCGACGAAGCTTCAGAGTCACTGTGCGTCCGGACAGGCGGTTGTCGCGCAGGCGTTGAGTGACGCGCGTCGCCATCCGATCGACAATGGCCGACAGCAGGGCAGGGTCGACGAGATCGACTTCGAACGTGTCCTCCACGCTGACCGACTTCGTCTCGCGGTCCGCGACGACCGGTCGATCGTCGCGGGCGCGGGCCAAGGCGTACAACAAGGTGCCGTGCGCGGCTCCGAGCAGGCGGCACAGCTCGGCTTCGCTGACGGTCTCGAGCTCGCCGATGGTGTGCACCCCGACTCGTCGCAGGCGCTCCGCGGTCGCCGGACCGACGCCTGGGATCGCGGTCACCTGCAGAGGGCGCAGAAGCTCCTGCTCGGTGCCCGGTGGCACCGCGATGCAGCCGTCCGGCTTGTCGAGCTCGCTGGCGATCTTGGCGACCAGCTTGGACGTGGCGATGCCGACCGAGCAGGTGAGGCCCCCGGTGAGCGACTCGACGTCGCCGCGAAGCTGCGCCGCGATGTCGGTCACCACACGAAGGTCATGGGACGCTGGCTGTCCCGCCGCCAGGTCGACGAACGCCTCGTCGAGGCTCAATGGCTCCACCAGGTGCGAGATCTGCGCCATCCGGGCCATCACCACGTCACTGGTCAGCCGGTAGGCCGTGAAGCGAGGCGACAGGAACGCTGCCTGCGGGCAACGAGACCGTGCCTCCGCCGTCGACATTGCCGAGCGCACACCGAACCGTCGCGCTTCGTACGAGGCGGTCGACACGACCCCCCGCGGGCCCACTCCGCCGACGATCACCGGTCGACCTCGTAGGGACGGCTTGTCGCGCTGCTCCACGGAGGCGAAGAAGGCGTCGAGATCCAGGTGCAGGATCGTCGCCTCGGTGCGCATAGCGCCATGGTCGCATCGAGTGCCGACGCCGTGGCGCACCGCCGGAGACGCCCGCTTGTGGATTCTCCCGGCCAGCGGTACCAGCCACCATCGTGACGGGTATGGGACATCGACCTACCGCCTCTCGGCACCGACACTCCGCCCTTCGTGCATCGAGCCCCGCCGACATGCTCGCCCTGCTCCCGACCGCCCTCGGCTTCCATCCGTCCGACTCGCTGGTGCTGGCATCGCTGGAGGGGCCTCGTCGACGTATCGGCATGTGCATGCGCCAGGACCTCCCCGCCACCTGCGACGTCGAGTCCTTCGTCGACGCCCTGGCGCAGATGCTGGCCTCTCACCAGGTGGGATCGGTGTTCACGGTGGCCTATACCTCTGACGCCTGGCTGGCTGAGCGCCTGCTCGGCGCGCTCGCGGCGGGGCTGCAGGCGGCCGGTATCGGTCTGGTCGACGCGTTGCACGCCAATGGCAGTCGCTACTGGTCCCACATGTGCACCGACAAGCGCTGCTGTCCACCGACCGGCACCGCGTACGACGTGCGAAGCAGCCCGCTGATGGCACAGGCAGTGCTCGAGGGGATCGAGATCCTTCCCGACCGGGACGCGCTGCGGGCACGCCTTGCCCGCGTCGAGGGGGAGCGAGCCCGGCAGATGACCACGGCGACACGCACATGCCTGCGGGCCATCAGCCACGAGGTGGCGACCGATCCCGGTCGAGGCTGGCTGCGGGTGGCGGCGCAGAGGGTGACGGCGCTGGTGGGCTCCGTCAGTGGCGACCCAGCCGTCCCGCTGTCCGACGACGACGTCGCGTCGTTGTCCGTCTGGTGCTCGGTGGTGCCGGTGCGCGACGTCGCCTGGGCCGAGATGACGCGACTCGATGCCGCGGCCCACTTCCGCCTGTGGGCGCACGTCTCGAGGTTGGTGGTGCCGCCGTTCGAACCGGCGGTTCTCACGTTGGCGGCCTTCGCCGCCTGGCTGGCGGGGGACGGTGCGTCCGCCTGGTGTGCGATCGAGCGCGCTGAGTTGGCGGATTCCGACTACCCGATGATGGGGCTGATCCGGGAGACCTTGTGGCGGGGTGTCCCCCCGTCTACCTGGGAGCCGCTCGGCGACCAGGTGGCCGACGACGGTCTGGATGTTGCGGACGAGCCCCGATGGAGATCCGAGCTTCTGGCCGCGACGGTGCCTGACCAGTAGCCCGCGGACGCTGGCGTTGCGGCGTCCGGTCCGCGAGGCTGTACCTGCCCGTCACCGGCGCTTGATCCCGGCGTCGCCG
Organism: Nocardioidaceae bacterium; assembly: GCA_050700835.1. GTDB lineage: Bacteria > Actinomycetota > Actinomycetes > Propionibacteriales > Nocardioidaceae > JBOHDX01. The sequence goes on from JBOHDX010000044.1 coordinate 12,050, forward strand.
ACGCGCCTTGCCGAGCCCTCCGGCGCAGGGAGCGAAATGGGTCAGGAAGTCGACGCGCGTACCTTCACGCGTGAGGATCGGACGCGCTACCGCGCCAAGGTGCGGCGATGCCTCGACGTGTTCGAGCGGATGCTTCGCGACGCACGGTTCGAGGCGGACCGGCCGATGACCGGGATCGAGATCGAGCTCAATCTGGTCGATGACCGCGGCGACCCCGCGCTGAAGAATGCGGAGGCGCTGGAGGCCATTGCCGACCATGACTTCCAGACCGAGCTCGGCCAGTTCAACCTCGAGATCAACGTGCCCCCGCACCGTCTCGACCACGGGGGACTGTCCGACTTCGAGGCAGGGATCCGGCGCAGCCTGAACGATGCCGAGGCCAAGTCGGAGCGGGTTGGTGCCCAGATGCTGATGGTGGGCATCCTCCCGACCCTGGCACCCGGACACATGGCGGCCGACAGCCTGTCGGCGAACCCGCGCTACGCGCTGCTCTCCGAGCAGATCCTCGCCGCACGGGGTGAGGACATCGTGATCGCGATCGATGGCACGGACCGGTTGCACGCGGCCGCGGACAGCATCGTCCCCGAGGCCGCCTGCACGAGCACCCAGCTGCACCTGCAGGTCGGCCCCGACGACTTTGCGGCCCATTGGAACGCGGCGCAGGCGATCGCCGGGGTCCAGCTCGCGCTCGGAGCCAACTCGCCGTTCCTGCTCGGCAAGGAGCTCTGGCGCGAGACTCGGATCGCCTTGTTCGAGCAGGCGACCGACACCCGCAGCGAGGAGCTGAAGGCGCAGGGCGTCCGGCCGCGAGTCTGGTTCGGCGAACGCTGGATCACATCGATCTTCGACTTGTTCGAGGAGAACGTCCGCTACTTTCCGGCGCTGCTGCCGATCCTCGACGACGAGGACCCGGTCGAGGTCTTCGAGCGTGGGGACACCCCCACGCTGGCTGAGCTGCGCCTGCACAACGGCACCATCTACCGTTGGAACCGGCCGGTCTACGACGTGGTCCGCCAACGCCCGCACCTGCGGGTGGAGAACCGAGTGCTCCCAGCCGGTCCCACCGTGGTCGACACTCTGGCCAATGCGGCGCTCTACTTCGGTCTCGTGGGCGAGCTGGCCACGTCCGAGCGGCCGGTGTGGTCCCAGATGTCCTTCAGCGCGGCCGAGGAGAACTTCCACGTCGCGGCGCGGCAGGGGATCGAGGCGCAGCTGTACTGGCCCGGCCTCGGCTCGGTGCCCGCGACCGAGCTGGTCCTGCGCCGCCTGCTTCCGCTGGCCCACCGCGGCCTCGACGCGTGGGGCGTCGCCGTGGAGGAGCGTGAACGGCTGTTGGGCGTCATCGAGCAGAGGTGTGTGAGCGGTCGGAACGGCGCGACGTGGCTGACCGCCATGTTCCACCGCTGCTACGACGCAGGCACCGGTGACCGGTTCGACGCGCTGCGCGACGTGGTGGTGCGCTATCGCGACCTCATGCACAGCAACGAGCCGGTCCACACATGGCCCGTGAACTAGCGGTTTCGAGCCCGGTCGCCCGACCCCTGCTGGGATCTGGCGGTCGGGCCGCTTCTGCGTACGTTCGATAGCCTCGCTGGACACGTGATCGCGGTCGCCACGAAAGGCGGGTCAGATGGGCACCATCGTCGTCGGCTACGTACCCAAGCCGGAAGGGCGGGCGGCGTTGCGCCGGGCTGCCGAAGAGGCCACGCTGCGCCGTGCGCGATTGGTCGTCGTGAACTCCCATCGAGGTGGTCGCGAGTTCGACAGTGAGGACGCGATCGAAACGGAGGGGCAGCTGCAGGAGGTCCGGGAGCAGCTCAAGCAGGCCGACGTCGACCACGAGATCCGGCAGCTGGTACGTGGACTCGACCCAGCCGAGGACCTGATCAATGTGGCCACCGAGGTCGGGGCCGACTTCATCGTCATCGGGTTGCGTCGCCGGTCGCCGGTCGGAAAGCTGATCCTGGGCAGTAACGCCCAGCGGGTGCTGCTCGATGCACCGTGTCCGGTGCTGGCGGTGAAGGCGGCCGAGTGACCACGGGTGGGTCCTTCGCGAACCCGTCGCGTCGGTATCGGCCCGGCGGTCACGGATCAGCGCGGCCGCCTCGCATGAACCTGGTGTGTGTGAGGCCGCTCGGCATGGCAGACTTGGCACCCAGGGCTTGACCGCAGGGGTCTTTGCCGCGCCCAAATACTGCCAGCGAGAGGTTGTTCGTGTCGTCCAGCGCGTCTCGAAAGTTGCCCGATCACGTCGTCACGCACCCGGCAGTTCAAGGGCTTTTGGCGCGTGGTCGAAACACCGGTCAGATCAGCGCCGCTGACGTCCGACTCGCGGTCGCTGACGCCGGCATCAGCCAGTCCCAGCAGAAGGCGCTCGTGCGGCTGCTGGCCGCCGAGGGCGTCATCGTGTCGGTGACCGCCACCGAGTCCGCCGGTCGCAAGAAGGTCACGGCTGCCGCGGCTGGTCGGAGCACCGTGAAGGAGACCGCGAGCAAGAAGGCCCCCACCGCGAGCGCCAAGGCGTCCGCCAAGAAGGCGCCGGCACAGAAGGCATCTGCCAAGCAGGCGCCGCCCAAGAAGTCACCGGCTCAGGAGACCTCGGCCAAGCAGGCGCCGGCCAAGAAGGCATCAGCCAAGGACGCGACGGTCAAGAACGCCTCAGCCAAGAACGCCTCAGGCAAGCAGGCGCCGGCCAGAAGGGCCACCGGCCCGACGTCGAAGAAGGTCGCCGCCAAGTCGACGGCCAGGAAGGCGACGGCGAAGACCACCGCTGCCCCGGCCGCGACGAAGTCCGCCACCAAGAAGCCGGCCACGAAGAAGGTGGCCGCGAAGAAGGTGGCCGCGGAGAAGGGCGCCGCGGAGAAGGGCGCCCCCAAGAAGGGCACCGCTGAGAAGGAGTCCCCCTCGAAGGCGACCGCTGCGCCCGAGGTGGACGAGATCGTCGTCGTCACCAACGGCGCCTCGTCCGACGCCACCGGCCCGAAGGTTCTGGAGGACATCCCCGACGAGCTGTTCGAGAAGGACCTGGTCGAGGACCCCACGCTGAAGGAGGACGAGAAGGGGGGGTTCACCCTCTCTGAGGGCGACGAGACTGACGAGCCGGAGCAGCAGGTGATGGTGGCCGGGGCCACCGCGGACCCGGTCAAGGACTACCTCAAGCAGATCGGAAAGGTCCCGCTGCTCAACGCCGAGCAGGAGGTCGAGCTGGCCAAGCGGATCGAGGCGGGACTCTTCGGCGACGAGAAGCTCGCCTCCGGCGACAGGATCGCGGCCAAGCTCCTCGACGAGCTGGACTGGATCGCCGAGGACGGTCGGCGGGCCAAGAACCACCTGCTCGAGGCCAACCTGCGCCTCGTTGTCTCCTTGGCGAAGCGCTACACCGGCCGCGGGATGCTGTTCCTCGACCTGATCCAGGAGGGCAACCTGGGCCTGATCCGTGCCGTCGAGAAGTTCGACTACACCAAGGGCTACAAGTTCTCGACGTACGCCACCTGGTGGATCCGTCAGGCGATCACCCGGGCGATGGCGGACCAGGCCCGGACCATTCGGATTCCGGTGCACATGGTCGAGGTGATCAACAAGCTGGCCCGCGTCCAGCGTCAGATGCTGCAGGACCTGGGCCGTGAGCCCACTCCGGAAGAGCTCGCCAAAGAACTGGACATGACCCCGGAGAAGGTCGTCGAGGTGCAGAAGTACGGCCGGGAGCCGATCAGCCTGCACACGCCGCTCGGTGAGGACGGCGACTCGGAGTTCGGCGACCTGATCGAGGATTCCGAGGCGATCGTGCCGGCGGACGCCGTCAGCTTCACTCTGTTGCAGGAGCAGTTGCACGCCGTGCTCGACACGCTGTCGGAGCGGGAGGCGGGCGTCGTGTCCATGCGGTTCGGGCTCACCGACGGCCAGCCCAAGACGTTGGACGAGATCGGCAAGGTCTACGGCGTGACCCGCGAGCGGATCCGCCAGATCGAGTCGAAGACGATGAGCAAACTGCGTCACCCGTCGCGTTCTCAGGTGCTGCGCGACTATCTCGACTGAGCATCTGCCGTTCCTGCTCGCATTTCCGCAGGTCACAAGCGGTTTGCAGCGGGTCCGAGACGACATGCGAGCACGGCATAGCGCTCCGGCGCGCCGAGTGGCGCGAGCTGCGCGCATCCTGGTGCGCGATGCGCTCCGCGAAGCGCGCCAAGGCTCGCGCAACGTCCGGCCAGCCTGTCGCAGACATCGCACGTAGGAAATCCCGGCGCGGGTGGAGCGTCCTCTCGTTGACGCCTAGGAAGGCTGTGCTCACGCGCGGGTCCAAGCGCCGCGGCGTGCGGCTCACGTTGCAGGTCGACGCAGTCACCGGCGCCGTCATCCAGCGGAAGACTCGCTACGGACGCCGCCGCCGTCGCTGGCATCGTTGGTTCTGAGCAGGGCCGCGGGATGGTTGGGCTCGCCACCCCCGCCGTGCGCGCCACCGCCGTGATTCGACGCCGAGCACCGCGTCGGCGCGTAGCATCCGCGACGTGGACACACCGCCCCAACCTCCCGCTGGCTGGTACCCGGACCCCTCGTCGCCTTTCCCCAGCAGCGCTACTGGGACGGCGAACGATGGATCGAGCACACCGCGCCGGCATCCGCGCCCGCAGAGGCGCCGCAGCCGTCAGCCGGGATGCGCCCCTGCCCGTACTGCACGGCTCCGATGCCTGTGCAGGCCACGCGATGCCCCACCTGCACCGGCGAGCTCCGCCACCGCCGGTACTGCGGCGGCCCCATGGGCGTGGCCACAAGGCAGAAGTTCGTCGGAATGGTTCGCGGCGGGATGAAAACCCAGTCTCGCTGCCTTGGCTGCAACCGCATCCTCGACGGGCCGCGCTGGTAGTAACGACTCGAAGAAGCAACAGCGCCCCCGGACCTCTGAGCGAGGACCGGGGGCGCTGTACGTACGTCAGGCGGCCGTCACGAGGTATCGCCCGAGTGAGCGGGTGACCGAGTCGAGCCACGAGCCGGTGGGCTCCCGTAGACCGCGTTAGAGGCGGGACAGATGGCCGGGATCGACGCAGGCCAGGTCGCCGAGCTGGGGCAGCGTGAGGCCCGCGGCGATCCGGACGGACCGGATCGCCTCACCGGACAGAGCACTCACGACGCGACCACCGCGACGACGTCCGGATCGGGCAGCAGCACGGACTCGGGGGAACGTGGAAGGCACCGGCCACGGCGGCGACCCAGAAGGGTGACGCATCGGCCCGGCCCCGCTCGACCCGGGACAGGTAGCCAGGGCTGACCTCGGCGCTGGTTCCGAGTTCCCTGACCGACCAGCCCGCGTCCTGACGTAAACGCCGGATCAGCAGTCCGTTGGTGGACATGCGCTCGCCACGGGCAAATGAGCACCCCTCATCTCGCAGCCGACCGGCTCCGAGATTCGGTCGGCCAGGTCCGCGCTGATGGTCGCTCTCTCGCCGGTGCGCGCAACGCGGGACGGGCTCGGGGGTTGGTGTGCCCATGTTCGTTCGCCCCGATTCGGCCCACAGCGCTTGTCGGCAGGCGTGGCAGGGGCCTGGCCGCGCCCATCTGTGCGACCAGACCCCTGCCACGTTCACTTGCAGACTGCGTCACTGCATGCAATGCGCCGAACCTGTCAGTTCCACTGGGACAGGAATCCGTCGATGTCGACCCGGCCGGACACGACTTTGACCGTCAGCACGTGGCTGGTGGCCGCAGGTACGGCGAGTTCCACACCAGCACCCGGTTGGCGCAGGCGCCGTTGAACGAGATCGTCTTCTTGAACACGCCGTCGATGTACATCGAGGCCGATCCGCGGTTGGACGCCTTGTCCGAGACGAGCGTGACGAACTGGCCAGTGAAGGTGTAGTTGGCCGTCGCGCTCGGCTTCGAGGAATGCAGGACCGCTCCACCGCTGAAGCACCGGCACTGTGAGGTGGACCAGCCGGCGCTGTAGGACGCCGCTCCCTCCTGGTCGAGCGTGGACGAGACGTCTCCGTAGCCGTAGTTGCTGTTGCCTAGGCAGTCGGTCCCGTAGACGTTGAAGGCCGTGTAGTCGCCTGCGGTGGGGGACCATTGGTAGTTGCCCGTGACGGACTTGTTGCTCGGGCTGCCGCTGTAGGTCCAGATCCTGGTGGAACTGCCGTCCTGGTACATATTCGCGTACGCGCTGCAGACCCCGTCCGGGTCGTACAGCTTCCACCCGTCCTTGGCCGCGAACAGCGGGCTGCCGCTGGAGTTCGACAGCGAGGTGCCCAGAATCGGGACAGCCGCGGGCCACACGGTGATAGCAGGACCGTGCGAGTCGGCCGGGTTCGCCGCCTGCGCAGCGGTGAATGATCCGCCGACCGCTACGGCCATCACGCTCACCCCGACCGCGATTCTTGCGAATCTTCTCGTAAGCTTCATGAATTGCCTCCCAGCTCGTCGATCGGGGCCATTTCTGCGAGAGATTCGCCAGGCACCCGCTCCGTCGCACCCGCTCGCAAAGAGGTCACCTTTCTCACCATGACCCAATCAGGGGAAATAACCAGCCTGAGAGGACCACGGACAGATAGTCATCACGGAAGGAATGCCGCCTCAGTGATCGGCCGAACACGTAACGTCTAGGCTGCGCGGGTGGCCCGGCTCCAACCTTCAGACCTTCGTGCGCATCCGCGCGACCTCGTCGCGGAAGCGCTGCGGGAGTACGGCGAGCACGCGGTGATCGACTGCTGTCTGGCCCTGCTTGAGGGAGAGGTCGAGTACGCCAGCCTCCCGGTGCCGATGGCGTTCTTCGGGATGCGCTCCTGGGCGGACGCACCGCGAGCCCAGCTGACCGCCCGTGACCTGGACTTCTGGCCACGCACTTGGGGAGCGCGCGGCCTGCTGTACGCCTGGATGCCGTACGCCGAGCCGGGCGTTGTGCGGGGGCTGGGGGACCGGCACTGGCGGGTCAGGGAGATGTGCGCCAAGGTCGTGGTCCACCGCGAGCTCGGCAGCGCCGCCGACGTCCTGATCCCACTCGTCGACGACGAGGTGACGCGGGTGCGCGTGGCCGCGATCCGGGCGCTCGCCCTCGTCGGCGAGTACGAAGGGGCGCAGCGGGTCGTCGGCACCGACGTGAGCGAACCGACCGTCCGGGTGGCGGCCGCGGCTGCGCTGCGAGCCCTCCGACTCCGCCTCGACCGCACGATCGAGGCGCAGTAGCCGACTGCCGGATCGCCGCTGCCGATTCTCTTCGATTCCGGCACCGGGCAAATCGACCATCAGTCACATGGCGACCGGCCAATGTTCCCTGAGAAAGTGTCACACCTCTCAGTGAACTCTTCCTTTGCTCAGAAAACTCTTCCCATTTTGGCGGTTGATTCGTTATTTCGCCTCGGTAGCGTCATGCGATGCGGCACTGGCCTTCGAGTAAACGCTGGCCAGATGGACCGGCCCGGTCCGGCGCCCGCGTTAACGCGTACTCGAAGGGAGAAGTCGTGGCACTCACGTCGCGCAGGTATCGACGAGCCGCGGGATTCGGCACCGCTGGCGTCGCCCTGGTCACCCTCCTGGCGGCCTGTTCAAGCAGCTCCGCTCCCACCAGCAGTTCCCCGAGCAGCCAGGTGACAGGCACGGCAGTCAAGGGCGGGACGGTCACGGTGGCCGAGCCGCCGTCGACGACACCTAACTGGATCTGGCCCTTCTCCAGCCTGGCCTACTTCAGTGTCGAGAACATCTCGAACTTCCAGCAGCCGATGTACCGGCCGTTGTATTGGTTCGGCGGCCACAACAACCAGCCGACGATCGACTACGGCCTGTCCGCGGCGAAGCCACCGAAGTACGCCGCCAACGGCAAGAGCCTGACGATCACCATGAAGCCGTGGAAATGGTCGAACGGCGAGTCGGTCAATGCCAGCGACGTCGTGTTCTGGATGAACATGGTCAAGGCGGAGAAGGCCAATTGGGCGGGTTACGTGCCCGGCGCTTTCCCCGACAACATCACCGCGGTGAGCAAGGTCAACGCCAACACGGTCAAGTTCACGCTGTCGCGCGCCTACTCGCAGAACTGGTTCACCTACAACGAGCTGAGCCAGATCACGCCGATGCCGATGGCCTGGGACGTCACGAGCACCGGGGGCAAGGCGGGCAGCGGCGGCTGCACCACCTCACAGTCCAAGTGCGCCGCGGTCTACAACTTCCTCGTGAGCCAGGCCAAGAACCAGTCCGGCTACCTCAAGAGCGCGCTCTGGTCGGTCGTCGACGGCCCCTGGAAGCTCGGGTCGTACAGCTCGGCCGGCAACTACAGCTTCGTGCCGAACAAGGCGTACTCCGGCTCGCCGAAGCCGCAGCTCGACGAGGTGAAGTTCCTGCCGTTCACCAGTGACTCGGCGGAGTACAACGTGCTCAAGTCGAGCAGCACCATCGACCTTGGTTACATCCCGCCACAGGACCTGCCGCAGGCGCCGTCGAACGGTGGCGTGCCGAGCAGCAGCCCGGTCGGACCGAACTACTACCTGCTGCCGGCGTACCCGTGGTCGGTGAACTACTTCCCGATCAACTTCAACAACCCGACGATGGGGCCGGCGTTCCGTCAGCTGTACTTCCGCCAGGCCTTGCAGATGACCCTCGACCAGCCAGTGGATGTGCAGAAGGCGAACAAGGGCTACGGCTACCCGAACTACAACCCGGTCCCGGTGATGCCGAAGAACAAGTGGCTCTCGCCGGCATCCACCACGAACCCGTATCCGTTCAGCACCACGAAGGCCGAGCAGCTTCTCACGTCGCACGGCTGGACGATGAAGGGCGGCACGATGACCTGCACGAAGCCCGGGACCGCGGCCAACGAATGCGGCACCGGAGTGGCGGCGGGGACGCCGGCGACGATCAAGTACGACTACGCCAGCGGCAGCAACTCCTTCAACCTGGAGATGCAGCAGTACAAGTCGGACGCGAGCAAGGCCGGGATCACGCTCGACATGCACCAGATGCCGTTCAACTCCGTGATCGGCGAGTCGGTGCCGTGCAAGCCCACGGACAAGACCTGCGGCTGGCAGGTCACCAACTGGGGCGGCGGCTGGATCTACGCACCCGACTACCTGCCGACCGGTGAGGATCTGTTCGGGACCGGTGCCGGCTCCAACTCGGGCAGCTACACCAACCCGGCCATGGACAAGCTGATCGCAGCGACCGAGTACACCAACGGCACGACGCCGCTGTTCAAGTACGAGGACTTTACCGCCAAGCAGCTGCCGGTCATCTGGCAGTCGAACGTCTACACCGTCGACGCCAACTCGACGCACGTCGGTGGCGTGGTGGCGAACCCGTTGCAGACGCTGCTGCCGGAGTACTGGTACCGCACGCAGTGATGGCGTGGGCCCTACCGGCCGTCGCGGCACTCCCTGACGGGGGAGTGCCGCGATGATCCGGTTCCTGCGTCGCCGCCTGGGACAGGCACTGATCGTGCTGTTCCTGGTGTCGCTGATCGTGTTCGTGCTGCTGCAGCTGCTGCCTGGCGGGGTGGCGCACGCGGTGCTCGGGCCGCGGGCCACGGCGGCTCAGATCGCGACGTTCAACCACGACAACGGCCTCGACAAGCCGATATTCGAGCAGTACTTCATCTGGCTGTGGCACCTGTTGCACGGTGATCTCGGGTACTCGTACCACCTCAACCAGACGGTCAGCTCGCTGATCGCGCAGAAGCTGCCCAAGACGATCGTGCTCAACCTGCTGGCGCTCGTGATCGCGGTCATCGTCGCGATCCCGATCGGCGTGGCGCAGGCCGTCCGGCGCAACAGCTTCTTCGACTACAGCGCCACCGGGGTCGGCTTCGTCTTCTACTCGATGCCGACGTTCTACCTGAGCCTGCTGCTGGTGCTATGGCTGTCACTGGACCTGCGGGTGTTCCCCGCCGAGGCGCCGCAGAGCCAGTCCGTCCTGGGCATCCTCTCCCAGCCGATGGGACTGGTGCTCCCGGTCATGTCGCTGGTGCTGCTGAGCGTCTCGCTGTTCACCAGATACATGCGGTCCAGCGTCATGGACAACCTGGTGCAGGACTACGTGCGGACCGCGAGGTCGAAGGGCGCGAGCGAGCGGCGGGTGTTGTACCGGCACGTGCTGCGCAACTCGCTGATCCCGATGGCGACGATCCTCGGGTTGTCGCTGCCGGGCATCCTCGCCGGCTCGCTCGTCACCGAGCAGGTCTTCAACTACCCCGGCATGGGGCTGCTGTTCTGGCAGGAGGCGCAGGTCAACGATTACCCCACGCTGCTCGGTATCACGTTGGTGACGGGAGTGGCGACCGTCGTGGGCAACTTGCTCGCCGACATCGCCTACGCCGTCCTCGATCCCAGGGTGAGGTACTCATGAGCGGACCGAAGCGATGAGCATCGAAAGCAGGCCGGAGAAGGGTGCAGGTGGCGTACCCGACGTGCCGGCGGGGCGCCACGACGGCTTGCCAGGGCACGAGCCGGCCCTGCAGGGCGGCGGGACCGTCCACGGCGAGCAGGTCAGCAGCCTGCGACGAGGCTTCCGGGTCTTCGCCGAGAACCGGCTTGCCCTGCTGGGGTTGGGCATTGTGCTGTTCTTCGTGCTGTTCTGCTTCGCCGGGCCGCTGATCTACCACACTGACCAGGTGCACACGAACCTGCTGGTCTCCAACGAGGCACCGAGCAGCTCGCACGTCCTCGGCACCGACCCGACCGGGTACGACGAGCTCGGCCGACTGATGTACGGGGGTCAGGCATCGCTCGAGGTCGGCATCACGGCTGCCGTGCTCGCCACCATCGTCGGCACGTTGTACGGCGCCGTCTCCGGCTACGTCGGTGGGTTCCTGGACTCCGTCATGATGCGCCTGGTGGACGGAGCTCTGGCGATCCCCAGCCTGTTCATCCTGCTCGTGCTGTCCACGATCTACTCCCCGTCGACGCTGAGCATGATCATCATCATCGCGTTGTTCAGCTGGCTGGTGGCGGCCCGGTTGGTCCGCGGAGAGGCACTCAGCCTGCGCACCAGGGAGTACGTCCAGGCGGTCAAGGTGATGGGTGGTGGCGGCACCCGAGCCGTGATCAGGCACATCGCGCCGAACGCCATCGGGACGATGGTCGTGTTCGCAACATTCACGGTGGCCGACTCCATCATCTTGCTGTCGGCTCTGGGTTATCTCGGGCTCGGCATCCAGCCCCCGCAGACCGACTGGGGCGGCATGTTGTCGCAGGCGATCAACTACATCAACAGCGGCTACTGGTGGCTGTTGTACCCACCTGGCGTAGCCATCCTGCTGGTGTGCATCGCGTTCAACTTCATGGGTGACGCCCTCCGCGACGCCTTCGAAGTACGTCTGCAGCGCCGCTGAACGACGAGGAGCCTACTCATGAGCCAGCCGACAGGTGACCACCGGACCACAAGGGCCGGCGCACCGTTGCTGTCCATCCGCGGGCTGAGGACGGAGATCCGGCTCCGGCACTCGACCGTGCACGCTGTCGACGGGGTCGACCTGACCGTCGCCGCCGGGGAGACGCTCGGCATCGTCGGTGAGTCCGGATGCGGCAAGACCATGACTGCGCTGTCCATCATGAGGCTGCTGCCGCCTGGTGGGAGCATCGTCGACGGGAGCATCGAGCTTGAAGGGCGGGACCTCTCGGCCCTGTCCGAGAGCGAGCTGCGCCGGGTGCGCGGCAACGAGATCGGCATGGTGTTCCAGGATCCGTTGACGTCGCTCAACCCGACGATGACCGTCGGAGACCAGATCGCCGAGACGGTGGTGCTGCACCGCGACGTGAGTCACGACGCGGCTCGTCGCCGCGCGGTCGAGGTGCTGGACCTGGTCGGCATCGCCCGACCGCGCGACCGCCTGCGGGAGTATCCGCATCAGTTCTCCGGCGGCATGCGGCAGCGGGTGATGATCGCCATCGCGCTGGCCTGCGAGCCGAAGCTGCTGATCGCTGACGAGCCGACCACGGCGCTCGACGTGACGATCCAGGCACAGATCCTGGAGCTCGTCGACCGGCTCCGCAAGGAGCTCGGCATGGCGGTGCTGCTGGTGACGCACGACCTCGGCGTGATCGCCGGCCGTGCCGACCGGGTCGCGGTGATGTACGCGGGCCGGGTGGTGGAGACAGCGACGGCCGTGCAGCTGTTCGACCAACCCAGGCACCGCTACACCGAGGCACTGTTCAGCGCGTTGCCGGAGAACGTCGTCGAGACACATCACAAGCTGTACAGCATCCCCGGACTGCCTCCGGACCTCGCCGATCCGACGGACGGTTGCCGGTTCGCCCCTCGGTGCCGGTTCGCCCAGGCAGACTGCAAACAGACCGACGTCAACCTCGTCGCGGACGAGCACGGTCACTCGTACGCGTGCCTGCACCCCGTCCTGGTGGACACCACCGACGACGCCAAGGTGCTGCCGTTGGAGGTCCGGCAACGCCGGTGGCGGCTGGACTTCGACAGCGCCGAGGGGGCCGGCGCGACCGTCGCGAGCACCCGGCAGCCGCTGCTCGAGGTCTCCGGCCTGGTCAAGGACTTCCCGCTGACGCGGGGGCTGCTGCAGCGCACGGTCGGGGCCGTGTCGGCGGTGGCGGACGTGACGTTCTCCGTCGACCGTGGCCGCACGTTCGGCCTGGTCGGCGAGTCTGGCTGTGGCAAGACGACGCTGGGCCGCCTCGTCGTCGCCTTGGAGCACCCGACGAGCGGCCGGGTCAGGGTGAACGGCTCGGACCTGTTCGCCCTTCGCGGCCGACGGTTGCGCGACGAGCGCCGCAACGTGCAGTTCATGTTCCAGGATCCGTACTCGTCCCTCGACCCGCGGATGCGGGTCGGCTCCATCCTGCGCGAACCGCTGCAGGTGCAGAAGCTGGGCTCGGCCAAGCAGCAGCGTGCCCGGGTGCGGACGCTGCTGGACAACGTCGGGCTGCCCGCCGGAGCCGTGGAACGCTACCCGCACGAGTTCTCCGGCGGCCAGCGGCAGCGTCTCGGTCTGGCCAGGGCGCTCGCCCTCGACCCGAAGCTCGTGGTCGCGGATGAGCCCGTGTCCGCCCTCGACGTCTCGATCCAGGCGCAGATCCTGAACATGATGCGAGACCTGCAGGACGATTTCGACCTGACGTACGTCGTGATCTCGCACGACCTGTCGGTGATCCGCTATCTGTCGGACACGATCGGCGTGATGTACCTCGGCAAGATGGTCGAGATCGGTCCGTCCGCGGACGTCGCCACCCATCCCCTGCATCCGTACACCCACGGACTGATCGAGGCGGTACCGAAGGCAGACCCGCGCAGCGAGCAAGGGCGCGGCCACCAGATCGTCAAGGGTGAGTTGCCGAGCGCGATCGATCCACCTTCGGGTTGCCGGTTCCGTACCCGCTGCCCCCTGGCGGACGACATCTGTGCGGAGCAGGAGCCGCCACTGCGCGAGCTCCGGCCCGGCCACTGGGTCGCGTGCCACTTCCCGCTGGAGTCGGGCGTACCGCGTCCGCCGGGCGGCGCGACAGTGATCGAGCTGCAACAAACGTGACGGTCAGCCGCTCCTGGCAGGAGGAATGCCCCCCGGCGGCGCCGAGCGCAGCAGCCACACTGGGTTGCCGCTGCCGATGATCGCCCCCGCCGAGTTGAGCACCTGCGCCCGATAGAACCGGCCGGCCGTGGTGCTCACCGTCACGGTGGCGACGCCACCGCTGAACGACGACGGGGCGAGGGTGGCGAGCACACCAGTCCCGGGGTCGTTGGCGTCGCTGTAGTCGACCGGGCCGGCGACCAGCTGCACCCGCGATCCGGAGGCAAGGCCGCTCGCGAAGACGGCGATACTGCGGCCGGTCGCGCTTGACACCGACACCGCACCCATGGGCACCACGCCGTCCACCAACATGTCGAGCTGACCGCCGGGCCAGCGCCCGATGTGGGTGAGGTAGGCCCGACCGGCCGCCAGAGCGGCGACAATGGCAGCGTCCGACTTCGACGAAGCCCAGACACCGGTGGCGAACCCGTTGGACATCGTCTTCCAGAACTGCCCGCTGTGGTCGTCGCTGGTGCCGTTGCCGGTCAGGAAGATGCCACTGCGCGAGAACGTGTCCCACAGGGCCAGGTGGGTGGCGGCATCGACCTGGCCGCGCAGCGTGTAGCCGACCTCCAGCACGTCGACGCCGAACTGCTGCACCGAGCGCATCTGCGCGTACAGGGTGCGCCGCTTGCTGATGCGGGCGGCCGGGCTCAGCAGCGGCCCGGTGTTGTAGCCGAACGGATGGTTCCAGGTGATCACGCCGCCGCCGGTGTGCACCTTCTGCGCCAGCTGGGCGAAGAACGCGTTCGGCTCCGGCGTCGGCCATGTCGTGTAGTCGCTGTAGATCTGCGGTACGCCGATCGGGTTCATGTGCCAGGGGAACCGGCCGACCTCGGTCACCGGACGACCGGTGACGGTGGGGAATCGGCTGGCGTAGGTGGACACGACGGTGGCCTGGTTGGCGATGATGTGCGACGGATCGCTCTGGGTGCGCACGATGTTGACACCCGACACGCCGATATTGGCCACCGACCCGTGGGCCGGGCTGCGGACGGTGAAAGCGAGCCCGTAGAAGCAGTTGTCCAACGCGAGCATCGTCGGCCACAGCGCCGCCACGTCGGTCACCGGCGACAGCGTCACGGTGGTACCGGTGCTCGGCAGCGGGGCGGTGACGACCCCGATCAGTCCGCCGCCCTCGAGGTGCCGACCGGCGGCCAGCGATCCGAACCGGTACACGAGCTGGTACGCGCCGGCCGGCCGGCCCTGCGTCGCCGGGTGGTACGACAGCAACACCGTGATCTCGTACACCGCGGACCCGCTGACCGACGAGGCGGCGAAGGTGTGCCTGAGAGTGTGACCGGCGATCGACGTGCGCAGCCGGTTGAACGCGTTCGGCTTGGGCTGGATGGTCAGCGCGACCGACGCCGGTGACCCGTTGGCACTCTCGGCGAGCAGGTGCAGCGCCCCGTTGTTCGCGGTGCCGTCCTGCTGGGAGAGGCTGCCTGTCTGTGAGCGTTGCAGCACGGCGCCGGTCAGCGAAGGCAGGTAGTTGTACGCCTGGGAGCGGTCGTCGTGGTCACTGAGGTACAGCACGTCGATCGCCGCGCCGGCCGCCTGCGCATACTGCGCCTCCCAGCTGCCGGCGCCTTCCGACCAGCTCCCATGCACGTGCATCGCGAGCCTCAGTGGTGCCGAGCCGGTGAAGCTGGAGGCATGCGTCGGTGGTCGCGCTGCCCACGAAGGAGACGGTAGGAGCAGTCCGCCCGCGGCGGCGCCGCCGACGGCGCCGAGGAAGTGCCGGCGGGTCAGGGCATGCGGCTCCGGCCCCGGCTCGCTGCTCGCGTGCTGAGTGTCTTCGGAGCCTGGATGATGGTGCTCCATCGCGGCCTCCCGCGTGTCCGGTGGCATTGCCCGAGACCGTCGTGGCGACGCAGTTCATCGAACATACTTGCTTGGCGCGGGCAGCGGAACATCTTGCCGGATCCGGCCGGTGACACAAGGGCCAGAAGTCCCAGAGTGCCCGGTTCGGCGCCCGGGAGTAGGGGAGTAGTCAGTCACACCCCCGGGTGGTGGCCCGGGGGTGTGGCTGATGTCTGTCTGATGTCTGACTGAGCAGCGAGGACGCGCGGCCCGTCAGTGCTCGTCGGGCGCGATCGGCGCCGTGTCGTCCAGCCGACCGGTCTCGTCGTGGATGGAGGCTGCAAGGGTGCGGAGCTTATCGCCGTGCTCGCGCGCGTGGTGCGCGCAGAACATGAGCTCGCCGCCGTTGACGAGCTCGACGCGCAGATAGGCCTGTGCGCCGCAGCGGTCACAGCGGTCCGCGGCGGTGAGGGCAGCTCCCGGAGCAACAGCTGTCGTCACGTGTGGACCCCTTCCGTCTCGGTGGTGTTCGTCGGCCTCCCGGCCTTGTCCACCACAACATCCAATCACGGGCGGTTCTTCCCGCCGGACCTGCCTCACCATGTGACCTGTCCGACGACGGCGGCGCCGATTTGGTTCCTGTGTGCGTCATGGTGGCCCCCGAAGGCCTGGCCCGCCGGGCATTCGGTGGTTCTGGGCCCCGGCGTGTCGAGACTGTGACCGTTTCGTCGCCGCCGAGCCCCGCACGGGTCATTCGGCACCACCCATTCGGGGGGTTGGTGACCAGCCTTGAGTCTGCCAGTGGGGTACGACAGACCCTCCCGGCGCGCTGTCACGGCCCCGTCCGCCGGCGCGGGTAGTCTCCGGTGGACGGGCCCGTCGCCGGCCCGGATCGATCCGCCGCACAGACGGGAGGAGCTGCGTGACCGCGCGAGGGGCCACCGTGGACGCCACGCACGACGCCGGCTACACCGCGCGTCACTTGCTGGTCCTCGAGGGTCTCGAGGCGGTCCGCAAGCGTCCGGGCATGTACGTCGGGTCCACCGACACGCGCGGGCTGATGCAGTGCCTCTGGGAGATCATCGACAACTCCGTCGACGAGGCGCTGGCCGGCGTCTGCACCCGGATCGACGTGACCCTGCACGGTGACGGCTCGGTGTCGGTGCACGACGACGGCCGCGGCGTACCCGTGGACCAGGAACCGAGGACGGGGTTGTCCGGGGTCGAGGTGGTCTACACCAAGCTGCATGCCGGAGGGAAGTTCGGCGGCGGCTCCTACGTCGCGACCGGGGGACTGCACGGGGTCGGGGCATCCGTGGTCAACGCGCTGTCCGCGCGGCTGGACGTGGAGGTGGACAAGGCCGGTTCCACGTGGGCGATGTCGTTTCGGCGCGGAGTCCCCGGAGTGTTCGACGGCGACGGACGCGATGCCGCGTTCACGCCCGACAACTCGCTCCGCAAGGTGCGCCGAGTCCGCAAGGGTGTGACCGGCACCCGCGTGCGCTACTGGCCCGACCAGCAGATCTTCATTCGCGAGGCGGCGTTCGCCTACGACGAGCTCGCGACGAGAGCTCGCCAGACCTCGTTCCTGGTGCCCGGTCTCGAGCTCGCGCTGGTGGACGACCGTGGCGCCGAACGCCGCGAGGAGTCCTTGCGGCACGAAGGCGGCATCACCGAGTTCTGCCACTTCTTGTCGCCCGACGAGCCAGTCACTGAGGTGCTCCGGCTGCAAGGGGTCGGCCGCTTCACCGAGACCGTCCCACTCCTCGACGACCAGGGGCACATGACCCCGCAGGATGTGGAGCGTGAGCTGGTCGTCGACGTGGCCCTGCGCTGGGGCACCGGCTACGACACCGAGATGCGGTCGTTCGTCAACATCATCGCCACTCCCAAGGGCGGGACCCACGTGTCTGGCTTCGAGCGTGGCATCACTCGGACGGTCAACGACGTCCTGCGCTCCTCGCGCGCCCTCAAGGCCGGCGACGTCGACGTGGTCAAGGACGACGTCATGGAGGGGATGACCGCCGTCGTCACCGTACGGCTGGCCGAGCCGCAGTTCGAGGGCCAGACCAAGGAGGTGCTCGGCACCCCCGCGGCCACCAAGATCGTCTCGTCGGTGGTGAGCCGCGAGCTGAAGGCGTTCCTCACCTCGACGAAGGCCGCGCACAAGACCAAGGCCCGTGCCGTGCTGGAAAAGGTCGTGGGCGCCGCCCGTACCCGCTTGATGGCCCGCCAGCAGCGCGACACCCAACGGCGCAAGAACGCTCTGGAGTCGAGCGCCCTGCCGGCCAAGCTGGCCGACTGCCGCAGCAACGACGTCGATCGGTCCGAGCTGTTCATCGTCGAGGGTGACTCCGCGCTCGGCACCGCCAAGTCTGCGCGCAACTCGGAGTTCCAGGCGCTGTTGCCGATCCGCGGCAAGATCCTGAATGTGCAGCGGTCGTCGGCCGGCGACATGCTCAAGAACATCGAGTGCGCCTCGATCATCCAGGTGGTCGGCGCCGGCAGCGGCCGCACGTTCGACCTGGACCAGGCGAGGTACGGCCGCGTCATATTCATGGCCGACGCCGACTCCGACGGGGCCCACATCCGGTGCCTGCTGGCCACTCTGTTCTTCCGCGCGATGCGCGAGATGCTCGAGCAAGGCCGGGTCTACTCGGCGGTGCCGCCGCTGCACCGGATCCGGGTGACGAACCCGAAGAAGGGCATGGGCAAATACGTCTACACCTACTCCGACCCCGAGCTCCAACGGAAGCTGGCGGAGCTGGCCAAGAAGGGACTTCGCTGGGAGGAGCCGGTCCAGCGCTACAAGGGTCTCGGTGAGATGGATGCCCATCAGCTGGCCGAGACCACCATGGATCCCAGGCATCGCACGCTGCGACGGATCACGCTCGACGACGCTGAGGCGGCCGCGAGCGTGTTCGAGCTGCTGATGGGGTCGGAGGTGGCGCCCCGCAAGGAGTTCATCGTGCAGGGGGCGTACGAGCTCGACGCCGAACGCATCGACGCCTGATCAGACCCGGATCCGCAGGTAGTTCTGGGCTGATTGGCGTGTGAAACGACGAGGGTGCCTTGCCTGCTTGGAGAATCGAGGTTGTCAAGACCTTCGGTTCTGTGAGCGGGAAGGACACCCTGTCGG